>DFMV01000054.1:47506-69995 GCA_002375765.1 Rhizobiales bacterium UBA3584 | reverse complement strand
TCTATTGGCAGCGCATTGAGCAAAACCAACCCGACCAGCAGGTGCAACGAGTAGCTTAATTTACGCCGAAATCTGTCCAGCGATTGGGGGGTAGCTCACTCATCATCCTGCTCTCGGTGTTCACGCTGGCTGTCTATCAGTTCATCGAGTGGCTCGAGAGCCGCATCGTATTCTGGCAGCAGGTGTAGCTGCCGGCCCCTTTTTACAAGACTTCGAACGAGATCGGACATCCCCCCGGGATAGTCCGGCGCGGAGGGACATTTCAAATGGAGAACAAAGAAATGACTGGTGCAAATATCCTCGCCAAGGCGGGAGCCGCGGCCCTTTCGACGAGCCTTTTGGCGCTGCTTACCGCCGGGGCTGCCTTCGGGCAGGACCTTACGCCCTTTAACGGGGTTACGGCGCAGGGCGGTCCGACCGCCCAGATGTTCCCGATCTTCATGGCCCAGGAAATGGGTTATTATGAAGACGAGGGCCTGGACGTTACGCTCAACTATTCAAAGGGGTCCTCAGACGCTGCGCGGCAGTTGGCTGCCGGCAATGTGGACTGGGGAATCTTTTCCTCGGCTGCAACGATGCAGACCGTCCAGCGCGGGTTCCCGCTCAAGGCGATCATGCAGGTCTATTATCCCGACACGTTCGATATCGTTGTGCCCGAAGAGAGCGAGGTGCAATCGATGGCGGACATGGCCGGGCTGACGATCGGGCTGTCCGATCTGGCCGGCGGTGAAGTGCCGATGACGCGGGCCTCGATCGTCTCGTCGGGACTGGTCGAAGGATCGGACGTGCGGCTGGTGGTTGCAGGGGAAGGCGATCCCACGACGGTGCGCTCCTTTGAAGAAGGGCGCATCCAGGCCTATGCCGGCGCCAAGCGTGATCTGCTTTTGCTTCCCGCACAAGGTCTCGCCATTCGCTCGATCACCCCCGACGTCATTGCCCAGTTTCCAGGCGATGCGCTGGCCGTGCGGCTGGAAACCTATGAAGCCGATCCCGAGCTGCTCGCCAAATTCGTTCGGGCGACGCTCAAGGGCTGGTCATACGGGATGACCAATCCAGACGAGGCGTTCGAGCTGCTCAAGACCGAGTATGCTTCAGCTTCGCTCGGCGACAACCCGGTCGCCGCGGAGTTCTGGGCACTCGTTCAGACCTATTACACAGCGCCCGAGGCCGTCGAACTGCATGGCGAGTTCGTTCCCGAGGCGTGGGAAATCTACATGGAATATTTACAACTGGGCGAGGGCGAACAGAAGGCGTTGGCTGGACCGGTCGATCTGTCGGAGGTTCTGACCGACGACATCGTTGAAGCTGCGTGGGATGGGCTCGAACTGCCCTGACATCATTTCCGGGGGGCAATGCCTCCCGGCTCCGCACTCCTCTCATATTGGTTCCCATGATCCCCAACAGTTCCCACACCGTCGATCTGGCCGTTGTCGGCGCGCATCTGCGTGGTATGCCGCTCAATCACGAGTTGACCGAGCGCGGCGCGGTTTTCCTGCGCGAGTGTCAGACCGCGCCTTGCTACAAGCTTTTCGCATTGCCCGGCACCACTCCGCCCAAGCCAGGGCTGCTACGGGTGCACGATGGCGAGGGAAGCGCCATCGTTGTGGAAGTATGGCGCCTGGAGGTCTCGGCCTTCGGATCGTTCGTTGCGGCGATCCCCGCGCCCATGGGGATCGGTGTGGCGCGGCTCGATGATGGGACAGAGGTCAAGGGCTTCATTGCCGAACCGCTGGCCCTGGACGGCGCGCTCGATATCACTGCGTTCGGTGGATGGCGCAGCTACCTGGCCAGTCTCGCCGCGGCGCAGGACGCCTGATTTCAAGACTTCAGCGTTGGCGAGACCTCGCCGACCGAGGCGCGCACCACAAGCATGTGATCGCGCATCGCGTCGGCCGCGGCATCAGGGTTGCGGGCGACGATGGCGTCGACCACCCGCTGGTGTTCTTCGACCGATTTGAGCAGGCGCCCGAGGGAGCGGAACTGCGCTTTGCGGAACGGAGCGACACGATTGCGCACGCCGATGGTCACCTCGGCGAGGAAACTGTTGCCGCCGACCGCATAAACCGTCTCGTGAAAGAGGAGATTGGTCTGGTAATAGGCATCGATATCGCCGAGCCTTGCGGCATCGGCGCAATCGGCGTGGACACGGTCGAGCGCCTCGAGATCTGATGGCGTGGCGCGTTCTGCTGCGGATCGGGCGCACAGGGCTTCAAGTTCGGCCATTACCCCAAACATTTCGGTGAGCCGCTCGGGCGTGAAATTGGGAACGACGGCGCCGCGATGGGGTCTGGCCTCTGCGAAACCGATCGCTTCGAGCTGGCGTATGGCTTCGCGCACAGGGGTTCGGGAAACCGAAAACCGTTCGGCCAGCGATGCCTCGTCAAGAACGACGCCGGGTCCCATCTCACCGCGCACGATGGCATCGGCGAGGGCGGAGCGGATACGATCGGTGGCTGTCTGCTTTTTCACAGGCGATCCTGAATGCGAGTTTGCATGCAATCTTTAGGCAAGCGAGAGCGCCGTGTAAATCGGGGCGGGGTGAAAGTCTGGGGGGAAAGCCGGCAGGAACAATGATGGCGGAAAAAGACACCGCGGGGGCGGGAGGTGCTGAAAATTTTAAGCATTTCTGCATAGGGTCTCGACGCGCTCCGACTGTGGCAGGGGACGGCATCGGCCGGAGCTGTGGGCGGATTGCGCACATGGCCGGCGGCTTTGTCCCTGGCGTTCAATCCTCCCGCGCAATGTCGGCCTCCCGTCCAGAAAGGGCGGAAGGGCTCTCGGGCTCGAATTACGGATTGAAAGACAGAATGTTTTCGAAACTCAGTGTTAAATTCAGGGTTTATGGCGCCTTTGGCGTTCTCATGGTGTGTCTGCTTCTTGTCGGTCTGGCCGGCCAGTTCGGCGTGCAGGCGATGAATGGCCTCCTCGACGGATACCAAAAGAGTGCCGCCAAGACCCAGGAAATCAACGATTACGTCCGCGACCTCGAAGCAGCGCGGCGGCTCAATTACGAATTCCGGCTCAACCCGTCCGAAGAAACTGCCGAAGCACTGGTGCTCATGATCGAGGACGTCGCAACCAACGACGCCGATGGTCTTGCCCACTTTGCCAGCGATCCTGAGGCCCTGGCCACGATTGGCGAAGTTGAAGTGCTTGCCCAGCAATATCTGACCGCTGCCAAGGAGATGATTGCCGGGCAGCAGGCGATGAATGTCACGGCACAGGTGGCCGCATCACGTACGCTTGATGAACTGGGTCCGCAGATGCAGTCGCTGTACGACGATCTGTCCGATCAGATCACCGATCAGCAGAATGCGCTGGGCGCCCGGATCGACGGTGAGCAAAACTATTACATGACGATCCTGATCGCCGAGATCGTTGCGGCGCTGCTGATCGGAGCGGTTTGCGCGTTTGCGATGGGCCGCTGGCTGTCGGGCGCGATTTCGGGCATGACGACAATGATGCGGCGGCTGGCCGATGGCGACTTCAACACCGATATCTCGGGAAGCGAGCGCGAGCACGAATTGGGCCAGATGGCCAAGGCGCTGCAGGTGTTCCGCTCCAACGGGCAGGCCATGGAAGCGGCCGAGGCCGAGCGGTTGCTCAACGCCAAGACCGCTGCGGAGCGGGCCGAAATGATGGACCGGTTCCAGACAGCGTTCGACGCGGTGATCGAGGCCTGTGTTGCGGGCAATTTCACAACGCGGATCACCGAAACCTTCGGCGATGAGGACATCGACCGGGTGGCGGCGAATTTCAACTCCATGCTCGATACGGTCAATGCCGGACTGGGCGAAGCCGGGCATGTGCTCTCGGCTCTGGCACGCACCGATCTGACCCAGCGCATGGAGGGCCAGTACCAGGGCGCCTTTGCGGCATTGCGTGATGATACCAATTCGGTGGCGGAAAAGCTGACCGAGATCGTTGCACAGCTCAAGACCACCTCGCGCGGCCTCAAGACGGCCACCGGCGAAATTCTGGCCGGGGCCAACGATCTGTCGGAACGCACGACGCGTCAGGCCGCGGCGATCGAGGAAACCTCGGCGGCCATCGAGCAAATGACCTCCACGGTCAAGGGCAATGCCGACAAGGCCGAGATCGCCTATGGCAAGAGCCAGGCCGCAGCCGAACTGGCCAATGCCGGCGGGGAGGTGATGGTCAAGGCAACGACCGCGATGGAACGCATCACGACGTCTTCAGGCAAGATTTCCAACATCATCGGCATGATCGACGATATCGCTTTCCAAACCAACCTTTTGGCGCTGAACGCTTCGGTGGAAGCGGCACGGGCCGGGGATGCGGGTAAGGGCTTTGCCGTGGTGGCTGTGGAAGTGCGGCGCCTGGCGCAGTCCGCGGCTTCGGCCTCGTCCGAGGTCAAGGCGCTGATCGAGCAGTCGTCCAATGAGGTCGACGGCGGGTCGAAACTGGTGGCAGAGGCTGCCTCCAAGCTGAGCGATATCCTGGCCGCGGTTCGGGAAAATTCCGAACTGATGCAGGGGATTTCCGAGGCCAATCGCGAGCAGACCACGGCGATTGGCGAAGTGCGCACCGCCGTGCAGCAGATGGACGAGATGACCCAGCACAACGCCGCGCTGGTCGAGGAAACCAACGCCGCGATCGAGCAGACCGAGGCGCAGGCTTCCGAGCTCGACCGGGTGGTGGCGATCTTTACCATCGACAAGAACACGGCCATTGCCGGCGAACCGGCCGCGCCCCAAACGCGCAAGCCGGAAGTGGCCAAGGCGGCGCGCTCATATCTGACACAGGGCAATGCCGCGCTGAAGGATGACTGGTCGGAGTTCTAAGACCACATCCGCCGTTACAGGATCGAAAAGCCCGCGCAGTATTCTGCGCGGGCTTTTGTTTTGGGTGGCTTGCGCGGGATCGGCTTTCTAAATATGAGTTCTGAAATCATGTTATAGCCGTCGCAGTCAAAAGGAGTTTTGCGATGACGATTGGGATCAGGGCAGCATTGATCGCAACCATCTCCGGTATGCTGGCGGGGCCGGCGCTGGCGCAAGACTTTCCGGTTACCATCGAGCATGTCTATGGACAGACCACGATTGAAACGCAGCCTGAGCGTGTCGCGACTTGGGCTTGGGGCAACACCGATGCGGTCTTGTCGCTGGGCGTCAAGCCCGTGGCCATTCCGTTCATTTCCTATGGCGGTGGCGACAACGGCATTCACCCCTGGACGGAAGAGGCGCTCGAGGCAATGGGCGGCGAGCTTCCGGCCATTCTGGCCGAGGGCAACGAGCCTCCCTATGAGCAGATCCTTGCCGCCGATCCCGATGTCATCATCGCCGTTTATTCGGGGATCACGGAGGAACAATACGAGCGGCTAAGCCAGATCGCGCCGACAATCGCCTATCAGGGCGCCGCCTGGAGCGCGCCATGGCAGGAGGTGACCCGCGCGGTGGGGCGGGCACTGGGACTTGCCGAGGAGGCCGAGACGCTGGTGGCCGAAACCGAGCAGTTCGTGGCCGGTACCGTCGCGCAGCATGACGGGCTGGAAGGCACGACATTTATCGGGCTCAACGATTACGACGGTTCGCTGGCGATTTATGCGGGGCTCGACTCGCGCGTGAAGTTCCTGACCGATCTTGGGCTGGTCTATGCGCCGAGCCTGGACGCGTTGGGCGGGGACGACGAGAATTTCTATTTCTCGGTCAGCTATGAAAATGCCGACCAACTGGTCTCCGATATCCTGGTTTCCTATTACGAGAACCAGGCGGATTCCGATGCGTTCTTCTCCGAGCCGTATATCGCGCGCCTGCCCCAGACACAGGCGGGTGCCTATGCGTCCATCGTGGGGATCGAACAGGTGGCCGCTGTCTCACCACCTTCGGCGCTTTCCCTGCGCTGGGGACTTGAGGACTATGTGGCACAGCTGGCCGCAGCGGCTGAAAAGGCCGAGTAAGAAACGATAAAAGGGGCCGGGAACTGGCCCCCTTTTTTATGCCGCCAAAGCGCCGGTGACGAACAGGACCACGGTGAACAGGGCACACAGCGTTGCACCGGTCAGCGCGGCCACGGACATCGATACCAGTTTTTGCGTCGTCAGTTTGTAGGACATGGACAACTCTCAAGGCGACCGGGTTGGCTGCCCGGCCAAGGACGTAAGCCGTAGTGCCGGAGCGCGTTTCGCGCGCAGACACCATCTTCGATACAGCCCCCAAACCGGCGTGTGCGCATGTCGCCAAACATCCCGCACAACGCCGGCGGCATTTCTGCCGCGGCCGCAGGGACACCTCAGGAAGTGCCTTGCGACACCCAGACTATGCGCGGTTAACGGACCGCTTTGGAGAAAACTCAAATTGTCGGTAAATTTTTGGTTTCGGTCTGCGGCGCGCTGTGGAGAACCGGCGGTCACAATCTGAAAAGACCATAAAAAACAGGGCGCTCCGGTAATACGGAACGCCCTGTGGGAATAGGCCTTAGAGGCTGAACGATCAGCCGATGACTTCGACGGTCACCCGTGCGGTGCCCGAGTTGATCATGCCGATCTGGCTGGCCGCTTCGCGGGAGAGATCGATGATGCGCCCACCAGTGAAGGGGCCGCGATCATTGATCCGGACGACAACGCTCTCGCCATTGTTGCTGTTGGTGACGACCACTTCGGTGCCGAAGGGCAGATAGCGGTGGGCAGCGGTCAACGCATTCTGGTTGTAGGTTTCGCCGTTGGCGGTTTTTCTGCCGTGGAACTTGCCGCCATACCATGATGCGGTGCCTGACAGGGTTTGTACGATGGAAATCGTGTCCTGTGCGTTGATGGCTGAGGTGGCGAGGGGGAAAGCTCCAAGAGTGAGTGCTGCAACCAGCACTGCAGGCTTGATGAATTTCATGAGGGTCCTGACCCGTATTGTTTGGCGACGGGACAGGGTTCTACACGAAGTTGTGACGAGAACGAGGGCCGAATCGGTCAAAAAATGGGCAAAGCGCTCCCTGCGTCAATTGGCCGGGAACCGTGGCTTTTGGGCAACGCCCTTCAAATGCCGATTGGATCGGCTGCAAAAAACCCGCCCGGAGCGCCGGGCGGGCCAGGATTGCGCGGCGGCAGTTGCGGTCAGCGGCCGCTCAAATAGTAGGACGAGATGTCGTCCGAGAGCATACCGAGATTGCGTACTGAGCGGTCGATAACCGCACAGCGGCCATTGAAGTTGGAACTGGTGCAAACCGTGGCGCTGACATTGCCTTCGACGCGGGCCGAACGAATGCGATCGTTCCAGAAATTACCCAGGAAGCGCTCGTTGTCGTTGTCGGCGGCACAGAAGCTGCGGCCGGCATAATCGTATTCTTCATAAAAGCATACGCGGCCCGAAGGAGCAGGCGTGCCGGGCCGATTACTGCCGATGCTCAGGTTGAAATTGGGCGTGTTGATCGAAAATCCGATATCGGGCTGGTTGGGCGAGGGGGTCGGTGCGGGCGCAGGCGAGGGGCGACCGTCATTGATCGGGCGAAGATACCGTGCCGAGGCCCAGCCACGAATGTTGGTGGCGGTGACCTGGCACCAGGTATTGGAATTGTTACAGCCGGAAACCTCGACAACCTGATTGGTCGAGAGGGCGGCGATGACCGGATAATTGGTTCCCGGACCGGTGCGCACGTTGAGGGCTGTGGTGGCAAACGCCTGATAGGCCTGAGCGCCGGTCACCGTCGCCAGCACACCCGTTACCGCAATGATCGCGGCGGCCGCAATTTTCCTGAAGTTCATGTGGCTCTCCCTTCGAGAGATTTAGGGCTTGGTGGCAAAAATCTGCAAACTGCCCCTTTGGTTCCATTTGTCCTTTCCGCTGCGCGGTTTACCGCAGGGGGACGCTCGGTTACAGAGACTATAGATCCCACCTTGAACCCCCAATGAACGGGGCTGCATGGAAAGCGTCATGCCTCAAATGCTCCTTGAAAGCGTCAATGTCGGCCAGCCCGTCGTTCTCGACCGGGACAAGCCGGACAAGACCACCGGAATCTGCAAGCGGCCCATGGTGGGGCCGGTGAGGGTGCACCGACTGGGGGCGGAAGGTGACGCGGTGGTGGATACAAGGCATCATGGCGGCCCGGGGCAAGCGCTCTATCTTTATTCGCGCGAGGATTATGCGTTCTGGTCGGCGCGCGGTTTTGAGACCGGACCGGGGATGTTTGGAGAAAACCTGACGGTATCGGGTGTCGAAAGCGCAAATCTGTGCATCGGGGACCGGCTGGCGATTGGGGAGGTCGTGCTTGAGGTCACAGCGTCGCGCATCCCGTGTGCAACCTTCGCCAAGCGAATGGGCGACCCGGGTTTCGTCAAGAAGTTCCGCGATGCGGGTCGGCCCGGGGCCTATCTGCGGGTGATCGCAGAGGGGCATATCGAGGCGGGACAGGCGGTTGAGCTGATCCCGTTCGCGGGGGACAGGATTTCGCTAGGCGAGCATTTTGCCCTGGTGTTCACGGCGATGAAGAAGCCGCTGTCACGCGAGATGATAGAGCGGCTGCTGGCACTGCCGCTCGCAGAGCGCGATCGGGTCGACAACCTCGAGCGTCTTGCGGCGCTTTAGGGTCAGGCGATTGCGGTTTTGTCGATCACACGCTTCTGGCCATCGTCGGTGAGCGCGACGTAGATGAAATGGCCCTCTGTTACCTTGGTGCGCAAGGGCAAGTCGCGGGATTTGGTCCAGGCTTCCATTCCGACCTTGATCGAGGTCGTCCCGATCCTGTCGATCCAGGCATAGACGCAGAACACGTCGCCGACCCTGACCGGGGCGATAAAGCTCATGGCTTCGACGGCAACAGTGGCGACCCGTCCGCCTACGTTTTCGACGGCGCAGATCGCCCCGGCGATATCCATCTGGCTCATCACCCAGCCGCCGAAAATGTCGCCGGCACCGTTGGTATCGGCGGGCATGGGCATGGTGCGGATGGTCATGGCACCGCGAGGTTGGGGTGTATCTTCTTGCATGGTCATGGTCCTTTCACCGGCCAGCGGCCGACAGCTTCTTCCCAATGTTTGCGGCAGAGCGAAAGGTACACCGATTTTTCGATGGAAACCTGATCGCCGTCGGTCAGCACGCGTCCATTGATATCCTGACGCACGACCATTGTCGCCTTGGCGCCGCATGTGCAGATGGTGCGGATTTCGCGCAGGGTATCGGCGATCGCCAGCAATTCGCGCGAGCCGGGGAACAGTTCGCCCTGAAAGTCAGTGCGCAGTCCGTAGCACATGACGGGAATGGCGAGCCGATCTGTGACGCGGGCGAGTTGCCAGACCTGATCGCGTGTCAGGAACTGGGCTTCATCGACGAGCACGCAATCGACCTTGGATTCCTCCTCGTTGTCGCGAACCGAGTGATAGAGGTCATCGCCCTGTTCGTAGAGAAGAGCCGTCTCGGCGATGCCGATCCGCGAGCGTATCAGCCCGACGCCATCCTCGGCGTACAGGGCGGAGGTATAGAGCAGGGGGCGCATGCCGCGCTCGCGATAATTGTGGGCGGCTTGCAGCAGCAAGGTGGATTTGCCCGCGTTCATTGCGGCATAGGAGAAATAGAGCTTGGCCACTGGGCCGTCCCGAAACTGTGAGTGACACGATGTTTGTAACCCGAGCCGACACCGATGGCGGGCGTGTCGGCAGCCTCTTCCACAAGAAAAGAAAACGGTCGCCGGGGTGGGCGACCGAAAAGGTGGTGCCGAATGGGGTATCGGCGTCGGGCTGACCGGCGGGGTATGCCGGTTGCGGAAACGACCCTATTGTTGTCTCATGACGTTGATATGACGGCCAGAGGCAACATTTGCGGTTCATCCGCAGTTCAGTTGACATCGCGCAAAAGAGCAGGCTTTGACATATCGCAATCCCCCCGGAGTTCATTCCCAATGGCGTGTCGTTTTCGCTCGTTTTTGAAACTGGTCGCGTTTGTCATGGCGATGGCTATGACCGCTCCAACTTTGGCGCAGGAACAGTTCAACCCCATCGGCTTGTGGGAGCCCGACAACAAGGAGTCGCGCTACGAATTTTCCTATTGCGGGGAAAATGGCGACCGGCTGTGCGCGGAGCTGATCTGGATCCAGGAGGACAAGCAGGACGCGCGCAACACCAAATATCTCAACACCTACATGTTCAAAAATGCGCGGCACGTCCGGCTCAACCAGTGGCAGGGAACGGTGACGCTGGAGGGGTTCAATATCGGGGGTACTGTGACCCAGACCAACAACAACACCATGCGGCTCGAAGCCTGCGCGTTGTTTGTGATCTGCGAGAACATACGGCTCAGGCGGGTTCAGTAGCCGACCGTCGCCTGAGGTTGGGCAGCAGTTCGACCAGCAGCACGGCCGCAAAGATCATGGCGACGCCGAAATAGCCGATGATTTCCAGTCGTTCGCCCAGGATGATCGCGCCGCCCAGCGCTGCGAACAGGCTTTCGGCCGAGAGGATGATGGCGGCATTGGCCGGCGGAACATGCTGCTGGCCGACGGCCTGAAGGGTGAAGCCCACGGCTGTGGAAAGAGCCCCCGCGTAGAGGATTTCGATCCAGCCGGCAGAAAGCGCAGAGAGTGTCGGAGCCTCGAAGGCGAGGGCACCCACGCTGCCCAGCAAGCCGGCAATCACAAAGCTCATGGACGATATGAAAATGGGTCGGGCCGTTTCGCGCGCCAGATAGCCCAGCAGCAAGACGTGCAGCGCCCAGAAGACGGCGCTGCCAATGACGAGTCCGTCGCCGGTGTTGAGACGGTCGAGCCGGGCGCCGTTGAGAAGAAACAGGCCGATCAGGGCAACGGGCACGCCGAGCCAGATGACCTTGTGGGGTGGCTGGCGGAAAACGAAAAGGAGGATGACCGGTACGAAGAGCACATAGAGCCCGGTCAGGAAGCCTGAATTGGTGACCGTTGTGAACAGCAGGCCATATTGCTGGAGGATGGCGCCGCCAAAGAAGTTGAGGCTCATAAAGACAATGAGCGCCCACTGCCGTCCCGTCAGCCGTTGCGGCTGGCGAGCGTCTTCGCGCAGGGCAAGCGGCAGGATCAACAGACCGCCAAGCAGGAACCGCGCGCCGGTGAAGGTGAGTGGTCCCATGGCCTCCATTGCCGATTTCTGGGCGATAAAGGCAAAGCCCCAGATGGCGGTGGCCAGAAGCAGGCAGAAAAGCGCAAGCGAGCGGGACATGGATTGGCTCAGGGTTCGGCGGTCAGGTGAGTCGCCGACTGGTACTCCGTCCGCTCGTTTCGCTCAAGCGCGGGCGTCAGCTCGCTATATATTCGCGCAGCGCGCCGGCTTCCTGCTCGGCCTCCTCGATCTTGCGCTTGACCACGTCGCCAATCGAGATGATGCCGATAAGCCGACCGTCTTCAACGACAGGCAAGTGGCGGAAACGGCCCTGGGACATGATGTTCATGGCATGATCGACAGTGTCGGAGCGCGAGCAGGTCTTGGGTGCGCGGGTCATCAGGGTAGAGACGGGCTTGGCGCGGAAACCCTCGGCGCTGCCGGCAAGATGGCGGACAATGTCGCGCTCTGAAATGATGCCTTCGACCTTGTCATTGTCGACCACGACGACGGCACCGATATTGTGGCGGGCCAGAGTGGCGATCAAATCGCCAATGGTGGAGTCGGACGGGACCGTCACGACGTCGCTACCCTTGATGGTCAGGATCGATTCAACAAACATGGCCTCTATCTCCTCATCACGGACGTTCAGCTTGCCTTGTGGTGCCTAAACGCGCAAGGGCGCGAAAAGCTCAAATTGGCGGTCGGCGGCGAAGGCACCATGGCAAGGCGTGCAGTCACCCGCTATAGAATGCCTTGGATGGCCATATTCACATAGAGAAATGTCATGGGACTTATTTCGGATGCCCTGTCGCGCGTTCAGCCTTCTGCGACCGTGGGGATCACCCAGCTTGCACGCCAGATGGCGCAGGCGGGAAAGGATGTTATCGCGCTTTCGGCGGGAGAGCCTGATTTCGATACGCCCGAACATGTGCGCAAGGCGGCCATCGAGGCCATCGAGCGCGGCGAAACCCGCTACACCAATGTCGAGGGGATTGCCGAGCTCAAAGAGGCGGTGGCGGCCAAATTCCGGCGCGACAACGGGCTCGATGTGTCGGCCGATGAGTGTTTCGTTTCGGCGGGCGGCAAGCAGATCATCTTCAATGCGTTGATGGCCACGCTCAACTCCGGCGACGAGGTGGTGGTGCCTGTGCCCTACTGGGTGAGCTACCCCGAAATCGTGCGGCTGGCGGGCGCCGAGCCGGTTTTCGCGCAGGCGAGCCAGGAGACGGGGTTCAAGCTGACGCCGCAGGCGTTGGAAGCGGCGATTTCCGACAAGACCAAGTGGCTGATTCTGAATACGCCGTCGAACCCTTCGGGCGCTGCTTATACCGAGCAAGAACTGGCCGGGTTGGCGGCGGTGCTGATGAAGCACCCGCACGTTCATATCCTCACCGACGATATCTACGAGGTTCTGGTCTATGACGGGCGCAAATTTGCGACGATCGCCCAAGTGGAGCCACGCCTGATGGCGCGGACTGTCACCATGAACGGGGTGTCGAAATCCCATGCCATGACGGGCTGGCGCATAGGGTATTGCACGGGGCCGAAGGAGATCCTTAGGGCCATGCTCAAGCTCCAAAGCCAGTCAACGACCAACCCGCCCTCTATTTCGCAATGGGCAGCCGTCGAGGCGCTCAACGGGCCGCAGGAGTTTCTCGCCGGGTGGCGCGAGACGTTTCAGAAGCGGCGCGATTATGTGGTTGGGCGTCTCAATGCGCTCGAGGGTCTCGAGTGCCTGACGCCTGAAGGCGCGTTCTATGTGTTTCCTTCATGCAAGGGGCTGATCGGCAAGACCAGCGCGGGGGGACGCAGGCTGGCGACCGACGAGGACGTGGTCATGGCGCTGCTGGAAGAGAACGGGGTTGCGCTTGTGCATGGTTCGGCTTTCGGGCTGCCGGGGCACTTCCGTATTTCCTATGCAGCTTCGGACGAGGACCTGGGCAAAGCCATGGACCGGATCGAGGCGTTCTGCGCGGGGGTGTATTAGACAAAAAAGAGGCTCCGTCCGAAGACGGAGCCTTGATCGAGGGCCGAAGCCCTAATCTCTCAGTTTACGACCCTGCCGAGGGAGGAGGAGACGGCGCAGGTCGGTTGAGCGAAGGATGTGGGAGGAGGATACATCGTTCGCTCGGTTGCCGGAAGCGAGGGGCCCAGGGAGGAGGAAAGGGCGCGTCGCTCATCGACAAGACGAATATGCGCTGTGCCGTGGCCCGCAACAATAAGCAATAGCGCATACCTGCCATGCATTAGGCACGTCATTCCGGTTGATGAAATATTGAGCAGCTTGCCGAGGCGGAAACAAAAAGGCCCCACCGGGGAGGATCGGTGGGGCCCTTGAACTGTCGGCCGCATTCGAGGGAGGAGGATTCGAATTACGGCCTTAGGAGCGTTCAGGGAGGGAGGAGGAGGAACCCATCCCGCTCTTGTCGTCACGATGCAGGGGGCTTTGGGAGGAGGAGAAAAGCGCGCCGCGTCAGTGACGGTTCGTATATGCCATTCTAATCACGACTTGAGAAGTCGTCTAATGGCATGGCAGCCATGCATTTTGTGCAGAGCCTTGCGAGAGGTATGCATAAAGCGTGGGCAAACAAGCAATGGCAGAAAAAAAGAAGCCCCGCTCGAGGGGAGAGCGGGGCCAGGACGAGAAGCAAGCTTCTCGTTAGGAGGGAACATCAAACGCGCCCAAAGGGAGGAGGAAAGACGCGCAATGTCTGGCGGGTAGGTAGAGATTAGACGCCACTCCGACAACCCCGATCTGGTTATGTCAGCCATGCGGAAAACGCATGTCTATGCCCATTAAACGGGCAATGCGCCTGTTTTCCTTACACTATTTTGTATGCAGACGCCGGCGCGCCTGCACAAAATTTTCTGCGGGTGGGGTGTTTTTTTGCGTGTGGGCAGGCGGTGTGCGCCAAGTGCGTTCCAGCACTGGTGAATGTACGTCCACTTTTCGTGGAATCGCGCCCAGTTTCACTTTCGAGCGGAGCAATGCCTGGAGCGCTTGCGCTTTTCGCTTACGCGGCGCTGGGGCCTGGAAGCGCGAAGATCCAAGGCTTTGTTTGTTGCGCGCTCGAACCGCTGAAGTGGGTGCCCACTTTAGTACTGCCAGTCGCGGGCCTTTTCGACGAGGAAGTCGCGGAACACGCCAACGCGCTTAGAGCTTTTCAAGGCAGGGGGATAGACGAAATAGGTCTCGAATTCAGGCAGGTCGACGTCATCGAGGATCCGTTTGAGGCTGGGTTCCTCTTCGGTGATGTAATCGGGAAGCATGGCGATGCCGATTCCCTGCCGGCAGGCCTGCATCATGCCGTAGATCGCGTTGACCTTGAGTGTGGTACGGCGCGGGGAGTTGTCGGGGCGCCCGATGCGCTCGAGAAAATTCACATCGCCCAAATAGGAGGGGGACGGTTCACCGAAGGTGATGATCTTGTGGCCGTCGAGGTCTTCGATCGAGTTTGGGGTGCCGTTCTCGGCGAGATAGCTTTCGGCGGCGTAGATATGGAAGTGGACGGTGAACAGCTTGCGCTGGATCATTTCCGACTGGTTGGGCCGGTGCAGGCGGATGGCAACGTCAGCCTCGCGCATGGCCAGATCGAGTTCGGCGTCGTTGAGCTTGATCTCAAGCTGGATGGTGGGATAGAGCGTCACGAATTCGTGGATGCGCTTGGTCAGCCAGGTAGAGCCGAACCCTACGGTGGTGGTCACCAGAAGCGGCCCGGTGGGCACGTCCTGGCTTTCGGTCATCTGGGCCTGCACCGATTGCAGTTCCCAGGCCATGCGATGTGCCGTGCGGAAAAGCTGTTCGCCCACTTCGGTCAGAACGAGGCCGCGGGCGTGGCGGATGAAAAGCTTGAGGCCAAGGTCTTCTTCAAGCGCGGAAATCTGCCTCGAGACGGCTGATTGGGACATTCCGAGCTTTTCGGCCGAATGGGTGAAGCTTCCCGATTCGGCGGCGACATGGAATATGCGCAGCTTGTCCCAGTCGAGCATCCCCATGTCCCCTCTTTGTGGCGCCATTCGCGGGGGATCCGCGAATGGCGATCAGTCATTGTCGTTTGCCGCCAGCGTTATTCGGCGGCTTCAGCCATTTCATGGGCCGCGAGATAACGCTCGGCTTCGAGCGCGGCCATGCAGCCCATGCCGGCGGCCGTTACCGCCTGACGATAGACGTCATCGGTCACATCGCCCGCAGCGAAAACACCGGGCACCGAAGTTGCGGTGCTGTCGGGTGCGGTGACGATATAGCCGCCATGCTTCATTTCGAGCTTACCGTTGAAGATTTCGGTGGCGGGAGCGTGGCCGATAGCGACGAAAATGCCGTCGACTTCAATTTCATGGGTCTGATCAGTCGTAACATCACGCAACACGGCGCTGCGCACCGAGGGGGGCATGTTGTCGCCCTTGACCTCGTCGAGCACCGTGTTCCAGCGCACCTCGATCTTGGGGTGCTTGAACAGGCGCTGCTGCATGATTTTTTCGGCCGTAAACTGGTCGCGCCGGTGGGCGATGATGACCTTGGAGGCGAAATTGGTCAGAAACAGTGCTTCTTCGACCGCAGTATTGCCACCACCGATCACCAGAACCGTCTTGTCGCGATAGAAAAAGCCGTCGCAGGTGGCGCAGGCGGAAACGCCGAACCCCTTGAACTTTTCCTCTGTCGGCAGTCCGAGCCATTTGGCCTGGGCGCCAGTAGCGATGACGACGCTGTCGGCAGTATAGATCTTGCCGCTATCGCCGGTCAGGCGGAAGGGGCGGGTGTTGAAATCGACATCGACGATCAGGTCGTTTTCGATTTTCGTGCCCATATGCTCAGCCTGGGCGCGCATCTGCTCGACCAGCCACGGCCCCTGGATGGGGTCGGCAAAGCCAGGATAGTTTTCAACGTCGGTCGTGATGGTGAGCTGACCGCCCGGCTGCATGCCGGCGATCATGAGCGGTTCGAGCATGGCGCGGGCGGCGTAGATGGCGGCTGTATATCCGGCCGGGCCCGAGCCGATGATTATGGTCTTGGCGTGCATTTTATCGTGCCGATCAATTTGCGTTGGAAACAAATATGGCACGGTGCCCCGAGGTTACAAGCGCGCGTGCCACTTGGCAGGGGAAAACCCGGTATGCTGAGGCGAAATTGCATCAAGGAACGGGCGGACCTGCGACCAGATCCGCCCGTTCCTGTCAGATGAAGGCAATCTTGAGGATTTCGTAGCCGCGCGCCCCGCCAGGAGCGGTCACTTCGATCGAATCGCCGACCGACTTGCCGATCAGGGCACGGGCGATTGGCGAGGAAATCGAGATGCGGCCGGCCGAGGCATCGGCCTCGGCATCGCCCACGATCTGGTAGGTCTTTTCCTCGTCGGTATCCTCGTCGACCATCGTCACGGTCGCGCCGAACTTGACCGTCGAGCCCGAAAGCTTGGAAACGTCGACGATCTCGGCCATGGCCAGCATGGATTCAATTTCCATGATACGGCCCTCGTTATGGCTCTGCTGCTCTTTGGCCGCGTGGTACTCGGCGTTTTCGGAAAGGTCGCCGTGGGCGCGCGCTTCGGAAATCGCTTCAATGATCGCGCGGCGTTCGACGCCGGCGCGGCGTTCAAGTTCAGCTACGAGTGCGGCGTGTCCCGCCACTGTCATGGGGACCTTGTCCATATCGGCCAATCCCTCCTATCAATTACAAAATACGTTGAAGCGCATATCGGTATCCTCGCTGACTTCACGTCAGCGGATGCGATCTGCGCTTTCGGGAAACTTACCTGCCAGAGGTTGCCCTTACCGGCCAAGTTGGTCAAGGCCAATCGATGGGCATTCCCCAGCGCCTCCGTGGTGCACCGGCACATATGGGGCTTTGCGCGGCGGCTGCAAGTATCCCTGGGATCGTTCCTGCCCAAAAAGAAAGAGCGCAAACCGTTGTGGTTTACGCCCTATCCTTGTTGCCCGGCCAATGAGCCGGGCTGAGCTCATTTGGCGGATGCCGAACTAGTCGGCAGCGACCAGGTTGCCGGCGGCCGATTTGCCGGTGCGCTTGTCCTTGACGATTTCGTAGGAAATCTTCTGACCTTCATCGAGACCGGTCATGCCGGAATTCTGAACGGCAGAGATGTGGACGAAAACGTCCGCTCCACCCTCGTCGGGCTGGATAAAACCGTAGCCCTTCTGGGTGTTGAACCATTTGACAGTGCCGGTTGCCATGGCTTTGTCCTTTCACGTCGTGCTGTCTGGAACGCGATCCGGCCCGACTGGACCGGCGCTCCAAGTCCTTAGTTTTGTCGCGCGGCCGAAGCGAAAAAGCTGCCACTTTTTCAGACCGCACTCTGATGGGGGTTTGCCGCCCCCGGGTATATCGAAGTCTTGGTTCAGGACGTCAGCAGGCGTAAAAGACGCACGGCTAGATCAGTCGGCCGCAATTTCGATCCCCTTTTTTTAGAAGAAATAGCCGAAATATTCAAGCACTTGTAAAAAACCGGCGGAGTAAAAAATTTTCGATGGCGGTAACACTGTTGTTAATGCCGCAAAGCTGCGCCGCCAGCCTGACATGTCAGTATTGCATACCTTTATGGTAGAGAATGTGGCCCGCCCGGCAAGTATATCGACCGGCGCCGAGCCGTTTCAAGTTGACCCGGGGGACGGTTGGCGGAAGGCGAGGGACGCGATAAGCATCGGCGCGACGCTTCCTTCGACGGGTTCCCAGGGCAGAGAAATGACGACAAGGCGCTATGATTTTCGTTCCGACACCGTGACACGGCCCGATGCGGGCATGCGCGCGGCAATGGCTGCCGCGCCTGTGGGCGACGACGTCTATGGCGAAGACGAGACTGTCATCGCGCTGGAAGCCAGAGTTGCCGAACTGACGGGTAAAGCAAGGGGAATGTTTGTGCCCTCGGGAACGCAATCGAACCTGATCGCGCTGATGAGCCATTGCGGGCGCGGGGATGAATTCATCGCCGGGCAGGACGCGCATGCCTATAAGTATGAGGCGGGCGGTGCGGCGGTTCTGGGCTCCATCCAACCCCAGCCCATCGAGAATGCGCCAGACGGTTCGCTGCCGCTCGACAAGATCGAGGGGGCCATCAAGCCAGACGACATCCACTTTGCACGCACGCGTCTGCTGGCGCTCGAGAACACGATCGGTGGAAAGGTGCTGCCGCAAAGCTATGTGGCCGATGCTGTTGCGCTGGCCCGGCGGCATGGGCTGGGGACCCATCTCGATGGCGCGCGGATCGTCAATGCGGCGGTGGCCTCGAACCGGAGCGTCAAGGAGTTGGCGGAGGGATTCGACAGTGTCTCGGTGTGCCTGTCCAAGGGCCTCGGGGCTCCGGTCGGCTCGGTGCTGGTGGGGGATGCGGATTTCATCGGCAAAGCCAGGCGGCTGCGCAAGATGGTGGGCGGCGGCATGCGGCAGGCGGGCATCATCGCTGCGGCCGGGCTATACGCGCTCGAGCACAATGTTTCCCGGTTGGCGGACGATCACGCGCGGGCGCGGCGGCTGGCCGAGGGGTTGGCACGGCATGACAGGCTGAATGTCGATATGCCGCAGACCAATATCATCTTTCTCAACGCCGATGAATCTGTAGCAAAGGAGTTTGCCGATCACATGGCGGCGCAGGGGATACTGGTTTCGGGCCGCTATGGGCAGCAGCGCTGGGTGACGCACAAGGATATCGGCGACGAGGCGATAGAGGCAGCACTGGACGCGGCGGATAAATTCTTCGCCAGCCTTTGATCTTATAGCTTGCTTTTTGTCGCGGGCGGGCGCATTTCCCCGCGCGCCGGCATTTGCCGGTCTTTGCGGATCGCAACACAAATTGACAACGACTTTTCTGTCTTCGGGCGACCTCATCGTCGATCGCCGGGCCCACTACGCCCAGATGCTGGCTGAGGCTGGCGAATTTTCATCGGCTGCCGATCTGATGGAGCAGGCGCTGGAGAGCGCGCCTGGTTGGGCAGCCGGCTGGATGATGGCGGGGGACTTTCATCTCAAGGCCGATGCATTGGGCAGTGCGATTGCCGCCTGGCAGCGGGCGGCCGAGCACGATCCCGCAGGTACGCTCGGGGCGCAGATGCATCTGGCGGCGCACGGGATTGGCGCAATTGAGCCGCAGGTGCAGGCGGCATATGTCGAAGCGCTGTTCGACCAGTATGCCGGACGCTTTGAAGAAGCGTTGCTGCAAAAGCTCGACTATGTCGTTCCGGGCCGATTGATGGCGTTGCTCGGAGAAACCATGAGCGAACTCGGCATTGACGGGTTCGCGCGCGGCGTTGATCTGGGTTGTGGCACGGGATTGATGGGCGAGCGGTTGCGCCATGTGGTGTCTCACCTGACCGGCGTGGACATTTCCGCGGCCATGGTGGCAGAGACTCGCGACAAGGCGATCTATGATGGCGTTGAGCGCGCCGAACTGCTCGATTTTCTGGGGGCTGAGGGATGCGTGGCTGATATCGTAACGGCAGCGGACGTTTTCATGTATTGCCCGGCGCTGCCGCCGATCTTTTCATTGGTGGGCAAGGTGTTGCGACCGGGCGGCGTCTTTGCGTTCTCGGTCGAGCGGCATGACGGAGAGGACAGCCAATGGCTGCAGGCGTCGCTGCGTTTTGCGCATAATGGCGATGCCGTCGCGCGGGCTCTGGCCGATGCAGGGCTGGACGTCTTGCGCGTAAGTGAGGAAACGATCCGGCGCGATCGCGGCCAGCCGGTAGCGGGGCTCCTGTTCGTTGCGCGCAAGCCCGAAGCCGAGCAACTGGGCGTTGCCGACATCGATGCGGGCATCGAAGCGCCGGTTGAGTTGATAAACTGAATGGATCCCGGGGATCGGTTGCGACCCCCGGGAAACGTTTGCGTCAGAACGTCAGGTTGCATGCCTTGCGAATGGCGATCTGAACCGGCGAGGGCGGCAGGGCCGGATCGAAGTCATGCGCGGGCATCAGTGGCGGCTGGGCCATGAACTTGACGCGGCTCCCCCTGTTGGGTTGCGCTGCGTGAACCAGGAACGGATGGCAGAGATAGACGGTGCCGGCGAGACCGGTCGCCAGCGCTTCGGGGCATTTTTCCGTGCCGGCGAAGCTGCCCGCCATCATCTGGTGCATTGTCGCGCCATCCTCACCAAAGGGGAGGAGGAAGCGTGCCATATCCATATGCGAGCCCACGCGGATGCGAGTGGGAGCATCGTCTTCTTGCACATCGGAGAACAGGAACAGCATCAGAAGGGCGCGGCCCCTCGATTTGATGTTGGCCCGGATCGAGAAGAAGTCGTTGGGATCGTCGGTGGGCAGCATGTAACTGGCATCGATATGCCAGCCATCGTCGCCCGGCGGTTGGTCCGAGGGGAAGCGGACGGGGAAGGTGCCCAGGCCCTGCGGCGCAAGCCATCGGCCTTCGCCCACCAACTGGTTGTAAGCGGAATGCAGGCGCGGGGTGTTGGCCGCTTCCCGGAAAGGCGCATCGGCATAGCCGCCGAGGCGGATCACCGGTTTTGTCCAGGTCGAGGGGTCATCGGGGTCGCAACCGGTGTTGCGCCAGAGAATGGCGCGTCCCTGGGCGGCAAGGTCTGCGGAAAAGGCATTGTCGATTCTGACGAAACCGTCGGTGACAAAGGCTTCGATCTGCGCTGGGGTCAGCGCGTCTTCTGTTCCAGGCATTGGAAAAGTCCATGAGTTCGCATTGCTGCACAAGGCAGCGTGCGGGCCGCCAAGCGGCCCGGCTCAAATGCTTCCGGAAAGGAAGCGCCGATCAGGCGCTCAGGAAGACTGCGAACTTGTTGGACACCATCATCATGCGCGCAACACTATCGAATTTGTGATTTCCGTCAACGCTCGACGCCGGCCTGCATCAGATATACCTGGCCGGCAATTTCGAGGCGGCGGAACAGGATTTCGGAAAGGGCGTCGTCGTTGACCAGTGTTTCGCGCCAGACGCTGTCGATCATTGCTTCCTGGCCCAGATCGCGGTCAATGCCAATGAAGCGGTAGGGCTGGAAATTGCGGGCCGCTTCGGGGTGTTCGCCGCCCGTCCACTGATAGGTGCCGGATTCTGCGCTGGCCCAGAATCCCACGACGGCCAGTTCCGCGATCGTGTGCGCGGGCGTGGACAACCCATCCACCGCGTCAGGATATTGAGCCGGCCAGTCGGGCAGGGTGCCGCCCATCTCCTGCCAGTCGGCCATATCTTCAAATGAAGCGTAAGGATCAAGACAGGGTCGGCCGGTGCATTCGTCATCGGCTGCGTCGTCGGGCGAAATCGTGCGATTGGAGACGTCGCGTACCATCGCTGCATTGTTCATCAGGGGCATGAAGACGAAACGCCAGGCCATGTGATCGCCGGTGCCGAAGTCATCGGGCGTGCCGACATTTTCCGCACCATAGGCATCGATTGCATCATTGCGGATCTGCGGGCCGAGATTGTAGTGGCGCAGTTCGATGAAGCTGATGGGTCCGGCCTCCTCATCGACCATCTCGCCATAGGAAATGGCGGTGCGGGTTCGGGTCGAGGGAATGGCGCCGGTGGCCGTCAGCAGTGCCTTTTCGATCGGGCCAATCGGCCCGCCGGGGGAAATGGTTTCAAGATCGAGCCAAAAGGCGTTGAGGTCCTGTTCGGTGGTTACGGGATCAAGGCGCTCAAAGCCCGGGGCGCCAACAAACTTGGTGATGGCGTCGTTGACTTCGCTGGTCTGGGCGAAGGCCGGTGCGGCAAGAAGCAACAACAGAGTAGCCGAAATTCGTTTCATCGCGCGTCCCTTGTGCATGAAAAGAGGGGCCGACTATTCAACCGGCCCCGGCATGCGGTCAAGGTCGCGCCCAAAAGCGCAACGAAAAGGGCGCCGGAGCGCCCTTTGGAAAGCCCGGTCAGGCTGCGAAATAGTCCTGCAGCGCTCGGACCGAGAAGTTGCCGCTGCGGTAGGCGAGGATGCCTTGCACGGCGGCGACGGCGCCGGGAATGGTCGTGTAGTAGGGCACCTTGCTCATCAACGCGGCCCGGCGGATGTCGCGGCTATCGGAAACCGCCTTGACGCCATCGGTGGTGTTGATGACCAGCTGAACCTCGCCGTTCTTGATCGCGTCGACGATATGTGGACGGCCTTCGAGTACCTTGTTGATCTTGGTGCATTCGATGCCCTTTTCCGCCAGGAACCGCTGGGTGCCGCCGGTGGCGATGATTTTGAAGCCTGCGGTGGCAAGGTCACGGACCGATTCCACAAGGGCTGCCTTGTCTTCGTCACGGACGGAAACAAATACGGTGCCCTCGCGCGGTACCTTGGTGCCGCTGCCGAGCTGGGATTTGGCGAATGCGGTGGCGTAATCGGTATCGAGACCGATCACTTCACCGGTCGATTTCATCTCCGGACCGAGAACCGTATCGACGCCGGGGAAGCGCGCGAAGGGGAAGACTGCCTCCTTGATGCCGATGTGCTTGATCTCGCGTTCTTCGAGATTGAAGGATGCGAGTTTTTCGCCAGCCATGATACGCGCGGCGATCTTGGCGATCGG
>DFMV01000054.1:29176-47467 GCA_002375765.1 Rhizobiales bacterium UBA3584 | reverse complement strand
GCCGTCCTTGAGAGCGAACTGCACGTTCATCAAGCCGCCGACATTGAGTGCGCGGGCCATTTCGGCGGCCTGGCGCTTGAGTTCGGCGATGATTTCGGGGCTGAGCGAATGGGGCGGGAGCGAACANNCGCGCGGCGATCTTGGCGATCGGGTAGCCAATGACCTTGGCGACGAAGGGCACTGTACGCGAGGCGCGCGGGTTCACTTCGAGGACGTAGAGCGTGCCGTCCTTGAGAGCGAACTGCACGTTCATCAGGCCGCCCACATTGAGGGCGCGGGCCATTTCGGCGGCCTGGCGCTTGAGCTCGGCGATGATTTCGGGGCTCAGCGAATGGGGCGGGAGCGAACAGGCGCTGTCGCCCGAATGGATGCCCGCCTCCTCGATGTGTTCCATGATGCCGGCAATGAACACGTCCGTGCCATCGCACAGACAATCGACGTCAATTTCGGTGGCGCCCTGCAGATAGCTGTCGAACAACAGCGGATTGGCGGCGAGGACCGAATTGATCTGGCCGGTCTTGTCGTTGGGATATTTGTGCCGGATTTCGGGCGGGACCAGTTCAGTCAGGGTGGACTGGACGTAGCGCTCGAAATCGTCGGCCGAATGACAGATGACCATGGCACGGCCGCCCAGAACGTTGGACGGGCGAATGACCAGTGGGAAGCCCAGGCCCTCTGCGATGATACGGGACTGTTCGAGGGAATAGGCGATGCCGTTGCGCGGCTGGGTGAGATCGAGCCGGTTCAAGAGCTTCATGAACTGGTCGCGATCTTCGGCAAGATCGATCTTGTCGGGCTGGGTGCCCAGGATCGGGATGCCGGCGCGTTCGATGGCATTGGCGAGCTTCAATGGAGTCTGGCCGCCGAACTGGACGATGACGCCGTGCAGGGTGCCCTTCTGCTGCTCGGTCTTTAGAATTTCGAGAACGTCTTCCTCGGTGAGCGGTTCGAAATAGAGCCGATCGGAGGTGTCGTAATCGGTCGACACCGTTTCGGGATTGCAGTTGACCATGATGGTTTCATAGCCGGCATCGGACAGCGCGAAGGCGGCGTGGCAACAGCAATAGTCGAACTCGATGCCCTGGCCGATCCGGTTGGGACCGCCGCCGAGGATAACGACCTTCTTCCTGTCGGACGGATTGGCTTCGTCAGCGACCGCGCCGGCAAACGGGGCTTCGTAGGTCGAATACATATAGGCCGTGGGGGAGGCGAATTCGGCGGCAGAAGTGTCTATGCGTTTATAGACGGGGCGCACATCGAGGGCGTGGCGCAAGGTGCGCACGTCCTTGGCAGTCTTGCCGGAGAGTTCGGCCAGGCGAGCGTCGGAAAAGCCCATCGCCTTGAGCCCGCGCATCTGGCCCTCGGTTTCGGGCAGGCCGTGCTCACGCACCTTTGCCTCTGTGTCGACGATGGCCTGGAGCTGCTCAAGGAACCACGGATCGATGCGGCACGCCTCATGGATCATCTGGTGGTCGTAGCCGCGCCGCATGGCTTCGGCGACCCAGAGCAGACGGTCGGGCGTTGGCGTGCCGAGCGCGGCGCGAACCGCGTTCTTGTCGTCGCCTTCACCAAGGCCGGGGATGCCGATTTCGTTGAGGCCGGTCAGGCCGGTTTCAAGCGAGCGCAGCGCCTTTTGCAGCGATTCGGGGAAGGTGCGGCCGATGGCCATGGCTTCGCCGACCGACTTCATCGATGTGGTCAGGCGATTGTCGGCGCCGGGGAATTTCTCGAAAGCAAAGCGCGGGATCTTGGTGACGACGTAGTCGATCGACGGCTCGAACGAAGCGGGGGTTGCGCCGCCGGTGATGTCGTTTTCGAGCTCATCAAGGGTGTAGCCGACGGCCAGCCGCGCGGCGACCTTGGCGATGGGGAAGCCGGTGGCTTTGGACGCAAGGGCCGAAGAGCGCGACACGCGCGGGTTCATCTCGATGACGATCATGCGGCCATCGGCGGGGTTGATGGCGAACTGGACGTTCGAGCCGCCGGTTTCCACCCCGATCTCGCGCAGGACGGCCAGCGAGGCGTCGCGCATGATCTGGTATTCCTTGTCGGTCAAGGTCAGGGCGGGGGCGACGGTGATGGAGTCGCCTGTATGGACGCCCATGGGATCGATGTTTTCGATCGAGCACACGATGATGCAGTTGTCCTTTTTATCGCGGACGACTTCCATCTCGTATTCTTTCCAGCCGAGAACGGATTCCTCGATCAGGACTTCGTTGGTGGGCGAAGCGTCGATGCCACTCTCGCAGATGGCAAGGTATTCCTCGCGGTTGTAGGCGATGCCGCCGCCGGTGCCGCCGAGTGTGAAGCTGGGGCGGATGATGGCGGGCAGGCCGATATCTTCGAGGGCCTGGAGCGATTCGATGGTGTTGTGGGCAAGGCGGGATTTCGGAGTATCCAGCCCGATCTTGGTCATTGCGTCGCGGAACAGTTCGCGATCCTCGGCCTTGTCGATGGCTTCGGCGTTGGCACCGATCATTTCCACGCCGAATTTTTCAAGCACGCCCATCTTGTTGAGCGAGAGGGCGCAGTTGAGCGCGGTCTGGCCGCCCATGGTGGGGAGCAGCGCGTCGGGGCGCTCCTTTTCGATGATCTTGGCGACGACCTCGGGGGTGATTGGCTCCATGTAGGTGGCGTCGGCAACGTCGGGATCGGTCATGATCGTCGCCGGATTGGAGTTCACCAAAATGATGCGATAGCCTTCTTCGCGCAGCGCCTTGCAAGCCTGAGTTCCTGAATAATCGAACTCGCAGGCCTGACCGATAATGATCGGTCCAGCCCCGATGATGAGGATGGATTTGATGTCTGTGCGTTTGGGCATGTGATACTTCTCGTACGGCAAGCGCGCGGCAGGAAAGCTGTCGCGCGTCGGACGGGGTATGGATTCTGTTGGCTAAGCGGTCTCCTTAGAGCAACCTTGTGGGGATTTCCAGCGTTAAGGAGCGGATTCTTTTGCTCCTGATTGTCGCGGGGCGATTTCCCGTCTTAATCGGGGTGGCGCAAAGCGGCGCCATCGCTACACTGTCTTTAACCCTCCCGACGCCGCGCGACCGGTTGCGGCGCATCATTTTCAAATCAAAGCAAGGAGCGCAGCCATGACGCAGCAGAGCTTTATCGAACTGTCCGACGGCAACATGATTCCGCAGGTCGGGCTTGGGACCTGGAAGCTCGACAGCGCCAACATGCAGCGCGTGGTGGAAGCGGCCATCGAGGCGGGCTATCGGCATTTTGACACCGCCTATGCCTATCGCAACGAGGCGGCGCTGGGCGCGGCGCTCAAGGCATCGGGCCTTGGCGCGAATGAATTGTTTGTCACAAGCAAGCTGCCGAGCGGGCGGCACGGGTACGATTCGACACTCAAGACGTTCGACGAGACTATGGCCAATCTGGGGGTAGATGTCCTCGATCTCTATCTCATTCACTGGCCTATGCCCAAGACGGGCAATTTCATCGACACCTTCAAGGCATTCATCAAGCTCAAGGAGGAGGGGCGGATCAAATCGATCGGGGTTTCAAATTTCCATGAGGCTCACATTGAAAAGCTGATCGCCGAGACAGGCGTGACGCCAGTGATCGACCAGATCGAGCTTTCGCCAATGTTCCAGCAAAAGGAACTCCGGGGGTTCCTAGAGGGCAAGGCTATCAAGATCGAAAGCTGGAGCCCCCTGGGTACGGGCAATGTTGTCGACAATGGTGTCCTCAAGGCGATCGGGGAAAAACACGGCAAGACGCCGGCGCAGGTGACGATCCGCTGGCACATCCAGAACGGGCTGATCGTTATTCCCAAATCATCAAATCCGGACCGCATCCGGCAGAATTTCGAGGTTTTCGACTTCGCGCTCGACGCGGACGACATGGAAAAGATCGACGCTCTCGACAGTGCGAACGGGCGGACGGGGGTCAATCCCGATGAGGCCGAATTCCTTCAGGTGTAGGCTGGACGAAGTCCTGCCGCGGGTGCGATTTTGTGGTAAGGTTGCCGGCCGTTTGCGCAAGGGAGGTGCGTGATGAACCGGAGCGAAACCGTCGACGCATGGATGGCCAGTTACGACAACCCGATGAAGCCGGTTGTCGAAGCTGTGCGGACCGTGGTGCTGTCGGCTGACCCGCGAGTGGAAGAAACCATAAAATGGCAGGCGCCGACCTTCGTTTACAAGGGCAATATCGCGAGCTTTTTCCCCAAGTCCAGAAAGCACGCGAGCTTGATGTTTCATCAGGGCGCCTCCATCCCCGGTGATTTTGCCAGCCTTGAGGGGGACGCCAAGGATGGGCGCACGATGAAGTTCGCCGATCTCGATGACGTCGCCTCCAAGGCCGATGACCTGACGCGCGTGGTCATCGCCTGGTGCGACATGCAGGATCACAAATAGAGCTTGAAGCCCTCGTGGCTTTTGGAAAAACCGAGGCGCTCGTAGAAGCGATGCGCGTCGGTTCTCTTCTTGTTGGACGTCAGTTGCACCATGGCACAGCGACGCTCCCCTGCCTTTTCAACGGCCCAAACCATCATCTTTTCCCCGATCCGCTTGTTGCGGTGCTCGGGCGAGGCATGAACGCCTTCGATGGTGCAGCGCCAGCCACCCTGGCGAGCGATGCCGGGGGTGAAGGTCAACTGGAACGTGCCGACAGATGCCCCTTCCAGCTCGGCAATCAGCAGCATCTGGTTGGGGTCGGAAGCGATGGCCTCGAAGGCGGCCATGTAGCCCGGTCCTTTTGGGTTTTCCGTATCCTCGGTTGAACCAATCATCCCGTCGGATTCGATCAGCCCGACAATGAAGGGCAGGTCATCGGGTGTGGCGCTGCGGATGGTGAGATCGGACATGAGGCATCTCCAAGACTATCCCGACATGTTTCATGATTCGGCGCGGAGCGGCAGCGGCGGCCGATGCGTTGAACGCCATGTTAACCCTAATGGATGATTACTGCGGGCCGTACAGGGCGTTGTTGTTCTGCGTTTTTGGGGGTTCTCATGAAAAAGACAGTTTCCATACTCACGATGGCCGGCGCGATGCTGCTGGCCGGCACCGTTCAAGCGGCCGATGTGATCTATCCCGCCTACGAAGTGCCGGTAGCGCCGGTTGCGGACGGGTTCGATTGGGACGGCTTTTATGCCGGCGTCGGGGTTTCCGGTTCGCTATGGGGCGGCGGCGCGCGGAGCGTCGGCGGTTCGCTGTCGGTTGGCGGCAATGCGACATTCGACAACTTCCTGGTCGGTATCGAAGGCTCGGCCCATTACGGCTATTCGAACGCCACCAACGATTGGGGCTATGTGCTGGGTCTTGAAGGCCGGGCAGGTTATCTGGTTGCGCCAGAGGTTCTGGTTTACCTCTCGGGCGGTGCTGCCTATCTCGATCCCGCTCCTTCGGACTGGTACGCGACGGCCGGCGCCGGGGTGGAGTTTGCCGTTACAGACCAGATGTCGGTCGATGTGCAGTACCGCTATCTCTGGGCCAGCACGTCTTCGGCCAATTCGATCGGTGTTTCCGCTCTCTGGCACTTTTAGGCCGACTGGTCCGACGTCAAGGCGATGATCGCTGCGGCGTCGGCGCCTGAAGGGAGCGTTCCCAACGTGTGGCCCCAATCGTCTCCAAGGCGGGTTGCGGCGAAGATTTCGCCAGCAATGGATGTGGGGCCGCGCAGCAGCAGGCTGGCCTGGAGCAACAGTGCCATGGTTTCGGTGACGCGGCGGGCCTGCGATTCATCGAATGGATGGGCGAGGGTGGTTTTCAGGCTGGCGAGCGCGCTATCGAAAGCGGTGTGCATCCCGCGAGCGCCGTTCAATTCGGCCATCAGCGCCTTGATGGCGCCGGGCGAGCGGGCGATGGTGCGCATGACATCGAGGGCGATGATGTTGCCCGAACCTTCCCAGATCGCATTGAGCGGGGCTTCGCGATAGAGCCAGGGCATGGGCGTGTCTTCGATATATCCCATGCCGCCAAGCGCTTCCATGGCTTCGGCGGTGACCAGCGGGCAGCGCTTGTTGTTCCAATATTTGGCGAGCGCGACGGCGAGGCGGGCAAATTCGGTTTCCTGATCATCAAAGGCGGTGGCGACGCGCATGGCCAGGGTCAGCGCTCCGAGCCATTCGAGGGTCAGATCGGCAAGAACCGAAGCCATGAGCGGCTGATCGATCAGCGTTTTTCCGAAGGTCTTGCGGTGTCTGGTCCAGTAGAGGGCTCCGATCAACGCGCGGCGCATCAGGCCCGCCGGAGCGACGGCGGTGTCCAGGCGGGTGTGGTGGACCATTTCCAGAATTGTGCGGACCCCATCGCCGGGCGCGCCGAGCGGTTCGGCATAGGCGCCATGATACTCGATCTCGGCGGAGGCGTTGGCGCGGTTGCCGAGCTTGGCCTTCAACCGCATCAGGTGGATGGCGTTGAGCGTACCATCGGGCAGGCGGCGCGGCACGAGAAAGCAGGAAAGGCCCTCCGGCCCTTGCGCGAGGGTGAGGAAGGCATCGGACATGGGCGCCGAACAGAACCATTTGTGTCCGGTCAACCGGTAAACGCCGTTGGCCGGTTCGGCGATGGTCCGGTTGGCGCGAACGTCCGAGCCGCCCTGCTTTTCCGTCATCGCCATTCCCACAGTGGCTGCGGATTTCTGTCCGAAGGGAACATCGGCAGGATCATATGCCGGGATGCTCGCGAGGCGCGTGAGCTCGGCCGCCAACCCGTCATGCCGGCGCAGGACCGGAAGGGCGGCATAGGTCATGGTCATGGGGCAGCAGGTGCCCGGCTCGATCTGGCTGGCCAGATAGACCATGGCGGCGTGGGCCGCGTGACTTCCCGGCCGGGCCTCCGTCCAGGGCAGAGCGGCGTAGCCGGCCTCAAGGCCCAGTGTCATCAGACGATGATAGGCTTCGGGATAGATTATGGTGTCGATGCGCCGCCCGCCGGTGTCGAAGCGCTCTAGCACCGGGCCGGATCCGGTGGCCAGACGCTGCCCGTCGGTGACCGTGTCGGACCGGCCCAGTTGCTCAGCCAGGTGGCGCGGGGCCGGGTGATCGGTCGGGACGAGCGAGCGCAGTAGCGGATCGTCGTCCCACAAGGGCAGGGCGCCGCGTGGGGGCGGCTGGTTGGTTACCGCGAAGGGATCGACAGGGCTCATATATCCTCTCCACCGGCAATTGGACCTCTGGCGGGGCTTGGCGTCAATCGGGCAGAGGAACCTTTCGTTCGCAATGCCCGTTTTCGAAAGGCGGGGTAGCTGGAGAAAGGACTGGAAAAATGGATGAACGGGATCGGGAAACGGTAGTGGTCACCGATGGCGGCAGTGGAGGGGCCGGAGGGTTGATTTTTGCCGTGATCATCGCGCTGGTGGCGATTATTGGTGTCATCTACTTCGTCAACATCAATTCCGGTGGCGAGGGCGGGACGGTTTCCGTCGATGTCCCGGCGGTGGACGTGACGCAATAGTGGCGCAAATGGAAGCTGTCGAACGACTGGTGCTCGATGACGACGGCCGTTTTCCCAATAGCGCGCTGGCCGTTCTGGTCTATCGCACCGCGGTTTCGGGAGGTGCATCGGTCGAAGCCTTCGAGACCCTGTTTTCAACACATGGCTGGCCGGCCCGGTGGGCCGGCTCGATTTTTCAGTACCATCATTATCATTCAACCGCTCACGAGGCGCTTGGCGTCGCCAGCGGCAACGCGCAAATCACCTTGGGCGGTCCACAGGGGCGCACTGTGGCGGTCCATAAGGGCGATGCAATCGTGATCCCGGCAGGCGTCGCCCACAAGCTCGAAAACGCCAGTGGCGATTTCGAAGTCGTTGGCGCTTACCCGCCGGGCCAGGATTGGGATATCCTTACGGGCAAAGACGGTGAGCGCGAGGCTGCGCTTGCCAATATCGGGCGTGTTCCGCTGCCTCAGTCCGATCCGGTACAGGGCAAAGGGGGAACGCTGCCTGGGGCCTGGAGCGAGAGATAAATCATGAAGTGGCGGGGGCGAAAAAGATCGTCCAATATCGAGGACAGACGCGCTTCGAGTGGCGGAATGTTCCGTCGGTCCTCGGGTACGGGAAGATCAGGGTTTCGCATTCCCACCGGCGGGCGATCCGGCGGTGGACTGGGGATCGGGGTGGTCATTGTTGTCCTGATTATCGGGGTGGCGCTGGGGATCAATCCCATGTCGCTGCTCGATGGCAGTCTGGGCACGGGAACCAGTGGTCCGGGCTCGGTCTCGCGGCCGCTGCCCGAAGCCGGGGAGGACGAACTTGCCGATTTCGTTGCGGTGGTTGTTCAGGACACCGAGGATCTGTGGACCGAGGTGTTTTTCGAGAACGGCATGACCTATGAACCGGCCACCGTGGTGTTATTCACCGACACTGACCGGTCGGCCTGCGGGCTGGCCGATGCACGCACAGGACCTTTCTACTGTCCGGGTGACCGGAATGTTTATATCGACCTCTCTTTCTATGAAACGCTGCGCAGCCAGTTCGGTGCGCCCGGCGACTTCGCCCAGGCCTATGTGATTGCCCATGAGATCGGGCATCACGTCCAGAACCTGGTCGGCGTGCTGCCCGAATATTCGCGCGCCATACAATCGATGAGCGAAGAGGAGGCCAACGCCTATTCAGTGCGGATCGAGCTTCAGGCCGATTGCTATGCCGGCATCTGGGCAAGCTATGTCGGGGAAGAAAACCTGCTTGAAAAAGGCGACATTGAGGAGGCCATTAATGCCGCCGAGCAGATCGGGGACGACGCCATCCAGCGCAGGACACAGGGCATGGTCATTCCCAAAACCTTCACGCACGGCACGTCCGAGCAGCGCCAGGACTGGTTCGAGAGCGGATATTCGTCGGGCAATGTGGGGCAGTGCGACACGTTTTCCAATGAGTTTTAGATCAACCTCATCCTAAGATTCAGGATGAGGCAGGTCGCTGAATCTGATTCCGGTCCAGGCGGTAACCTGCTGCGATATAAGCGGATTTCACCTGGTCCCGTCTGGGGAGCGGGCCATGATGACAAGTGGCTTGACCATAACTAATTGATTATATATCTTCATGGTTAAGTTCACGGAGATAACGATCATGTTCAAGTCTTTTCTTGCCGCCCTTTTCGCTGCTGCGGCGCTATCCACACCATCTATCGCCCAGACCGAAGGAGCATCAGCTGTGAGCACATCCATCTATTCTGACCGAGTCGCGGTCAATGGTGTCGAGCTCTATTACGAAGTCCACGGAGAAGGGGAGCCGCTGGTCATGCTCCATGGCGGAGTCAACCCATCCGACATGTTCGGCGCTCCGCTGGCGCGCATGGCCGAAACGCACAAGGTTTACGCCATTCATCTTCGCGGTCACGGGTTCAGCACCGATAGCGACGCACCGTGGAGCTATGAGCAGATGGCCGACGATCTTGCGGCGCTGCTGGATGAATTGGAGATTGAAACTGTCGATATTATGGGGTGGTCGATGGGTGGCGGTGTCGCGCTGCAAACGGCCATTCGTCACCCCGACCGGGTGGGCAAGCTGGTCGTGATTTCCATGAGCATAAACAATGAAGGTAAATTCCCGGAAATCCAGGATCAGTTTGAAGCGATGCCTGCGATGGCACCGCAGTTCGCGCAACAGCTTTCGCAGTCGCCTCTGGCGACGCTCTACCCCGACGTCGACTGGGAAGCGATGTTTCGCAAGACCGGCGAGATGAACCAGAGCGGATATGACTGGACTGAGGATTTTGCCCAGATCACATCGCCGACCCTACTGATCTTTGCCGACGCCGACATGATGTATCCCGAGCACATGGTGGAGATGTACAGGCTGCTGGGCGGCGGTACGCGCGACGCGGGAATCGACGGATCCCTGCGCCCGACGCCAAACCAGTTGGCCATCATTCCTGACACGACCCATTACGATCTGATGCTCAAGGGAGCCGAAGTCGCTACGGATTTCGCCAAAGCATTTCTGGCGAAATAACAGTGCCAAAAGTGCGGGCCCCTGGTTGTCAATCAACCCGGGGCCCGTTTTCGTTTCGATTCCGCAACCCCGTTCAAGCCATTGTTCCGGATCGATTTTTTCTAGAGGATTTCCGCGCTCCTTCGAATCGTGGAAATCCTCCGGTTTTTGTTTTTTCGTGCGTCCGAACCGATAAAGTGGTGCCCACTTTATCTGGACACGCTCTATAGCGTGATGCGGTAGATGCCGAAGCCCGCTTCACTGGTTTCGCCGGTCGGCTCAATGGAGACCGCGGTGACGTCGGCCAAGTGCTGCTCGGCTGCGGGGCCGGTTTCAAACAACACTGTGGTATCGCCAATTTCGGCCAGAGACCAGTTGCTGTCGGCCGCCGGATTGATGGTGCCCTGCTCGACGATGTAGCGAACGATCAGGTCGCGGTTGGTGTCGGGACCCATGAAGATGACCTTGTCGGGGCCGATGCCGGGGAAGCCGCCGCCGCCGCCAGCGCGGTAGTTGTTGGTGGCAACCACGAACTGAGCCTCGGGGTCGATGGGCTGGCCTTCATACATCAGGTCAACAATACGCTGGGCATCGGGGTTCTCCAACGCACCGCCGTCAGCGGCGTATTTCGAGGGCTGTGTCACGTCGATCTTATAGGTCACCCCGTCAATCACATCGAAATTATAAGACGGAAAGGAGGGGTTGATGAGCGGGGCATCGCTGGAACCGGGCTCGACCTGATTGAAGATGCCGGCCGAACGTTCGAGCCATTCCTTGACGTCGGCGCCGGTGAGCAGCACCGCCTGGATGGTGTTGGGGTAGAGATAGAGATCGGCAACGTTGCGGATGGCGACGGGGCCGACGGGAACGTCGGTATAATATTCCGGGCCGCCGCGACCACCGGCCTTGAAGGGAGCAGCGGCCGAGATGATCGGGATGCCTTCCCATTCGGTGCCGGCCATCATCTGTTCGAGATAAGCCTTCTGGGCGATGTTGACGATCTGCACGGACGGATCGTCGGCCACCAGCGCGAAATAGGAGTGCAGTGCAGCGGCGGTTTCACCAACCGGGCGGCGGACGTAGTCGAGGGTTGCCTGGTGCTCCTCGTCGACCGCTTGAGTGACGGTGTCTTCGGATTCAACGGTCGGGGTAACGGCGCCATCGACGCGCTCGTAGATGGGGCGCGCTTCGGAGGTGTGGGAAAGGATCGACCAGGTGCCGGAATCGTCGACTTCGAGCAGCAGGTCGACAAGGCCCATATGGCTGCCCCAGAAGCCGGCCATAACGGCAGGTTTCCCGTTCAGCGTACCGGCTTCGACATCGACGCCTTCGATGCCCTCATAGTCAGGGCCGGGGAAGACGAGATGCTGGTGGCCCGCCAGGATCACATCGATGCCCTCGATGGCGCCGAGCTGGAGGGAAACGTTTTCCATCATCGGAGACGCTTGCCCGCCCTCGATGCCGCCATGGTTCATGGCGACGATGATGTCGGCGCCTTCTTCGCGCATGATGGGCACATAATACCGGGCGGTTTCGATGATGTCGCGCGGGGCGACCTTGCCGGTCAGATGGGCGGAATCCCAGGTCATGATCTGGGGCGGGACGAAGCCGATCAGGCCGATGCGGATGGTCTTGGTTTCGCCAGCGCCATCGGTCAGTTCCTTTTCGACGATCACGTAGGGTTCAAACAGCGTGTCATCATCGGCGATGTTGTCGGGCAGGGTTTCGCCGCGCACGACATTGGCCAGGACGACCGGATACTGGGCTCCGGCCATCGCCGTTTCGAGGAATTCGAGGCCATAGTTGAATTCGTGGTTGCCGATGGTGCCCGCATCGTAGCCGAGTGCGTTCATGGCTGCGATGGTTGGGTGGATATCCTCAGCGTCAACGCCGCGCTCGTAAGCGACATAGTCGCCCATCGGGCTACCCTGGAGCATGTCGCCATTGTCGAGCAGGATCGCATTGCCCGCTTCGGCACGAATGTTCTCGATGATCGAGGCGGTGCGCGCCATGCCCAGCGTGTTGTCTTCACGATCGGCGTAATAGTCGTAAGGCAGCAGGTTGACGTGGATGTCGGTGGTTTCAAGGATACGCAAATGGGCCTGATTGATCTGCGCCATGGCCGCAAAAGGATGCATGACGATGGCGGCGGCGCCGACCGAGGCCGTGCCCGCTAGAAAGGCGCGGCGGCTGATTGAGAGATTATGATGCATGATGTCCCTCCGAAAGGACGCTGGGGTTTGTTGAATCACCAAGAATGATGCGAGGCGCACGTCTCCCCATTGCCGCAGTTTTCTGACGGCCCGATGACGCGCGCGTGATTACCTTCCCGCTTTTTTATCTTTTGGTCAAATATTCGTTGTGACCTGATACGCGTCCTGCCGAAATGCGCAGCGACGCCAAGCGGTCGATGTTCAGGACGCTTGTGGTCCATGCACGCTCGCAGAGGAGCTGCAGCCGATTTGCGAAGAGCCGACCGGAAGACTCACCATCGGTGCGGTAAGTCTCAACCAGATCCGGCATCTCGGGTATGCCGGATCTGGTTTTTTGGCGTTGCGCTTAGCGATTTTGCAGAGCAGCAAGCATTTGCTGGACCTGCGGCAAGGACCGCACGAAGCGGAAATAGTCATGGTCCGGCGCAACGGTCTGCATCAGATCAAGCCATACGCCCATGCCGTTGCCGCCATTGACAAAAACGACCCAGCCGTCGCGGCTGGTGACGTTGTAGACCACGATGGCATTTTCGCCCCAATCCGAGCCGGAGTGAAACACATAGCGTGACTCTTCGAAGTCGGCGACGCTCCAGCCGAGCGACTGGCCCGTTTCAATCGGGCACAGCGAAGTGTCATCCATGGTGCAGGGGGCGTGATCGGAACTGTCGAGCACCGAGGTCGTTCGGGCGTTGGCGGCTTCACCCGTCAGCGGGGTCTCTTCCATCATCGCAACGAACAACCGGGCATAGGCGGGTGCTGTAACAAACAGGTTGTCCGCCGCGCTGGGCGGCATTTCCGCATCTCCGATGGCGTCATAGACCGCCTCGCCGCGCTGCATCGGCGTAGCCAGACGATCCGCCGGCATACCGGCGGCACCAAGACTCACGTCGTTTTCGACGCCAGCGGGCTGGAGCACCCATTCATGAACCAACTCGGCGAAGTCGGCATCCATACGCCGTGCAGCAAATTCTGCGAGAATTTCATACCCAGCGCCGGAATAGGTAAATCCTGTCCCTGGGTCCTGAATGAAGGCCAGGCGGCCGTCTTCATAGTTGTACGGCCAGTTTTTCAAACCCGCCTGATGGGAGAGCAAAATCGCTGGTGTCAGCAACTCGTAGCGTGGATCGTCAGCCAGATCGGGGTGAACATATTCATTTGAGACCGGCTCATGCAGCGAGAGTTTGCCGGCCTCGGCAAGACGCAGAACGAGTTCGGCCGTCACGGTCTTGGCGATGGAGGCAGTGTTGAAAAGGGTGGAGGCGCTGGCGGGAACACCTGGCCCCTGCTCACCGGCATAGCCGCTCCAGGCCACTGCGCCATTCTCGATACGGACGACGGCAAGGCCAGCCGAGGGGTATGCCTGTAAGGCAGCGGACGCAGCATCCGCGAAACCGGCCGGGGCATCCTGGGCTATGGCACCCGTGCTCAAAAAGGCAGCCAAAAGTGCCGTAACCAAACGAATTTTCATGCCGATGTCCCCGAGCTATTGTCTAGTCAGTGCCGGCCGGCCGCCAAGGCGGCGGGCGGCAATTTGCCGAAGGTTTTTCGGCTGCAGGCTCCGAGGTGTCAAGTCACTCGGCGCGGGTGCCGCTTACTCGGCCACGACTTCCATGCCCTTCTGCTCGCGCACCAGATTGATGAAGCGCTTGAAGAGGTAATGGGCGTCGTGCGGGCCGGGGGAGGCCTCAGGGTGATACTGGACCGAAAAGATCGGCTTGCCTTCAACGGCAAGGCCGGCGTTAGAGCCATCGAACAGCGATGTGTGGGTTTCGACCACGCCGGTGGGCAGGCTGTCGCTGTCGACAGCGAAGCCGTGGTTCATCGAGGTGATCTCGACCTTGCCGGTGGTGAGGTCCTTGACCGGATGGTTGGCGCCGTGATGGCCCTGATGCATCTTTGTGGTCTTGCCGCCGAGGGCGAGGCCCAAAAGCTGGTGGCCGAGGCAGATGCCGAACACGGGCTTGCCGGTTTCCATGACCTTCCTGATGGTCGGTACAGCATATTCGCCAGTCGCCGCGGGATCGCCGGGGCCATTGGAGAGAAATATCCCGTCGGGATTGTGCGCCATGATGTCTTCGACCGTCGCGGTGGCCGGAACGACCGTTACGCGGGCACCCTGATCGGCGATACAACGCAGGATGTTGCGCTTGGCACCGTAATCGATGGCTACAATGTGAAAATCGGGGTTTTCGACGCGGCCATAGCCCTCTCCCAGCCGCCAGCGGGTCTCGTCCCATTTGTAGGTCTGGGTGGTCGAGACTTCTTTGGCGAGATCGAGACCTTCGAGACCGGGGAACTGGTCGAGTTCGACCTTGAGCGCGGCGTCGTTGAAATTGCCGTCCGGAGAATGGGCGATCACGGCGTCGGCCATGCCCTTTTCGCGGATCAGGGCGGTCAGCGCGCGGGTATCGAGCCCGGCGATGCCGATGATGCCGCGCTTTTTGAGCCAGGCGTCGAGCCGTTCGGCGGCGCGGTAGTTGGACGGACTGGTGACGTCGGCCTTGATGACGGCACCGCGGATGCCAGAGGCGGCCGCCATGTTAACGGTCTCGATGTCTTCGTCGTTGGCGCCGACATTGCCGATATGGGGGAAGGTGAAGGTGATGATCTGGCCGGCGTAGGAGGGATCGGTCAGGATTTCCTGATAACCGGTCATGGCGGTGTTGAAGCACACTTCGCCGACGGCCGTACCGATAGCGCCGATGCCTTGGCCCTCAAGGCGCGTCCCATCGCGCAGGATAAGGACTGCGGTGGGGGCGGATTCTTTCCAACCGGACACGGGGCTTCTCCATTTTCATGCATCAGAGCCATGTGGCTCTACGACTTTGTTTTGTCGTGCTTCCGGACCGAATGAGTGGTGTCCACTTATTCTGGAAGCGCTCCAGTTCAGGCGCGCGGAACCTCCGGCGATGGTCGCCGTCTGGTGGTTCTGCTCCGCCCTATATTGAATTTGCGCGAACCTATTTGAAGGGCACGGCGCGGTCAACCGAGTCGTTGGGAATTGAAAGTGTTCAAAATCAAAAGCTTAGCATGAATCGGGCAAGCGATTGGCTTTGCGGACACGCTTGGGCTATAGGAACGGCACCAAAACAGGACAACGAACCTCAAGGGAAACCGATCATGCGCGATCAGATCAGTGCTGCCATGAAGGACGCCATGAAGGCGCGCGACGGCCGCCGGACGACGACGCTGCGACTCATCAATGCCGCCATCAAGGACCGTGAAATCGCGGCGCGGGGCGAGGGCAAGGATGGCATCGGAGATGAGGATATCCTTGCCATCCTGCAAAAGATGGTCAAGCAGCGCGAGGAGTCGGCGGCACTTTACGGCCAGAACGGGCGGCCCGAACTCGAAGCGCAGGAGCGCGAGGAAATCGAGATCATCAAGGAATTCCTGCCAAAACCCCTGACCGAGGCCGAGGTCGATGCGGCGATCAAGGCGGCCATTGCCGAAACCGGAGCCGAAGGGCTGCGCGACATGGGCAAGGTCGTGGGCGTGCTCAAGGCCAAATACCCCGGACAGATCGATTTCGGCCAGGCCTCCAAGCAGGTCAAGGCACAGCTCGGCGCCTGATCTTTTCTCACGCAAATATCAGGCGTAAGGTTCCCGGGTTGTTGCGGCTTAGGGGACTATCATGGCTGACGAAAACAAGTCGTCGCGCTTTCCATCCATTCTCACCGGGCTTCGCGGGGTGCTGATGCTGCTCGCGGGGATTTATGCCGTACTGTTTCCCGGAGCGGCCCTTCTCGTGCTAACGACCCTGGCGGCGGCGCTGTTCGTCATCGACGGGGTGCTGGGTTTGTGGGCCATCACATTCGGAGGCGGTAAAACCGGCAATTTTTGGTTCGACGTGGTGCGCAATGCCCTCTCGATCGTCGTGGGCATCCTGATTCTCATCTCGCCGCTGCTGGGTACGCTGATTACCGCGGCATTCCTCGTTTATCTGGTTGCCTTTCAGGCGATTTTTGTCGGGGCCATGGAGATTGTCGTTGTCGTGCGCGAACGCGAACTCTACGCCAAGATCTGGCCGGTGCTGCTCAGCGGCGTGCTTTACGTCCTGTTCGGGCTCTTGCTTGCCTTCTGGCCGCTCGAGGCCGCCGTGGCCCTGGTCATGGTTGGCGGCGTGCTGATGATGGTCTTTGCCTTCGGCCTGCTTGGCCTTGCCTGGCGGCTTTGGCAAGCGGGCCACTGAGGCTGTGAATAAGGAGGAAAAGCGCGGGAACAGGTGACAAAGCGCCGGCTAGCGCTTACCTAACGTCCATGCGCTTTTCCGATCATTTTCTGGACGAGATTCGAAATCGCCTGCCGATAACGCAGGTGGTGGGCGAGCATGTGGTTTGGGACAAGCGCAAATCCCAGCCCGGCAAAGGCGATATGTGGGCCTGCTGCCCGTTCCACGGTGAAAAGAGCCCCAGCTTTCATGCCGACGACCGGCGGGGGCGCTACCACTGTTTCGGATGTGGGGCGAGCGGAGACCATTTCCGCTTTCTGACCGACAAGACAGGAATGAGCTTTCCCGAAGCGGTGGAGCTGCTGGCGGGGCGAGCAGGTGTGCCAATGCCCGCGCGGGATGAAAAGGCGGAAAAACGCGCTGAGGCAAGACGGTCGCTCTACGACGTCATGGATCTGGCGACGGCGTATTTCGTAGAAGCGCTGGCTCACAATGTGGGCGCGCGGGCCCGGGGCTATCTGCTTGAGCGTGGTGTGTCGGGCGCCATGCAGCAGCGGTTCAAGATCGGATTTGCGCCCGATAGCCGCAACGGACTGAAGGAGTTTCTGGCGGCCAACGGTGTTTCGGCCAAGGAAATGATCGATACGGGGCTGGTCGTCCATGGCGACGAGATTCCCGTGCCCTATGACCGGTTTCGCAACCGACTGATGTTTCCCATTACAGACTTCCGCGGGCGGGTGATCGCCTTCGGCGGCCGGGCGCTGAGCGCCGATGTCGCGGCCAAATATCTCAATTCCCCGGAAACCGAGCTCTTTCACAAGCGCCAGACGCTCTACAACGGGCAAGCGGCGCGGCAGGCAGGATATGACGGCAAGCCGCTGATCGTTGTCGAAGGTTATCTAGATGTTATCGCCGCGGTGGCCGCTGGCTTTGAAGGCGCGGTGGCGCCGCTCGGGACGGCGCTGACCGAAGATCATCTCAATCTTCTCTGGCGCATGACCGATATCCCGGTTTTGTGTTTCGATGGCGACAGCGCCGGGATGCGGGCCGCCGAGCGCTCTGTCGATATAGCGCTACCCATGCTCAAACCGGGCAAGAGCGTTTCGATCGTCACGCTGCCCGGCGGGCTCGATCCGGACGACCTCATCAAACAGCAGGGGCGGCAGGCCTTTGCCGAGCTGATCGCAGGTGGTCGGTCGCTGGCAGATGCGGTTTGGGCCATGGAGACGGCGGGGGGCATTCCCGAAGCGCCCGAGCAGCGCGCGGCGCTGGAGGCGCGGCTGCGTGAACGCGCTGCGCGGATCGCCGATGTTTCAGTGCGGCGCCATTACAGTCAGGCGTTCGACGAAAAAATCTCGTCGCTGTTTATCTCGACGCGGGGGCAGTACCGGCGCGAGGGGCGAAATAATGGATATGATCAACGGCGCACCGGACAGCGCGGTAACCCCAAGATGCTGGTTTCCGATACCTTGCGCAATTCGCGGCTGTTGAAAGGCGCTGCGACGCCGGGCGTCATTCCGCGGGAAGCCGTGATTTTGATGAGTCTCGTCAATCACCCAGAACTGGCGCAGGCCCGGCTGGAAGCGTTGGCGGAAATCGAATTCCAGTCATTGCCGGCGCGACAGGTGTTGGCGGCATTTCTCGATCTTGTGACCGTCCATCCCGATCTTGGACCCAACGGGATCGTCGAAGCGCTGATCGCGCGTGGGCACGGGCCCGTGCTGGACCAAATGCGCAGCCAATTGGCGCGGCAAGGGATATGGCAGGCCGATGCGGATACCGCGCAGTCGGACGCAGAAACAGGATTAAAGCACTCGCTGGCCTTGCATTACAAATCCGTTCAACTAAATAGGGAACTCAAAGCAGCCGAACTGGCGCTAGGCGAAGACCTGAGCGAAAACGCATTCGAGCGGCTGCGTGACATCCAGAATCAGATTTCCAGTGTCGACGGTACTGAGGCATTGATCGAGGGATTTGGTTCGCTATCCGGGCGTGCGACGCGGAGTCTTTGAAAAAA
>DFMV01000054.1:0-28951 GCA_002375765.1 Rhizobiales bacterium UBA3584 | reverse complement strand
GTGCGATCATCGGGTGATGACACCAGTGCCGCAAACCATGGTGCGGCTCAGGAGAGCGAACTATATGGCCACCAAGGCAGCCAACCAGACCAAGACCGAGACCGACAGCAAGCCGGAATCGCAGACCGAAGCACCCGATGGGCCGCTTCTCGATCTTTCCGATGCCGCCGTCAAGAAGCTCATAAAGACCGCCAAAAAGCGCGGCTATGTGACCTATGAAGAGATCAATGCGGTTCTGCCTTCGGAAGAAGTGACCTCCGAGCAGATCGAAGACATCATGGCCATGTTCTCGGACATGGGCATCAATGTCGTCGATGAGGACGAGGTCGAAGAGGCCGAGGCTGACAACAGCAGTGACGAGGAAGGTGGCGAGATCGCGACGACGGGGACCACGGCGGTCGCCAATACGTCCAATGCCAAGTCCGGTTCCGACAGGACCGACGATCCGGTGCGCATGTATCTGCGCGAAATGGGATCGGTCGAACTGCTCAGCCGCGAGGGCGAAATCGCCATCGCCAAGCGCATCGAAGCCGGTCGCGAAACCATGATCGCCGGGCTGTGCGAAAGCCCGCTGACCTTCCAGGCCATTATCATCTGGCGTGACCAGCTTGCCGAGGGCGAAATCCTTCTGCGCGACATCATCGATCTTGAGGCGACCTATGCCGGACCCGACGCCAAGATGGCGGACGCGACGGCGGGCAATGATGACGAGGACGAAGACGAGGATGCGCCGGCTCCGGCAGGTGTATCGTCGGGCGCCCCTGCGTCGCGTGCCGAGCGGCCCGCAAAAGCCGAAGGCGGTGAGGAAGAGGGCGCGAGCGAAGGCGGCCAGCCCGACGACGACGATGATGACGATGAGTACGAGAACAATCTCTCGCTTTCAGCCATGGAGGCGGAGCTCAAGCCACAGGTCGTGGAGACGTTCGATCGGATTGCCGAGACCTATGGGCGCATGCGCAAGGTCCAGGACCAGCACGTCGAAGACCAGCTTGCCGCCAAGTCTCTGGACGCCAGCGAGGTCAAGGAACTGGATGCCTGGCGCAATCAGGTGATCCTGGACGTCAAGTCCCTCTCGCTCAACGCCAGCCGTATCGAAAGCCTCGTTGAACAGCTCTATGACATCAACAAGCGCCTCGTTCGTAACGAGGGTCGCCTGTTGCGTCTGGCCGAGAGCTACAAGATCAAGCGCGACGATTTTCTCAACGCCTATTACGGGTCGGAACTCGATCCCGATTGGGCCGACAAGGTGTTTCAGCGCCCCGAAAAGGGTTGGGCGGACTTCGTATCGCGCGAACGGGCGACGATTGACGAGCTGCGCGCTGAAATTCAGACGCTGGCGACCGAAACCGGTCTCGATATCGCCGAATACCGCCGCATCGTTTCCAAGGTGCAAAAGGGTGAGCGCGAAGCCGCCATTGCCAAAAAGGAAATGGTCGAGGCCAACCTTCGCCTGGTGATCTCGATTGCCAAGAAGTACACCAACCGCGGGTTGCAGTTCCTCGATCTGATCCAGGAAGGCAATATCGGGCTCATGAAGGCCGTCGACAAGTTCGAATATCGCCGCGGCTACAAGTTCTCGACCTATGCGACCTGGTGGATTCGGCAGGCGATAACCCGTTCGATTGCCGATCAGGCACGCACGATCCGCATTCCGGTGCACATGATCGAAACGATCAACAAGATCGTTCGGACGTCGCGCCAGATGCTCCATGAAATCGGCCGTGAGCCGACGCCGGAAGAGCTCAGCGAAAAGTTGCAGATGCCGCTCGACAAGGTGCGCAAGGTATTGAAGATCGCCAAGGAGCCGATCTCGCTCGAAACGCCGATTGGCGACGAGGAGGATTCAAACCTCGGGGATTTCATTCCCGATACCAATGCGATCCAGCCGATCGATGCGGCGATCCAGTCGAACCTGCGCGAGACCACGACGCGGGTTCTCGCCTCGCTGACGCCGCGTGAAGAGCGCGTGTTGCGCATGCGGTTCGGTATCGGCATGAATACCGACCATACGCTCGAGGAAGTGGGCCAGCAGTTCTCGGTCACGCGCGAGCGTATCCGCCAGATCGAGGCCAAGGCTCTTCGCAAACTCAAGCATCCCAGCCGCAGCCGCAAGTTGCGGAGCTTTTTGGACAACTAGTCCAGCTGGCGTTAAGCTGGTGACAAATCGGGGCGGCCAATGGCCGCCTCGTGCATATGGAGGCTTTGCGATGTCGTTTTGGAAAAATCTGTTCGGTGGTGGCGAAAAGCAGCCAGCAGCGCCCAGTGTCGACGCCCAGGAAGAGTTCGAGGGCTATCTCATCAAGGCGAGTTTGATGAAAGCGGGCGGTGAATATCAGATCGCCGGAACCATCGAGAAAGAGATCGATGGGGAGACCAAGACCTATTCCTTCATCCGGGCCGACAAATTTTCCAACAAGGATGACTGCGTCGCCGCGACCCTAGGCAAAGGCCGGCAAATCATCAAAGAGCAGGGCCGCTTCCTGTTCGACTAGAGAATTCCTACATTTTCCGGACGCGCTCCAGGTTTGTCGCTCTGCAAAAATCAAAGATGGGCTGTCGCGCTGGCGACAGCCCTGTTCAATTTCAAGATTGGAAACCCTATGGCCAGAAAGCCAACCATGCGCACGGAGTTCGTGCTTTTCGACATCGTCTATGAGGATGGCAGCCAACGATCCAACCGCAAGGTGGATGCCGGGTTGCTTGGCGGGCTCGATGGCGATGAACCGGCGCTGACCGCGATTATGGATCAGGACCGGGCAATTTCGGAAAAATCGGGTGTGCCGCCGCTCAAGATCACGTCGATCAAGCGCAGCGGCAAGAAGTAGGGTGGACGTCAGGACGTGCTGACTGTCGGTTCGGGAACGATTTCGGGACGCCCCGTTGAGTTCTCGCTACCGACAGTGAGGGCAAACCAGGCAAAAGCCAGGACGGCGAGGATCGCGACAACTCGCAGGACGATGTGGCCAAAGCCTGCATGGCGCGTCTGATCCGGGTCGAGATAGGTCATGCCAACCTCCCGCTTCCACGTTCGATCAATGTTAAGCGCAAAACCCGCGATTCGTTCCCGAAAATTCTAACGAGCCGCAGCCTTGTGAATTTCGGCCACCAGCGCGTCGGGCAGGCCGAGACGGCTGGCCAGGGCTTCAAGATAGGCGCGTTCGGTTGCCGTGTCGGCGTCGATAGCAACGAGTGAGGCCGCGTATATCTCGGCGGCGTGTTCGGGCGTATCGGCACCGCGCACCACCGCTTCGATATCGAGCGGGGTCGAAAGCTCATCAAACACAAATGCCTTTTCCTGGGCAGACAGGCTCATGTCCTCGAGCCGTTGGAATATGCGCTCCTTTTCGTCCCCGTCGATACGCCCATCAGCCTTGGCGGCCGAAATCATGGCGCGCACCAATGCCTTACCCAGCGCCTCCTGTCCGATCTCGTCGGACGGCGCGGGCATGAACGGGCCCGGGGGAGGGGTTTCGACATCCGGGGCGGTGTTGTCCTGCCGGCTTTTCTGCCAGGCGTTGTAGGCGAGACCACCGATCGCAGCGAGGGCGCCATATTTGGCAATCTTCTTGATGCTTCCACCGCCCAGCAGCATGCCCGCAGCGAGGCCTGCGGCGCCTGCACCGGCTGTGCGCTGCATGTTTGGATCGGTCTTGAGGGCCGTTACGATCTTGTCGATGTCGAACATTGCGTAAAAAGAATCTCCGATATTTTCCTGAAGCACACAAATGGGGATTGCGGGCAAACTGCGCAAGAAATCTTTCCAATCTTTAAGGAGGCTCCTTATCCTTGCGTCCAAGCGGGTGGAGAATTGGTATTGGAAAAGGTCGACTTCAAAAAGCAGCTCAAATCGCTATACGGCCCGACAAAGTCGAAAGGTTTCCACGTCGTCGACGTGCCCACCATGCGGTTTCTGATGATCGACGGGCACGGGGATCCCAATGTCGAGCGGTCCTATCGTGAGGCGGTCGAGACACTCTATGGCGTCGCCTATGCGCTAAAATTCGCCTCCAAGGCCCAATTGAACAGGGATTACACCGTCCCGCCGCTCGAAGGGCTGTGGTGGGCAAAGAATATGCGGAGTTTTGTTGCCCGTGAGAAGGACAAATGGGACTGGACGATGATGATCATGGTGCCAGACTGGATCGGTCCGGCGATGATTGCGTCAACCATCGAGGCGGTCCGCAAAAAGAAGCAACCGCCGGCGTTGGATCTGTTGCGGGTCGAGGCGCTGGAGGAAGGCAGGGCCGTGCAGGTGCTTCACATCGGCTCGTATGATGAGGAAGGGCCCGTTCTGGCCCGGATGCACGATCACTATCTGCCCGAAAATGGATGGGTGCCCACCGGCAAACATCACGAAATCTATCTTGGCGATCCGCGCAAGACAGCGCCTGAAAAACTCAAAACGGTCTTGCGGCAACCGGTAAAGGAAAGGCCGGAGCGCTAGCCCCGGCCTTTGGTCTTTGTGCGTTGTACGTCCGTATTTATCCGGCGGCGCCGTTCATCGGGGTGATGAGCGGGGTGATGCGGCGGATCGTGACGCGGCGGTTGGTGCGTTCAGCGGCCTGCGTGTTGACCTTGAGATAGCGCTCGCCATAGCCCTGCGTCGCAAGGTTTTCGGCGGGGACGCCATAAACGCGGGTCAGTGCGTAGGCAACAGCTTCGGCACGACGGTCGGACAGGGCCAGATTGGAGATGTCCGATCCCACGGCGTCAGTATGGCCCTCGATGAGGAAGGTCTCCGCCGGATTGTCCCGGATCAGCGCAAGCATGGCGTTGGCCGTCGCCGAGAGCGTACCGATCTCGCTTTGCGAGATGTTGGCGCTGCCCGTTTCGAAGGTCAGGTCGGCGATCTCAAGACGGCGAACCATGTCGCGCAGACGGGACGAGCGTTTGACTTCGTCGATCGTGTAGTAGCGCTGAATGGTTTCCACCGGCGGCTGGTCCAGGAAGGTTGCGACCTGCTGTTCATTGGCGACCGACGCGTTAAGGACATATTCGCTGGGCGGAATATTGAGCACCAGCGGCGGGAGTTGGCGGCCCGGATCGATCCAGCGGCCCTGATCGTCATAGCGGCGATAGCTGGGATCGACGTAAACGAGCAGGATTTCACGCCCGTCCGGCTCGATCCGCGAGCGGCGGATAACGTCACCGTACCGATCGCGGATCGTCACGATGCGGCTGCCATCGGCGCGCAGGATGGTTTCGCGGGTGCGCCCATCCGACAGGTTCTCGACGTAATACTGCTGATCGTCGGGATAGACGATACGTGGGGTATCGGGAGTGTTGATGAACTGGTTGGCGCCGATCGCAAAGATCGTGGCCAGGCCGATGGTGGCGATGATTTCTGCGTTGGAGGGACCTTCGCGGACCGGACCGACGAGAACGCCGCCCTGTTGGTTGGCTTGCTGCTGGCCCGAACGTTCCTGAAGGGTGGCCGCAGACGATGCCGATGCAGCCTCCTCGATCTCCTGGATCGAGACTTCCTGACGGTCCTGGCCCTCCTCGGTTTCAATCGACGGAATTTCGGTCACATCGATCTGTTCGGGGGCAGGGGCGGGTTCTGTGGCGGGCTCGCCCTGTGCTTCCGCCTCAGCTTCAACCTCAGCCTCAGCCTCAGCCTCAGCTTCAACCTCAGCGCCGGCTTCGCCTTCCGGCTGGGCGGCAGCGTCGTCCTGTTCTTCTTCCATTACACCCGAAGCTGCGTCTTTCTGGCTGTCGAGAAGCGGAGCAACTTCGCTTTCACTGGTGCCTTCAGGAACGATTTCGCCCTGAACGTCACCTTCGAGAAGGATGCTGTCGTCCATTTCCAGGGCCGGCGCTTCATCCTCTGGCGCGGCTTCCTCGACCGGCGCCTCGCCTTCCTCGGTGGCAGGAGCTTCAGCCATGCCATCGAGCTCCGCCTCGACATCGATAATATCGAGTTCGATATCAAAGCCCGCCAGGCAGGCGTCGAGATCGGTTTGGCCAAGGGCCTCACAGATGCCCTGAAGCTCGGCTTCGGCATCGATCACAGCCTGGGCCGCGGCACTCGTATCGCCACCAGCGGCAACGACCGCTTCGAATTCGGCAACTGCAGCTTCATAGGCGGCTACCGCATCGAGCAGGGAGGCGGGAGCTGAGGATTCTGCATCGGCCGCAGGTTGTTCGACGGGGGCGGCGGTTTCATCTGCCGGAGTTTCGGAGGCAGGTTCGGCATCTTCCATAGTTTCTGGAGCGGGAGCTGGGGCGGGCTCTTCAACCGGAGCAGGTTCAGGCTCAGGGGTAGGCTCTTCCGCCGGGGCGGGCGCTGCCTCCTCAACCGGCGCTGCCTCTTGTTCTGGTTCTGGCGCTGCTTCCTCGAGCGGAGCAGGTTCTTCAGCAGGCGCTGGAGCAGGCTCTTCCGCCTCTACGGGAGCAGGTTCTTCGGCAGGGGCGGCTTGGGGGGCCTCCGCTTCTGGTTCAACAGCTGCTTCGCCTTCAGCTTCAACCGACATTTCGGCTTCCGGTGCCGGGGCAACGGGAGCTATCTCACCACCCTCGAACATGGCGATGCAGGCGTCGATATCGGGTTGTCCGATGGCGGCACACAGGGCACCGAGTTCATCGCGCGCAGCGGCCAGGGTCTCCTGGGCAGCAGCTACGTCGCCACCGCCAGCCTCGGCTGCTTCCACAGCGGCCTGAGCTTCGAGATAGGTTTGAATGGCGCCGGCCAGAGCAGGGGGCGCGGCTTGGGCGACCGTGAATGAGGCATTGCCGCTTTGCGCAAAAAGAGGCGCCACGGGGGTACCGAGCATGAGCATGGCGGTACTGGTCAAGAGCAATTGTTTGAGCTTCATGGGATTTTCTCCTCTGCCCCCCGGCAAATGATGTGGCCGCGCAAAGCGGTCACATGAAAGGGATGGATAACATTGTCAAAATGACGCCAAGCTGAACGAAAGCGGGGCGTAGACGGAATGACACGCCCCGCATCCAAAAAAGTTATTGCGCGGGGGCCGCCTCGACGGGAGCCGCCTCTGCAGGAGCCGTTTCAGCTTCAGCGGGAGCCGTTTCCACCGGGGCCGCCGCCTCAGGCGCCGCTTCGACGGTCGGAGCCGGTTCGGTCACCGGGGCAGTTTCGGTCATTGGGGCGGGCTCGGTCGTCGGAGGCGTTGTTTCAACGGCCGTGGGTACCGTATCCACAGGGGCCGGTTCGCCGCCGCTCAGGGCAATAAAGCCAATAATCAGCACCGCGAGAACAAGCACGCCGCCGATCCACCAGCCGGCGCTCCCGCCGGAATTGACTGCATAGACGCGCTCGCGCTCGGTGCGATTGCGATCCGTGTAGTCGCGATCAATATCAGCCATTTTCAGTCTCCATTCTGTTACACATCGGCGAGCGGACGTCCGCCAGTCGGTGTCAGGTGTCGAGCGCGCGCCGCGTGCGACACCGTGAAAGGGCGGTGCGATGCCGCATCGATAGCGCGCGCTCGAGATGTCACAAAAACGCGATCAACCCGTTTGGGTTCCGCGCCAGGTTTCGGATAGGGTGGCAGCACATGAGAAAAACAGGTGCTGGCATGCAGCAATGGAGCGAGACACTGGAAATCACCACGCGCGGACAGGGGCTTTACGAGTTCACGCCCGAGCTGGGGCGCTTTATGGCCTCGAGCCGTATTCGCGATGGCCTTCTGACAATCTATTGTCGGCACACATCCTGTTCTCTTCTCGTCCAGGAAAATGCCGATCCCGACGTTCAGGCTGACCTAAAGACTTTCTTTTCCCGCTTGGTGCCGCGCAACATGGACTGGATCACCCATACCACCGAAGGGCCCGACGATATGCCCGCTCATATCAAGGCGGCGCTGACTCAGACCTCGGTTTGCATTCCGGTCAATGATGGCCGTCCGGCGTTGGGGACGTGGCAGGGTTTGTATCTTTTTGAGCATCGTGACGCGCCACATCGGCGCCAGGTCGTTCTCCACGTTCTGGGTGAGGAGTAACCCGGGGGGCCTCGACAGAGAGCAATAAGTGCTCGATATTCCCGGGATCACCCGCCTGTAAAAGAGTCGGGCTTTCGTTATTCTTACGCAGGGCGCACGACTTCCCCGCGCTCAGGAACAGATTTCCGTGTCCGAACTCATCACCCAATTTCTTCCCTTTGCCATCGGTCTGGCGCTGACCGGGGCCCTGTCCGGCGTCATGGCCGGCCTGCTCGGCATCGGAGGCGGGATCATCATGGTTCCCGCCATGGTCTTTGCCTATCAACTGCTGGGCTACAATCCCGAAATCATCATGCATGTGGCCGTCGGCACCTCGCTTGCAGTCATTATTCCCACCGGTTTGCGCAGTGCGCGCGCCCATGACAAGCGGGGCGCTGTGGACCACAAGGTCGTCAAACTCTGGGCGCCCTGGATTGTTGGTGCGTCGCTGCTGGGCGGGCTGATGGCGGGGCTGTACAGTGCCGCCGCGCTCAAGATCATCTTCGGTGTGATGGCGCTGTTCATTGCCCTCAACATGGCGCTTCCGGTTCAACGCCGGATGATGGAGGCGCTGGCCGGGGTGCCGATGGTCAACCGCATTTCAGCGGCGGTGATCGGCTATGTCTCGGCACTCATGGGCATTGGCGGCGGATCGCTGACCGTACCGACGCTGGCCGCTTTCGGAGTGTCAATTCATACTGCCGTGGGAACCAGCTCGGCGCTGGGTGTTCTGCTCGCCGTTCCTGCGGTTGTCGGGTTCGTTATCTCGGGGTGGAGTGCCGTGGGAGCGCCGCCGTTGAGCATCGGCTTCATCAACATCCCCTCATTTGTGCTCATCGGCGGCCTTGCGACGCTGACCGCGCCCATTGGCGTGGCGCTGGCTCACAAACTCGACGCCAGGCTACTCAAGATCGTGTTCGCGATCTTTCTCATTGTCGTGGGCGCCCGAATGATCCTGCAGGCGGTCGGCATATAAAAAAGGCCAGATCCTGTGAGACCCGGCCCTCCTGAGGTGACGTTCGACTAGTCGCGATCGTCCTCGATTTCCCACGCGATGGTTGCGGTGATCGAATAGGACATTTCGCCCGCTTCCACGGGGACCGAAGCGTCGGCCGCCATTTCCATGGCCTGGGCGCGGTACATGGGCATGGGCGGTTGCTGCATGTCGACTTCCTGAATCGACTCGATCGAACCCAGACGCAACCCGGCAGCGCCGGCATAGGTCTCGGCCTTGGCCAAGGCATCGGCGAAGGCAAGCTTGCGGGCTTCTTCTTCGAGCTTGGTGACATCGTCAACGGCGAAAACGATGCCGTTGATGGTGTTGGCGCCGACGGTCACTGCCTGATCGAGCACGGAGCCGAGCGCTTCGAGGTCGCGGACCACAATGGTGACGGTGTTGGACACCTGATAGCCCTGAATTTCCGGCGGGAGGCTGTAGCCATTGTCGTCCCGACGGTCCGAATAGACATATTGTGGGCTGACACTGAAATCCGATGTCTGGATGTCGCGGCCTTCGAGTCCGGCCTCGCGCAGTGCGGCGACCAAATCGGCCATGGCGGCCGAATTGGCGTCGAGCGCTTCGCGCGCCGTCTCGGCCTGCGTGGTTACACCGGTATTGATGGTGGCCATGTCCGGCGCGGCACGCACAGTGCCCGTTCCACTCAGGGTCATGGTGTCGGCAAGTGCCGGGCTGGCTATCAGGGCGGCCATCGCGATGGGTGCGAGCGTCAGGGGAATGCGCATGAATTGTCTCCTGGAATTCTCAATTGCTGGAAATTGGTTGTGCCCCTCGCAGAACAATCAAGTTTTCCTAATGCATTGAGACGGATTTGCGGCAGCCGGGCCGACCGCTGGAAAAAACGGTAAACAGACGCAAAACCCCATGGACCTCAACGCCCTGACCCGCTAGGAGAACGAAGCGTGGGCCTGTAGCTCAACTGGTTAGAGCCGACCGCTCATAACGGTCTGGTTGGGGGTTCGAGTCCCTCCGGGCCCACCAAGAATTCCGGGCGGTTCCGAGTGATCGGGAGCGCCCGTTTCATTTAGGTCCCGGGTTATGTCCCGGAGTTGAGGTGGAAATGGGGTAAATCAACCGAGCTTCATCTTCTCCAAGGTCGCTCGCATTTCAGCGAACTCTCGGTGCTCGAACTTGCGTCCGAGGTACCGTTCAGCCCACCGTCCGGTGACCTCGAGCCGTCGCAGAGAGGTCTCCATGGCGGGGATGGAGTGATCTCGGTCCAGCATGGTGCCCATGTAGTTGCCGAGCTGGGCTGCGAGCTGTGCCAGTTCGACGAGCATGGCGCGGAGCAGCGGCTCGTCGAAGAATGGGCCAATGGTGCGTTTGCCACCGCCGGTCGGCCCCATCAGTTCGAAGCCGGCAGGTGTGGGATGGGCGGCGTAGTCGCAGAACATGTCGTATGCCCTTCGCCGGTTCTGCTCCTGAAATCCATCGAAGGTGTCGAGGAACTCCCTCACTTTGACCGGCCGGAACTTCTTCTTCCTCTCGGCCTCATCGAGTTCACGCCATTCTCGGATGCAGGAGCGATCCCGCTCAAACATGCCCAGAAGGAAAACGATCTCCATGACGTCGCGCATGACCATGGCCGAGATCTGATAATAGCCGCGGAGCATTTGGCCGTAGGCCGATGCCAGGTCGTTGAACCCTCTGGCACCTAGAAGCTGGATGGTCTCCTGGTCGGCGTCGGCCGGTGGGAGGACGACGTGGAAGTCGATATGGTCCATGACGGCTTCGAGGAGCTCAACGTGATCCATCATGTCCTCGGCGCCGTGAATCCCGTCAATACTCAGTTGACGGATGCTTCTTTCTCCGGCGTCCAGGCGATCCAGGTTCTCCGGTATGGTCCGCTCTGCGCGCGCCTTGGCGCGCTGTGCGGCTCGCGACTTTGCCTCACCCATGGGACCGGTCTCCATCCCACTGGGTGAAAGGATCGATGCCGCTCTCCTTCCAGTGCGCGGACGTCTCGACCAGCAAGTCATAGGGGCCCTCCGTCCAGTGCAGCAGATCCGGAACGATGTCGTCGACGCGCAACGCCTCCCAAACATAGCCGGTCAAAGCGGCTGTAGCTGCATGCCGGGCTCGGTCGCGCATATCCTTTCCCCGTCGAGCAAGCAAAAGTTCGAGCGCGTACAGCAACGAGAACGCATCGTCGTACGGAACGAACCTCATCCAGGCGAGGTCGAGGATGATCCGTGCGGCACGGTTTTCTCTGTGCCATTCGAGGGGCTTGTTGATCCCTTCCGGCTGAAAGCCTTCTGTGACTTGGATACGGCCCAGGCGGACGCCATTGAAATAGACAGTGTACGTGCGTCCAAGCTCGGGACTATCGCTCCGCACGTCGCGGACGCGGGTTTCGCCGGTCTCCTCGATGGTCCAAGGGTCTGATACCTGCCGATTGAGCAGCACCCCGAAGAACTCGAAACCTTCAAATACCGCTTGGACGCCTGGCGTGGCGAAGCTCTCCAGGCCGTTGTCGGTCACCGCCCTCGGCCGCACATGCGTGGGTTGATTGCGCTCACCGGTCTCGAGCTGCGTGATCAGCTTGCTATACTCTTTGTTGATGCTGGGCTTTCCGAACATTGAACCCCCCTTTTGCTAAAGGGGAATGGTATGCGGATACGCGCAATCGGGAAACCTACCTTCCACAGTGCCTTCCTGCGCGCTATCCTCTCCACATGCCCGATCCCAAACCCACCTCCGATTTGGCCCACTTGGACGAATTCGTGGAAGCCATGCGCCACCCCAGTCCGGTCGAGATCGAGGAGATGCGCCGCATCGGTGCGCAGCCAGGGGCGTGCGGGTTGGATGCAGATGGAAGGCTCGTCGTTGTTGACGAGCATGGAGTTCCCCGGATCGTCGAGCGTCGTCTTTGAACCTTGTGCCTACGCCAATGCCATGCGGCTTGCCCGAATCGGGTGCCGGTTATAAGGTCATAAATGTAGCGTGACACACATGCGCGGTTGCAAGAGCAGTCCGAATCGTGCGTCATGCAAATGAGGATCGGAGAAGACTGCATCCGATCCCCCGGCCCGCCACCTCGGCGGGTTTTTTGTTGTCCGGCTTCCGGAGACCTCATGCTCGATCCTGCCTGGCTCCAGGTGGTCATCGGGCTTGCTTCACTTATCGCCACCCTTGCGCCTTTCCGTGCCGGCACTCGCCGGCGGCGGTCGGAAAAGCGCGTCCGATTCAAGGGCTTCGGCGTCGAGTACAGCAAGTCCGAGACACATGACGACGACCAGACATAGCCGATCTTCCCGGCCTCCCTTCCAACTTTGAAAGCCACCGCAGAGCGGCTGCTCGCCATCATCGGAAATATTTTGTATCCGATCTCTTGACACATTCAGATAGCGGATACATATTGCATCCAATGGTTGCGATGGACGCGACCGAAAGACAGGAGAGACGACATGAAGTACGCAGCCCTCACCTCCACCGCAGCCATCAAGGCCGGCTCCCAGCAGCTGATCTGGGCTATTGGCGACACCGCCGAAGAAGCCATCGCCAAGGCCGTCAATGACGCCGGTACCGACCACGCCGCCCCCGCAGACTTCGAAGCTGAGGAGATCACTGACCGCCTTGCGGAGCTGGTCGAGAGCGGAAAGGCTGACGAGTGGACCGAACGCAACGGCGTCCTCGACATCGAAGTCTCCGACGAGCGTCTGCTTTACGACCTGATCGATCACGTCTGGGATGGCATGACTGACAATGCGAGGTACAACTCGGAAAGCGGTCTCATGGCGGACTGGCAGGATGCTGATCTCGCAATCGAGACCTACATCACGAGCGAGGGGCTGAGCGATATCGAAGAAGACGACACCCCGTCGTGCGTAAAGATGCGTGCGTATCTTGAGCTGCTTGAAGAGCCACATGTGAAGGAGATCGCGGCAGAGGTTCTCGAGCGCCGCATGGCCAAGTGGGATGCTGATAAGGCCGCGGAAGAGGCCGAGAAAGACGAGGAAGACGAGTAGGCGTATCGGCTGGGGCTTCGGCCCCGGCCCTTTCCCGAGCCGCCCTTTGAGCGGTTCCGGCAAGGGCTAGGCAAGGAGAAATGAATTGGTGATGCCCATCCACCGCCGCCTCGAGACCGTCGGACGCCTTCTCTATGGCGACCGCTGGCAGCGTTCGCTTGCAGCCGATCTCGACATCCCGGCACCGACGTTCACGCGCTATGCACGCGGGGAGCGGGAGATGCCGTCCGAGCTCGAAACCCGCTTCGCTGAATTCTGTGAGCGCAGGGCGAATGCTCTCGTCGAAGCGGCGAACCAGATTTCGGATGTCGGGCGCATGACACTTGTAGCGCAAGGATCCGCCGTTGCTGCCGAGGTACCCCATTTTATCGCGATGCGATCCGACGATCCGCGGATCATCGGGTCGACCGAGGGCGATACGAAGATCACATGGCTACGGCTTGATGCCGAGGCCGAGCAGGAAAACGAACCGGAGATGAAGCCATGAAAACAGCCATGAAAACCGCCATCAAGAACATGACGTTCGCCCAGTTGCAGGCCGAGCAGGTCGAAATCGATCGGCAGCACCGGGCCCTCCGCTTCGAGCAGGATGACCTTTTCGAGCGTCGCGACCACCTTTCTACCCTTCGCCGCGACTTGACGGGTCAGCTGGGGCTGGTTGGCAAGCGGCTGCTCGATATCGCCAACTCGGCGCCGGCCCGAGACGACGAAGTCGAGGATCTACTCACGCAGCAGTCTGATCTTGCTGATCGCATTGAGCTGATCTTGACTCAAGAACGCGAACTGCAGCGTGAGATCGACGAGAGTTTCGCCCGCGAAAATGCCCTCAACCGTCGTGAGAAGCATGTTGCGAAGCGGGCGCGGGAGCTGCAATCCGAGGCCGCATGAAGACCCTCATCGAACCCCGCTCTCTGCCGCGGCATCGTCCGCGAGACGCCAGACGGCAGCCTTGAAATGGAGATGAAACTATGAGTGCCTTCGACCGCATATATAAGCTCAATGCCGAAGCTAAGCGCTTGAACAGCATGATTTTCGCGCTTCCGGACAATCTTGGGCAGCAAAATCTCGAGTTGCAAAACCTCATTATCGAGATGAAGGCTGCGTTGGCAGAGATCAAGGCTATCGCCGACGCAAATGTGTCCATGGCTCAAGAGTTTATTGAAATTGGCCACCGGCGCGGTATCAACACTGCGGTAGCCCACGCCGACGGTAAGCCATCTTTCTATGCTGATTTTTTGATTCCTTACGGATCTAATCATCTCATCCGCGAGATGCCCGACGGGAGCAGAGAAGAAGTCTCATTCGTTGACGGGGTTGAGGTCTTTATTCGCGATCTGCCGCCGGTGTTATAGCCATTCTGCAATTTGTCTATAACGATCGGATCCATCCCACCCCCTTGACCACCCGTTAACCTTTTGCCGCCGCCATCTGGACGGCGGCATTTCTTTGTGCTTTATGCGCCGGCCATGGGACGTCGTGACTCCGGTCGACGGCGGCGCACTCGGGGGCGACACCGCAATGTCGCGGACGCCCATCGAGCTCTGAAACCTCTTACAGTGAAGGACAATAACCCCACGGGTCGGCGCCTCGCCGAGCTCGAAGAAAACGACATTCAATCTTTCCGCGACCTCCAGAAGCGTCGCGATGAAATCCAGGCCGGGGACCTCCCCGCGCTCGAAGAAATCCTGATCCACGCCGTGTGGTGCAAGGATTCGATGGTCACCGACCGTCACCATTTTTTCACATCTATTCGCCGGAAGCTGGAGCTCGCAGACAGCGAAGCCGCCATCATCGATCAGTGCATCGTCGACGGCAGCGCACCGCTGCTCATGCTTGCGCGTGAGATTTTCGATCAACGGGGGCGGTACAGCGACGTCGCGAGATGCGACCTTTACATCGCGTGCTCCGACGATCTCGACGCTGCCGAAGAAGCTGCCAAGCGCCTGTATCATGAGCGCCAGACTGGGCGGTTTGATAAGAGATTTGGCGAGGCACTTCGCCGTGCGACAACGCTCGGACTGCTGCATACTCGTTTCGGACATCGCGAAAGCGACATCGATGCCGCCCAACGCTACGGTATTCAGCAGCTGCTGAACCTGGGCCGCGATATCGATGCGCATCGGCAGGCTGACCTGTGGCTCGCGAGTAATCCTGATGCTGCCGAGGCGATAGAAAAGGGTCTTTTCGCGAAGCTGATCGCCGACTCGGACATGGCCGACGCTATGGCCGAGGTCAACGAGGACCGATCCGAAGTCGATCGGCGCGACCGGGACGCGGGCGTTGTCGTCGTGCCCAAGTTCACCGCGCCTGTCTCCGGGTTCCGGAAGGAAGTCCGGAAGGAATTCGAAAAGGTTGCCGGCGAGCGCCTGCCGCTGATCGACCGCGGACCCGTCGATCTCCACTTCCGCACGCTTGCCGCTCGTTGGCCGCATGCCCGCGACGTCATCGAGACCATTCTCGGCGATCTCGCTGCACGCGAGCACGTCCGATTTCGACCTACATGCCTGGTCGGCGAGCCGGGGTCTGGGAAGACTGCCCTGGCCAGGGCGATCGCGATGCAACTCAGCCTTCCGGTCGAGGTCTATGGCATGGCCGGCGCCAGCGATTCCTCGGCGATGGGCACGTCGGCGCAATGGCACAGCGCCAGGCCAAGCGTCCCCCTGCAGCTGATCCAGCGCAGCGGCTATGCCAACGGGCTCGTCATCTGGGACGAGATCGAGAAGGCCTCGCCGGATCGCCGGAATGGCAACGCGATCGAAGCATTGCTTCCGCTGCTTGAGCCTTCTCAGGCGCGGGCGGTCCGCGACCTGTCGATCGAGGTCGAGGTCGATCTGAGCTGGATCTCCCACTTCGCCACCGCCAACAGTCTCGACGGCATCCCCGATCCGATCCGAGATCGGATGCGCATCATCAAGATGCCGGATCCGGGATGGCAGCATATCGGCGACCTGGCACCCCAGATCATCCGCGACATCGCCCGCGATCGGGGCGTCGATGAGCGCTGGTACCCGCCGCTCGCGCCGGACGAACTCGACGTGATCCGGAAGGCCTGGCCGGGCGGGTCGCTGCGGAAGCTGCGCGCCGCGATCGAGGCGACGCTGGGCGCCCGTGACGCCTTCATCGGGAGGGCGTGAGCATGACCGAGCAAGAGCAAATGCACGATGTCTACCTGCTTTGCCACCGCCTGCGGCGAGAGGCGAGGTCGCCCGAATTGCGGGCCGCAGCGCAAGCCGTCCTCGACCGGGGTGTCGCCGCGGTTGGTGAGTTGCTCGAGGCCGCCAAGGGCACCGACTACGAAGCCAGGGTCATGTCGATCGCGTGGGAAGCGTGGAATCGGAGGTGAAATGATGCTGCCTGATACTGATGAAAGAAGACAAATCCTCGCCCCGATCCATGCGGGTCAAGAGCCGACTGAGGAGCAGCTTGAGTCCGCGCCAGAGCTTGTCGGCTGGGATATTTGCCATGAGCCCGTGCCGCACCTTGTTGGCACCGGGTTCGGTCACCCCAGGCTTCCCGATGCCAGGCCGATCTATACGAGTTCGCTCGTCTATCTCGATCCGCAGCTCAAGTTCGCACGGACGATGTCGAGGTTCTATCGCCTGGGCCGGCACCGTTACAATGAAAAGTCCAATCCTGAAGCGTTGTCGGTCCTCAAGTTGACGGGCGAGGCGCGGGCGATCTTGGGCCGCGCGTTCCGCAATGATTCCGCCTGCACACACCTCGTCGTGGCGCCTGGACGTTGGACCGAAGAGGGAATGCAGCGGCTGTGGATCTCCGGCGTGCCCGATGAACCCACGACAGACAAGGGCAAGCTGCACTGGGCACCCAGGCGGCAGCACATCGTCGAACTGGTGCGGCGCGTCATCAACGTCCGGTCGAGGCGCTGGGACACGAGGCGCAATCGCCCGTTCCCGCTGCCGAAGGAATGGTGGCGTCCGATCCGAAACGAGTTCGTCTTCATCGATAACGAGCCCGAGTTCGCCTCGGGTTGGGTCGATCTCATGGTGGCAACGTCGATGTGGCTCAATGAGCACTACGATGGATCGTGGATCTCGTCGCAACTCAAAGAGAAGTTTGGGGGCCTGAGGTTCTACTGCGGTCCGGCGCCCAGCGATCAACTCTCCGACGAAATCATCGGCGCTGCCGAATGGCTCTCGGAGTGCCTCTGCGAAGACTGCGGCGCGCCTGGCCGGCTGCGAAAGGCTGGCGGATGGGTGCGCACGGTTTGCGATCACCATGCCGAGGAAGGAGGCTTCGAATGAAATTGTGGATCATGTCAGACCTCCATGTCGACGGTGACGCTGGGTTTTTCGAACTGCCATACCCGCCTCCGGAAGCGGACGTGCTGGTGATCGCGGGTGATATTGCCGATGGTTTCCAGGGCGGTATTGAATGGCTCCAGTGGAATATTCCGCGCAATCCTTTGCCGCCCATCGTCTGGGTCCCAGGCAATCATGATTTTTACGGCGGCGTGAATCCGCACGCGGAGCTCGATGCAGCTATCCGGGATTGCGCGGCAATGGGCGTCACCGTGCTCGCCCGAGGTGAGACCCTTGAGATCGGCGGCGTGCGCATCGTCGGGGCAACGTTGTGGACCGATTTCGCGGTCGCGGGAAATGATGATTTCGATATCGCCCAGGCAATGGTATGGGCGAAGCATGCGATGCCCGACTATCGATCCATCGACATGGGGCTTCGGCGGCTGCATCCGCGTGACACCTTGGCATGGCACCGTGATCATCGGGCAACGATCGGGCGAAGACTGGCGAAGCCTTTCGATGGGCCCACGGTCGTCGTCACGCACCACGCGCCGACGCAATTTTCTCTCGCAGACCCGATGCGTCCGACGCCGAGCGATGGCTCTTTCGCGAGCGATTTGCTCGGCATGATCGAGGCCTATCAGCCCGCGCTTTGGGTGCATGGGCACGTACATCAGCGACACGACTATCGCGTCGATACCACCCGCGTCGTCTGCAATCCGAGGGGGTACAGCGATCACGACGGTTTTGGATTCGATGAGCGCTTTGTCATCGAGATTCCCGAGGTCGCGACGGTTCCCTCGGAACGCAAGAAATGGACGCCGGAAGAGATCGCTGAGCTCGAAGAGAAGCTGCGTGGCGTCGGTGATTATGGGGAGGACGACGATGAATAATGGATTTTCCACCTGCGTGGCCCCGGAAAACGTATTTACCACCGCCGTAACGGTTTTACCACCGAGGCGGCCATGAGCGTCGCGCATCGGGTGCCACCGGGATGGCGGCAAATCATCGAGGATCTCGAGCAGCAGGTTGAAATCGTGGACGCTTACGAAGACGACTGGAGCGGCGATCTCATCATCCGTGCGCTGCTCGACGACATGCGCGACCAGCGGCTTGTCGCCGAGGCCGCCGCGAAGGCCGCGATCTCATGTCGTGAATGCGGGAAGCCGGGGCGCTTGCGCGGGAATCGAATCGTGTGCCGCGATCACAGCCCGGGTGACCCCTGGCAGCGGATTATTCGGAATTCCGCGCGGTGCTTGGCATGCGGCGACGAGATCGAGAGCACGCATCGCCATGATTTCGTGCGGTGCCGGTGCGGCAAACTCGCGGTCGATGGCGGGCATGCGTACCTCAAGCGGCTCTACGATCCGGCGTCGAGGTGGCAGGAGACGTCAATTGAGGAGGTCGTTATGCCTTTCTCCGGATTTAGACATAACGGGATGGGCGATGACATCAATGACTGAAGAAGAACTCAAACTCGAATACGCGCTCTCGGAACTTGCCGAGCGATTCCCAGGCGAAAAGCTCGAGATCATCAGCATGTTCGACATCGCGCATTCCGGCTGGGAATGCGACTCCCAGGGCGCGCTGATCCGGCGCGACGGCGTGCCCGAGCTGGTCATCATCGATCAAACCGGCGGCGACGAAAGGACGGTGCGCGAAATCCTGGAAGCCAAGGTCGGCGAGTATGAAAGGCTGGCAGCGGCGACGAGGAATGTGCTCGCGCAGCAGATGGTGCTGGAAGGGCTCCGAGAGTTCGGCACGGAGCCGCCGCAGCCGGGAGACGAGATGCCGGAGGAGCACTGCGGGTACGAATACACGCTCGAGCGTAACCCGGGCGAAAGTGATGAAGAGTATGCTGAGCGCAAGAGCCTATTCGCCGAACTCCAGAAATCCGGTGGCCGGTTAGTCCGTCGCGTCGGCGATCTCACCGACGAGGAGATGCGGCTGATCTCGGAAGCCAAGATGCCGCCTGATCGCGATCCCGAGCGCGAAGCCGTCGAGCAGACGCCGGAGGTCGAGGAAAGGCACGTCGACGACATGAAGAAGCGCGGTCTCAAATCAAGTCTCGAGCCGCCGGAATCGGCGCTGAAGAAGCTGCGCGATTTGGCAGATGAGCATCCGGATGAGAAGCTCGATCTGCACGGAGGAATGAAGGATGACGACGATGGGCAAAACTCGGAGACGTAAGACGTGGGGTCAGCCCGGCTTCGAACGCGACGGCAAGACGTCTCAATACACGTCGCGCGCTCGACAAGCTGAAGGCGCTGCGCGACCAGCCGGCTGTTCCAGGCACGGGCGGCCGGGGAACTGGCCCAGCTGCCTGTGGGATGGGTGATCGCGGAAATGCTGAGCGACTACGCTGTGATGCGCGATCAGGCGCGGGTTCTTTAATAGCGCAGCGCGGTCAGCAAGGTGGCTCGATCATTAGGGTTCTGGGTTCATGGCCCGAAAGGAAAACGGCCCTTCCGCTCAGGATCGACGTGGGATGTCGTCGCCGATCTCGATCTGAAGGTCTTCTGATCGTAGCCAGATCGACAGGTCTTCTGACGAGGTTTCCACCTGTTCCGGCTTCCGCAGGGCACATTCCCACACCGTTGCCACGCGCCATCCGTCTTCCAGAAGTGCCCGTCTAACTGCGAGGTCTCTCGCAACGTTCGCTTCGAACTTCGCCTGCCAGAACTCCGGACGCGTAGATGGCGTTGTGGTGTAGCGGCATCCCTCATGGCGATGCCAGAAGCAGCCGTGTACGAAGACCACGGCGCCGTGTTTCGGAAGTACGAGGTCCGGCCGCCCGTGAACCTTGCTGGAATGAAGCCGGAAGCGAAAGCCGCGCGCATGCAATGCCCGCCTGAGAGACAATTCGGGCTTCGTGTTCTTTCCCCGTATCTCCGACATCATCCGGGAACGGGTCTGCTGGTCCACGATATCGGTCACATGCGCCCTGGTTTTCTTTCCTGAACCTGGTATACACCGCTGAATGAAATTCGTCAGGAGCCTGATGTGCCTTCCACTTTCGGCATTGTCGATCTGTTTGCCGGTCCGGGCGGACTTGGCGAGGGGTTCGCTTCCCTTGTCGAGGACGGCCATGCGCCGTTCAGGATCGGCATATCGGTCGAGAAGGAGGCGTCAGCCCATCGGACCCTGACGCTGCGCGCCTTTCTGCGCGAGTACCGTGCACGTCATGGCGGCTTGCCGAAAGAGTTCATCGATTTCCATGCCGGGCTGGCATCCGAACCTGACTGGTCAGCCGTCGATGCCGAAGCGTGGCAGCATGCCATCGACGAAGCCCGCGCGCTTGAGCTTGGCACCGGGGCTGCCGCGACCGCCATAGATGGCGCCATCGCGACGCTGAAAGCAAAGTACGACGACACGATCCTGATCGGCGGTCCGCCCTGTCAGGCCTATTCCCTAGTGGGACGCGTCCGCTCCAGAGGCAAGGTCGGCTACGTCCCGGAGGAGGATGCGCGGCACTACCTCTTTCGCGAGTACATCCGGGTTCTCGACAAGCTTCGCCCAGCCGCCTTCGTGATGGAAAACGTGAAGGGCATGCTTTCGTCCACCGTCGAGAGCCGACTTGTCTTCGAGATGTTGATGGAGGATCTGTCCTCGCTCGGCTCGGGTCACGCCCATCACTACGAACTTCGTGCCGTCCGCGTCGAGGATGGCAAGGCCAGCCTGCAGGAGGCGGCACAGCCTTCGGATTTCATCGTGCGCGCCGAGGCGTTCGGAGCCCCGCAGCGTCGCCACAGGGTGATCATCGTCGGCATCCGTTCGGACCTCGCAGGACGCGCCGCCGATACGGAGATCGCCGTATCGGGGATGGCACGGACCGTCGGCGATGTCATCGAAATGATGCCCGCCTTGCGAAGCGGCATCAGCCGCGGGCTCGACAACGCGGCCGCTTGGCGAGGAGAAGTCCGCAACGCCGCGAACATGCTGGCTGGCATTTCCAAGGGGAAGGACAACCGGGCGCTACGTGAAGCGTTCCTGAGCGTTTCGGAGCGAGTGAAGGAAAACCCGCCTATCGTGCGGGTTGCGTCACGGCTGCCAGACGGCTACGGCACTTCGAACGATGAGTTGTTGCAGTGGATCGAGCGACCGGAACTTCGCGCGATCGCCCAGCACGAGACGCGCGGGCACATGGCGTCGGATCTGGGCCGCTACCTGTTTGCTGCCGTGTTCGGGACCGTCCGTGGCTACAGCCCGAAGGCCGCCGATTTTCCGCTGGTGCTCAGCCCCGATCACCGAAACTGGCACAGCGGTGTGTTCAATGACCGCTTCCGGGTTCAGCTGGCGGACGAGGCATCGACCACGGTCACGAGCCACATCTCGAAGGATGGCCACTACTTTATTCACCCCGATCCGATCCAGTGCCGGAGCCTGACCGTTCGCGAAGCTGCTCGTCTGCAGACCTTTCCCGACGATTACCTGTTTCTCGGCAACCGAACGCAGCAATATGTCCAAGTTGGAAATGCCGTGCCGCCGTTTCTTGCAAGGCAGATTGCCGCGCTCGTGCTGTCTACGCTGAAACGGTGAACACCACCTATCAGTCATGAGGCGTTCGAAGCCTGAATTTGCGACAACACCGGTGTCAGGCATCATGACTGCCGTACCTCTTGGATTGAACCCCGCGGAACAGGGAATTCAGCGGCTCTCACCTTCGCCCACGTGTCCGCGCGCTTCGCCACCTCCGAAATCTGCTGGCCCGGGGCGATCCTGTTGAACTCGGCGTTCACGACGACGGCCCAGTCCCAGAGCAGGTCCCGCAGGCCAGCTGAAATCCCTTGCCGCATCCATATCTGCTCGAGGTCGAGCCGATCACCAAGTCGGTCGGAGACCACCGATACGACGTAAGTGGCAATGTTGACCCATCCCTGGCGGAACACCTCCTTTGCTTCCTTCGTCTTGATCATGCTCTCGATTGCCTTGAACAGAATGACCTTGGCTATCATCGCCCGATACCAGCGAGCATCGAGCGGGGTGGGCACAATGGTCGGATCGTCATCGAGAGCAGCCATGAAGGCCGCGAAGTTCTTCTCACCAGCCATAGCGACCTGGTTAGGCTTGCCGCGCCACGCTTCATGGTACTTTGCGATGTCGTTCTTGGTCAGCTTGCGCTTTGGCGGGATCATCTCCTTCAAGTTTCGCCTCTTGGCCGGCGTGGTGCCTTCTCTCAGAAGCATGACGTTGTAGGCGCCAGCTGCGCGCTCGTAGAACCATCGCGTTGCACCGTCGGGGCACCAAGTGTCGTTCGCGAGTTTTTCAAGCTCTCGATGGAACGGGCGGTTCGCCGACAGGTCGGACATCTTCACCGCGTTCTGACTGTTCGCATAGCGAGACACGTTGCTTATCAGTCTCTCGCGCGCTTCGTCTTGCGATCCTTTGAGGATGATAATCTTGGCCGGCACCATGACATGGCTGAGATCGATCGTGCGATCGTCCCGGGATGAGAAGTAGATGGTAGAGGTCGTCTGGCCGCCGTTCACGATCTGCAGACCCTTCAAGAAGGACAGGCCCAGATTTCCGTCCTCTGTCCGCTCGAAGGCCGCTTCGTCGCAGACAAGTACGAGGCCATTGTTGAAGGCGAGGAAGTGCTCAGGTTCCTTTCGCAGCGTTTCGACGATGCCCTTGTTGACCGCGCGCTTGTTCCCCAGAAAGGTGCGGATATTGGCTTCGAGCAGGGTCGTCCCGTAGCGCAGATAGAGATCCCGGATGAGCTGCCCCGGAATGGCAGTGAGGGCGTACTCGTAGTCAGCATCAGGGTCTGGGACGTGAACGCAGGGCAGTGCCCGACCGATCGACTGAACGAAACTCACGGCCAGTTCGTCTCGCGGCTTGCCCTCGGTGTGGCGGAACAGCCTCTCCATATCCATGGCCTCGACAGCCACCATCTTCTGGTGAGCCTCCTTGTTCGAGAACCGCTTGGTCTTGGTCTTGCCATCGGTGATCACGAACACACGAAGTCGGTCGATGTCGCCCCAGCGAGACCGAATCGTGGCGACCAGATCCCTGACCGGATGCGTCGGATCGATCCTAGCATCGAGGTTTCCGCTTGCCGCTCGAAATAGAAAGCGAACGCCTTCGCTTGCAGTTGCGGTGGCATCCGGATCCCTGAGATCGCTCAGTTCTTCGGTCCCGAAATAGTGGGTCACGAAGAGGTCGAGAGCCGTTTCATCGGAGCTGAGCGCATAGCCCGTAATGCGGAGCCTTGCGTTGCCGACCTTGCCGCTCCAGTGGCAAACGGTAGGTGCCTCGCAGATCCCGGTTTCCGCGACGTGCTCCATGACCATTTCCGCAAAAACGAGCTCATCCGAAGGAAATGGGCCTTCGCCAGCCTCCACGCGCTCGGCGATGATGGTCTGCAGGTCGGAACGAAAGTTGCGGTGAAATTCTTCGAGGCTCATATCATTCCAGTCCAAATTCGTTGATCAGCTCCGGAATCCCAATTGAAGGGACTTCCAAGGCATCGAGGTCGAGTACATAGGCGGCTGAACGGATGGCGGCTGGCAGAGAGGCACGCATGAGGCGCGGCATGTTACCTTCCGAGCGGAATGTCCTTGCATCCTTCAATGTCAGCGTTCGGCTGTAGAGCGGTGCATGCTCTTCGAGGTATCCCATCACCATGAGCAATGCCTCGAAGCCGCGCTGAACTCCGGCCAGTCCAAACCTCTCGCGGAGTTCAGACACGAGGTCGACAAGCGAGATCCCGTCCGTATTTTCCTCGAAGCGGAAGGCGCAAAGGAAGATGGGAGCCCTGTCGCCATCCAGCTGCTCGATGCTGTTGATCCGCGCAAGGAAGCTGCCGGTCCGGACCGTGCTCTTCACCTCTATCGCGCCACCCCGAACGTGGAAGTCCTGTGCAGCCCGCAACGGTCCCTGCCAGCAGTCGAGAGCACCGGCTCCGAGGGAGGTGTCCGTGAGCAGCCTGAGCATCCAGAGTTCGCCGAGCAGGCCGATCTGCGCATCGAACGAAAGAGGACGGTGCGTTCGGGCCATGAAAGCCTGCCATTCCCTGACCCGTTCGAGGAAGGTCTCCATAACATCGCGGCCCGCGCTGTTGGCTGCCGTATCCAGAGTTCTCAACACATCCACGACCATGATGGCGAAGATGTCGGGGGAGCCCTCCGGCCGCCTGACGAGAGCAATCGCCGTCTTGCCTGTGAATTCGGACTGACCCGCGATGCAGGAGACGTCGAAGCCCTTGCCTTCAGGAAGCCTTGCCGGATTCACCGGCCACGATCCTGGAAAGGAGACGATCAACGCCTCCCGTCCGAGGGGGAAGTGACACCCCGCCTCGACCGAGACGGCGCCCATATCGGTGAGATGCACAAATCGCCAGTCTTCCGCCGCTTCCTGTCGTGCGAGCGCTCGCCAGGCGCGTGCAATCCCATCTTCAGTCCACCCAGTCATTGAGGCCCCCCCAAAGTACGCTGTTGGCGATGTACCTCGAGTTGGAGACCCTTCTCTCGGAAGTGCTTGACGGAAAACTGATAGCCCAGGCGACGACCGGATCGGCATTCTTCAGTTCATCGACACCCGCACCTTCGGGATCGAGCAGATAGAGCATGAGCAAGCCGCGTTCTCGGCGAGCTGGAATGCCCGCTTCGGCGACGCCTTCTCCGAGTACATGACGGATCTGTGGACCTCGCGGTTCGGACGGCGGCTCCTTGCCTTCGTTTCGATCCGTGTCGTTGCGCCAGGTCTTCTGGCTGAGATCGAGCGCTGCCTTCCATTCTGCCTCGGTCAGATCGATGGCCTGATCGCGAGGCGAGATCAGGGTCTTGATCGAGTATCGATCCGGATGTTCGGTCGTGCGCTTGCGCTGTAGCATGTTGACCGAACAACCGCCTACCGTGCGGTGCTTGTCGTCCGGGCCGCTGTCCTTCCCGATCACTGCGACCGTCCAGTTCGTCAACTCACGATCCTTGTTCATCTCCTCGATGAAGTCCGCGATCAGTGGACTCATGATCCGGAAGCTGGCGGGATGGGTCCTGTAATCCCGGAGGAACGAGATTACGCTCAGGGCTGGCACGTTGCGCCACAGGTGACCGTTCCACTTTTGACCATCCGGCACGAAGTGCTGATGGTTCAGGTCCTTCGATGGGCCAAGCGCACCGATAAACCGATCCATAGCGTTGAAGTTCGCCGTGACGTCGTCCTTGCGGTTGGGAAACACGATGGTCTGCAGAAGATCGCCCGAATAGGTCAGCTGCATAGCGCGAGCGTTCCTCATCTTGGCCCGCGAGGTCACGGTCAGAACGGAGTGCGATTTCACGCGCAGGCCGAACTGTTTGGGCGTGGCGCCGGCCGCGACCATGTTGTCGAACTCCTGACGCAACTCTTCGGCGGCATCGGCGATATGGCCGAACCACTCCACCATTTCCTGCGACGTGTAGAGGCGGCAGACATCGAGGTAGCCGTCGCGGTAGCCGAACCAGCGCCCCATCTGCATGAGTGTGTCGTACATGCGTGCGGTTCGAAGGAAGTAGCTCGTGCAGAGACCTTCGAGCGTCAGACCGCGCGCCAGCTTGTCGCCGCCGATGGCAATCACCTTGAGACCTGTGCCATCATTCTCGGCATAGTCGAGTGCGTCCTTCGCCGTCCCGTTGATTTCGCGCACGCGAATGTCGGACAGGACGTCGGGGAGGACGGCACGAATGTCCGCCCACGAGAAGTCCTCCAGCGTTTCTCCTTCGACGAGGGCAGAGCGGATTCCCTTCATGCCTGGCAGGAAGGTCTTTTCATATTCCTTGCGCATGGACGCCTCGAGGTCTGCAAGCTCGATGCCGCGGGTGTAGCGGCCCTTCAGATCTCGCACGTACTCTGCGACCTGGTTGACGACAGCGTTCTGTACCAAGGTGAAGCGGGTAACGTGGATGAGCATCGAGGAATGTTTGCTGCCCTGTCCGCGCAGCTTCCGCACCGCACAGGCATAGACGAAGGAACGGATCGCTTCTGCGAGCGAGTCCGGCACACGATCCTCTCCCTGCCATCGCGGCCGGAAGCCGTTCTTGTGTCGCGGCGGCATCCACGGCTGAAACTCGTCGTCCGACAACGGACGCACTAGGGGCAGGTCTTCGGGCGTGCTGGAAGCCGATCCGAAGACGCGACCCGGCCCGACATAGTTCGATGGTGCCGCAAGGCTTGTGATGAAGGCTGCCGGGAAGAGGTCCGGTCCGTGTTCCTGTGTCTCCCCGCGGTCATGAATGAAGATGTTCGCAAAGGGCGTCGCCGTGTAACCGACATAGGCCTTCCGCGAGAAATGGTGGAGCATCGACCGGATCAACCTGTTGATGGTCTTGGGCTCATGTTCGAGATCGGGGTTGCCAAACTCGTCCACGACATCTTCACCGGTGTCGACCGATCCATGGTCGGACTCGTCGTCGATCACTAGGAGAGGCAGGTTTGTGACGAGCTTGCGACCGGTTTCGGGGTCGACGTGATTGGCCACACGGTTGCGGATCCAGTGCAGCAGGCGCTCCAGCACAGTCTTGTTCTTCTTGACGACGAACAACCACGGTCGCTGTTCCGGGCTGATGTTCATCTTCGCGGCAACGGCCGTGTTGAAGTCGCCCTTGTCGCTCCGATTCGTTGCAGCATTAGGACGGACCGACATGTCTTTGTCGATCAGTCCGACCCCCACTGCTGGGAGCTCGTCAGCATCCGCGATGGTGGCAAAACCGAGAAACCCCTCGTCCAGGCGGATCTGGGTCTGTGCTCTCAGGTTGTTGTGCAGTCCGGCGAGCACGATGATGATCTTGTAACCTGCGTCCGCGGCCTTGCAGATCAGTCCGGTATAATTACCAGTCTTCCCTGACTGAACGTGGCCCACAACCAGTCCGCGACGATCCCAGGCGCCTTCTCGGGTCGGGTCCTCGATCTGTGAAAGGACTTCGTCAGTGGCGACGTCGAGGGCGTCGAGGGCCGTCCACGGGATGCGCGCTTCCATGTATTCCGAGTAGCGCTGCCAATAGGTCCAGCCCTTCTTTCTTTCTGCATCAAGCCAGGCGACATGGTCCTCACCGCTCGACAGGGTGGCGTTCTGGCCCACGGTTCGGCTTGATCGGCGGATCAGTTCGTCAACGAGCGCGTCCCGATCAACAAGGGCGAAATCGTCCTCCATCATGATCGATAGCTTCGTCAGCTCCTTCTCGATCATTTCCGGCGTGACAGGGGTCTGAGCGCGTTCCGCGGCAAGGCGGAGCATGTTCTGAGCCATGGAAAGGATTGAATCGAAGGCCTTCTGATTTGAAATCGTCATTGCTTGTCTTTCGCTTCAAGGGCTGCAACCAGATCGAGGTGCCGGTCGAATGGGGGCGTACGACCAAGCCGCTCGCGCGCTTCGGTCGGGCTGAGCCCGCGGAACTTCACCAGCGCTTCAAAAATCGAGGACAGGGTCTCCATGACTTCGTTGTCTGCCGCTCCGGCGAAACCAGTTCTCGGCGTCTCCTTGTCTTCCGCTGTATCCAGCCAGATGCGCTGCACCGGAACTGTCTCCTCGATCAGCCTCAGAAGAGCGAGGATATCGGGCTTGAGTGGACCGGCGCGATCGAGGATCGAGGCGACCAGATCATGGTCACGAGCGATCCGGTAAGACGTCCCTTGTGCCGACCGCCGCACTTGCCAGGCTTCGGCGACCGCGTTCGAGCGCGCGCCTGAGACGGGGGTGACGTGTCCCCGGTGTGCGAAGACCCGCCGCGCCGTGTCGCGTGTTTCTGTTGCAAGACGGTGAAACTGGGATCGCAGGCGCACCGGGGGGCTAGCCGTCGATTTCAGGACATTGATCTTCCAATCGGCATCCGCGCTGTTCGGTATGTCGAGCCTGATACGGGCGAGCCTGTGGGCTTCATCGCGCGGCCATGGCCTACCGCCATCGCCGAGGCCAAGCCACCCCCCGGCAAGAAGGAGACGCCTGTTGCGGTAGACGTAGAAGCCCTCTTGCTGTGTCCATCCTCCGGGCCCCGCCGCGACTTCCTGTTCGGCAGGCTTGAGCATATCGCGATGCGGAAGGACGTGGCATTGCACAGTCACACCGGTGGTGTGGAGGATCCGATACTCGGGGCTTTCGAGCGCCTTGCCGGGATGACCGATGAGGTACGGATCCCAAGGCTTCAATCCTCTTCCATTGAGAGCCAGGCGCAGCATCGGCAGTTGGCCATCGAGAAGTCGGTGGAAGGTCATCGCAAGATGCGCTTCCACGCGATCCGCGAGCTCGATCATGTCGGTGGCCGCGAAGCCATCGGTCACGATACGGTCCAGTTTCTCCCAGAGTACGACGGTGCCGTGGGCCATCTGGGCCAGCGGCTCAAGCAGATGCTCTGATCCCGGCGCCGGCCCCTCGAAGAGCGGCCATTCGGCCCCGGGTTCCTGACCGATAAGATCGAGGTCCCAGCGCAAGCAGACGACCGCTCCACCTTTCTTCCGACTGGCGACGGTCAGGCGACGAGCCTGAGAGAAGCTGGCCGTCTTCAAGCCGAGCCCGAAGCGCCCAAGGTCAGTGGCGGCGCGTTCAGCCCTCGGATCGCGAGCGCCAAGGCGCATGCCGGCCTCCAGAGCCGCGTCGTCCATGCCGTCGCCGTCATCGACGATTCTTACCCAACTCTCTGGACCGGCCCACTCGAGATGAACGGCGACGTCGCGCGCATTTGCGGCGATTGAATTGTCGACCAGATCGGCAAGTGCAGTGGGAGGCGCGTAGCCGAGTCCACGAAGCGACTCGAGCATCGACCCGGCATGAGGAGGAGCTGTTGATTTCCGCTGAGAAGT
>DFMV01000080.1 GCA_002375765.1 Rhizobiales bacterium UBA3584 | reverse complement strand
GAACACCTCGGGCGTCGCGTTCAAGACATTCTCGTCCATCCATTTGGCAAACAGGTCGCGGTCGGCCGAAATCTCGTTCCAGGCCAGATAGGCCGCGTTGTCGCGCGCGTAATAGCCGTGAGTGTAGGAGGGATGCGCGCCGCCCTTGACCCTGGCAATCGCAGTCACCGTCCAGTGCGGCAGCACTGTGAGGTTGGGGTGCATGCCGGCAAAGTCGGGCACGATCTCCTCGACCGTCACCACCACCTTTTTGGCGGCCAGCGCCACTTCCTTCTGTACGCCGACGATGCCCTCGATCAGGACATCGCCCTTTTCATTGGCCTTCTGGGCATGGATGAAGGCGACGTCCGGGTTGTGCGCCGGCACCGTCGCCAGTTCTTCTCCCGTATAGGGGCAGGTGATCGACTTGATGTCCGGGTTCACCTTGGGCAGGTCGGCGCCCTTGTAGCCGCGAAACACCGCACAGGGCAGGCCGGCCGCCCCGGCAGCATAGGCGTTGGCCATGGCCGCGTGCGAGTGCTCGACGGTTTTAATGGCGCGTGGATACTGGTTCTCGATGGCGTCCCGCATGCGGCGCAACAGGCCGACGCCGGGATTGCCCGCATAAGAGAAAATGACCTTTTTGGCCATGCCCATGCCGATCATCTGATCGTAGATGATGTCGGGCGTCATGCGGATCAGGGTCAGATCCCTAAACCCCTGCCGGATCGCTTCATGGCCCGCCGCGTGCGGGATCAAATGCGTAAAACCTTCAAAGGCGACCGTATCGCCGTCCTTAAGGTTCTCGCGCACCGCCTGTTCGAGCGGCATGATCTTGCTCATTGGTCTCCATCCCGGAAAACAGTTCTATAACCGATGGTGCAATAAATACTGGCAGAGAGGCGCGGTAAAATGATAAATATGGGGAAATATATAACCAAACAGAATATATCGTGTGCCAACCCTCGACCCGCGCATAAAGCTTCGCCATCTCACCTGCTTTGTCGAAACCGACAGGCATGGCGGCGTCGTGCCCGCCGCCGAGGCCCTGGGCCTGTCCCAGCCCGCCATCTCCAAATCGCTGGCCGAGCTTGAAGACATTCTCGGCGTCGCCCTGTTCGATCGCTCGCGGCGCAAGCTGGCGCTGACCGAATTCGGCGCGCTGTTTCTGCGCTACGCCAATGCCGCCATCGCGGCGCTGCGCCAGGGTGTTGAATCCGTGTCGCTCGCCAGCCATGCCGATGCGGTGGTGCGCCTGGGCGCGCTGCCCACCGTCGAGGTCGATGTGGTGCCGCGTGCCGTGGCGCGCTTTGCCATGGGTCCGCTCACCGCCCGCGTGCATGTGGAAAGCGGCCCCAGCCCGCACCTTCTGGGCCTGCTGCGGGCCGGTGGCATCGATCTGGTGGTCGGCCGCATGCCGGCGCCCGAAATCATGGTCGGGCTCAGTTTCGAGCATCTTTATTCCGAGCCGCTGGTTCTCGCAGTTCGCCCCGATCATCCGCTGCTTGAAGAGCCCGAACCCTCCTTGCGCATGGTCGAACCGTTCCCCGCGCTCGTCCCCCCGCGCGGCGCCATCATCCGCCAGACCGTCGAAACAGTACTTCTCGCCGCTGGCATCACCCGCCTGCCGCGCGAGATCGAAACCGTGTCCAATTCGTTCGGCCGCGCCTATGCGCTTTTGAGCGATGCCGTGTGGTTCATCTCCCGCTCGGTGGTCGCCGCCGACCTGCAGAGCGGCGCGCTGGCCACCCTCGATGTCGATATGTCCGCCAGCTACGGCGCCATCGGCATCACCACCCGCGCCGGCGCCGAACTCGACCTGCCCACAACCGCCTTCATTGCCGCGGTTCGCGAGGTGGTCAGCCGACGATAAAACTATTTGGCAAACAGCCCGGCAAAGTCTGCAAAACCCTTTACCTCGATCGGATTGCCCGACGGGTCGGTAAAAAACATGGTCCGCTGTTCGCCCGGTTCGCCCTCGAACCGCACAACCGGTGGAATGTCGAACGCAATCCCGGCGTCCTCGAGGCGAGCGACCAGTGCCTTCCAGTCATCGAGCGGAAGGACCACGCCCAGATGCGGCATCATCACCATGTGATCGCCCACCTTGCCGGTGCGGGTCGTTTTGAACGGCTCGCCCAGGTGCAGCGAAATCTGATGCCCGAAAAAATCGAAATCGACCCAGGTTTCGGTTGAGCGCCCCTCGGCGCATCCCAGCACGCCGCCGTAAAATCGCCGCGCCGCGTCCAGGTCGGTCACGTGATAGGCGAGGTGAAAAACCGATTGAGTCACTCTATCTCCTCTCCATTTTCTAGAAAATCAGCCCCGCACCGCGTTGCGCGGCGAGGTCTGGCCCTGCCGTGCCCGCCGCCGCTCCAGCCGGGCTTTGCGCGCTGTTTGAAAGCCGCTCACCAGCCCGCGCACGATCACGTAAAAGAAGATCCAGCAAAACAGCGCAATCGGCAGGGCGCCGATCATCATGGTCTGAAACAGCGGCAGGATGGCACCCAGATCGAGCGAGAACAGCCCACCCGAAAGCGCCGTGGTGTCCGCATGGCGCATGATGGTCGCCGGATCGTCGGGGAACAGCGCCGCCCGGATCGACGAGCCGAACTGAAAGCTGAGCGAAAAAAACAGCGGGAAGGTGATGGGATTGCCCCATGCGGTTCCGATCGCGGCGGCCAGCATGTTGCCGCGCGTCACGAACGCCAGGATGAATCCGAGGAAGAAATGCACGCCGATCAGCGGGAACACCGACACCGCCGCCCCCGAGGCGACGCCCGCCGCAATGGCGTGCGGGCTTGCCGTCAGCCGCAACACGCGCTTTTGCAGATAGGTCAAATACCGCCTGATCCCCATGCGGGGCCAGACCGCATTTCGCAGCCGCGTCTGCCAGTCCTTTTTGTGCCTGCTGTCTGCCATTTAAGGCCGGTTATCCTCCATATCGGACCAAATGGTAACCCCGATCGGGGCTCGACCGCCAGACAATTGCTAAAGGGTGTGACCGATTTGCGCAGAAGCGGTAAAACAGTCCTCAACGGGCGCCTTTTATGACGAAAACGTCACAATCGCTGTGGCCAAGCCGACCCATGTTCGCTATGGCCAGAGTAAATCCGGCAAGTCTTCCAGGAGCCCCATGTCCAAGTCAGCCATCGACAAGGATCTCAAGCGCGTCCGCCAGTTGCGTGAGGCAACCCAGGACAGCTCCCGCGCCATTGCTGCTCCGGGCCTTGCGCTGGTCTTCCTGCTCGCCGCGCTTGTCTGGGCCGTTTTCGTCGTTTCCTCGGGTCCGCTGAGCTATCTGGTCATTATCGCTACGGTTATCGCCGCCTATATGGCCCTCAACATAGGGGCCAACGACGTCGCCAACAATATGGGACCAGCGGTTGGCGCCAAGGCCCTCACCATGACCGGTGCGCTGGCCATCGCCGCCATCTGCGAGGCGGCAGGCGCCCTGCTTGCCGGTGGCGATGTGGTCAGTACCATCTCCCGCGACATCATCGTGCCCGGCGCCCATCTCGACACCACGACATTCGTACTTGTCATGATGGCCGCCCTGCTGTCCTCGGCGCTCTGGATCAACCTTGCCACCATCATCGGCGCGCCGGTGTCCACCACCCATTCGGTGGTCGGAGGCGTGGTCGGGGCAGGGATCGCCGCCGCCGGCTTTTCCGCCATCATCTGGCCCACAATGGCCAAGATCGCCGCGAGCTGGGTGATCTCGCCCGTCATGGGCGGCGTGCTGGCGGCGGTTTTGCTCACCGTCATCAATTTCACCATCCTGCGCCAGAAGGAAAAGGTGGTCGCCGCCCGCATCTGGGTGCCGGTCCTGATCGCGATAATGGTCGGCATTTTCGCCATGTACATGTCGATGAAGGGCCTTTCGCGCGTCTGGAAGCCGCAGGGTCATATCGTGCTGCTGATCGGGCTTGTTGCCGGGGGGCTGGGCTGGCTTGCCACCCAGCCCTGGGTTCGGGCCCGGACCGAGAGCATGGACAATTCCAACAAGCAGATCGGAACGCTGTTCCGGCTGCCCCTGATCTTTGCGACGGCCCTCTTGTCTTTCGCCCATGGCGCCAATGACGTGGCCAACGCTGTCGGTCCGCTCGCCGCGATCGTATCGGCGGTCCAGAACGGAGATGTCGGTGGGTCGGTCGCCCTGCCGATCTGGGTGCTGGCCATCGGAGCGCTGGGCCTGGCGCTCGGGCTGGCGCTGTTCGGCCCGCGCCTCATCCGCACGGTGGGCGAAAAGATCACCAAGCTCAATGAAATCCGTGGCTATTGCGTTGCGCTTTCGGCCGCCGCAACGGTTCTGGTCGCATCCTCGCTCGGCCTGCCGGTCTCATCGACCCATATCGCGGTGGGCGCGGTGTTCGGTGTGGGCTTTTTGCGTGAGGGCTTTTCCAACCAGGGCATCCGCAACAAGGCCGTCAGCCCCGAAGGCGTGTTCCTGCGCACCGATCACCTCAACCGGACCGCCGAAGAAGCGGTCGCCAACTACCAGAAGCGCCAGCGCCGCTATCTGGTCCGCCGCCAGCACGCCTTTTCCATCGGCGCCGCCTGGATCATCACCGTCCCCGCCGCCGCGCTGCTGGCCGCAGGGATCTTCTGGGGCATGGTGGTGCTGTTCGGGCTTTAGCGTCATCACGCCTAACGGCGCCCAAGATTTACACGGAATTGGCATTGTCCCCATCGCTGCCCCGGCGAAAGCCGGGGCCCATGAGGGCTTCCTCGGCCGCCAGCGACTCGGCACCTGCTGCTGGACCCCGGCTTTCGCCGGGGAAACAGTCGGAGTGGCTGGCGCTTCAAGAGCTGAACGGCCCTAGCCCGTCATGCCTTCTGCGGTGCGCGCCGTGAGACAGAACGAGACGTTTCTCTTTGCGCCAGCGCCAGGGCCACATCGGCCAGACCGTCATGGGTAATCAGCCGCTTGGCTTCGGGCAGAACCGCCCAATGGCGATAGCGCTGTCCCATTTCCTTCCAGTCCGCGCGCTGGTCGGTGACCAGCAGCGGAAACATCTTGACCTCGATGGGCTGGGGCCGCTCCTCGGTCACCGGCAGGAAATATGAGCCGATGGGCGTCGTTTCGATCTCGCCCACCACGCCCGCTTCCTCATAGGCTTCAAGCTCGGCGCTTTCCCAGGGCGTCTTGCCCTCCATCTGGCGGCCCTTGGGGAAAATCCATTTCCCCCGACCGCGCGAGGTGATGAGCAGCACCACGACCTGCCCATCCACGATCTTGTAAGGCAACGCGCCAAATTGCGGCCCCACCGGCTCGGCGGGGGGGCTGGAAAAAAAGCGGGACCAAAGGCGCATGGGCATCGGGGACGACTCCATCCGGAACATGGGGAATCCTAGGCTGATTTGGCTCGTAAGGTCAAAGTACAACGCGAATGGTTGTGAATCGATGCAAGGGGGTTGTGCAGCCCGCTTTCCCCAATGCTAAGATAACTTTGCTCGGCTTGCCCGAGTCCCATCTCGAATCACCAACCAACCCCGGAGCAGGCACAAGGCGATGACCGTCGAAATCGACATGGGCACGACAAAGTCGGCGACGCCTGCAAAGCTCGATCTCGAGGAATTGCTGGCCACCCGGCTGCTGGTGCAGGGCAATTCCGGCTCTGGCAAATCCCATCTTTTGCGGCGCCTGCTCGAACAGAGCGCCCCCTGGGTGCAGCAATGCGTCATCGACCCCGAGGGTGATTTCGTCACCCTGGCCGACAAGTTCGGCCATGTGGTTGTCGAGGCCGACCGCTCCGAGCATGAATTGACCCGCATCGCCGGCCGCATCCGCCAGCACCGGGTCTCGGTCGTGCTCTCGCTCGAAGGGCTGGAAGCCGAAGCCCAGATGCGCGCCGCCGCCGCCTTTTTGGGCGGGCTTTTCGATGCCGACCGCGATTTCTGGTATCCCATGCTGGTCGTTGTCGATGAAGCCCAGCTCTTTGCGCCGTCCTCGGGCGGTGAAGTCTCCGATGAGGCGCGAAAACTCTCGCTCGGCGCCATGACCAACCTCATGTGCCGTGGCAGAAAGCGTGGCCTGGCCGGCGTCATCGCCACCCAGCGGCTGGCCAAGCTGGCCAAGAACGTCGCCGCCGAAGCGTCCAACTTCCTGATGGGCCGCACCTTTCTCGATATCGACATGGCCCGGGCCGGCGATCTTTTGGGCATGGACCGGCGCGGCACCGAAATGTTCCGCGATCTCGAAAAGGGCAATTTCGTCGCGCTCGGCCCCGCGCTCGCCCGCCGCCCGCTGCCCATCCGCATCGGCGCTGTCGAAACCAGCGCCCGCTCCACATCGCCCAAGCTGATGCCGCTGCCTGAAACCGGGGCCGACGCCGCCGATCTGATCTTCACCCCCGGCGCCGAGGAGGAAACCCGCCCCCTCCCGCGCCGTACCGTCCAGCCCGCGCCGCGCCCCACGGCCGATATTCTGGCTCAACTGAGCCAACCCGCCCCCAAGGCGGACCCCGAGCCGGCAAGCCTCTTCCCGGAAATCGACGAAGCCGAGCGGGCCGCCCTGATCGATGCCGTGCTTGCCGAAATTCTCGAAGACCCGGACGCCAGTTTCCGCTCGGTCGCCGTGCTCTATCAGGATTTTCTCGTGCGCTGCCGCATCCGGCGCGTGCCGGGCACCCCGCCCGATCTCAATGATTTCAAGCGCCGTTTCGCCGTGGCCCGCGCCGGGGTCGATACGGCCGCCGCCGAGTCCGGCGTCTGGCAGACCGCTCTCGATCTCGCCCGCACGCTCCCCGAGGATCTGCAGGGCGTGTTCCTCATGGTCGCCCGCGCGGCGGTGGAAAAACTGCCCTGTCCGTCCGATGCCACCTTGGCCCGCGCCTATGGCTCGCACTCGGCCTCCCGGGCCCGGCGGCTCCTGACCTATTTCGAAGATCGCGGCCTGATCGTTTTGCGCGAGGACTTTTCCAACCGCCGCATCGCCGCCTTCCCCGACCTTTCCTGCGAAACCGCCCCCGGCGACGCCAACGCCCCCGCCGAAACCCCCGATGGCAGGGCCGCTGCGGAATAGCCCGGCGTTTCCCAACGCCCCGCCTTTTTGCTCCACGTTCCCCCACGCACCACTGTCATCCCGGGCGAAGACCCGGGATCCAGTACCCCCAGCGCCCGTGATTGCCACGCCAACCGAGTCCATGCTTCTCCGCCAAAATCGGCAATTCTGCGCTTTTAACGAAATCTCCCCTTGCTCGCCCGCCATCCACCGCTAGGTTCAGGCCCATGATCCTTGCACTCGACATCGGCGGCAGCGCCATCAAGGCGGCTTTCGCGCGCGATGCGCACTCCATCGTTCCGATGGGGCGCATCGAAACGCCGCGCAACGATTTTGCCGCCTTCGTTGAAACCCTGCGCGGCATCCTCGCCGCCGCCCCCGAGCGCCCCGACGCCATCTCGATTTCCATCTGCGGAGTCGTCGATATCGAGACCGGCAAAATGATCTGCGCCAACGTGCCTTGCATCGATGGCCGCGTGCTCGATGCCGATCTCTCCCAGGCGCTCGAACTTCCCGTCTCCATCGCCAACGATGCCGATTGTTTCGCCCTGGCCGAAGCCGGGCTCGGCGCGGGGCAGGGGCACGACGTGGTGTTCGGCATCATCCTGGGCACCGGTGTCGGCGGCGGTCTCGTGGTCGAGGGCCGCCTTGCCAACCGGCGGGGCGGGTATGCCGGCGAATGGGGCCACGCCACGATCCTTGCCACCAGTGCAGGCGATCCGCCGCTCGCTATCCCCCATTTCCAGTGCGGCTGTGGCCGCTTGGGGTGCGTCGATACGGTAGGCGGGGCGCGCGGGCTGGAAAAGCTGCACATGCATTTGACCGGCCAGGCCCGCGACAGCCGCGAAATCGTCGTCGGCTGGGCCGGACGCGACGAGGCAGCCAGCCGCACCATGGAGATCTACGTTGAACTGGTCGCCGCTCCGCTGGCCCTTGCGGTCAACATCACCGGCGCGTCGATCGTGCCCGTCGGTGGCGGCATGGCCGGTGCGCCCGGCCTCATCGCGGCGCTCGACAGTGCCGTGCGCGCGTCCATCCTGCGCAAGCTCGACCGCCCTCTGATCGTCCCCGCCCAATGCGCCACCGAACCCGGCCTCGTCGGCGCGGCGCTTCTGGGATTGGACAGGTTCGCCTATGCCTGACCCAACCCTCGAAATCTGCGTCGATGACGCCGCCGGCCTTGCTGCCGCCATATCCGGCGGCGCCGACCGGATCGAGCTGTGCTCATCGCTCGCCGTCGGCGGGCTCACGCCCACCCCGGGGCTGATGGCCCTCGCTGCCACTGCGCCCATCCCCGTTTACGCCATGATCCGCCCGCGCGCCGGCGATTTCGTCTTTTCCGACGACGATGTGACCACCATGGAAACCGACATCGACGCCGCCCGCGCCGCCGGTCTGGCCGGTGTCGTCCTCGGCGCCACCCGGCCCGATGGCACGCTCGACACCGCAATCCTCGAGCGCCTCGTCACCCGCGCCAGCGGCCTTGGACTCACTTTGCACCGCGCCTTCGATCTGGCACCCGATTTCCCCGCGGCCATCGATACCGCCATCGATCTAGGGTTCGAGCGCATCCTCACCTCCGGCGGCGCTCCCAGCGCCATTCATGGCCTTAATGCCCTGCGCATCATCACCGCCCACGCCGCTGGTCGCATCGCCATCATGGCCGGCTCCGGCGTCAACGCGGACAACGCCAAAGCCTTCCTTGCTCTGGGCATTGCCGAGCTTCACGCCTCGGCCAGCCGCCCAATGGAAATCCCTGCCGGTCGCGCCGCCGATCTGGGCTATGTCGCACCGGGCATGAAACGCACCGATTTCGATCTGGTGGCCGCGCTCAGGCGGGCGATGGCGATCGCCTGAATAACCCCACATCCTCCCCACCCCGGTCATCCCGGGCGAAGACCCGGGATCCAGTACCCCCAGAGCCAGCGGTTCGATCTCCAGCATTGCGCACACCCCGCGCGTAACTGTTGGCAATTGCGTGGTGGCGCAATAGCGTGCGGCGATACCTGCGCGAGAACGGTCCCCGATGAAACAAGCGCCATTCCATATCCGCCCCGTGACGCTGTTCATCGTTGCGATGCTTGGCCTTGTTTCGTCACCCGCCACTGCCTGGGAAAATGGCTGCGGCCAGGATGCCGCTTCCATCGTGCAAACCGCCTATCCCGACGGCACCAGAATTTCCGACGCGACCTTCTCGGTCGATGGTGGCACGATCACGCTGCCCGCCGATAGCGTCATCGATTATGCCTCCGACAAGATGGTCTGCCGCATCTGGCCGGCCAATCCCCATTACCGTCTCGTCGCCGTCCCGCTGATCTACGAGCGGACCGGCGATGCAACCGAGGGCGATCTCGACCTTTTCGTTCTCGATACCAAAACACACGCTGTCCGCGCGCGCATCCGTCTGGCCGGTATGATGTCTGACGATGCTGTGCGGATCTATCGCGTGGCGTTCGACACCGCATTCTACCGGCTGGCGCCGGGCCGGGTTGCATTCGGGCTTCGGATCGTTGAGGAGGGAAGTTCACGCGTGAACCCCTTTTTGCTCACCACGCTCTGGCTCTTCGACATGGAAGGGGAAGACCTCGACGCTATCCTCGAAAATGTCATTGTCGATCAACGCGGTGGCGAATGGGACGGCAATTGCGAAGGCGAATTTTACGCAACCACGCGAACGCTCGCCATGGCGCCACAGGCCCATAACGGTGTCGCAGACATCATCGTCTCGACCCGCGCCGAAACCACAATTGCACAAGACCGCAACGGCCGGTGCACCGATACTGTGACGGACACATCGGAGAGCGCCGACCGCTTGATTTTTGACGGCAAACAATACACCGTCCCCGAAGCCATGATGCGCGGCTGGTAGATTCCCCTCTGCCAAATCCCGCCCGTCCTGCTAAACACGCTTCATGCACCCGACAGATCCCTTGCCCATCGACGCCGTTCTCCCCGCGCTCAAATCGGCGCTGGAGGACAAGACACGCGCCGTCCTCGTCGCTCCGCCCGGCGCGGGCAAGACGACCCGCGTGCCCCTGGCTCTGCTCGATGCCCCATGGCGCGGCGATGGCAGGATCGTCATGCTCGAACCGCGTCGCCTCGCCGCCCGTGCCGCCGCCCGCCGCATGGCCCAGACGCTGGGCGAACAGGTCGGCGAAACCGTGGGCTACCGCGTCCGGCTCGATACAAAAATTTCGGCCAGGACCCGCATCGAGGTGGTCACCGAGGGCGTCTTCACCCGCATGGTCCTCGACGATCCCGAGCTGACCGGCATTGCCGCCGTGCTGTTCGACGAATTCCACGAACGCAGCCTCGATGGCGATCTCGGCCTCGCCCTCACCCTCGACGCCACGGCCCTGCGCGAGAATCTGCGCATCCTCGTCATGTCGGCAACGCTCGACGGCGCGGCGGTGGCGACCTTGCTCGGCGATGCCCCGGTCATTGAAAGTCAGGGCCGGGCCTTTCCCGTCGATACCCGCCATATCATTCCTGATGCCAATGCGCGCATCGAACAAACGGTTACTGCCGCAACCCGCCGCGCGCTGGCCGAGGAAACCGGCTCGGTCCTCATCTTCCTTCCCGGTCAGGCCGAAATCCGCCGCACAGCAGAGGCGCTTGGCGCGATCGTTGGCCCCGACACCGATATCGCGCCCCTTTACGGCCAGCTCACCCCGGCCGAACAGGATCGCGCCATCCAGCCCGCCCCGACCGGCCGCCGCAAGATCGTCCTCGCCACCGCCATCGCCCAGACCTCGCTGACCATCGAAGGCGTTCGGATCGTTATCGATTCCGGCCTTTCGCGCCTGCCGGTCTATGAGCCCAACACCGGGCTGACCCGGCTTGAAACCCGCCGCGTTTCCCGCGCCAGCGCCGATCAGCGCCGGGGCCGGGCAGGACGCACCGAACCGGGAGTCTGCTATCGGCTCTGGCACGAAGGCCAGACCCAGAGCCTTCCCCCTTTCGATCCCCCCGAAATTCTCCAGGCCGACCTCACAAGCCTCGTACTCGACCTCGCCAGTTGGGGCGTCATCGATCCCACAACCCTCGCTTTCCTCGATCCCCCTCCGGCCCCCGCATGGTCCGAGGCTGTCGATCTTCTGCAAAATCTCGACGCGCTCGACGCCGCCGGCCGCATCACGCCCCACGGCACGCTCTTGGCCAAACTGCCGCTCCATCCGCGCCTCGGTCACATGGTCGCGCTGGCCGCCACCGAGGGCGCGGCCATGGATGCGGCCCTGCTCGGTGTTCTCTCTGGCGAACCCGGCCTCGACGGCAACGCCATCGATCTCGCCGACCGTTTCGAGCGCCTGCGCCGCGACAATTCCAAACGCGCCAATGAAGCCAAAGCCCTCGCCACGCGCTGGGCAAAAGCCGCCGGCGGGGCAGGGCAGATCACGGGCGCCGACCTCGCCCGCCACCTTGCCCGCGCCTATCCCGACCGCGTCGCGCAATCAACGGGCCCCGGCCGCTTCCGCCTCGCCAATGGCCGTCAGGCCCGCATCGATGAAACCGAGCGCCTGGCGCGCGAAAAATTCCTCGTCATAACCGAAATGACCGGCGCCGCCGCCAGTGCGTACATCCGTGCCGCCATCGCCATCGACCGCGACGGGATCGAGGAGATATTCTCACATCACATCCAGACCGCCACCGAACTGGCGTTCGATCCCGCCGCCCGCGCCGTCCGGGCCCGCCGCCAGCGCCGCCTCGGCGCCCTGCGGCTCGAAGATGGCCCTGCCGCCCTCGATGATCCTGCCGCCGCCGCGCCCATGCTGGCCAAAGGCATCGCGCAGCTCGGCATCGACAAACTTCCCTGGACCCGCGACCAGCGTACCCTGCGCGAGCGCGCCGGTTTCCTCCATCGCACCATGGGCGCCGACTGGCCCGACCTCTCCGATGCGGCGCTGGCCGAAAACGATGCCGCCTGGCTCGTGCCCCACATTTCCGGGCTCTCGCGCCTCGACACCATTACCCCCGATCACCTTGCTGCCGCCCTCTTCGACCTTTTGCCATGGGACAGGCGGGCGCAGATGGAAACGCTGCTGCCCTCGCATTTCGCCGCCCCTTCGGGCAGCAATATCCCCATCGATTATGCCGCTGAAAACGGGCCGGTCCTCGCCGTGCGCGTGCAGGAGCTGTTCGGGCTCGATACCCACCCCGCCATCGCCAATGGCAAGGTGCCGCTGTTGCTCTCGCTGCTCTCCCCCGCCCATCGCCCCATCCAGACCACGCGCGATCTCCCCGGCTTCTGGCGCGGCTCATGGTCCGATGTCGCAAAGGATCTAAAGGGCCGCTACCCCCGGCACTACTGGCCCGACGACCCGCTCTCAGCCCAGGCCACCAATCGCGCCAAGCCCAGAAGCTAGCCCAGGTTATGAAGCGGGAGGCCCTTGCCGCCACCTCTTTCTCGCTGCCCCGGGCTTGACCCGGGGTCCATGAGCGCCGCAACGCCCACCAGTGGTCCGGCAGGGCTGCTAGGTCCCGGATCGAGTCCGGGACAGCGATGGTGGGGGCTAGCTCGCCTTGCGCCAGCTTTGGCTTGTTATGAACTGGGTCACCGCGTCGCCGTCCATGGGGCGGGCGATGGCGTAGCCCTGCAAGGCCGAACAGCCCATATCGGCGAGGATTTTCGCGTGCTCGAAGCTCTCCACACCCTCGGCAATCGCCTCGATGCCCAGCGACGCGCCGATCTCGATGATCGAGCCGACCAGCCGGCGCTGGCCGGGCGAACTGGTGATCGGCATGACCAGTTGCCGGTCGATCTTGAGCCGCGTCGGGCGCAGCTGCAGAAGCGAAACGATCGAAGCATACCCGGTGCCGAAATCGTCGATCTCGATATCGATCCCAAGATCCTTGATCTGGTCGATATTGAACGAGACCAGCGTATCGCGCTCGTCGAGATAGATCGATTCGATCAATTCAAACGAGACGGTCCCCCGCTCGATATCGAGCGCCTTGAGGGTTCCGATCAGCCCTTCGTCGTTGAGCCGCCGCGCCGAGACGTTGACCGAAACACGCGGCACGTCGAGCCCCGCGGCCTTCCACTTCTTGTGCTGGGCCAGCGCCTGTTCGAGGATCAGCTTGTCGATGGCGGCGACCACGTTGAGGTCCTCGGCAATCGCCATGAAGGCATCGGGCGCCAACAGCCCCTTGATCGGATGGTTCCAGCGCGCCAGCGCCTCCATGCCCACGATATCGAGAGTCTTTGCGTCCACCTGCGGCTGGTAGAAGGCGATGAATTCGTTGTTCTCGAGCCCCGCCAGAATGTCGTCGGCGATCCGCTTGGCGGTGACGATTTCGGCCTGCAATTCTTCCGAGAAGAACTCCGCACGGTTCCGCCCGCGTTCCTTTGCCCGATAAAGCGCGATGTCGGCATTGACCAGCACCTGCTTGGCCGGCGTCGTTGAAACATCACCCCCGGCGATCCCGATCGATACGCCGAACCGGCATTCATGGCCCTGATAGGAAACCGGCTTGCGCATCGCGGCGATGATCCGCTCGGCCATCGCGCGCAGTTCGGCGTCCGATTTTTCCCCGATGCACAGGATCACGAATTCATCGCCGCCGATCCGCGCGACGAAATCAGAGGGCCGAACCGAGCCCTTGAGCACCTCGGAGGCATGGATCAGCATGGCGTCACCCGCCGCGTGGCCCAGCGTGTCGTTGATCTGCTTGAAGCGGTCCAGGTCGATATGCTGGATCGAGACATACCCGCCATCGCGCGCGCTGCGCTTGGTGTGCATGTCGAGGATTTCATCGAGATAGCGCCGGTTGGGCAGCCCGGTCAGCGGGTCGTGCATGGCGTTGTGCTCGATGCGCGCCTTGGCGGTTTCGAGCTCGAAATTTTTCGCCTCTGCCTGCGTCTTGGCCCGCATCAGGGCCTCGGACAGCTTGGCGTCGGGCGTTGCGTCCCAATTGACCCCCAGAATGCGCGGAGCGGCGCCCGGGTCCTGATAGACCGAGCCTATGGCCCTGATGTGCCGCGTTTCGCCCTCGGGGGTCATGATCCGATAGTTGGAGAAATACTGGCTGCCTGAACGGATGGATTCGTTGAAGTCACGCTCGGCGCTTTCCAGATCGTCCGGATGCAGCCTGTCGCGCCAATGAGTGTAGTCACGCCCCCCGCCGTCCGGCTCATAGCCGTAAAGCTCGTTCATCCGGTCGTCCCAGGACAGCGCCCCGTTGGAAATGTTCATCTCCCAAACGCCGACCTGCGAGGTGGCCAGTGCCAGCTCCAGCCGGCGCGACAGCCGCGACAATTCGGCCTCGCGCCGCCGCTGTTCGATCATCCGCCGCCGGCGTTCTTCGTTGAGCCGGCCCAAGAGCACGATCGGCACCAGGATCAGCGCCGCCGCCAGCGCCATTCCGATCCGCAACAGGGCCGTATTAGGCGGGCTGGCGCCCCAGCCCTGGCTTGGGATGGCCGAGATGATCCAGTTTCCCGACGGCAGCAAGACTTCCGCGCGTACCGGATCGCTTTCCAGCACCGCGGCGTCGCCATAGAAGACGGCCTCGTTGTCGGCCTGCCCGTCGCGACCGGAAATGGCGATGGAGATATCGCTTGCTATCGTGTCAAGGCCGCTGTCGGCATAGAGCTTGTCGGCATCGATCACCGCTGAAACGATGCCCCAGAAGCGCTCCTCGCCCGCAGCGTTGTCGTAATAGACCGGGTACCGCCCGATAAAGCCGCGCCCGCCCTGCACCAGATGCACCGGCCCGGCCAGAACGATTTCCCGCGTGTCCCGCGCCTGCATCGCCGCATCGCGTTGTTCGGCATTGTTTCGGTAGTCGAGCCCCAGCGCCGCTTCGTTTCCGGCCACCGGATAGACCATGCGCACCACGAAATCGGGCGCCGCCGCGATATTGCTGATCTGGCTGCTTTGGTCGAACAGGTAAGCGGCAAGCCGGGAAAACCGCCTCTGTCCCATATAGGGTTCGGTGGTGATCGCGCCGACAAGGCCGTGGATCAGTTGCAGGTTGGAGTTGACGTTCCCCTCGAGCCGGGCCCGCACCAAGCCGAGCTTGTCGAGCACCATGGCGCGCTGGGATTGCGCAAAGATCTCCCGGTTCTGATACTCGGCAAATCCCATCGCCACGGTGATCACGATGACGGCCATCAACGCAGGTATGTTGCTGGCGCGTACGAGCACCCGCCCCAATTGTTTCAACCTGCTTTGAATCGTGCCTGCCAAAGTGCCTTGCCCCCCGCACCGACGTTTTCGCTACGGGAAACTGTTACGGCCAAGGGCTTAACACGCCCTTTAAACGCCATCGTTTGCTGACTTTCCAGGCGATCGGCGGGCAAGGCCAGCAAGACCGTAACAACCCCCAACACCTCACCCGACGTCATCCCGGCCTTTGAGCCGGGATCCAGTACACTCAGCGTCGACGGCTCCATCTCGGACGCTGAGCATACAGGCCCCCGGCCCAAAGGCCGGGTTGACAAATGGTGGGTTTGGCGGGTCGGAGCCTCCCGCATAAATGCCGGTTCAGCCTCACGCCCCAAGCAGCCATTCGTGCTCGGGCTGATTGTGAAACTTCCAGGTTCTGTGCGGCCCGGCCATCACATTGAGATAGTAAAGATCATACCCGTGGATCGCCGCGCAGGGGTGATACCCCTTGGGCACCAGTGTGGTCACACCGTCCTCGATCAGTAGAGTTTCATCGAGCGAGCGGTCGTCGGTATAGACCCGCTGGAAGGCGAAACCCTGATGGGGGTTGAGCCGGTGATAATAGGTTTCCTCGAGATAGGATTCTTCCGGCAATGCGTCCCGGTCGTGCTTGTGCGGCGGATAGGACGATGTGTGCCCGCCCGGCGTTATCACCTCGACCACCAGAAGGCTGTCGGCCACTCCGTCGGTTTCGGGCAGGATGTTGGTGACATGACGCACATTGGTGCCCTTGCCGCGCACCTCCTGGCTCATGGCATCGGGCGAGATGACGGTCACGGCGCGCTCGGTCAGGGCAGGGGCCGAACACACCGCCAGCTCCAGATCGGTCTCGGCCGTCACCGACCAGTCGCTATTGCCCGGCACATAGACAGCCGCCGGCTTGCCGTCGAACGGGCTCTTTCGCCCGCCCATCGTGCCCAGCGCCTCTCCGCCCGCACTGACCCGGCCTGAGCCGGAAACGAAAACCAGACAGACCTCCCGGTCTCCCGTGACGTCCGAAACGCTCTCCCCGGCTCCGAGCTTGTGCAACGCAAACCCCACATACCGCCACCCGGCGCTCTGCGGTGTTATGTCGATAAGTTTGCCACTGTCCCCCGATGGCTTGACGAGCAGTTCAGACATGTTGCTTTCCTTTTCTCTTTGCCGGCCCCCAGCCTCTCAACGCCCCGCCGTCCAAAAATTCATCGTCATCCCGGACTTGATCCGGGACCCGGTAACCGGCAGCGCTCGCGGCTCCTGCCGCCGCCTCTCCTCCCGTCACTGCCCCGGCAACCCCGGCGGCCAGATTTCCCGCCGGCCCGCTCCCTCTCCTTTGGGGCAAAGGGTTGGGGTGAGAGGCCCCTTCCGAGCCGGCAATTGGCCTAAGCCGCCACCTCGAACCCGGCCCGCTCCAACTCACCGCGCAAATGGCCATACCCCATTTTCGCATAGGTCAGCGGATGGGCCTTTTCGGGATCCTGTTCGGCCTCGACAACCACCCAGCCCTCATAGCCCTTGAGCGCGGCAAACACAGAGGAAAAGTCGATCAGTCCGTCACCGGGCACGGTATAGACCCCGGCCAGCACCGATTTGAGAAAGCTCCAGTCCTCCGAGTTCGATTTCAGCATCACATCGGCCCGCACGTCCTTGGTGTGCACATGCGCGATGCGGGAGAAATGGTTGCGCGCCACCCGCGCCGGGTCGCCCCCGCCCCAGGTCACGTGCCCCGTATCGAGCAGCAGATGCACAGCATCGCCCGTTGAAGCCATCAGCCGGTCGATCTCGGCTTCGGTCTGGACGATCGTTCCCATGTGGTGGTGATAGACAAGATCGAGCCCGTAAGCCTGCTTCAGCTTCAGGGCGAATGCCGTCAGCCGCATCCCGAACCGGGCCCAGACGTCATGAGGCAATACCGGACGCTCCGACAGCGGCGTTTCCATCTGCCCGTGGATAGCGTTCGATGTCTCGCACACGATCATCACAGTGCAGCCCATGTCAGCCAGCAGGCTCGCATGCGCCGCAGCCGCCTCGATCTCGGCATTCTCGTCGCGAACCAGAAGCTCGGTCGAATACCACCCCGAAACCAGCCGATGCCCATGCGCATCGAGCACGGGCCGCAGCGCCTCGGTCTGGCGCGGAAACTTGTTGCCCAGCTCCATCCCGGTAAACCCGGCCTCCCTGGCCTCGGCCAGACACACCTCCAGCGGCGTCTCCCCGCCAATCTCGATCATGTCGTCATTGGACCACCCGATAGGGTTCGCACCGATCCGGATCATTTTTCCTCGTTCTTTCCGTTCATCTCAAAGGCCCCACCCGCCGCTTTGCGGCGACCTCTCCCCCAGAGGGAGAGGTGGAACTGGGCTCCATTTTCGTATCCTGAAGCAGAGCGTCTGCGCCAGGCTTACCTCTCCCTTGGGGGAGAGGTCGGCGCGAATGCGCCGGGTGAGGGGGCCTTTCTGCCCTTCACCAGATCCGCTGTCCCTTTATCCGCTCCTCATACTCCGCCCGCTTCGCGCGCACATCTGCCCGCTCGCTCACTTCCGGCACTGCAACGTCCCACCAGTGCCCGCCGGCTTCGGTGGTCACCAGCGGATCGGTATCGATCACAACGACATTGACCCCGCCGCGCTTCCGCGCCTCGGCCAGCGCCGCCTCCAGTTCGGAAATCCCCGCGACCTTTTGCGCATGCGCACCCAAGGCGCTTGCGTGCCCGGTAAAATCGATCTCGGGCATTGCATCCTTGTGCACGTCTTCAAACAGATTGTTGAAGTTCTCGCCCCCGGTCGCCATCTGCAGCCGGTTGATGCAGCCGAACCCGCGATTGTCGAGCACCACCACGGTCAGCCGCAGCCCCATCATCACGGCGGTCGAAAGCTCTGAATTGGCCATCATGTAGCTGCCGTCCCCGACCATGACCACCACTTCATCCGCCGGCCGCGCCAGCTTGACCCCCAGCCCGCCGGCAATCTCGTATCCCATTGTCGAATAACCGTATTCGAGGTGATACCGCCCCGGTTCTTCCGGCTTCCAGAGCTTGTGCAGCTCACCGGGCAGTCCCCCCGCCGCACATACGACAATCGCCTCGCCCATCATCCTTTGGGTCGCCCCGATCACCTGCGCATCCGAGGGCAGGGCCGCGTTGGTTGCCGCTGTCGCGGCCTCTGCCTCGCCCAGCCATTTGCGCTTCCGCTCTTCAGCTTCGCCCCGCCAGCCCTCCGGCGCCCGCCAGGGGCCCAATTCTTCGCCGAGCATGTCCAGCCCGACCCGCGCATCGGCCAGCAGCGGCATTGCCCCATGCTTGCCCGCATCGACGGACGCCACATTGAGCGCCACGAACTTTGCGTCGGGGTTCTCAAACAGCGCCCATGATCCCGTGGTGAAATCGGCCAGCCGCGTCCCCACGGCCACGATCACATCGGCCTTTTCCGCCAGCCCGTTGGCCGCGCTTGTCCCGGTCACGCCCACCGATCCCATATTGAGCGGGTGCGAATGAGGCAGGGCCGATTTCCCCGCCTGCGTTTCCATCACCGGCATATCGTGGGCGTCGGCAAACCGCTCCAACGCATCGCTGGCCCCTGAATAGAGCACCCCGCCACCGGCAATCAGAACCGGCTGTTTGGCGCCTTTGATCGCCGCAACGGCTCGCGCCAACTCGTCGGCATCGGGCCGCACCCGGCGCTGGGTGTGCACAGTCTCGGCAAAAAAGCGGGCCGGATAATCATAGGCCTCCGCTTGAGTATCCTGACACAGTGCCAGCGTCACCGGTCCGCAATCGGCCGGATCGATCAGAACCTGCATCGCCCGCCGCAGCGCCGGCATGATCTGTTCGGGCCGCGTGATGCGGTCGAAATAGCGCGACACGGGTTTAAAGCAATCATTGGCCGACACCGTCCCGTCGGCAAAATCCTCGACCTGCTGCAGCACAGGGTCGGGCCGCCGGTTGGCAAACACATCGCCAGGCAGAAACAGCACGGGCAACCGGTTCACATGCGCCAGCGCCGCCGCCGTCACCATGTTGGTCGCCCCCGGCCCGACCGAGCTGGTGCACGCCATCATCCGGCGCCGGAAGCTGGCCTTGGCGAAAGCGATCGCCGCATGGGCCATGCCCTGTTCGTTATGGGCGCGATAGGTCGGCAGTTTCTCGCGCACACCATAAAGCGCCTCACCCATTCCTGCGACATTGCCATGCCCGAAGATCGCCCACACCCCGCCGAACAGTGGCACGCGTTCGCCATCGATCTCGGTCATTTGCGCCGCCAGAAATCGCGCAACGGCCTGCGCCATGGTCAGCCTGATCGTTTCGCTCATTGCCCGCGCACCTCCCATGCATCCACCAGCGCCCCGAACCGCTCGGCCATATCGGCAATCGCCTCGGCGTCGTCCATCTTTCCAGCCAACCATTTTTCCGCAGCGTCGGCAAAGATCGTCCGCCCCACGGCAAATCCTTTGACCGTTTTCGATTCTGCCGTTGCCCTGAACGCTGCCTCGAGCTCATCGGCGGGCGCGTCCAGCCCCAACAGCACAACGCCGCGACACCAGGGATCGTTGGCGGCAATCGTCTCGTCGATCAGCGCCCAGGCGCCAGCGTCGGCCTGCGGCTCGAGCTTCCACCAGTCGGGCTTGATCCCCGCCGAATAGAGCTCGGTCAATACCCGCGGCACGATATCGGCCTCCATTGGCCCGTTCTTGCCGGCAATGATCTCGATCAGCACCTCGCGCCCCACCCGCCGCGCCGCGTCGTAGAGCGTGCCGAGCTTTTCGATCTGTTCGAGCCGCATGTCGTCGGCGTCGTCGGGATGGAAAAACGCCAGGCACTTGATGGTATGGTCGACCGGCCATTCGATCAGCCGGCTTCCCATGTCCTGGGAAAACTCGAACTTCAGCGGCCGCGATCCCGGCAATTCCACCGGCCGTCCGATCCAGAAGTTCGGCACTTTGGCTGCCGCGAACAGCGCCGCGCGGCCGTACTTCTCATCGAGCAGCATCCCGAACCCGTCGCGCCCATCGGCCACTTTGGCCGCCGCCTCGACAGCGAGCAGCTTGAACGCGCCAATCCTGTCGCGGTCGGCTCCGAGCTTTTCCGCCATCTCCTCGAACTGGCTCCGATGGTCGATGGCCAGCGCCTTAAGGGTCGGATAGTCCCGCCGCCGCCCGGTCGTGGCCCAGTGAATATGGTTGATCGCCGCGTCCCGGCGCAACGCCTTGTGCGTGCTGCCATGCTTGAGGAAATGACTCAATTCCTCAAAGCTGGGAATTTCCGGCGAACACAGCAGCCGTGACACCGCAAACGCCCCGCAGGCATTGGCCCAGGTCGCACACGTCTCCAGCTTCTCCCCGCGCAGCCACCCGCGCAAGAACCCGCTCATGAACGCGTCTCCGGCGCCGAGCGTATTGTAAACCTCGATGGGAAATCCTTCGCCCACGATCCCGTCTTCGATGCTCTCTGGGATCGGCCCGTCATAGACGATGCAACCCATGGGGCCGCGCTTCAGGACGATCACGGCGGAGGAGACCTGTCTGATCGTCCTGAGCGCGGCATCCAGATCGGCCTCCCCCGAGCCGATCAGGATCTCTTCCTCGGTGCCCACGACAAGATCGCAATGGGGGAGCACCGATTTCAGCCGTTCGGAAACCGTATGGGATCGGATATAGCGCTCTTCGCCCGCTCCATGCCCGGCCAGGCCCCACAGGTTGGGCCGGAAATCGATGTCGAAGATCACCTTGGCGCCATAGCCCTTGGCAAAGGTCATGGCGATCTTTTGCGCCGCCGAGGTATGGGGCCGCGAAAAATGCGTCCCCGTCACCAGCACCGACCGGGTGCGCGCAATGAAATCCTCGGAAATATCGCCCTCGGTCAGCGCCATGTCGGCGCAGTCCTCGCGATAAAAGATCAGCGGAAACCGCTTGTCGTCCTCGACACCCAAAATGGCCAGCGCCGTCAGCCTGTCCTTGTCGGTGATGATCCCTTCGGTCGAGGCGCCCTCGCGCGCCATCTGTTCTGTGATGAACCGCCCGAAGGCCTCATCGCCCACCCGACCCAGCCAGGCCGAAGCCAGCCCCAGCCGTGCCGTGCCGATGGCGATATTGGCCGGACATCCGCCCACCGATTTGGCAAAACTGGTTGCGTCCTCGAGCCGGGCGCCGATCTGCTGGCCGTACAAGTCCACCGAAGCGCGCCCGATGGTGATGACGTCCAGCGTCTTCTCCCTCTCTTCCATGGCGCACCGGCCTCCCTCAATCAGCACTCGAGACGATTATTCGCCGCCCTTCTAGAGCGAGATCATGAAAAGTCGGAGACTTTTCCGGTTCGATCTCGCGACAGAAACAGGACTTGGAGCGGCCGGCCCGATTCAATCGGGATCGGTCAAGCTCTAGTCAGGTTCGATTGAAACATCAATTCCGAAAAACTGTCAATTCGGAATATATGTTCCATTTTGTCGATTGCATTCGGAGGGCGCATGCGGCAGAAAACGTCTGTCCATTGGCCGTGGCATGCAAGTGCACCGAGGGTACAATGGGCGTCACCACAAGGCGAGACCTGAGCACGGGAGAGAGTTCATGCTGCGTTTCGGAATTCTGGGGGCCGGCCGCATCGGCAATGTCCATGCCCGCGCCATAGCATCATCGGGCCGCGCCAGGGTGGCCTATATCGCCGACGCCATGGCCGATGCCGCTGAAAGACTGGCGGGTGTTGTCGGGGCAAAAACCGCTCCGGTCGAGGACATTATCGCCTCATCCGATGTCGATGCCATCCTCATCGCCACCCCCACCGATACCCATGCCGACCTGATTGAACTAGCCGCAAAGGCGGGCAAGGCCATCCTGTGCGAAAAGCCGGTCTCGCTCTCGGTCGAACGGATAAAGGCCTGCCTGCAAGTGGTCGAAAAAGCCGGCGTTCCTTTGATGATCGGCTTTCATCGCCGCTACGATCCCAACTTCGCCTTCCTCGAAAAACGCCTGCGGTCGGGCGAAATCGGCGATCCCGAAATCATCACCATCACCTGCCGCGATCCGTCCGCGCCCCCCGTCTCCTATATCGAGCGCTCGGGCGGTCTTTACCGCGATATGATGATCCACGATTTCGACATGGCCCGCTTCCTTTTGGGCGATGAAGAACCGGTCACCGTTCACGCCCTTGGCGGCGTTTTGACCGATCCGGAAATCGGCAAGGCCGGCGATATCGACACCGCCAGCGTCCAGATGCAGACCGCCTCGGGCAAGATCGTCGTCATCACCAATTCCCGCCGCGCCACCTATGGTCACGACCAGCGCATCGAAGTGCATGGCTCAAAAGGTCTGTTGCGCGCCGCCAACATCCACGACACCACCGTCGAACTCGCCAACCAAAACGGCTGGACCGAAGACAAGATCCCCTTTTCCTTCGTCGAGCGCTACCAGGCGGCCTATACCGCCGAGATCGAAAAATTCCTCGATTTTCTCGAAAAAGGCGAAGCCCCCCGAGCGTCCGGTCATGACGGGCTGATGGCCCAGAAACTGGCCGAAGCCGCCAGCGAAAGTCTCAAAACCGGGCAGGTGATCAAGGTCAAATAAAGGGCGCGACAACAAAAAGGGCGGCCGCAGGAGCGCGGTCAGAAAAAGTTGCAGACTTTTTCGGTTCGATCGCGTGACACTAAAAAGGAGCGCGGTCAGAAAAAGTTGCAGACTTTTTCGGTTCGAATCGCGTGACACTAAAAAAGGAGCGCGGTCAGAAAAAGTTGCAGACTTTTTCGGTTCGATCGCGTGATACTAAAAAGGGCGACCCGCCGGGCCGCCCTTCAGTATCGCTCATCCGATTTTAGCGGAAGATATAGACGATTTCCCGGCTGGCCGGGTCGATCAGAACCGGCTGGCCATTGATATAGACATATTCGTACTCATAGTCGGGAATGGCCTGAACCGTCACGGTCTCGGGCACCTGGGCGCCAACCACCACTTCGCCTTCAAGATAGACCGGTTCCATGGGATTGGAGGTCACATAGGTGCGTGCGCTTTCCGGCGGGTCGACAACCACACCGGCCGTTGCACCCAGCCCGGCGCCGATAGCAGCGCCAACAGGGCCGCCAACCAGCGCACCGGCAATCGCGCCGCCGGCCGCGCCGGTCACCGTCGAATTGGCAGTGGTGGAGGGCTCGGCAACGCCGACCAGTTCGGGCGGACGTTCGGTCAGAACGATCGCTTCGCCCTCAGACTGCGCCTGAACGGTCAGGTAATCGGAATAGGCATAGCCCACCGTGCCGTTATAGTCGATTTCGCACCACATGGAATCCGCAACGCAACCCGTCACCGTGGCACTGTCACCCGAGGCGATCACGTCTATGGCCTCGAACTGGGGTCCCGGACCCGAGCGAATGTTGAGGTCGGTGGTGGCTGTCGCGGTGGCAGTCTGGGCCAGCGCGGTGCCGGTCATCAAAAGCCCGGCTGTTGTGGCCAGCACTGTTTTTGCAAGAGCATTTTTCATTGTTAGTCTCCGTTGGTTTGACGGCTGCACTTTTCTCGAAATCGGCAGATTGGCCGTTCCCGAAAAAAGCCAGCTTCGTTTCCCCGCGGTGACCGAACGAAGTTCGTCCCGCTTCGTTCCACATGGCGATGGCGTTGAAAAACAATCAAATTTGGATGTGTCGACGGTGCAACATGGCGCAACGCCGGCCCCGTGGCCTATTCCTGGACCGCCCGCACCTCAAGCTGTGCGCCCGAATTGATCCGCTCGACCATGGCCGCGATCTCGGCTTCGGAAAAATCGCCGACGATCTGCAACGATCCCTCGACAATGGGCGATTGTACGCGCGGAGCGATCAGAATTTTGCCGTCCAGCGAGACTTCGACCACCGAGGACAAATGGCGTATCGTCATCTCGCCAAACGCCTTGGCCGATTGCGGGTCCAGATGGATCTGGAGCGCGGGGCGGCCGGTCTGACCGTCCTCGGTCATGGCCGCGTCCTTGACGCTTAGCATCAGCGTTTCGGCCATGGCCGCTTCCATCGGCGCGACCCAGGCCGAAGCGACAATACCGACCGCGATAAGAGTTCTGTACATGGTGCGTGGTCCCGGCCCGTTTGATGAAGCGATACGGCATGCTGCGCCATCACTCAAGGAATCCGGCCTCCATGGGCGCTCTTGTGTCTATGAACAGCTTTCCCTCCGGCCCGAGCGCCCGCCTGATCGCCGCGCGGGCTTTGACCCCCGCTTGTGGATGGCGTCCATCCAATGCGCCCACCCGCACCGCCACGGCAATATCGAACGACGCTTCGCCGGGTTCGAGCGTAAAATCTTCGGCAGCACTTTGCCTGAATTCGAGAGCGCCCGCTGCCATCTCCGGGGCCGAACCGGACCGTGCCAGCTCGATGGCCCGGGCCGAGCGGTCGATAGCCACCACCTTGCCGTCTCCTATGCGCCGGGCCATTTCGCGCGCCATGGCGCCCGGCCCACACCCGATTTCCAGCACCCGCATGCCGGGCCTTAATGGCAGCCCATCAACGATGGCCAGCAGACGGTCCGATATGTCTTTCGCCATACACACCTCCCAGTGTTCCGCCCAAGGATTGCGCCTTGCGCCGGCGGGTGCAAGCGGTGTCGCGATTGACGCCATGCGTCCCGCCGCGCTAGGTCAAAGACCAGAGGTAAAGCCCATGCGCACCGACAATCGGCTCTCCCGCATGCTCCATGTGTTGATTCACATGAGCAAGATGGAGGGTGCAGCGACGTCAGAAACAATGGCCAAAATGCTCTCGACCAATCCCGTGGTCGTGCGCCGCACAATGGCGGGTCTGCGCGAAGCGGGCTATGTCACATCGGCCAAGGGACACAATGGCGGCTGGGAGCTCGCCGTTCCGCTCGAGGACGTCACCATGGCCGATATTTACCGCGCGCTGGGCTCACCTGAAATGTTCGCGTTGGGTCTGGCCAATGACGATCCCAAATGCCTGATCGAGAAAGCCGTCAATGCTCGCATCGGCGATACTCTTGCCGCCGCCGAGGCCATGATCGTCGAGCAATTCGGATCGATGACCCTCGCGGAAATCCGCGCCGATTTCGACAAGGGTATGGCCGCCGTTCCCGTCAGCGAACGCCACGGTTGAGTTTTCGGCGAGGGGTGGACTGCGCAAGCGGCTTATCGTCGGCGCCGCGGCAGGATTAACCCTCGCCCCTTCGCGGGCGATGGTTTTATGCCCAACTCCGGCACCACCCCAACCGTGATCCCGGCCTTGCGCCGGGATCCGGTAACCGGCAGCGCCGGCGGGTCATCCATCTGAGGTGGCCATTCCTGGCTTCTCCGGTCCCCGCTTTCGCCGCAATAAGCCCAACTGGAGCCCGTGAGCGCCTGCCCCCTCTACGCCTCTTGCGTCTTGCGCCGGTCCGCCAGTGCCACGGTCAGCGCCATGGCCAGCGTCATGCTGGCGCTCATCGAGCGAAATCCCTCGAAATCGGCCTCGGCCACCTCAAACCAGGCTTCGGCTTGCGAGGCCAGTGGCGAAAAGATGGAATCGGTGATCGCCACCACCTTGGCGCCGGCCTCGCGCACCTGTGCGGTTAGCGCCACGGTCTCGCTGGCATAGGGTGTAAAGCTGATGGCAAGCGCAGCGTCCTTCTCGCTTGCGAAATTGGCCTGCTCGGCCGCAAGCCCGGCCACTGCATCTATCAGGATCGTTCTTATGCCCAGCTTTCCCATCGCATAGGCCATATAGGACGTCACAGGGAACGAGCGCCGCAACCCGATCAGATAGACCGTTTCCGCAGTCTCGAGCGCATCGAGCGCCTTTTCGAACACCGCCGGGTCGTGGCGCGCGGTGAGCGCGGAAATCGAGCGCAGCGAGGCTTCGGCGAACCCCTCGAGGATCATCGATGGGCGTGGCGAGCCCTCGTCATGTTCGCGCAACTGCGCCATGCGCTCGTCATAGCCGAGCACCTGATCGCGCAGCCGCGAGCGGAACACTTCCTGCAGCCCCGAAAATCCCTGATAGCCCAGTGCCTGGGAAAACCGCACGAGCGTCGATGGCTGCACATGGGCCTTGGCCGCGATCGAGGCGGCAGTGCCAAAGGCAACCTCGTCGGGATTGTTGAGCGCGTATTCGGCCACCTGGGTCAGCCGGCGCGGCAATTCCTCCCAGCGCTCCAGCACACGTTCGCGCAGTGCTGCGAAGTCGCGCGGTACATCGATCTGCTCTGCGCTGTCCATCGCCTTGCTGCGCCCCATGCTTGGTTTCTCCTGATCTTATCCCCAGCCGGTCCGCTGCATCTATACTCGTCCGGTCATTGTCCCCGGCATTTGCCGGACTTTTTGCCCAAAAACGGCCCCCAGCACCGCCATTTGGCCCTCGATCCGCCCCGATTTTTCTGCGGGCCGGTTCGATTGGGCCTTGACGCATTCTGCACGAAATGGAATAAACATTCCACAAATATAAATAGTGCATCAAGCGTTCTATTTTGACTTGTGCAAGGGAAGGGGAGAGGGACATGGCCGCCACCGGTACGGCACTTCTCGAAGCGCGCGGCATCGCCAAATATTTTGGCGCCATCACCGCTTTGGACAACGTCAATTTCCACGTCGATCACGGCGAGGTTCTGGGTGTTGTGGGAGACAATGGCGCGGGCAAATCCACGCTCATGAAAATCCTCTCGGGCCTCTATCAGCCCTCAAAGGGCGAGCTGATCTTCGAGGGGCGCCCGGTCCACTTTTCCAGCCCCAAGGACGCCCGCGGCAAGGGCATCGAGATGGTCTATCAGGACTTCGCGCTGGCCGGGAACATGCCCATTTACGAAAATATCTATATGGGCCGTGAGCCGGGCAGGAAGCTCGGGCCTCTGACCATCATCGATCACAAGCAGGCCCGCGAGATGGCCCAGTCCCATCTCGACAATCTCCACATCCATGTCAAATCGGTCTCCCAGAACACCGAGGATCTCTCGGGCGGCCAGCGCCAGGCGGTCGCCATCGCCCGCGCCACCGCGTTCGACGCTCAGCTCGTCATCATGGACGAGCCCACCGCCGCCCTTGCCATCAAGGAAGTCGGCAAGGTGCTCGATCTCATAAAACGGCTGAAAGATCATGGCGTTGCGGTGATCGTCATCTCCCACCGCATGGACGATATCTTCTATTGCTGCGACCGCGTCATGGCGCTCTATCAGGGCACCAACTTCGCAGAGAGCGAACTGAAAGACACCTCCCGCAACGAGGTCATCGGCTGGATCATGGGCACCAAGGGACACACCGAATCCCTGGCCCATGACAGGCTGCACTAGGAGAGCGGGCGCGATGTTTTACAATCCAAAGCTCTCGAAGTTCCTTGAAACCTACGGCATCGTTCTCGTCGTGATCGTGATGATGGTGGTCATTGCCCTCTCGCGCCCCGAGGTGTTTCTAACGCCCCAGAACCTCACAAATATTCTCAAACAGAACGCCACCCTGGCGCTCGTTGCGCTCGGCATGTTCGTGGTCATCGTCACCGCCGGCATCGATCTTTCCGTCGGCTCGACAATGGCCCTTTCCATGGTCACCCTCGCGCTCGCCAGCCGCATGGGCCTGCCCTGGCCAATCGTATTGATGGTCGGGCCCCTGGTCGGTATCGCGGTGGGGGTGGTCAACGGCGTGGGCCTGACATGGCTCAAATTACCCCACCCCTTCATCATGACATTGGGCACGCTCAACGCGGTGCGCGGCATCGCCTATCTGGTGACCAATGGCGCCCCGATTTCAGGGCTTCAGGACGAGGTCCGCTATCTCGGTCAGGCCTATTACGATCTGGGCTTCCTCGCGCCGCCCTCCGGCATTCCGGCCAGCCTGATCGTCGTCGCGGTGTGCGCGGTAGGCTTGTGGTTCTTCCTCGAAAAAACCAGCACCGGCCGCCACATCTATGCCATCGGCGGCAATCCGCAGGCGGCGCGCGTGTCGGGGGTCAATGTCGATAAGGTTTTGATCCTGGTTTACGTCATTTCCGGCTTCATGGCCGGGCTGGGCGGACTGCTCCTGGCGGGCCGTACGGATTCAGGCTTCCCCAATGCGGGCCTGATGCTTGAACTCGACGCCATCGCGGCGGTGATTATTGGCGGCGCCTCATTCTTCGGCGGGCGCGGCACCGTGCTGGGGGTTCTGGCCGGCGTGCTCATCATGGGCCTTTTGAGGAACGGGCTCAACATCAACAATGTCAGCTCCTTCTGGCAGATGGTGCTGATCGGCGTCGTCATCATCTTCGCGGTCTGGATCGACGTGGTCCGCCGCAGGGCTTCGGTGAGGCGATAACACAGCTAGGGTTTACCACCGTTCCGGTGCGCTCCAGCCGGAACGGTCGATAATCAAATGGAGACTGGTCAAAAAGGGAGGACCACGAAATGAAAGCAATGCTTCTGGCAGGCTTGGCGCTCGGCGCAATGACCGTCGGCGCTCAGGCACAAACATACGTTCTGGGCATGAAGGGTCCGGGTGCGGGCAATCCGTTCTGGGCCGCCGTTGAAGCCGGTGCCATGGCGGCCGGCGAGGAACATGGCGTCGAAGTCATCGTCGTCGCCCCGCCCCAGGAATCCGACGTTCAGGCCCAGATCAACCAGATCGAGGATCTGATCGCCCAGGGCGTGGACGGCATCGCGCTGGCGCCCACCGATCCAAATGCGCTTGCCCCGGTGGTCGATTCCGCTATCGCGCAGGACATTCCGGTGGTGTTTGTCGACACCCGCGGCACCAATGAAGGCGTGTCCTTCATCGGCACCAACAACGAGGTCGGCGCGGCGCTGGCGGCTCAATATATGTGCGACAACCTCGAGGCCGGCTCCGACGTGGCCATTCTGCAGGGCCTCATCAGCCAGTCCACGGGTCAGGCCCGCGCCCAGGGCGCTCATGACGGGCTGACCGAATGCGGCCTCAACATCGTCGCTGAACAGCCCGCCAACTGGGACCGCGCCATGGGGCTTTCGGTCACCGAAACCATCCTGGCCGGCAATCCCAACATCAAGGGGATTTTCGCCTCCAACGACAATATGGCGCTCGGTGCCGTCGAAGCGCTCAAGCAGGCCGCCATGCTCGACAGTGTCATGGTCGTCGGCTTTGACGCCAACCCCGACGCTGCGAACTCCATTATTGCCGGTGAAATGACCGCCTCGATCGCCCAGGCGCCCGAGAATATGGGCCGGTTCGGCATCGAGTCTCTCATTGCGCTGAACAATGGGGAGACCATCGAGGAATGGGTCGATACCGGCACCGTTCTGGTCGATGCGTCCAACGCTGCCGAATACCAGTAGCAGGCCATCGGAACAAAGGTGAAAAGGCTCCAAGTGTGACAAAAGAAAAACGACGCGATGCAAATCGCGTCGTTTTGTTGCCATTATCCTTGAAACTTCACCGATATGCCGCGTATTCTAGTCTTCTTCGCGAGAGCGCGAAGGGCAAGAGCAACCTCCGGCGGTAATATGGGTTTTCTCATATTCCGCCGTCTTTTTTTGTCCGGAGCGCTTCAATGACATCTCTCGGCGTTGGCCTGATCGGAACCGGCTATATGGGCAAGTGCCATGCACTGGCCTGGAACGCGGTTGCACCTGTTTTTGGCGACATCGAGCGCCCGCGCCTCGTCCATCTCGCCGAAGCCGGTGCCGATCTCGCGGCAAAGCAGGCCAGAGCGCTGGGGTTCGAGAAATCGACGGGTGACTGGCGTGAGCTAATTGCCGACCGCGATGTCGATATCGTCTCCATCACGACGCCCAACGCCTTCCACCCCGAAATGGCCATCGCCGCGCTTGAGGCCGGCAAGCATGTCTGGTGCGAAAAGCCCATGGCGCCGGCCTTCGCCGATGCCGAGCGCATGGCCGAAGCGGCGCGAATTTCGGGCCGGGTGGCTGTGCTGGGATACAATTACATCCAGAACCCGCTCATCCGTCATATCGGCAAACTGCTGGCCGAAGGCGCCATCGGCAAGCTCCATTCGGTGCGGGTCGAAATGGACGAGGATTTCATGGCCGATCCCGCCGCGCTGTTTTCCTGGAAGAGCGAAGCGAGTTCGGGCTATGGCGCGCTCGACGATTTCGGCGTGCACCCGCTCTCGATCCTTTCGACGCTGCTTGGTCCCGCCGAACAGGTCATGGCCGATCTCGCCAAGCCCTTTCCCACCCGTCCCACCCAGGATGGCAAGGACCGCGAGGTCGAAACCTTCGACATCGCCCACATTCTCTTGCGCTTTGCGGGCGGTATATCGGGCGCGATCCAGCTTTCCCGCTCCGCCTGGGGCCGCAAGGGCCGCGTCGCCATCCAGCTTTTCGGGTCCGAAGGCACCATCGCCTACGATCAGGAGCGCATGAACGAACTCCAGATCTTCACCCGCGAGGGCAGAGCCAGCGAGCAGGGGTTCCGCACCATCCTGACCGCACCCATCCATCCGCCCTATGACAAGTTCATTCCCGCGCCGGGCCACGGGCTGGGGTTTAACGAATTGAAAATCATCGAAGCCCGCGAAGTGATGCGCGCCATCTCAGGTGAGACGGCGCACATCATCGATTTCCAAAGCGGGCTGGCCATCGAAAAGACCGTGCACGCCATCGCGCACAGCCATCGCGACGGGTGCTGGGTCAGGCTTTAGAGTGCTTCCAGGATAAGTGGGCGCCACTTATCCGGTTCGGAAGCGCGACAAGATAAAGTCTAGGCCATTTGCAGCCGGCCCGGTGCCGCCCGGCGCTCGCTCCACAAGATGAAGCTCGACGCGCCAAGGATCAAAAGCGCGCCCGGCCAGAACCATATCGCCGGTACCTGCGAAAGCACGATCCAGCCCAAAAGCGTGTTGAGCGGCAGTTTCAGATCGTCGAACGGCTGCAGATAGCTGGCGTCGGCGACCTTGTAGGCAAAGCTGAGGAAATACTGCGCCCCGGCCGTCACCAGCCCCAACAGCACGATCAGCCCCAGCGCGTCGCCCAGCGGAAGCTGGAAATCGAACCCGGTCGCCAGCCCTGCAGGCAAAGAGCCAGCTGGCAGCACGGCAATTGCGATGCCGACAAGCAGGCCGATCAAAAAGTGGTTGGGTGTAATCAGCACCAACATGTAGAGCGTCAGAGATTCAGGTTCTTCGTCGCGGCTCAGATACCGGGTGATCACCGAAACCGACCCCCAGCACAACGCCGCAAGCACGGGAAGCAGCGAGGCAAGCGTGAACTGTTCGGTTCCGATCTGTGAGACCATCATCGCGCCGATAAAGCCGGTAATCGTTGCCCCAAGCCGCTGCACCGTCAGGCGCTCGCCCAGAAACAGATTTGCTCCGAGCAGGATGAAGAACGGACCGGTCATCGACAGCGCCACCATCTGCCAGACCGGCACACCCAGCGCAAAGCCGAAAGCAAAGAACTGCACGCCCAGCGCCGAAAGCAGTGCGCGGGTCTCGTGCCAATAGGGATGGCGCGTGCGCAGCTTTGAAACTCCGATCCGCACGATCAGCGGCAGCGCGAAAAGCGTGGCGACGATATATTGCCAGAACACCACCGCGGTCGAAGGCACGCCCATCTGGTAGGTGATGATCGGCGTCAAGATGTTGGTGATGGCAAAGGTAATGCCGGCCCCAACCATGAACACGGCACCCAGAACAGGTGCGTGGGGCAAAGAGGAAATCTGGTTCATCTGTCGTCCTTTCCGTAACCAGTTTCCTCAGGGTTACGGGAGACGACACCACGAGCGCCCCGCATCCCTTAGGGGATGTCGGTGCGCGACAGGGCGCAATTCCCGTTCTCTCTCATCCGGACTATGACCGTCGGCTTCGGAGTTGCACCGAATCTGCTGACCCTCGCCAGCCTGGCGAGGCGCTCGCGGGCTTCAGTCGAAAGACTGTTACCGCCGGTGGGGACTTTCACCCCGCCCTGAGAACGTAATTCCAAAAACAAGACGCTCCATCGTGAAACGCCGATAGAAAACTTAGGCGCCTCTTGCGCGCCAATCAAGCGGGCAAAGAAAAAGGACTGTCCGATAACTCGAACAGTCCTTCCATGATACCGTCACACGGGGTGACTTGAACCGTTGGAACCGTTTGCACCAAGCGGTTCGGAGAGAAGGGTTTACTTCGCCGAGGGCTGCCTCGTCGAAATCACCTCATACCCAAAGTCACTCCCGCCTGCGCGGATCTCACTAGACATTGGATCACCTCCTTTCGCTTGGTTAAGACCATGATCATGGTGGCCTGATTTCATAACTCTGGCAACCCTGTTTTGCTCCACCGGTTCTGCACGAATGTTTGAGTGGGTTTAAGAATAAGAGGGATTCTCAAAGGTTTGTTGCTGTTCCATACTTCCCCGTCTCGAATCAGGGGCGTTCTATCCTGGAGAAATCCTTGCGTGCCAGAGACACGATTTCGGCGATGAAATCGGCCACCACCGAAACCCGCCGTATCGCCCGAACATCCTCGTGCATCACCGTCCAGTAGTTCCGCACCAGCCCCAACTGGGGCAAAACGGGCACCAGTTCACCATGTCGCTGCGCCAGAAAATCGTGCAGGATTCCGATGCCCGCACCGCCGCGAACCGCCTCGGTCTGGCCCAGCGCACTCGAAACTTCGATATCGGAGCGCCAGCCTTTCCAGATGTCGCGGGCATAATCGAGAGAGGGGGTGAAAATCAAATCCTCCACATAGCCAACCAGACTATGATCTTTCAGATCGGCCACCGTTTTTGGCAGGCCGCGTTGTTTGACATAGTCGGAAGACGCGTAAAGCCCCAGCCGGTAGTCGACCAGCTTGCGGCACACCAGCCGGCCCTCGGTCGGTCGCGCCACGGTGATCGCGATATCGGCCTCGCGCCGCGACAGCGAAAAACTGCGCGGCACCGGAACCAGCTCGATCGTGAGGCCCGGATGCCGGGCCCGCAACTGGCCCAGCCTCGGTGCCAGAAATCCCACCCCGAACCCGTCCGGCGCCCCGATCCTGACGGTGCCCGAGATCGCCGCATCGGTGCCCCCGATCACGGTTTGTGCATTGAGTGCTGCCGTCTCCATCAACTCGGCGCGCTCGAGCAGCGCTTCGCCCTCGGCGGTCAGATCGCACCCATTGGTGCGCCGCACGAAAAGCCGCGCGCCCATGGCGACTTCGAGCGCCGTTAGCCGCCGCGCCACTGTCGCGTGATTGACGCCCAGCCCCCGCGCCGCGGCCAGGATCTGTCCCTCGCGCGCAATGGCCAAAAAGACCCGAATATCGTCCCAGTTCATTTTGCTCTACGATTTTTGCACATCGAATGTGAAAACTATCACGTTGAGCTGACAATAATAGACATTCATTCTTGCGGGGACATTTTTGAGGAGCGAGCAATGAAGACCATCGGGCATTTCATCAATGGGGTCCATGCGGAGGGCAAGTCGGGCCGGTTCGCCGACATCTTCAACCCGGCAACCGGCGAGGTCTCAGCCAAAGTCGCCCTGGCCGATGCCGCCGATCTCGACGCAGCCATCGCATCGGCCGCCGCCGCGCAACCAGGCTGGGCGGCCACCAATCCCCAGCGCCGGGCGCGGGTGTTTTTCCGCTTTGTCGATCTCATCAACACCCACATGGACGAGTTGGCAGAACTGCTCTCGGCCGAGCACGGCAAGACCATCGAGGATTCAAAGGGCGATATCGTGCGCGGCATGGAGGTCGCCGAATTTGTCTGCGGCATCCCTCATCTGCAAAAGGGCGAATTCACCGAAGGGGCAGGGCCGGGGATCGACATGTATTCCATGCGCCAGCCGCTCGGTATCGGCGCGGGCATCACCCCGTTCAACTTCCCGGCCATGATCCCCATGTGGATGTTCGCGCCCGCCATCGCCGCCGGCAACGCCTTCATCCTCAAGCCCTCCGAGCGCGACCCTTCGGTCCCAATGCGGCTGGCCGAGTTGATGATCGAAGCGGGACTGCCCGCCGGTATTCTCAACGTCGTCAATGGTGACAAGACCGCCGTCGATGCCATCCTCGCCCATGATGACATTGCCGGGGTGAGCTTTGTCGGCTCGACACCCATCGCCCGCCACATCTATGCAACCGCCGCCGCCCACGGCAAGCGCGTGCAGGCGTTCGGCGGCGCCAAGAACCACATGATCATCATGCCCGACGCCGATATCGAAAAGGCCGCCGATGCGTTGATCGGCGCCGGTTACGGTTCGGCGGGTGAGCGCTGCATGGCGATTTCGGTTGCCGTTCCGGTGGGCGAGGAAACTGCTGACCGGCTGGTCGCCGCACTCGCCCCCCGCGTCGAAAGCCTCAAGATCGGTCCTTACACCGATGCGGCGACAGATCTCGGCCCGGTCATCACCAGGGCGGCGCAAGAACGCATTCTCTCTCTCATCGACAGCGGTAAGGCGCAGGGCGCCGATCTGGTTGTCGATGGTCGCGGTTTCACCTTGCAGGGCTATGAAGAGGGCTATTTCGTCGGCGGCACGCTGTTCGACCGCGTCACCCCTGAGATGGACATCTATCGCGAGGAGATTTTCGGGCCCGTACTTTCGGTCGTCCGCGCCCCGACCTACGAAGAAGCCCTGTCGCTGCCGCTCAAACACCCCTATGGCAATGGCGTTGCGATTTTCACCCGCGATGGCGATACCGCACGCGATTTCGCCTCACGCATCAATATCGGCATGGTGGGCATCAACGTGCCCATCCCCACTCCGCTCGCCTATCATTCCTTCGGCGGCTGGAAGGCCTCGGCCTTCGGCGATCTCAACCAGCACGGCACGGATTCGATAAAGTTCTGGACCCGCACCAAGACCGTCACCGCCCGTTGGCCGTCCGGGCTGAAGGAAGGCGCACAGTTTTCAATGCCGACAATGGCGTAAAAGAAAAAGGCCGCCCCCGAGGGCGGCCTTTTTAGAGTGTGGTCAGGAAAAGGTGGAGACTTTTCCGGTTCGACCGCACGACAAGGAACGGGTCAGGTCAGGATGTAACGTCTGCGATACTCGCTGGCTGCATAAATAAAGACTGCTGCGACCGCGATCCCTCCCGCGATCTGGATCCAATCCACTCCCGTCAGCATGAGCGTGGCCAGCTCCAATCCATCCCATTTCTGGCCGGCGAGCCAGTGTTGCTCGAAGTACACCTCGAAATCGAAGCCCTCGAATTTCACTTCGAACCGGTCGGTTATGAAGGACCACAAGGCGCCGTCCTGCAAAATGTTGCGCATCACGACCCGTTCAAACAGGCCGATCACTGCCGGTATGAGAAAGGCCAGCGGAATGGCCCAGCGCTTGAAGATGGTGCCCAGCAGGCCCACCCAGGCCAGGAAGGGCAGATACCAAAGCAACGTTATGGCGAACAGCACGATGGCCGAAACCATGATGTTGAGCCAGGCACTGACCGTTTCCCCGATGGTTGGCGGCGCAAAACCGCCCAGGAAATCGCTCGCGATGACGGTCGGCAGATAGGCGATGACCCCGGTGATGGCGAGGGCGAGAAGGATTGCAGCGGGAAACACCGTCAGCGAAGCTGCCACCTTGGACCCGAATATCTTGAGGTCGCTCTGCGGCATCGATTTCCAGAACAACATCGAATTGTTGCGGCTGTCGGCTGAAAACGCATCGCCATAGTAAAAGAACAGCATGATGATCAGATACACCAGCCATCCCGCTGCCCCCAGAGCGAAGGCCGCCTCGTAAAAGCGTAGCACGGTCGGCAGGGTTCCGCTGAATTCGTCCCTGAAATCGGTTCCGAACACAGCATAGAGCGCTGCCAGAGACCCAAGCGCCAGCAGCAGGGTGGGGCCGTAGATGAAGGCGCCGCGATGTTCGAGATACTCGCGTTTGATAAGCGCAATGAAGGCCTGCATCAGGCAGCTCCCGCATTATGTGTTTCACGCTGCATCAGCGCGACAAAAAGGTCCGAAAGGCTCGGGGTGGAAATCTGACCCAGCGTTGCCAGCTTTTCGCGGTCCACGCCATCAAAGATCATCGCCGTCTGTCCGAACCGGCTTTCGGTGGAGACCGGTCCCAGCGCGCGGGCGGCGTCCACATGCGCCGGATCGGAAATCACCAGCTGGCAATAGCGTGTGTTGACCGTCTCCATCTGCATATGGACGATCAATTCGCCATCGCGGATGAACATGATGTCGGACAGCATGAATTCGATCTCGTCCACCTGATGGGTGGTGATGAGCAGGGTACGCTCCTCGGTCATGTAGTCTTCGAGCAGCCGCCGGTAAAACCGCTTGCGATAGGTGATGTCGAGCCCGAGCGTCGGTTCGTCCAGGACCAGAAGCTTGGCGTCGATCGCCATGACAACAGCCAGGTGAAGCTGGGCGATCATACCCTTGGAGAGGTTCTTGATCTTGGCTTCGGGCTTGATGTCGGTGCCCGAAAGAAAATCGCGCGCCTTGTCCTGGGAAAAGTTGGGATGAATGTTGCTCAAAAGCGCAAAAAGCTCGCGCACCCGCAGAAACCGGGGCAGGGAGGCCACATCGGAAATGAACGCGACATCGTTCATCAGCGTGGCGCGGTTGGCGAAGGGATCGAGCCCCAAGACTTCGATCTTGCCCTCACACTGGGTCAGGCCCAGCAGCGCATTGAGCGTGGTCGTCTTGCCGGCACCATTGTGCCCGACCAGCCCGTAGATGCGCCCGGCCGGAATGTCGAAATCGAGCCCGTGCAAAATCTCGTTCTTGCCGAACTGCTTGCGCAGGCCACGCGCCGAAACGATTGGGTTTTCAGCGGTCATTTCTCGTCTCCATCCTTGAGCAAATCACCAGCCGAAAGCCCGAGCGCCGAAATCCGCGCCGCAATCGCCGGCCAGTCCTCTTTCAGAAATTTGTCCCGTTCATGCGCAAGCAGCGCAGCCCGCGCACCATCGGTTACATACATGCCGAGTCCCCGGCGCTTTTCGACTGTGCCCATATCCACCAGGGACTGGTAGGATTTGGTCACCGTCAATGGATTGACCGAAAGGTCGGTCGCCACTTGTCGGACAGAGGGCAGGGGGTCACCCTCATTGATCGCCCCGTTGAGGATCATCTCGATCATCCTTTGCCGGATTTGCAGAAATATCGGTTGGTCGTCGCGCCACTGGGTCATGTGTGCTTCCGTATAGTGTAATATAGAACTAACACACCGGCACACCACCGTCAACCGCCTTGTCGTGCGTCCCGGACTCCCGTAGCGTAAGCTGACAATTTCATCTCCCGGGGGACAGGATGGCTGGCGAAGCGGCACACGGGTTCGATCTTTTTCCGGTCGTCGGAATTCTGGCGGCAGGTGTCGTTGCCGTCCCCATTTTCAAGAGAATCGGACTGGGCTCCGTACTGGGCTATCTGGCCGCCGGTCTCGCCATCGGCCCGTTCGGCTTTGCCGTTGTCACCCATCCCGAGACCATTCTTCACACTGCAGAACTCGGCGTCGTGATGTTCCTGTTCGTGATCGGCCTCGAAATGCAGCCCCGGCGGCTGTGGAGCCTGCGCAAGGAAATTTTCGGGCTGGGCGTTCTTCAGGTGGGAACATGCGCCGCGCTGATGACCGGCGCTGGAATTATGATGGGCCTTCCACCAACCATCGCTCTGATTGCCGGGCTGGGCTTTGTTCTCACGTCAACCGCCATCGTCTTCCAGGTGCTCGAAGAACGCGGCGAAATCGCAACGCCTGCCGGCCAGAAAATGGTTTCCGTCCTCCTGCTCGAAGACCTCGCCATCGTTCCTCTTCTGGCTCTCGTCACCTTTATCGCGCCGCAGGCCGAAACCGTGACCATGGGCCAAAGGCTGGCCGATATCGCCATTGCCGTCGGCGCGCTGGTCGGTCTGGTGCTTGTCGGGCGTTTTTTGCTCAACCCCCTGTTTCGCATTCTCGCCAATGCTCACGCCCGCGAGGTGATGACCGCCGCTGCCCTGCTCGTCGTGCTCGGCGCAGCGCTGGCCATGGATATGAGCGGGTTGTCCATGGCTATGGGCGCCTTCCTGGCTGGCGTGCTCCTTTCGGAATCGACGTTCCGCCACCAGCTCGAAGCCGATATCGAACCGTTCCGCGGCATCCTGCTCGGCCTGTTCTTCATCGCCGTCGGCATGTCGCTCGATCTTGGCGTCATCGCCCAGAACTATCCGTTCATCATCATGGCGGTCATCGTTTATATGGCCGTCAAGTTCGCCGGCATCTACGCCATCGCCCGCCTGTTGCGCTCCAGCCATGGCGAGGCGCTGGAGCGCTCGGTGCTCATGGCGCAGGGCGGCGAGTTTGCCTTTGTCTTGTTTTCCGCCGCGCTCGGCGTGGGCATTCTCGACGCGGAAATGAACGCCATCCTGACCACCACTGTCATCATCTCGATGGTGCTCACGCCGATTGCCATCATCGGTATGAACCGCATCATGCCGCGTGAGGCGCCAAACCTTGATGGCGTCGAAATCGCCGACGGCCTGGCCGGAACGGTGCTGATCATCGGCTTTGGCCGCTTTTCCCAGATCGTCAGTCAGCCGCTTTTGGCCAAGGGGGTGGACGTCACCATCATCGACAACGACGTCGAGATGATTCGCGCGGCTGCCGAATTCGGCTTCAAGGTCTATTATGGCGATGGCACTCGCCCCGAAATCCTCCACGCTGCCGGCGCACCCACGGCCACGGCCATTCTGGTCTGCATCGACAGGCCGGCCGATGCGACGCGGATCGCCGAGCACGTCAAATCCCAATACCCGTTGGCGCAACTCTATGTCCGGGCCTTTGACCGCGAGCACGCCGTCGATCTGGTTCATCTCGGCGTCGATTACCAGATCCGCGAAATGCTCGAATCCGCCTTTGTCTTCGGCTACGAGACGCTGGTCGCGCTGGGCGTCGACGAGGGCGAAGCGGCCGACATTCTTGAAGAGGTCCGCGAGCGCGACAAGGCAAGGTTCGAACTCGATGTTGCCGGCGGTTTGCGCGAGGGCGCCGCGCTCATGCTGGGCAATGCCGAGGGCCCACGGCCCACGCCTTCATTCAAGCCCCGGCACAAGGGCGCTGCCCTCAACCCCGAGGCTGCCGAAATCCTGGAAAAAGCTCAACCGGCCGAGAGCTGACGGCGGCGTTTACCGGACAACCGTGATGCGTTCGGCGGCGCGGGTGATGCCTGTATAGAGCCAGCGCTGCGCTTCATCGCGGAACACAAAGCTCTCGTCGAACAGATAGACGCTGTCCCACTGGCTGCCCTGCGATTTGTGAACGGTCAGGCAATAGCCATAGGTGAATTCATCGTATTGCCGGCGCAACTGCCAGCTCATCTCGGCGTCCTCGCCGGTAAAAAAGCTCTGATGGGCGCGCACCTTGGTCTGCACTGACGTGCGGTCGGCCTCTTCAGGATCGATGGTCATTTCCAGCGTGCCGCCGGCGCGCTTCTTGATCGAATTGAGCGTCCAGATCTGCCCGTTGAGCAGCTTTTTCTGCGGGTTGTTCCTCAGGCATACAAGCCGGTCGCCCTTGACCGGAATGTCGGTGGGCAAGCCCTTCAATTCCCGGATGCGGTTGTTGTAATCGAGCCGTGTCTTGTTGCGCCCCACCAGCACCTGATCGGCATCGAGCACTTCGGACTGATCGACCTCGCGGCGCGAAACCACCTTGCTCTCGCCATAGGTGCCATAGTCCAGCCCGCGGCCCTCGCGGATATCGAGCGAGAGCCTGACGATCGGGTTGTCCGCCGCCTGCCGGTGAATTTCGGTCAGCATCACGTCGGGGTTCTGCGCGGTGAAAAAACCCTCGCCCTGCACCGGTGGAAGCTGGAACGGATCGCCCAGCACCAGTACCTTTGTGCCGAACGAGAGCAGATCGGTGCCCAGCACCTCATCGACCATCGAAACCTCGTCGATGACGATCAGATCGGCATCCGCCGCCGCCGATTCCGGGTCGAGCACGAAGCGCGGCTCGCCTTCCTTTTCCGAAATCCGCGTGTAGATCAAGGAGTGGATGGTCGAAGCGCCCTTGCACCCGCGCTTGCGCATCACCAGAGCCGCCTTGCCGGTAAACGCCGCGTATTTGACGGTCTTGACGTCCTGGGCCAGATGCCGGGCCAGCGTCGATTTTCCCGTTCCCGCCCAGCCGAACAGCCTAAACACCTGCGGCCCGTTCTCGTCCTTGAGCCATTTGGCGACGGCTTTGAGGGCCTCATCCTGCTGGCTGGACCAAGCGACCATTTGTGAGACACACTCCGACACAATGAGGGGAATCAGTTCCCCGCCAGTATTGCCGGGCAAACGCCGTGGCGAAACCCAAAATGTGAACAAAACGAGATTGGAGACAGGGTCATGCAGCCCGATGATGTCCTTGAATTCTGGTTCGTCGAACATGGGCCACAGGATTGGTATTCGGGTGATCCCGAATTCGATGCCCGCTGCGCGGCAAGGCTCAGCGATATTCATGCCAAAGCGATCCGCTCCGAGCTCTGGACCTGGCGCGAAACGCCACAGGGCCGGCTGGCCGAAATCATTCTGCTCGATCAGCTCTCGCGACAATTCAACAGAGGCAGCGCAGCGGCGTTCGCATCCGACACCATGGCGCTGGCCCTGGCCCAGGAGATCGTTTCGCGCGGCCTCGACGCCGAGCTTTCCGTGCATGAAAGACTCTTCGCCTACATGCCCTACCAGCACTCGGAATCGCTGTTGATCCAGGAGGAATCGGTGCGTCTGTTCCGCTCGCTGGGTGATGATGAATATCTGCCCTATGCCATCGAGCATCACGACATCATTGCGCGCTTCGGCCGCTTCCCGCTTCGCAACACGGCTTTGGGACGAACCTCCACGCCGGAGGAGGTTGCTTATATGAAAGAGCGCGAAGGCAAGGCCTACTAGAGCGCTTCCAGAATAAGTGGGATCAAGTTAGGTCAAAAGCGCGCATCAAACCAAAGGTGCATGGGGATGGCTTTGCAGAGGGCGTACGGTATGCCGACGCTGTTTTGAGGCTCTGAAAGATGTGCGCTGCTCCAATAGCTGACCATCCCCACCGCGATGCGGTTCTGGCCGAATTGCACGCGCGGCCCGTCGAACTCGTTGCGCCCAATATGCGCGTGCGCCGTTTGGTCCTGACCGTCCCCGACCGAACGGGCGGCATGCGCAAGGCCATGGAAGAATTCCGCCGGTTCGCGGCGGACAATGGCCACGCGGTTAAGGACGATGGCAGTCGGCAGTATCAGTTCACCACCCCCGAACGCGTGGCGACCTGGGAGTTTCACACCGAATTCATCACCATCACCTGGTATTCGGCGCTGACAGATACCGAGAACTGGCCGCAAGATATCGGCCTGGACGCCGTGGGCGGAGCCGAACTGGTAGGCGCCATGCGTGTCGATCTGATGGACGAGCCCGAACTGCCCGAGCGGGTGTTCCCCTCGTTCAATCCCACAAGCCTCTGCCTTGTTGCGGTCGAACATGCCAATGCCCAACTGGCCACCGATTTCGTGCCCGACAAGGACAAGTTCATCCGTTTCGAATTTGCCGCCGGCAAGCTCTCGCCGTTGCGTCGGGCCATCACGCTGCGCCGCATTCTCGAGATCGAGACGTATCGTAACATGGCACTCCTGGCCCTGCCGTTGGCCCGTCGGGCCGGTCCGGATCTGCGGGCGGTGGAGATGGAATTGACCGATGTGATGACCGATCTTTCCGCCGTCGAATCCACCGACGCGGTCCAGGAACGACTCAAAAGCCTGCACGCGCTTGCCGTGCGCTCGGGTCAGATTTCCGAACAGCTCAACTATCGTTTCGCGGCGGCCTATGCCTATGGCGCTATTATGAAGAGCCGGCTGGAAAAATTGCGCGAAACCACCCTGGGTCAGGGCTCCTCGCTTTCGAGCTTTATCGGCAACCGGGTCGAGCCTGCATTGGCGACTTGCGAGGCCATGGACAAGCGGCTCGCTGTCCTGCTTGAAAAGCTCGAGCGGGCCGTCGAACTGCTCAACGTGCGCATCAGCCTCGACATGCAGATCCAGAACAAGTCGGTGCTCGAAACCATCGCCGAAACGTCGCGGAGCCAGTTCCGGCTACAGCACACGGTCGAAGGGCTCTCGACCATTGCCATCACCTATTATCTGATCGGCATTCTGGGCTACGCGCTTGCCGGACCGCTCGAGGCGACCGGCTGGGACAAGACGCTCGCCATCTCCATCCTCTCTCCCATCGCGCTTGTCGCCGTGTTCTTCGGCCTCCGCGCCATCCGGCGAGGGTTCGACAAGGGGGCCGGGCACTAAGTTATTTGGTTGAGCGCTTCCTTGGGGATCAACGCCCCATGGTGGCCGATGACCACCGAGGCGGTGGCGTGCCCCGCTTTGGCGGCATCCTCAGGGCTGGCACCGGCCAGACGGGCCGCCAGGTACCCGCCATTGAAGCTATCGCCGGCCCCCGTCGCATCGACAACCTCGGCGACTTTTCGTGCGCCCACGCGCCACAGTCCATCGCCCGTCACCACGAGCGCCGGATCCGCGCCATTCTTGACCACGACCTCTTCGCATCCCGCCGCCAGATAGCGCCGTGCGGTCGCGTCGTCATCCACATCATCGAAATAGGGAATTTCGTCGGCATGCGTGGGCAAAACGATGCTCGAAACCTTCGCCGCTTCCGTCAGCGCATCGACTACGCTTCTGTCGTCCGCCCATAGTGTCGGCCTGATATTGGGATCGAACGCAACCAGCGCTCCCGAGGCGCGCCGGGCGCCAATTGCCGCAATAAGCCGCGCACGGGCTTCGGGAGCAAGGATGGCCAGCGTGATGCCGGAAAAATAGATCAGTCCGGCATCGCCTAAAGCGGCCTTCAGAGCCGCTTCATCGTCGGCCAGCAACTTGGCCGCCGATGTGTCCCGCCAATAGGTGAAATGGCGGTCGCCATCGGCCTGATGGATCATGTAGAGCCCGGCCCGCTTGCCCTTGATCGTACGGATCGCGCCGGTATCAATGCCGGTCTGCCCGATAAATTCGATCATCTGTTGGGAATAAAGGTCGTCACCAACTGCCGTTGCGTAGCGGACTGTCCAGCCGTCTTTAAGGAGCGCATTGAGATAATAGGCCGTGTTGAGCGTGTCCCCGGCAAAGCCCTGCCTGTAGGTGCGATCCTCGCCCCCGCTCATTTCAATCATGGCTTCGCCGATGGATACTGCTGTCAGGCTCACGCGCGTCCTCCCCGTTTTGCGCTCCGCAATAGCCTATCCTTGCTTGGCGAGAAAGCCTTCGGGCGACATGACGAGCTGGTGGTCGATTTCCCCGATCGCCGAAAAGTCCTTGTCGGCGTAATCGATCGGCCAGAGGACCGACTGGATGGCCGCGATCCGGGCGCGCTTCTTGTCGTTGGCCCGGATCACCGTCCAGGGCGTATCGGGCGTATCGGTCGCCACGAACATCTTGTTGCGCGCCTTTGTGTATTCATCCCACTTGTTGAGTGCCTTGAGATCGACAGGAGAAAGTTTCCAGACCTTGAGCGGGTCGTGCTGGCGGGCATGAAAGCGCCTGAGCTGCATTTCCCGCCCGATCTCCAGCCAGAACTTGAACAGATGAATGCCTTCCTCGGCTATCATCCGCTCGAAGGGCGGCGCCTCGTGCAGGAAGTTTTCGGTCTGGCTCGGCGTGCAAAAGCCCATCACCGGCTCGACCACGGCGCGATTGTACCAGGAACGGTCGAACAGCACGATTTCACCGCCCGCTGGCAGATGTGTCACATAACGCTGGAAATACCATTGCGTGCGCTCGCGGTCCGAAGGAACCGGCAAAGCCACGGTGCGCGCGTTGCGCGGATTGAGATTTTCCAGGAAACGCTTGATCGTGCCGCCCTTTCCCGCCGAATCCCGTCCCTCGAACAGGGCCAGAACGCGCTCTCCGGTCTCGGCCAGATGGCGTTGGAGCTTGACCAGCTCGATCTGCAGGGCCCGCAGATGCTTTTCGTAATCCTTGGTCTTGAGCTTCTCGGTATAAGGATAGCCGCCACTGGTCAGCGCCCGATCCTTGATTGTCTCGTCGAGTTCTGGGTTTTCGAGGTCGAAGCCATCCATATAGATCAAGTCCTCTCGGGGCGCTTTGTGTAACAAATGTCATAATCGGCGGCGCTCGGCTCATCATGCCATTGTCATGCACGCGCGATATGGCCATTGTCATGATTGATGATTCATTTGCAATGAGCGCAGGACAGAGAGTGAAGACGCGACCCGCGGCGGTCCGGCCAATCGTCATGGCGTCGCCGTTCCTGGTCGGCGCCGCTGCCATTTTACTTGTCATGGCATTGGCTGCATTCGGCAGGGTCGCTCCCCTCGATTCCGGTGTGGTCATTCTGGCCATCGTTGCCATCACCGCCATTGCGACGCGCGCTTCGCGTCAATCGGATGCAGCCGATAAAGCGTCCGACGCACTTGCCGGCATCGACACCGCCGTTGAGCAGTTTTCCGACATCCTCACCGAGCCGTGCCTGATCATCAATGAAAGGGCGGTGCTGATTTACCGCAATCCAGCCGCGCTCAAGCGCTTTCCCCGCGCCAAGACGGGCGATCCCCTAGCCTTCACCCTGCGTGATCCCGACCTTGTGGAAGCCATAGACAAGGCCATCGAGACCGGGACGGCCCAGGGCACCGAACTTCACATCCCGGTTCCCAACGAAACATGGTATCGCGCCTCGGTCGTGCCCTACCGCCCCGGCGAGGACCGCAGTTTCGTGGCCATCACCCTTTACGATTTCACCGAGCAGAAGCGCACCGACCGCATGCGCGGCGATTTCATCGCCAATGCCAGCCACGAATTGCGCACCCCGCTGACGTCGCTGATGGGGTTTATCGACACCTTGCAGGGCCCCGCGGCAAAGGACGAGGCGGCGCGCAGCCGGTTCCTCGGCATCATGCGCAGCCAGTCCGAGCGCATGTCGAGCCTGATTGATGACCTGCTCTCGCTTTCGCGCATCGAGTTGCGCCAGCACGTCAAGCCCACCACCGAGGTCAATCTCAACCTGCTGCTGCGTGAGGTCGCCGAAACTCTCGAGCCCAAGATCGAAGCCGCCGAACTGGTCCTCGACCTAAAATTGCCCGAGGAACCCGTGACCATCATCGGCGATCGTCAGGAATTGTTCGAAGTGGTGGAAAACCTCGCCGACAACGCCATCAAATATGGCGGGGACGGGGGCAGGGTGGAGATAGCGCTCATTGCCAGCGCCAGCCGCTCAGGCGACCACCACGCCATTACCGTTACCGATTTCGGTGCGGGCATTGCCGAGGAACACGTGCCGCGCCTCACCGAGCGCTTCTATCGCGGAGATGCCGAAGCCAACCGCAAGAAAAAGGGCACCGGCCTGGGCCTTGCCATCGTCAAGCACATCGTTGCCCGCCACCACGGCCTGCTCTCCATCCGCTCGAAGCTGGGCGAGGGGACTCGCGTGGAAATCCTCCTGCCCCGCTGACCGCTTCTTCGTCACAAATATTATCAATGCGCCGTTTCCCACAGGGGGGCGGCGCATTTTTATATTCAATATCAGCAAGTTGCGATGTCATCCAAGTGTCACAGAAATGACATAGAACCTTTAGCTGCCAGCCATAGGTTGCCCGTGTTTTCGAGATGGAGCCGCAAAGACAAATGTCCGGTTTCATCAAAACCCAAGGGGCTTATGCCCTGACGCTTCTGACACGAAGGAAGATCAGAAACATGAAAACCGCACTTTACGCCAGCGCTGCAGCAGTGGCCGTCGTTGCCGCTCTTGGCGCAACTGGCGCCCAGGCCCAGAGCCGTGACCAGATTCGCATTGTGGGCTCCTCCACTGTGTTCCCCTACACCCAGGCTGTTTCCGAGCAGTTCGCCGCGATGACCGGCGGCACGGCTCCGGTCGTTGAATCCACCGGTACCGGTGGCGGCATGCAGATTTTCTGTGGCGGCGTCGGTGTCGATCACCCCGATATCACGGGCGCTTCGCGCGCCATGACCGAATCCGAATACGAAACCTGCCTTGAAAATGGCGTCGACAGCATCACCGAAGTCCTCATTGGCTTTGATGGTCTCTCGATTGCCCATTCTCAGAACGGCCCGGACATGGACCTGACCAAGGCCCAGATCTTCCAGGCGCTGGCTGCTGAAGTTGAAGTTGATGGCGAAATCGTCGCCAACCCCTACACCAACTGGTCGGAAATCGACTCCTCGCTTCCCGACATGGAAATCACCGTCTTCGGTCCTCCCCCGACCTCGGGCACCCGCGACGCCTTCGTCGAGCTCGTCATGCTCGAAGGTTGCGAGGAATTCGAAGCGATCGCTGCTCTCGATGAAGACGCGATGGAAGAAACCTGCTCGCGCATGCGTCAGGACGGGCCTTTCGTTGAAGCCGGCGAAAACGACAATCTGATTGTCCAGCGCCTCAATGCCGACGAAAATGCCCTGGGCATCTTCGGTTATTCGTTCCTCTACGAAAACCAGGACACCCTCAAGGCTGTTGCAGTCGAAGGTGTGTTGCCTGCGCCTGAAACCATTGCCGACGCTTCCTACGGCGTTTCGCGCCCGCTGTTCTTCTACATCAAGAACGCACACCGCGGCGTTATTCCTGGCCTCGAAGAATTCGTGACTGAATATGTGTCCGAAGCTTCCTTCGGTCCGGGCGGCTACCTTGAAGAGCGCGGCCTGATCCCGCTTTCCGACGAAGAACGCGACGCAACCCGCGCTCGCGTCGAGAATGGCGAGCACTTCACGCGCTACGAATAATACCAATGTCTGGGACCGGGTTTCGACCCGGTCCCTTTCCCTTCAGGACCGCAAGGCAGGAGACACGGAAATGCTCGGCTATCTTTTCTTGGCGATCATTGTCTTCTCCCTTGCGGCCTTTTATGTCGGCCGCGGCGCCGGCAACAGATTTGCAGCGGCAAACGGCGCGGAAACCCATTCATTGCCGGGTTATCACGGTGCCTTCGTTGCCATCTGGGTTGGGGTGCCTGCCCTCGTCCTGGTGCTGCTCTGGCTCGCGTTCCAGAACAGCGTCATTGAGAGCCTGCTGGTCTCCACCCTGCCGTCGAGCCTCACTGAAGGTCTGGCCCCGGCGCGGGTGCAACTGCTCATGTCCGAAATCAAGAACGTCGCTGCTGGCGTGATCTTCGGAACCCCTGAGCAGGCCATTCTCGATGCTGCCGAAACGCTGGTGCGCTGGCAGACTATCGCCGGCTGGGCCATGGTGGTGGTCGCAGTTGCCATCATGATCATAGCGGCCTTTGTCGCCTATACGCGGCTCAATCATCGCTTCCGTGCCCGCACCAATGTCGAGTTGTTTCTGACCGGCTTCATGATCTTTTGTTCGATCGTGGCCATTCTCACCACCATTGGGATCATCGTGTCGCTGGTCTATGAGGCGATGCGGTTCTTCGCGATGGTACCGGCCCATGAATTTTTCTTCGGGCTCAACTGGGAGCCGCAGATTCCGATCCGTGAAGATCAGATCGCCGGCGCCGGTGCCTTTGGCGCGGTACCTGTTTTTCTAGGCACGCTGGTCATCGCCGCTATTGCGATGTTTGTCGCTACGCCTATCGGCATCTTCACCGCCATTTATCTGGTTGAATATGCCAACGATCGGTTCCGCAACGTGGTCAAGCCTTTGCTGGAAATCCTGGCAGGCGTTCCGACCGTGGTTTACGGCTTTTTCGCGGTTCTGACTGTTGCCCCCGCAATTCGCGAGGCGGGCAATCTCATGGGTCTGGCAACTTCACCCAATTCCGCGCTCGCTGCGGGCGGTGTGATGGGGATCATGATCATCCCCTTCATCTCGTCATTGTCGGACGACGCGTTGCGTGCCGTGCCACGCTCGTTGCGCGATGGCTCGCTGGCCATGGGCGCCACCCGCGCTGAAACCATGACAAAGGTCATGCTTCCCGCCGCGTTGCCGGGGATCATGGGCGGCGTCCTGCTGGCCCTGTCACGCGCCATCGGTGAAACGATGATCGTGGTCATGGCCGCCGGCCTGATCGCCACGCTCAATGTCAATCCCCTCGACTCGGTAACCACCGTGACCGTGCAGATCGTAACACTGCTCATCGGGGACACCGCTTTCGATAGTCCCAAGACCCTGGCCGCGTTTGCGCTCGGTCTGGTGCTCTTCATCGTGACGCTCTGTCTCAACGTCGTCGCTCTGACGATCGTGCGCAAATATCGCGAACAGTATGACTGAGGACCGCAACATGGCCGATATCGCAGCTCCCTCCGTCACAGTGATCAGCCCGGATCAAAGGGCTGCGCAACGTCGCCGCCGATACGCGGCAGAGGCGCGGTTGCGCCTCTATGGCATAGCCGCCATTTCCACGGCGATCGGGTTGCTTGGTATCCTGCTATTCACGCTGGTCCTTGGCGGCTATCAGGCCTTCACTCAAACCCATGTCCGCGTGGATTTTCCGATTTCGGCAGAATATGTCGACGCGCAGGATCTGCAGGCCAGCAACTGGCGCGCGGTTACTGCCGAAGCGATCGAAGACCTTTTCCCGGCTATTGAGGATGCAGCGACGCTGCGAACCGCGGGCCAAATCCTGACCAACAACACCCAGTTCCTTGTCCGCGACGCGGTCATGCGCAATCCTGGTGCAGTCGGTCAGACATTGACGCTGGAAATTCCGGCATCGGACCCTTACGACCAGCTCAACAAGGGTGTGATCGATCGCGACCTGCCCGAGAGCAGGCGCCGTGCATCCGACGCACAGATCGAACTGTTCGACCAGCTTGTCGAGCAGGACCGGGTGTCAAGACCGTTCAATTGGGCTCTGTTCTTCAACGCGGACAGCCGGTTCCCTGAGTTGGCCGGGTTGGCTGGGGCCATCACCGGGTCCTTCTACGCCCTGCTCGTATGTTTCGTCATCAGCTTTCCCGCTGGCATTGCTGCGGCGATCTACCTTGAGGAATTCGCGCCCAAGAACCGGGTCACCGACGTGATTGAGGTCAACATCAACAATCTGGCGGCCGTGCCTTCCATCGTCTTCGGGCTCTTGGGGTTGGCGGTCTTCCTGCAGGTTTTCGGTCTGCCCCGTTCAGCACCGCTCGTCGGCGGGTTGGTTCTCGCGCTCATGACGCTGCCCACTATCATCATCGTGACGCGCGCTTCGCTCAAATCGATCCCGCCCTCGATCCGTGAGGCGGCATTGGGGATGGGCGCATCGCGTCATCAGGTCATCATGCACCACGTTCTCCCGCTGGCTCTGCCGGGCATATTGACGGGCACGATCATCGGCCTCGCACAGGCACTCGGAGAAACCGCTCCGCTGCTGCTTATCGGTATGAACGCCTTCATCACAAGCCCTCCGGGCGGCCTGATGGAAGCCTCTACGGCCTTGCCGACTCAGATATTTATCTGGGCCGACAGCCCCGAGCGCGGGTTTGTCGCACGCACCTCCGCGGGTATTCTGGTGCTGCTGGGCTTTCTGATTGCAATGAACGCGATAGCGATATTCCTGCGGCAGCGCTTGCAGCGTACGTGGTAGAAACCAGTTAGGATAGGCAAATGGCGACTTCCGCTCCCTCCCAGACGGCTTCGGCTCATGAGACGATCAGGACACCTGATCCAGAAGGCCGGCGAACCAAGATCAGCGCTCAGGACGTCAATGTATTCTATGGCGCCAAGCAGGCACTGTTCGATGTGTCCATCGACATTCCCGAAAAGTCGGTATCGGCCTTTATCGGGCCCTCGGGGTGCGGCAAGTCCACGTTCCTGCGCTGTATCAACCGCATGAACGACACCATTGAGGGTTGCAAGGTCACCGGCAATATCGCACTCGATGGCGGCAGCCTCTACGATCCCAGCCTGGACGTGGTCGAACTGCGGGCCCGGATCGGCATGGTATTCCAGAAACCCAACCCGTTCCCCAAGTCGATCTTTGAAAACGTCGCCTACGGCCCCAAAATTCACGGTCTGGCTCGCAACAAGTCCGACCTTGAGGAAATCGTCGTCACCGCTTTGCAAAAGGCAGGACTGTTCGAAGAGGTCAAGGACCGACTTCATTCGCCCGGCACCGGGCTTTCGGGTGGTCAGCAGCAGCGACTTTGCATCGCTCGCGCCATTGCGGTCGGACCTGAAGTCATCCTGATGGACGAGCCCTGTTCGGCCCTCGACCCGATCGCGACCGCGATCATTGAGGAACTGATCGACGAACTGCGTGCCAATTACACCATCGTTATCGTCACCCACTCAATGCAGCAGGCAGCCCGCGTGTCACAAAAGACCGCGTTCTTTCATCTCGGCAAACTGATCGAAGAGGGTCCGACCGAGGAAATCTTCACCAATCCCCGCGAAAAACGCACCCAGGATTACATCACTGGCCGCATCGGGTAGGAGACCCCACGTTATGCCCAATCCTAACGACCATATCGTCACGTCCTACGAGGATGAATTGACCGAACTGGCCCGTTCGATCTCGGAAATGGGTGGGCTGGTGGAAAAGGCGATTTCCAACGCTACCGAAGCCCTGATCCGCTCGGATGCCGAACTCGCCATGGCCACCGTTGCCGCCGACAAGAAGGTCGACGCGATGCAGGCCCATATCGATGAGATGGCTGTGTCGATCATCGCCCGTCGTCAGCCCATGGCGCAGGATCTGCGCCTGGTCATCGCTTCGATCCACGTCGCCAACGATCTCGAACGCATTGGCGACATGGCCAAATCCACGGCCCGTCGCTCGACCCAGTTCGAAGGCATCGGCATGTCGGTTCAGTTCAAGAACGGGCTGCGCCACATGGGCGAACTCGTCCAGCGCCAGGTCAAGCTGGCCCTCGATGCCTTTGCCGCCCGCGACAAGGACATGGCGGTCGATGTGGTCGAGCGCGATACCGATGTCGATGCGCTCTATGTTTCCCTGTTCCGCGAACTCCTCACCTACATGATGGAAGATCCGCGCAACATCACCATGTGTACGCACCTGCTGTTCTGCGGCAAAAATCTTGAGCGGGTGGGCGACCACTCGACCAATATCGCCGAGCAGGCCTATTTCCTCGCGACCGGCAAGACGTTGACCGCCGAGGCCGAGGATTTCACGCGTGAGCAGATCAAGGGCTAGTCTATGACTCCGCAGGTTCTTGTTGTCGAAGACGAAGCCGATCTCGTCGAACTTCTGCGCTACAATCTGGAAGCTGAAGACTTTTCCGTCGCAACCGCTGAAGATGCGGAAGAGGCGATGCTGCGCATTGCCGAAAACACCCCCGACATCATCCTGCTCGACTGGATGCTGCCGGGCACGTCAGGCATCGAAATCTGCCGCCGCATCCGCGCCCGCACCGATACCGCGCGCATCCCCATCATCATGCTCACCGCGCGCGGCGAGGAAGAGGAGCGGGTGCGCGGGCTGGCCACCGGCGCCGACGATTACGTCGTCAAACCCTTCTCGCTTCCCGAGCTCATGGCCCGTATCAACGCCCTGTTGCGCCGGTCCAACCCCCAATTGATCGCCGCTATCTTAAAGGCCGGCGATATCGAACTCGACCGCACCACCCATCGCGTGCGCCGCTCGGGCAAGGAAGTTCATCTCGGGCCCACCGAATACCGCCTGCTCGAATACCTCATGGGCAATCCCGGCCGCGTTTATTCACGCGAGCAACTGCTCGATGGCGTCTGGGGCACCGATGTCTATGTCGACGAGCGCACCGTGGACGTTCATGTCGGCCGGCTGCGCAAGGCCATCAACCGCGGCCGCGCCAAGGATCCGATCCGCACCGTGCGCGGCGCGGGCTATGCGTTCGACGAAAAATTCGTCGCGAACTAGGAGCGCGGTCAGAAAAAGTTGCACACTTTTTCGGTTCGACCGCGCGACAAACTTAGAATTTGTTACAATTTTATTGATCCTGTTTGCGCTTTGTTGAGTCACATCGACAAAGCGTAAATTTTATCGCGCATTTGACTGATTTGCGCGTCGCCCCTGATTAACGCTTATTTGCTGTTTGCTTTGCACCAGCGCTTCGCGCCCGCGATAACGGGGGCGAATTTTGCAAAGCGAGCAGGTACGATGCCCAAATCAGCCATTGCGGTCAAACAAGGCCGCGCCGACCGGAAGCCCCAATCGGGCCTTCTGCCGCTCGTCCTCGACCTCGACAACACCCTGATCCGTACCGATCTGCTGCACGAGACGGTGTTCGCTTATCTCAAGCAGAACCCGTTCGGTCTGTTTGCTCTCATCGTCTGGCTGCTCAAGGGCAAAGCCCATCTCAAGCAGCAACTGGCCGGCCATGTGACCCTCGAGGTCGACGACATCCCGCTCAACGACGACGTCATCGCTTACGCAGAAGCCGAAAAGGCCAAGGGCCGCGAGATCATCCTCGCCACGGCGGCTGATAGCTTTTTGGCCATCCGCATCGCCCGCCGCTTTGCGTTCATCGACAAGACCATGGCGTCCGATGGCATCACCAATCTCAAGGGCGCCATAAAGGCCGGAAAACTGGCCGAAATGTTTCCCGATGGCTTTGTTTATGCCGGCGACAGCGGGGCCGATCTTGCCGTCTGGAAAATCGCAAAAGGCGGCGTTCTGGTCGAAACCACCGGCAGGGTGGGTCGCGCCGCTGCCCGCCTGACACAGATTGAGCACACACTAAAACGCCCCCCGCGCCTCAAGGACTGGGTCAAGCAAGCACGCCTGCATCAATGGGCCAAGAACGCACTGGTCTTCGTGCCGCTCATGCTGGGCGGCCATATGCTCGATCCCACTGCCTGGACCAGCGCGGCCATTGCGTTTCTTGCTCTGGGGATCCTCGCGTCCTCGACCTATCTGCTCAATGACCTCTGGGACATCGCGGATGACCGCCGCCACTGGTCCAAGCGCAACCGGCCGCTGGCGGCTGGCCGCATATCGATTGCGCATGCCGTCGCCGTCATGCCCGTCGCCATGATTGCCGCCTTCGCGCTCGGCGCATTGGTCAATCCCTTGGTCGTGGTAACGCTCGGCGCATATCTTGCCCTGACGGTTGCCTATTCCATGGGCATCAAACGCAAGCCCATCCTCGATGCCTTCACCCTTGCCGTGCTGTTCACCCTGCGGCTGGTGCTCGGCATCGTCGCCGTGGGCGTCATGGCTTCGCCCTGGCTTCTGGTCTTTTCCATGTTCCTGTTTGCCTCGCTCTCGTTTGCCAAGCGCAACACCGAGGTTCAGCGGATGACCGACAATGGCGGCTCGGGCAAAATCAGCGGGCGCGGATATTTCACCACCGATGCGCCCTTCATCATGGCCATGGGCGTATCGAGCGGCATCGGCTCGGTGCTGATCCTGGTTCTCTATCTCACCCAGGACGCGCTGGCTGCCGATTTCTATTCGGATTCGGTCTGGCTGTGGCTCATGCCTGCCGCGCTGTTTCTGTGGATCGGCCGCATCTGGATGCTGAGTTTTCGCGGCGAACTCAACGACGATCCTGTCGCCTTCGCCATGAAGGATCCCAAGAGCCTCATGCTTGCAGCCGGTCTGGCGCTCGGCTTTTTTCTCGCCTGGATCGGCATATGAGCCCACAAGCCTTCCTTAAACTGCCCCAGATCGTGCGCTTCCTTTTGCTCGGCGGTCTGGCGGCGGCGATCAACTGGCTGGTGCGGTTTCCCCTCTCGCTTGTTCTGCCGTTCCCCGCCGCCGTGTTCGTGGCCTATCTCATCGGCATGAGCGCCGGGTTCACGCTTTACCGCGCTTATGTGTTTCCCAATTCCCGCCAGCCCGTGCCATTGCAGGTCACATTGTTTCTCATCGTCAACGCGCTCGGAGCAGTGGTCGTCATGGCGGTTTCTCTGGCCTTGCTCCACCATCTTCTGCCTGCCATCGGCTGGAGCGTGTTGCCCGAGGCCGTGGCGCACGGCACGGCCATTGGCGTGGGGGCTGTTGCAAATTTCTTCGGCCATAAATATCTCAGCTTTCGGGTCACGCCGGATCACGCCGAAAACTTGACTTGACTGGTCTGGTTTCTGCGCGCTAGGTCCGGGCGGTATTGAAAGCGATCCGATCATGTTGCGCCGATTTTTCTCCTATTACGCGCCCTATAAGGGCCTGTTTTTCCTCGATTTCGGCTGCGCGGTCATCGTTGGCCTGCTCGAGCTGAGCTTCCCCGTCGTCGTCCAGCTTTATGTCGATCAATTGCTGCCCAGCCAGAACTGGTTCTGGATTCTCGCCGCCGCAGCGGGTCTTTTGTTCGTTTACATCCTCAATGCGGGTCTGCTCTCGGTCGTCAACTATTGGGGTCACGCCCTGGGCATCGGCATCGAGACCGACATGCGCCGCCAGGCCTTCGATCATCTGCACAAGCTCTCGTTCCGCTATTTCGACAACAAGAAAACCGGACACCTGATCACCCACGTCACCAAGGACCTCGAAGAGGTCGGCGAGATCGCCCATCACGGGCCCGAGGACGTGTTCATCGCGGTGATGACCTTCATCGGCGCCTTCATCATCATGGCGCTGATGAACCTCAAGCTCGCCGCGCTCACCCTGTTCATCGTCCCGGTTGCCGCCTTCCTGATCTTCAAATACGGAAGCGCCATGACCATGACCTGGAAGAGCCTTTATGGCCGGGTCGGCGATTTCAACCAGCGCATCGAGGAATCCATCGGCGGCGTCCGCGCCGTGCGCGCCTTTGCCAACGAGCGTCACGAACGCAAGCTGTTCGAGGGCGACAATCAGAGCTACCGCACCACCAAGCTCAAGGCCTACAAGATCATGACGGCGTCGATCTCGATGTCCTATATGGCCAAGAGTCTCGTGCAGTTGATGGTCATGCTCGCGGGCACCGCGCTCGTAATGTATGGCGAAATGACCTATGGCCAGTTCGTCGGCTTTCTGCTGCTCATCACCGTTCTGTTTCGTCCCATCGACAAGATCATCTCGGTCATCGAAAGCTATCCAAAGGGCATCGCGGGCTTCAAACGCTTCGCCGATCTGATGGACACCGAACCCGACATCGTCGATAGCCCCAGCGCAAGGAAAGTCTCCGATCTCAGGGGCGACATCGTCTTCGACAAGGTCAATTTCGCCTATTCGGACGATCGCCCGATCCTGCGCGACATCACCTTGAGCGTCAAAGCGGGCGAGACCATCGCTCTTGTCGGCCCATCCGGCGCCGGCAAGACAACCATCTGCTCGCTGCTGCCGCGCTTCTACGAAATCGATTCCGGCGCTATCACCATCGATGGCATCGACATCCGCGACATGACCCAGGATTCCCTGCGCAGCCAGATCGGCATCGTCCAGCAGGACGTCTTCATGTTCGGCACCTCGATCCGCGACAACATTGCCTATGGCCGTCTGGGCGCCACCGACGAAGAAATCATGGACGCCGCACGCAGCGCCCAGTTCGACAGCGTCATCGCCCAATTGCCTGAGGGGCTCGACACCATGATCGGCGAGCGCGGCGTCAAACTCTCGGGCGGCCAGAAGCAGCGTCTGGCCATTGCGCGGATATTCCTGAAAAACCCGCCGATCCTCATTCTCGACGAGGCGACCTCGGCCCTCGATACCGAAACCGAAATGCAGATACAGCGCGCTCTGTCAGCGCTTTCGGAAGGCCGCACCACGCTGGTCATCGCCCACCGCCTGGCCACCATCCGCAACGCGGACCGCATCGCCGTCGTCGCCGACGGCCGCATTGTGGAAGAGGGTGCTCATGATGTTCTGGTCGCAAAGGCGGGCGCCTATGCCCGCCTGCACAACGCTCAGTTTGGTGCCTGGGCGGCTGAATAGCCGACGCTCTTTCTGCTCGGTAGCCTAGGCCGTCAGCCCCAACGCCAGAAACGCCATGGTGATGAGGTTGAGCCCGATCCCGAAGGTCACAAGCAGCGCCAGCCCGCGCATGTCGCGATCACTGACGGCAAGCGCCAGCATGTAAAAAACGATGGGCAGCCAGTCGAGCGCGTAGCGTTGCACGTTGTACTGGGAGTACCCGTTCGAGTGATAGAACAGGATGGGCACCGCAATGACGAGGATCGTCGCGATCCCGATCAGCACCGGCCGGCGCATCGGGGCGAAAAACGCAAACAGCACGAACGGGCTGGCGGCCAGCAATGCAGTGCCCGAAGGGTCTAGCCCGATGGGTTCGACCATCGCATTGCCGCCGAAATCCATGTGGAAGCCCTGCACGAACAGATAGAGCGTGTTGAACAGCACATAGGCCGAAGACCACAGCCCATGCTCGGCCAGCCGGTAGTTGATCATCGACCCGCCTTCGGCAATATCGGCGCCAATCATGTAAGGGTATCCGGTCTGCATCGGATCGCCGAACCGCAGGTAATTGTAAGCAAGATAGATCAGAACCGCGACGCCTGCCGGAAGGCCCAGCTTGAGCACCCGCACGATATGGCCGCGCGAAAAGCTGATCAGCGGCTCGAACCGGTCCAGCGACAGGGCAAACAGGAACGGCAGGTAGAACACCGCCATCTGCCGGCACAAAAACGCCGCCCCGATGCACGCCCCGGCCAGGATCAAGCTCCCGCCACGCACCATCTGGTGGATGGCCAGCGAGGTGAAGGCGAACCCGATCGCCTGGGCAAAAAACCAGATGCCGTCGCCGCGAATGGTCACAAAATAGAGCGGGGTGGCAAAGGCCAGCCCCAGCAGCAGCCAGATCGCCACGTCGCGATCCACCTTCAGCCCCTCGAAGATCTGCCACCACAGCCATACCGATAGCGCAAAGGCGATGGCCGAGAGGAACACGAAGCCGGAAAAATTGACCCCGAACAGCGCCACGAAGGGCAGGGCAATGATCGCCGGGACGGGCGGAAACATCACGAAGATCTTGTCCTCGAACCGCGCGCAATCGCCGTCGAAACAGGTCGTTGTGTCCAGCCGTCCGTTCAGAAACGCTTCGGCCAGCAGCGCATAGCTGTTTGAGCCGGGATCCTCGACAATGGCGTAAAGCGCCAGTCCCCCCGCCAGCGCCAGCGCCATCAGCGCGGCAACGGCAAACAGAACGCCCATGGCGTTTATGCGGCTGAGCATGATCGTGATCCCCAAGACGTCCCTGTCTTGAGGTTTATGACAGGGGGCCGTTTAAGATTTGGTGTGGGCCACACTCCCTTTTGCCCCAAACAGCGCCATGCCCGCGCTCCAACCCAGCCACACGGCGGCCATCCAGCTCAAGATCGAAGCTACGACATATCCCAGCGCCACGGCCCATGCCCCAGACATGACCAGAAGCAAAGCCTCCAGCGAAAATGCCGAAAACGTCGTGAACCCGCCGCAGAACCCGGTAACCAGAAACCCGTTGAGAATGGGAGAGGGCATGCGCCGCACCGACCAGGCTGCAATCAGCCCGATCAAGGCCGACCCTGCGATATTGGCGGCCAGCGTACCGGCAAAAAACCAGCCGGGGACAGCCGACAATGATAGCAGCGACAGCCCGTAACGGGCCATGCTGCCCACCGCCCCGCCGCAAGCGATGGCAACAATCAGCCGCTTTTCGCTCATGGCATGGCCCCCACCGAATAGATCAGGGAAAATCCAATGACAGCGGCCGAAAAACACAAGGCAAGCGAAGCGCCGATATTGAGAAGTGCCGGGCCGCCATGCCCTTCACGCAGCAATGTCAGCGTCTGGAGCGAAAAGCTCGAAACCGTCGTGTAACCACCGCACAGCCCGACAACCAGCAGCAGCCACATTGGCTCTGTTGGCGACCCGGTCACGCCCGGCTCCATAAAGAACCCGGCGACAAGTCCAATGAGCAGGCAGCCGGTCACGTTGACGGCAAGGATGCCAAATGTTCCGTGACCCAGTTTTCGCGCGACAAACGTCGAAACAATATGTCGAATAACCGCTCCAACACCGCCGCCAAGGCCAACGAAAAAAAGAGCAAACAGGGACGTGTTCATCCCCCGACAGTGCTCCCGATTCCGCGCCTTTGTCGAGATCGGCATTGCAGGATCGCCTCGCCCCGCGTCTTTTTACCCCTCAAGCCGCTGATCGACCCCTTTGCTGCCTCGGCAAACGCCGGTGCCGATGGGCGTTGCCGTCCGCCCCCTGTCGCTCGGCAATGCTGGCGGGACCCGGATCAAATCCGGGACAGCGATCGGCGTCGGGTCACGCTCTCGGCTCGATCACCGAACACTCACTAACCCCCAGCGCGTCATCCTCGGGCTCGACCCGGGGATCCGCAGTGCGTCAGCAAGCGCAGCAGAAGTGGTGCGTGTGGCCCCTCATCGCACCCCAACCTCTTCACCGGCTGGCCCAATGCAGCGGATCCCCGGGTCAAGCCCGAGGATGACGGCTGAGAGGGCAGAGAGTCGGACGACGATCACTCCCGAGGCAATTTTGCCGTCGGCGGTTCCGGCACACTCAAAAAGAGTCTCCCGCAAGTCAAAACTTGACTTCTCCGCCCTATCTCCTAAATAGCCTCCCGTGAGGACGACCTCCCCCATAAAGGGCATTGTTTTCGGGACGACCCGAGCTTTTTAGCCATGGAGTTCCCCGATCATGCGCACCGCCTGGGATCGCGTCCGCCACGCTCTCTGCTTCGAAATTATTGGCCTCATCCTCGTCATACCGCTTGGCGCATTGGTCTTTGCAATGCCCATGCACGACATCGGCGTTGTCGGCCTCGTCTCGGCCACCATTGCGATGGCCTGGAATTATCTCTTCAATTTCGGCTTTGACGCCATCATGCTGCGCACGATCGGAACAACGCTGAAATCGGTGCGCCTGCGCATCGCCCACGCCGTGCTGTTCGAACTGGGCCTGCTGGTTGTCCTGGTGCCGTTCATCGCTTGGTATCTGGGCATCAGCCTGATCCACGCACTGGTCATGGATATATCGTTCGCCCTGTTCTACATGGGCTACGCGTTCGTCTTCAATCTGGCCTATGACCGGGTGTTTCCGCTGCCCGAATGGCGGCAGACGGCTTAGTCCTCGCCACCAGACTCCTCATCGTCATTGCGAACGATTTCGACTTTCACCCGGGTCGCAAGCGCCGCAATGGCGCCGATTGCGGCCAACCACGGCGCGGCAAGGGTCACAACCCCGCCCGCGATGGCGCCGGCGGTCAGCGGGATTTCAAGAAACACGTCCCCGCTTTCGGTCTTGATGCGCAGCGTGCGCACATTGCCTTCGGCCACCAGTTCCTTGATCCGCGCCATCAACTGGTGCCCGGCAATTTCGATCTCTTCGGTAAAGCTGCGTTCGCGCTTGTCGTCGCCATCGTCCATTGGAGGTCTCCTCGTTTCCGATGTCGCGATATTGGCCCCGAACATACTAGCGGGCATTGATCCCGATCATGTCGAACAAGCTGGCACCATCATGGAGCCGGGGGGCGTCGATGGGACTCGCGGTTCATCTCATGCAACATGGTCGCCACGACATCGTCGATCTCCACATGGGCTTCCGGGTGGCGCACCACAAGAGTTCGGGCTTCGCTTTCGATGTCGAAGGGTTTGTGGCTGGCGAGGATATCGCGCAGGCGATCGGCAATGTCCATGGCGAGCAAAAGTTTCATTCCGCCGTCTCCCTGCGCCTCAAGAGTGCGGTCAGAAAAAGTTATAGGCTTTTCCGGTTCGATCCGCACGACAAGATAAGAAGCAATAACTCCGGCTCGATCCAATCGGGCCGGGTTCAAGCTCTAGACTGGTCTTTGCCCCCGAAAGCCCGGATTAAACGCCCCTCGATTGCGGCAGTCAAGAAGACAGCATGTCGGGCCACTTGTTCTCGCGACACAAGCGGGCATTATCATTGGCTCCGCAACTGTCCCGGCCATAGCCCGGATACAAAAAAGCCCCGGACCGGGCCGGGGCTCTTGGTGCCTGAAACGCTAATCCTAGCGTTTCTTGCGGTCGATCTGATGGTAGGCGCGCCGCGAATGAAACTCGCAATAGGGTTTGCCCTCGTCGGACTCCCGGCCGCAGAAATGGAACTCGCTGCTCACCGGGTCGCCGATCGGCCATTTGCAGGTCTTTTCAGTCAATTCGAGCAGCGAGATGCGCTCCTCGACCGGAATGAAAAGTTCGGCCTTGGTGTTGGTTTCGACAACCATCTCGGCTTCGAGATCGGTCTCCATCTTGAGTGCGGTCGCGCCCATTGTCGGGGCCATTGTGCTGCGCCGCTGGCTCACCGCGCTGGCCGCTGCAGAAGCAGTGCCGCGCGAGGCCCCCGAACTCGATGATGGCCGCCGCGGTGCAGTGGGGCGCGGCGCCTTGGTGCGTGGTGCAACGCTTGCCGGTTTGGCGCGTGCCGACAGCTTCAGTCTGTGGACCTTGCCGATAACGGCGTTGCGGGTGACCCCGCCGCTCAGTTCTGCGGCGATCTGGCTTGCGCTGAGGCCTTCCATCCAAAGTTTTTTCAGGAGTGCTACGCGCTCGTCCGTCCAGCTCATCGATTGTGCTCCAGGCCGTATTCTTAAATAGAGTCCGTTCTCACGCGGACAAAATAGGTTTGACCGCCGGCATACTAACTGTCGTATGGTGATGGGGTCCGCCACACGAGATGTCGTGTTCCCAATAGCCTGATACTACACGGGCGGGAAAATCGGTGGCAAGGGCCGCAACCGACTTTCCCCGGTTTATCCCACCTGATTTTCATATCCCGGCAGCAATTGGCCATGGCTGTTGCATCGATCGCACAGCCCGTTTTCGCGCGGAGACATGCACCACCATTGTGGCAGGGATGAGTCAAGGCCCCAACGCCCGGAAAACCGGGCGCTCGATTGACTTTTGGGCGTCCGCCCAGCATAAGCGGCAGTGGTAATGCGTGCTTGGGACACCGGGCGCGCTTTTCATTTTCCGGGACCTCGTCCCGACCTCAAACTTTAACGAGAAGGCTTAGAACAATGTCTGCGCTCTATGGCACGTATGCCCGGTCCGAACTCGCCTTTGTGCGGGGCGAGGGCATGCGATTGTTCACGGACGACGGCACGGCCTATCTCGATTTCGCTGCCGGCATCGCGGTCAACGCGCTCGGCTATGGCGACAAGCACGTCGTTGATGCGCTCAAGGCGCAGGCCGACAAGGTCTGGCACACGTCCAACATCTTCACCATCCCCGAGCAGGAAAAGCTCGGCCAGCGGCTGGTGGATGCGACCTTCGCCGACAAGGTGTTCTTCACCAATTCGGGCGCCGAGGCGCTCGAATGCGCGATAAAGACAGCGCGGCACTATTTCTGGGCCAAGGGCGAAAAGGAGAGGGTCGACATTATCGGCTTTTCCGGTTCCTTCCATGGCCGGACCATCGCGACCATCGCCGCGGCGGGCAATCCAGCCTATACCGAGGGCTTTGGCCCCATGCCGGGCTACAAGCACACAAAGCCCGGCGATCTGGCTGCCGTCGAAGCGCTGATCGACGATAAAACCGCTGCAATCCTTATCGAGCCAGTCCAGGGCGAGGGCGGCGTGACCGCGTTTTCCGATGCCTATCTCAAGGGCCTCCGCGCCCTGTGCGACAAGAACGGTCTGCTGCTGATCTTCGATGAAGTCCAGTGCGGCTATGGCCGGACCGGCAAGTTCTTCGCCCATGAATGGTCCGGGGTCATCCCCGACATCATGACCGTCGCCAAGGCCATCGGCGCCGGCTTTCCGCTCGGAGCGTGTCTCGCAAAGGGAGAAGTCGCCGAAAGCATGGTGCCGGGCACCCACGGTTCGACCTATGGCGGCAACCCGCTGGCCTGCGCCGTGGGGAACGCCGTGCTCGACAGGATTCTCGCTCCCGGTTTCATCGATCATGTCGATGCAATGGGCAAGATACTGGCCCATGAGCTCCATCAGCTCATGCAGAAATTCCCCAATTTCATCACCGAAGTGCGCGGCAAGGGGCTGATCGCCGGCATCAGGATCACCCCGCCCGTGCGCGATTTCGTGGCCCGCCTGCGCGATCACAAGCTGCTCACGGTGGCCGCCAGCGACAACGTGTTGCGGCTTTTGCCGCCGCTTATCGTCAATGAGGACGAGATCAAGGAAGCCATCGGCATCATTGCCGGGGTCTTCGCCGAACTCGACGCCGAACAGGCCAGCGCCGCCCAATAACAGGGCGGCCACCCCTTTCGATTTTTCAGGATAGCTGATTATGACCGCGAGACATTTTCTCGATCTCAAGGATTTTTCCTTTGAGCAACTGCGTTCCATTCTCGATTTCGCCCATGAGCTGAAAAAGCGCCTCAAGGCCGGCGAACGTCCCCGCCTGCTCGAGGACAAGGTGCTGGCCATGATCTTTGAGCGCCAGTCCACCCGGACGCGGGTTTCCTTCGACGTCGGCATGCGCCAGCTTGGCGGGCAGACCCTCATGCTGACCGGCCAGGAAATGCAGTTAGCCCGCGAAGAAACCATCGAGGACACGGCGCGCGTGATGAGCCGCTACGTCGATGCGATCATGATCCGCATTCTAAGCCATGACGATCTGCTCGATCTGGCCGGCGCCTCGTCAATTCCCGTCATCAATGGTCTGACCCGGCGCAGCCATCCCTGCCAGGTCATGGCCGATATCCAGACCTTCGAGGAGCATCGCGGGCCGCTCGAAGGCAAGAAAGTTGCCTGGATCGGGGATTCCAACAACGTGCTCGCATCCTGGGTTCACGCTACGGCGCTGTTCGGCAACACGATGGCCATTGCCTGCCCGAAAGAATATTGGCCCGATCAGGGCTTGCTGTCCGACATCGCCGAAGTGGGCGAGGCAGTCAGCCTCGGTACCGATCCGCACGCCGCGATCGCCGATGCCGATCTGGTTATCACCGACACCTGGGTGTCGATGGGCGACACCGACGAGGGCGAGCGCCGGCGCATCTTGAAACCCTATCAGGTCAACCCCAGATTGTTTTCCCAAGCCGCGGCCGACGCGCTCTTCATGCACTGCCTGCCCGCCCACCGGGGCGACGAGGTCACCGACGAGGTGATCGACGGGCCGCAATCGGTCGTATTCGACGAAGCTGAAAACCGCCTGCACATCCAGAAGGCCATTCTTTGCTGGGCCTTTGGGATCGAAACGCTGTAACAGGGCGGATTAAGGAACACGCAATGAGCGAAAGCTCTCTCGAACAATTCGGGCTCGACCGGCCCGAGAGCGGGGACGACGTTGCCGTTCCCTTCACGCTCGAAAACCTCGACAGCCGGGGGCGCGTCGTGCGTCTGGGCGATCAGCTCGACACCATCATTGCCCGTCACGGCTATCCCGAGCCCGTGGCGCGCCTTCTGGGCGAAGCGGTGACGCTTGCGGCGCTGATCGGCACCTCGCTCAAATTCGAGGGCCGGTTCATCCTGCAGTCGCGCACTGACGGGCCCGTGAGCCTTCTGGTGGTCGATTTCGATACGCCCGATGGTCTGCGCGCCTACGCCCGCTATGACCAAGAGGCATTGACCGCGCTGGTCGAAGCCGGAACGGCCAAGCCCCAGGACCTGCTCGGCAAGGGCGTTCTGGCCCTTACGGTGGACCAAGGCGTCCATATGGACCGCTATCAGGGCATTGTCGCGCTTGAAGGTGAAAGCCTTGAAGAGGTTGCTCACACCTACTTCATGCAGTCCGAACAGATCCCCACCCGGGTCCGGCTTGCCGTTGCCGAACATTCCGAGCGCGGTCAGTCGCGCCCGTCATGGCGCGCCGGCGGCGTTCTGCTCCAGCATCTGCCCGAGCATGGCGGGGCGACGATGCCCGATCTTCCCGGCGACGGGGATTTCGACAATGACGATATGGCCGATCCCGACTTCATCGAGGACGATCACTGGACCGAGGCCAAGGCATTGCTCGATACGCTCAGCGATGCCGAACTGGCCGATCCCGGCCTTTCGTCCGAACGCCTGCTGTTCCGGCTTTACCATGAGACCGGCGTGCGGGTCTTCGAGCCCCAGCCCCTGGTCGAGCGCTGCACGTGCTCGGCAGAGCGCGTGGAGCAGATGATCAACGACTTCACGCCCGAAGACCGGGAAGAGATGGTCGTGGACGGACAGATTGAGGTCGTGTGCGAGTTCTGCTCGACCCACTACCACTTCAATCCCAACCAGTTCTGAACCGGTTGAAATCATGTGTCAAAAGGCGGCTTTTCGGGGCCGCCTTTTTTATTGGCGCGTTTGCGGGCGTACGCCAACCCTTACCGGCCTTTCCAAAAGTTCATTTGTAACAACCTGATGGCGCGCGTAAAAATTGCCGAAATGAACCCGCTTCGGCCAGTCTGGCCGTCGAATGTGTTGTTGGGCAAGGATAACGTTTTTGGAAAACCTACCCGGCTCCGGCTACCTCGCATCGTCTCAAGAAAGCGAAGATCAGCCGGAAACCGCAAAGCCCCGTGGCCGGTTCGGCCTGATGTCCGCGCTGGTTCGGCTCGGGCTGGCGGTGCTGATCCTGGGTTTGGCCATCTATTGGGCCTTTACCTGGGTTGCCCAGCGGCCCGAAGCGCCCCAGCGCATGAACCGCGAGCGAACCTTCACTGTCGAAGTCGTCGAGCCGGTCTATTCAACCCACAGCTCACCCATTACCGCCTATGGCCAGGTCGCTTCGGCGCGCTCGATCGAGCTACGTTCGCTCGTTGCCGGCCGGGTGCTCGAAATCTCGCCCGATTTTGCCGTCGGTTCTCAGGTCGAGGAAGGCGAAGTCCTCGTGAGTGTCGACCCCTTCACCTACAATGGTGCCGTGGTCGAAGCCCGCGCCGCGGTGGCCGATGCCCAGCTCTCCCTGGCTGAGGCTGAAGAGGCCTATGCCCTCGAACAAAGCGCCATCGCCGCGGCCCAGGATGCGCTCACATCGGCCCAGACCGATCTCGAGCGCGCCCGGTCCCTGCTCGAAAGCGGCGTAGCAACCCAGCAGACCGTCGACACCCGTGCGCTCACCGTTTCCGAGCGCCAGCAGGCCCTCGACCAGCGCCAATCAAATCTCGTCACCCTCAACGCGCAAATCCTGCGCCAGCGGGCGGCTATCGAGCAGGCTCGCTATGCGGTTGAATCGGCCGAACGCGATCTGGCCAACACAGAGATCACCGCACCGTTCACCGGTGTTGTCACCGCCCGCAACGTAACAGCTTCCGCCTATGTCAGCGCGAACGAAGTTGTCGCTTCGATTTACGAAAGCGATGCGCTTGAGGTGAGCTTCACCGTGTCGGACGCCAACTACGCCACATTGCGGAGCGACGGGCTGTTTGATCGCGCGATCGAAGTGTCCCGCACCACAGGCGGCAGCGCCGAGCCAATCGAGGGGCGCATCGCCCGCGTCGCACCCGAGATTGACGCTGCCACCGGCGGCGTGACGCTCTATGCCGAGCTTGACAGCGACCAGGCCGATCTCTTGCGCCCGGGAACCTTTGTCAGTGTGGAAATCGAAGGGGTGGCGCATGAAAACACCCTCCTTGTCCCCGAAACCGCGCTTTACGACGACGATCACCTCTATGTCATTCGCGCCGGCCGTATGGCGGCCATCGACGTCGAGATACTCGATCGAGACGGTTCCCAGGTGATCATTGCCGCCGATATTCCCCAAGGCGAACGCATCATCACCACGCGTCTTTCCCAGGCCGGCGAGGGCGTAGCGGTCCAGGTCGAGGGCGAGGAGCAATCGGCAGGGCCTGGTGGACCCGGCGGCCCGGGTGGAGCGGGCGGCGGCTTTGTCCGCGGACCGGGAGGCTGATATGCGTCCTTCGCCCCAGGCCTCGACCGGCGTGATTGCCGCTTTCGTGCGGCACCGCAACGCCGCCAATCTCTTTATGATCCTGTTCGTCATTTTCGGCTGGTGGGGGCTCAGCAACCTCAACCGGCAGCTGATGCCGAACACCGAAATCCGTTCGGTCCAGGTCTCCGTCAGCTGGCCCGGCGCAACGGCCGAAGATGTCGAGCGCAACGTCCTCCTGCTTATCGAGCCTGCGGTCCAGAGCGTTGATGGCGTCATCTCGATGACTTCGAACGCGCGCGAGGGGCGGGGTTCGATCACCCTCAACTTCGAGCGCACGGTCGAAATGCAGACTGCCGAACGGCTGGTCCAGACAGCCGTCTCTTCGGTCACCGGCCTGCCCGAGGGTGCTGAAACGCCGAGCGTCTCCGCGCCGCGGTTTTTCGATCCCGTCGCCGCCATCGCCATTTCCGGTCCTTTCCCCGAAGAAACCTTGCGGCGCTATGCCCGCGAAATCCGCGATGGGCTTCTGGCCGCCGGTGTCGATCGTGTCGAGTTCACGGGCTACCGCGACCGCCAGATCGTCGTCGAGGTCGACGACGCCAAGCTGCGCCAGTTGGGCCTGACGCTGGACGATCTGTCTGCGGCCCTCACGCCCAATTTTGCCGATCAGCCGTCCGGCTCGCTCACCGGAGATTTCGACGCCCAGATCCGCGCGGCGGCCAATGAGCTTTCGGCCCAGGAAATTGCGCAGACCGAGATATTGTCGTCGGCCAACGGGCAAAGCCTCACATTCGGTGACGTCGCCACGATCACCGATACCTTCGATCCTGATACTCCGCTGGGGTATATGCGCGGCGAACCGGCCATCAAGCTGCAGGTTTCACGAGCCGCCAGCGCCGATACCGTCACCACGTTCGAGGCGGTTCAGGCCTATGTCGAAGAATTGCAGCCAACCCTGCCGCAATCGCTGCAGGCTGTGGTCTTCGATGCAGCAGCCGATCAGGTCAACCAGCGGCTCGGGTTGTTGATCTCAAACGGTGTCGCCGGCCTTGTTCTCGTCCTTGTGGTTCTGTTCCTGTTTCTCGATGGCCGCATTGCCATCTGGGTGGCCATGGGCATTCCCGTCGCTATCCTGGGAACGCTCGGCGCTATGTACCTCATGGGGCTCACGCTCGACATGATCTCGATGTTCGCGCTCATGATGGTGCTCGGGATTATCGTCGATGATGCCATTGTGGTGGGCGAGCATACCGCCACGCTCTATCGTCAGGGCTTGTCGCGAACCGAGGCCGCGATACGCGCGGCAAGCGCCATGGCTGCGCCGGTCATCGCGTCCGCGCTCACCACCATCGCCGCCTTCGCCCCCATCTGGCTCATTGGCGATGTCGTGGGACAGATCGTATCGCCACTGCCCGTCGTCGTCGTTGCGGTTCTGATCGCCTCTCTGGTCGAATGCTTCTTTATCCTGCCGGGCCATCTGGCCCACGCCCTGCCGCGCGAGCGTAAGCAGGCCGGCCGTTTCAGACGGACATTTGACAAGGGTTTCGATTTCTTCCGCGATCGCCTCTTTGGCGGGCTGGCATCGATCAGCTATTCATGGCGCTATGCCACCGCCGCCATTGCCCTTGCCATAACCCTTGGAGCGGCGGGCGTTTACGGTTCGGGCGCGCTCCGCTTTGAGTTCTTTCCCACGGCAGAGGGCGAAAGTTTCAACATTTCCGCTCAGTTCCAGGCCGGAACGCCTCAGTCGGAAATGGCAACGACCATCCAGGCCATCGAAAATGCTGTCTCCGAGGTGGAAAGAGGACTGACGCCGAATGGCGAGCAGCTCATCGTCACCACCTATGCCAGCCTCGACCTTGAGGAAGGGCGGGCCGATTTCGACGTCTATCTGACCCCGTCCGAGGATCGCTCGGTGCGCACCGACACGATCACCCAGGCAATCGACGAAAACCTGCCTTCGGTCGCCGGCGTCGAAAGCATCAGCATTCGGCAATATCGCGGCGGGCCGCAGGGCTCCGCGGTCGATGTGCGTTTCGTTGGCGCCGATGCTGCAACGCTCAAACTCGCCGCCGAGGACCTCAAGGACGTGCTCGAAGGGTTCGATGAGGTCGATACCGCCTTTGACACCCTGTTTTACGGCAGCCCCGAGCTTGTCATGTCGCTCAATGCGCGTGGGACGGCACTGGGCTTTGATCTTGCATCCCTTGGGTCGCAAGTGCGCAGCGCCTTCCAGGGCGAGGACGTCGCGACCGTCGCCTCCAATGAGGATGAGATCACCGTTCGCCTCGTGCGCACCGTCGACGCCGAAGGCTCCTCGGCATTGCGCGACATGTGGGTGCGCGCGCCGAGCGGGGAATATGTCCCCCTTTCGTCCATCGTGAGCTTTTCCGAGCAGCAGGGCTTTGCCTTTATCGCCCGCGAGGAAGGCCGCACCGCTGTTTCCGTCCGCGCCTCGGTCGCCGAAGGTGTCGACCACGCCGATATTCTGGCCCGGCTCGAGGCCGATTATCTGCCGGCCATCGTCAACCGCTACGGGATTTCCTACGAGTTCGGCGGCCGCGAGGCCGAGCAGAATGCCGCCTTTGCCGATCTGGGCACGGGCATGATTGTCGCTCTGGCTGTGATGTACATCATCATCTCATGGATTTTCGCGGCCTATTTCACCCCGATTGCCGTCATGGTCATTATTCCCTTCGGCGTTGCCGGCGCCGTCTGGGGCCATTACCTGCTTGGGCATAACCTGACCATCATTTCCTTGATGGGCATGCTCGGGCTGGCGGGTATCCTGGTCAATTCCTCGATCGTTCTGATTTCCCGGATGAACGAACGTCGGGCCGAGGGTGAAGGGCTGCGCGACGCCGCGATCGGCGCGTCCAAGGATCGCCTCCGCGCCGTGCTGCTGACCTCTCTCACCACCATTGGCGGTCTGTTGCCCTTGCTGTTTGAAACCAGCCTCGTCGCCCAGATGCTCGTTCCCATGGCGCTGACCATTGTTTCGGGGCTCACGCTGGCCACCTTGCTGGTGCTGTTCCTGGTGCCTGCCGTTCTCGGCATCGGCGCCGACATCAAGGCGGTGCTGCAATGGCTGTTCCTGACCCCCAACGCGTTGACGGTCCGTGAAATGCTGGCCGGGCGGCAGCACCTGTCGCCGCCCGCCGATCCCGCCGAGTAAGTCCTCAGGCGCGCCAGAAGCGCGGCGTGAACAGCACGAGCACCATCAGCACTTCGAGCCGTCCCACAAGCATGCCGATGGTCAAAAGCCACTTGGTAACATCGGAAACGCCCGCAAAACTTCCCGCCGGCCCCAATTCGGGGCTGAGCGCGGGTCCGACATTGGAAATCGCCGTCGCCGCCGCGCCCAGCGCGTCCAGCGGTTCAAGACCCGACAGTGAAAGCAGCACCGCGAGCAAAAGGAAGCTCGAAAAATAGATAAAGACGAAACTCTGCACCGATGTCGAAACCGTATCGGGCAGCGGGCGGCCATTGTAGCGTTTGACATAGACCAGCGAGGGAAAAACGATCTCGCGAATATGCTGGTAAAGATCGCGCGCCAGCACCTGAAACCGGAAGATCTTGATGCCGCACGATGTCGAGCCGGTGCAGCCGCCAATGAACATGATGACAAAGAACAGCGATGCCGCCAGCGGTCCCCAGGCCGAAAAATCGGCCACCCCGAATCCGCTGCCCGTCATGATCGAAACCACCGAAAACAGCCCGTGCCGAAACGCTTGTTCGCCGCGAGCGATGTCACCGGCCATTTGAACAAACACCACGATCAGCGTCGCCAACCCGACGAGGTAGAGAAACAGGCGCACCTGTGAATCTCGGAACAGCTGTTTAAATGAGCCTTGCAGCATGCCCACATAAAGCACGAAGGGCAGTGCGCCCAGGATCATGAACACCACCGAAACGTAGTGGATGGCGGGCTGCTCGAATGCGCCCAGCGACGCATCGCGGGTGGAAAACCCGCCGGTGGCAACCGTGGAAAGCGAATGGGCAACAGCATCGAACGCCCCCATGCCGGCCACCCAGTAGGCGACCGCACAGGCAAAGGTCAGGATGCAATAGACAATCACCATGGCCGTGGCGATCTGGGCGGCGGCGGGAAGGATCTTGTCGGGCGTCTCGAACGCTTCGGCGCGAAACATCTGCATGCCGCCCACCCGCAACATGGGCAGAACGGCAATAGCCATCACCACAACGCCGAGCCCCCCGAACCATTGCAGCAAGCCCCGCCAGAGCAGGATACCGGGCGCGGTGGTGTCCAATGTGGTGATGACGGTCGAACCGGTGGTGGTTATTCCCGACATCGCCTCGAACATGGCGTCGGTAACGCTCAGGCCCAGATTGGACATGTAGAGCGGCAGCGCCCCGAAGATGGTGAGCACGACCCAGATCGAAACCGTCATCAGGAAGGCCTGACGCAGATTGAGTTCGGACTTGTGCCCACTCGATGAAGCCCACAGCCCCGCCCCGAAGATCATGGTGATCAGCGAGGCCGTGAGAAACACCAGCCAGTCATCATTGCCCACAACCAGATCGGCCAGGGCAGGCAGCAGCATGGCAAAACCGAGCGCCGCCGTGAGCGCGCCGATGGCCGAAAAGATCGTGCGGAAATCCATGCCCGACTGCGCTGCGCCCTATCGCTTGAAGAAGAATGAAGACTAGACCTGATCGAGACCGAACGAAAGGTCGGCAATCAGATCATCGGCATCCTCCAGCCCAACCGAAAGCCGCAGCAGGCCTTCGGTGATGTCCATCTCCACCTTCTCTTCCGGCGTGAAACGCTGATGTGTGGTCGTTGCGGGATGGGAAATGATCGATTTGGCATCGCCCAGATTGTTGGAAATCGCAATGATCGCCAGCGCATCGGCCAGGGCAAATGCAGCCTGCTTGCCGCCCTTTGGCGTCAGCGCCACCAGCGTCGAGCCGCCGCCCATCTGCCGTTTCGCCAACTCATATTGTGGATGGGAGGGATGGAAGGGATAGGAAATGGACTCGATCTTGGGGTGACCCGCCAGGAAGTCGGCGATTTTCGCCGCGTTCTCGGTCATCGCCTTGACGCGCAGCGACAAGGTCTCGAGCCCCTTGAGCAGCACCCAGGCATTGAACGGTGAGATCGAAGGGCCGGTCTGACGGATGATGGTGTGCACATCGGCTTCGATCAGCTCCTTGCTGCCCAGGATCAACCCGCCCATCGCCCGGCCCTGGCCGTCGATATGCTTGGTGGCTGAATAGGTGACCAAGTCGGCCCCCAGCTCCAGCGGCTTCTGCCAGATGGGCGTGGCAAAGACGTTGTCGACGATCAGAACGGCATTATGGGCATGGGCAATCTCGGCGACGGCCTTGATGTCCACCAGCTCAAGGGTAGGGTTGGTCGGGGTTTCGATAAACACCACCTTGGTGTTTGGCCGCATGGCGCGCGCGAAATTTTCCGGATCGCGGCCATCGACGAGCGTCGATTCAACGCCCCAGCGCGGCATATAGGTCTCGACCACGAACCGGCACCCACCGAACAAGGCGCGCGCCGCAACCACGTGGTCGCCGGCCCGAAGCTGGCTCATGACTGCGGTCGTCACTGCCGCCATGCCGGTCGCCGTCGCCCGCGCGGCTTCGGCGCCTTCGAGCAGCGCGGCCCTCTGTTGGAACATTTCCACTGTCGGGTTGGAAAAGCGCGAATAGATGTGGCCGGGCTCCTCGCCCTTGAAACGCGCTTCGGCACTCCCTGAAGTGGGATAGACGAAACCGGAATTGAAAAAGATCGCTTCTGAGGTCTCCCCATGCTGGGAGCGTTCCATGCCGCCATGCACCATCATCGTCTGCGCCTTGCGGTGCTTGTGATCGAAGAGCGGGTTGCTGGTCCTGTCCGACATGGGTCTACCTCAAACGAAAAAACCGGCGCGCGATGCGGCCGGTTCGAACTGGTCACTTTAGCAGTCTTGTTTTAGGTGGTCTGCAATCGGACCGGCCAAATCACCACCAACCGCGCCATAAACGCGGTCAGCACTGAGTTACCCCCAAATGGCGCTTGGCGTCAATCGCCTCAATTGCTAAGCCAGTCCAAAGGGTTTGCATGAGGCGCATGGGGATATGACCAACACTTGGCCAACCGGGGTGTTTTCCACCCGGCTGATCCAGAATTTGTCCGATCAGGGTGCGATCAGCGCCGGGCGGCCCTATGACCACGATCAGATCCAGCCCGCCAGCCTTGATCTGCGGTTGGGCGAAACCGCCTTTCGCGTGCGTTCGAGCTTTCTGCCCGGTCCGGGTAAGACCGTCACCGAGCGCATTGAAACGCTAAAGCTCCACGAGATCGATCTGACCAAAGGCGCGGTGCTCGAACGCGGCTGCGTCTATATCGTGCCGCTCCTCGAAAGCCTCGATCTGCCCGATGAGGTCAGCGCGTCGGCCAATCCAAAATCCTCGACGGGTCGGCTCGATATCTTCACCCGCGTCATTTCCGATGCCGCGCGCAGCTTCGACATCGTTCCCGCCGGATACAAGGGCGCGCTCTATCTCGAAATTTCCCCCCGCACCTTCCCGGTTCTGGTGCGCACCGGCTCGCGCCTGTCCCAGATGCGGTTCCGGGTCGGAGACGCGCGGCTCGACGCCGCTGGCCACAAGGCCCTGCACGCCGAACAGACGCTGGTTTTCGATCCCAACATGGATGTGGGCGAGGGGGTCTCGCTGTCGATCGATCTGATCGGCGAAGGCCGATCGGGCCTGATCGGCTTCCGCTCCAAGCGCCATACCGCAGTTGTTGATGTCGACAAAAAGAACGCGCTCGACGTCCTCGACTATTGGGACCCCTTGGTCAATCGCGGCTCGGGCGAGCTGATCCTCGACCCCGACGAATTCTATATTCTCGTCTCGCGTGAGAGCGTGCACGTTCCGCCCGACTATGCCGCCGAAATGGTGCCCTTCGATCCCCTGGTCGGTGAATTCCGCGTCCATTATGCCGGCTTTTTCGATCCCGGCTTCGGGCACTCGGCTGCCGGCGGCACCGGGTCTCGCGCTGTGCTTGAAGTCCGTAGCCGCGAAGTGCCCTTCCTTCTGGGTCACGGCCAGACCATCGGGCGGCTGATTTACGAGAAGATGGCTGAGCGCCCAAAGATGCTCTACGGCTCGGCCCTGGGATCGAACTATCAGGCCCAGAGCCTGAAACTCTCCAAGCACTTCAAACCCTATCCCTAACGAAAAAGGCCGGGGCGAACCCCGGCCTTCTCGCATTCTTGAGCGCTTTGGCGTCGCTTACGAAGCGGCGCGTGCGCCTTCGAGCCAGCCGTCGACGGCGTCGCGATTGTCTTCGATCCACTGAGCGGCCTGGGCTTCGATGTCGTCGTCGCCAGCGTTCATCGCCGCGTTCTGGGCAAAGATGTCGCCGAGCGGAATTTCAACCGCTTCAAGCAGTGCGCCAACGGCGGGGTTCTCACCCAGGAATTCCGAGTTCACGACCGGAACGATATCATTGGCCGGGAAGCCCAGCATGCACGGATCGTTCACACACCCTTCGACGCCCTCGATGGTCGCGGCATCTGCAAGGCTCATGTCGGGAAGATCGACCTCGGGAACCTCGATCCACATCACGTCTTCGCCCGGGACCAGCTCGTTGACGGTCCAGTTCGGAGTCCATGTGTAAAACAGGATGTTTTCGCCCGATTCATAGGCTGCAACCGCATCGGCCATCGAAGCGGCATAGCCGGCCTTGATGGGGTTGATGTGATCGCGCAGATCATAGGCATCGAGATGGTGTTCGATGTTGATCTCGCAGCCCCAGCCCGGAGGACAGGCGACCAGATCGGCAAGGCCGTCGCCATTGCGGTCGAACGCTTCCTTCACTTCATCACGCTTGAAATCTTCAAGCGAGGTGATGCCGAACTCTTCGATGGCCGAGGAGTTGACCAGATAGCCTTCCAGCGCGCCGCCTTCGGCGACCGCACCCACCAGTTCAGCACCCTGGCTGTATGTATCCTCATAGGTGTTGTGCAGCGGGAACCAGCCATTGACCCACAGGTCCATGTCGCCCTGAGCGACCGACTGATAGAACGGCGGGTTGTCCAGCGTGGTGATCTGGGGAACCTCATAGCCGAGCTCTTCGAGAAGCTGGCGGTAGATTTCGGCATGGAACCAGCCGGTATCCCATGTCGCCTGTGCCATGTTGACGGTAACGCCTTCGCCGGGATTGTCCTGAGCGATGGCAGCGACCGGCGCAGTGCCCAGAAGGGCAATGGCGGACAGCGATGCGAGAGTATTTTTGAGACTGAACATGATGCTTTAGTCTCCTCTTTCTTTTGGTCTTCAGATGGACGGGCAGAGCCCGTGCGAAAAGCCTGTGCGAATTGAGCTCAGGCGATAGAAGCGGCGGCACGTCATGCCGCCGCATCATGGAAGGGGCGGGTCAGCCCGCCTTCTTGGGTTCACCCAGGGGCTGCGTGCCCCGAAAGCGAATGAGGTTAACCAGCACCTGGCGCAGGGAAACCGTATTGCCGGCGTTCTTTTCGCCCAGCCCCTGCGTGATGCGGTCCAGAACGATGGCAAGGATCACGATCCCCACCCCGCCTGCTGTTGCGCCGCCTACATCGAGCCGTCCAAGGCCCGTGTTGACCACAAGGCCCAGACCGCCGGCGCCGATCAGCGCGGCAATGACCACCATCGAAAGCGCCAGCATCAACGTCTGGTTGAGACCCGCCATGATGGTGCGCAGTGCCAGCGGTATCTGCAGATCGATCAGCATTTGCCATCCGGTCGAACCGAACGCCTGCGCCGCTTCGATCAGATCGCCGCGCACATTGCGGATGCCAAGATTGGTCAGCCGGATAATAGGCGGCAGCGCAAAAATGATCGTCGCGATGATGCCCGGCGCCATGCCCACGCCGAACAGCATGACGATGGGCACGAGATAAACAAATGACGGGATCGTCTGCATGATATCGAGGATCGGCCGCACGATTTTCCAGGTCATGTTGCTGCGCGCCGCCAGAATCCCCACCGGAATACCGATCACGGCACAGAACAGCACCGATGTGATGATCATGGCCAGCGTCGTCATGGTCTCGGGCCACAGCCCGATCATGTCGATGAAGGCAAAGCCGATCAGCGTGAAAATCGCCATGCCGCGACCCGCCCATTTCCACGCTGCCAGCGCGAAAACGCCGGTTGTGAGTAGCATCGGCACGAAGTTGAAGAAGTCGTCGAGCGCATTGAGCACCATGGTGATCGGCACTTGCGCGGCGCGGAAGGCAGGCCGGAAATTGGGCACCAGCCACCCGCGTACGAAATCGTTGATCCAGTCGTCGAACGGTATGATGAGGAGATCGCCGGGACTAAACATGCGTACCCTCCTTTTGTGCTGTGGCGTCAGGGCCCGGAACCGGGGTGTCGGACGCGCCATCTTCGGGCTCACCCGAGAGCTGAGCGAAGACATCCTCAGGTTCGACGACGCCAACTAGACGGTTCTTGTCGTCGGTTACCGCGATGGGCAGACCCGCACTGGCCGAGCCGTAAAGCTCGTTAAGCTGCTGGTCGGCGTCTGCGGTGGGAAACTCGGTCAGCATCACATCTTCGAGCACCGGATTGGGCATGCCGTTGTCGAGCGTTGCCGCCGCCAGATCCTGATAGGTGACGATGCCGGCCACGTTGTTCTTGTCGTCGACCACATAGAGCGCATTGCGGTTGAGGTCTTCCATGGTCCGCATGGCGTCCTCGGCATTGTCGGTGCCCAGTTTGACCGACGCCGGATCATTGGAAACGTCTTCGGCGGTAAACACGCGCCCGCGATCGATGTCGGCCACAAAGGCCGCAACATAGTCGTCGGCCGGATTGGAAACGATCTCCTGGGCGGTACCCACCTGAACGAACATGCCGTCCTTCATGATGGCGATCTTGTCGCCCAGCAGCAGTGCTTCGTTGAGATCGTGGGTAATGAAGACAATGGTCTTTTTCAGCGTTTTCTGCAGCGCCAGCAATTCGTCCTGCATCTCGCGCCGGATCAGTGGATCGAGCGCGCCGAACGGCTCGTCCATGAGCAGCACTTCGGGGCCGGTCGCAAGCCCGCGGGCCAGCCCCACGCGCTGCTGCATGCCACCCGAAAGCTCGGACGGAAGGCTGTCGGCCCAGGCGGTAAGCCCCACCTGATCGAGAGATTTGAGCGCCCTCTCGCGCCGCTCGGCGGGTTTGACACCCTTGACCTTGAGGCCATAGGCGGCGTTGTCGGCGACGGACCAGTGGGGAAACAGCGCAAAGTGCTGGAACACCATAGTGATCTTTTCGCGCCTGATGCGACGAAGCTGGTCTTGCGAGCAGCTCGCCACGTCCTCGCCGTCGATCATGATCGAGCCCGATGTGGGCGGGATCAGACCGTTGAGCATGCGCACCAGGGTCGATTTGCCGGAGCCCGAGAGTCCCATGACAACGAAGATTTCCCCTTCGTCCACATCGAAGCTCGCATCCTGCACGCCCACCGTGGCGCCCGTCTGCTCAAGGATTTCCTCCTTGGATTTGCCCTTCTCGAGCAGGTCCAGTGCGGGGCCGGCCTTTTCGCCGAAGACCTTGAAGACGTTTCGTACCGATAACTTGACTACCATGTGCCTCCTTGTTGAAAATTCGCACGCGAAGACTGTAAATATCGCTTTGTATTCGTTCTATATCAGTTGAACACAAAAAGACACCGAGCCAGAATCGATGTAGAGGCTGGCCGGTCATCGTGCAGAGGTAGAATGTTGATATAAGATAATAGACGCGACAGAGCGCGATATCAACAGCGCTATGCCGATTTTTTGCCGCAATTGCCTTTGTGACATCATAGCGGAACCTCTGAGATCGCCGCTGGAAGCGCCAAAAGAACTGAAACGGCGATAGGATAAACTTTTTGGGAAGCCGGCGGTGCGCGGCCCATCTGGCATTGCACCCGACTTGACGGTCGCCCCGATTTGCAGCAAACAGGCACTCGCTAAGCGCCCAGGCGCGCGGGTGTAGCTCAATGGTAGAGCAGAAGCTTCCCAAGCTTACGACGAGGGTTCGATTCCCTTCACCCGCTCCATTTTATTCTCTCCATAAAATTGCTATCCTGCTGGAATAGCCTATAAATTCGGCGCATGTCGTCCGAATTGTCTTGTTGGTTGCCGAAAAGCGTGACACAATCTGATACGGTAACGTGATACATCGGAGCGAATTGACATGCCGAGAGGGTCTCAGCTCGACCGTTTTCTGCAGCGTCGTGGTGACCGCTGGCAGTATGTTCGGCGCGTCCCGGCGATGGTTGCCGACCAGGACAAGCGGGCTCCGGTCATCCGCAGTTCGTTGAAAACCCATGACCTCGCTGTTGCCCGCGTCATGCGCGACGCGCTGGAGAAAGCCGATAACGATCTCTGGGCTTCATTTTTGTGCGACGAGGAAGAATCGGTGGCGCTGAAGCGGCACACGGCGGCCGTGCGTCGGGCGGCGGCACTGGGGTTCGCCTATCGCCCCGCCGCAGAACTCGAGGCCAAAGCAAGTTGGCGCGAGATGGCGGAACGGATGGAAGCCATTCTGGACTCGCGAACCGCCCACGCGACCGAAGCCGTGGTGCTTGGGGCAGCGCCAGCGACTTCAGTTCCGATCAGCCAGGCGCTCAAGGTCTATATTGAAGAAATAGCTTCTTCTCAGCTCGTGACCAAATCGCCGCAGCAGCGCAGGAAGTGGCGAGTCATTCCCGAACGGGCCGTCCGTAATTTCATCGAGATCGTTGGCGACAAGCCCATCTGCGACATCACCCGCGACGACGCCCATAAATTCTATCGCTATTGGCTGACCCGCATTGCGCCGGCAGAGGCGGGCAAGAAGCCGACCCACACGGCTTCCTCGGGCAATCGCCAGATTGGGGAACTTCGAAAAATCTATCGCGAGTATCATGCGTTCATGGGGGAGGAGAACAAACTCAACCCCTTCGCCGGCTTGAGCTTCGAGGAGCGCAAGAAGGGCAAGCGGCCATCGTTCCCGACATCATGGCTCCGCGACAAGATTTTGAAGGCAGATGCGCTTAAGGGGCTGAACGAAGAGGCAAGGGCGATCCTCCTCGCCACCATCGAAACCGGCGCGCGTCCGAGCGAGACGTGCAACCTTGACGCGAGCAATATCCATCTGGATGCGCCTGTGCCGTATATCAGGTTCGTCGAACGCGATGATCCCGAAGCGCCGCGTGAGTTGAAGACGGCCGCATCCGAGCGCGAAATTCCCCTGGTTGGTACTGCCCTGCTGGCATTCCAGAAATTTCCCAACGGGTTCTCCCGATACCGGGAGAAGGAAGAGGCGGCGTGTGCGGCGATCAACAAATATCTCCGCGAAAACAAACTGGTTCCGTCACAAAAACACACTCTCTATAGCATCCGCCATTCATTCGAGGATCGAATGAAGGAGGCTGGCATCGATGGCGAGATGCGAGAAATCTTTTTTGGCCATCGGCGGTCGCGGCAGGAATATGGTTCTGGCGGCGCGCTGGAATGGCGGCAGTCGCTGCTCGAACGCATGGTGCTGCCGTTCGATGCCGACATCCTGTAGGGACCCGCAGCTCAGGCGATGACGCTGATCAAGGGCTTGGTTTCGAGAATGCTGTCGATCTCTGCCTGGAGATTAACCATTGCCCGGAGGCGAGCGCGGGCGCGATTGGACGGACCGAAACAATACCAGGGAATTTCGAACTGGTGCTGCTCCCAGGTCGTGGCTGCGGCCTTGAAGCCAGTCAACCGCAAGTCCTGGTCGGTTCCAGCAGGAACAAAAACGCGGTGCGGCATCTGATCAAAAAGGACATTGGGGGTCGTTCCTGGGCCGATCTCGACCGGACCCGACCATTGGAAAAAGAGTCTGACGCCGATGCCGGTGAAATACTGCTCATTCCAACCGACCCGGCCCAACTGCAGACCGTTCAGTCCGGCGTCTGCTTGCGTACCCCTGACCGGGTGGAACCGCCCGCTGCGTAGGATGGACAGTGCGGATTCCAAGCTGGTGATGTGCATGAATTCGATCACGATGATCTCCTATTCGTCAGGTGATGAGGATGAAGGTGAGTTTGCCTTGGCCTTGTCCCGCCGCTTGCGCATGCGCTCGAGGATTTCTTGCTCGGCTTTCGCCTCGGCAAGCTCGCGTTCGAGGCGGCGCACGATCGGCAGGAAGGCCGACGCATTGTCGCCGGCGCGCTCAAGGACCAGAGCCATCCGATCAAGGTAGCGTTCGCAACGTTCCACGGTGCGCGGCAGCTCAGGGAATTTCCCATTGGCTTCGCTGCCCGTTGCTTTGCGTTTAGAGCTCATGTGCAAGCTCCCGACGCTGTGCGGCGACGCGCTGCTTCTCTGCTATGACATCGAGGGCGTTGGTCTTGAGGCTGCGACGTGCAAGTTTGGTTGCCAGGTGGGCCAATCGGGCTTCAGCCCGGTCAGCTTCGGCTGCCTGCAATCCGGACTGTTCAAGTTCTTTGTCGAGCGTTGCGCCGTCGAGAAAGAACTCGGTCTTTTCCCGTGCCCTGCTGCTGGCGACATAGGCGTCATGTCGGTCGAAGCGGTCCGACACCAATACCAGAGCATGATCGACGGTCATGCCTTGGCTTTGGAAAATTGTCGAGGCATACGCGTGGGCCAGACGGGCGCAGCCCCTTGCATCTGCGACATCGGAGGGAGAGAAGGTGAACCGCTCTCCATCTTTCTCAGCCTCGATCTCGAGCGTGCCATCGGGCTTGGTGCCGATCTCGAGGACGCGGGCTTGAGTCCCATTGACGACGTCGAGTTCGTCATTGCGGCGCAAGAACCGGATTCGGTCGCCAGCAGCGAGGCGCAGGGTATGGCGGTTTCCCGAAGCGTCGGCCGCTTCGAGGGCGGTATCGGGACCGACGATGGCGTCATGATCCCGCAACCGGTTGCGGATGGCCGCCGACAATGCGCGGACCTCTGCGTTGGTCTTGGCCACCACGAGGGTGAGGTTCTCCTTGGAGGAGTCCTCAATCTGCTGCCAGCGATCCGCGATGGCTTCGACGGTCGCCCGGGGACCATCATGCACGTGGAACTGGCCGCGCCCGACGAAAGCATCAAGCGCCTGGCGCGCCTTGCCGCGCGCGAACGCGCCCGGCGCTTTACGTGCCCAGGCCTCTTTCTGGCGCACCACGGTTTCGATCTGGACCGCTCCGATCGTTTCGCGGATCAGCCGCATGGCGTGACCGGCGCCCACCGGCTGGAGCTGGTTCTCATCGCCGACGATGATGGTGATGGCACCGGCCTGCTCGATGGCCTGGAGCAAGCGCAGCGCCTGCCGCGTGGCCTGGAGCCCACCCTCCTCGACAATGAGGCAGGTCTTGGCGTCGAACGGTTTATTGCCGTGCTCGAGGGACGAGAGCCAGGCATCGATGGCCCGAGCTTCGATCCCGAGATCGGTCGCCAGAGTGTTGGCCGCGCGCCACGCAATCGCGGCGCCGAGGACGGTGTAGCCCTTCGCCTGCCAGGCGGAGCTCACCGCATTGAGGGTCGTGGATTTGCCGGTGCCTGCGCCGCCCTGAACCAGAGTTAAGCCCGCGCCCCCCGTGGCGGCACGGACGACCTTTTCCTGTTCAGCATTGAGTTGGCCCTCGGCGAGAAGCCGGTCGACCACTGGTTTGGCGGGGCCGACGACGCGTGTGGCCGTGGCGCGGACGACCAGTTCGGCAAGCGCGCGTTCGGCTGCCACCATGTCGGGGGTTGAATAGATGGGGCCGTCGCGCGTTTCGGCGAGCTCGACGACCTGTCCACCTTTAACCAATCCATCGGTTGCCGCGAGAGCGTCCTGCATCGAGGCCAGGGTGCCAACCAAAGCGTTGGCAGTTTTCTCGATCACCTCGCGGCGCGAAAAGGTCGCCGAATGTTCGGTCAGATCGTACGGAATGGCCTCGACGCGTTCGCGCCGGGTAGAATCGCAAGCCTCCATGCCGAGTTCGGCGTCACGGCCGGCATTGCGAACGTTGGCGACGATCTCCTCAGGCTCGAAGCCGAGATTGCGCACGGCCTGATGCCAGCGCCGCGTCAGATCCTCGCTACTCAAATCCATCTTGGGCCGGCGCTCGGCCAGATTGATGGCTGCGGCCAGGGCTGGAGCAGCCGTCGATGTCAGGCCAGCTGCGGCCAGTTCTTCCTCAAGGCTGGCGCGCCGTGCACTGAAAAATTTGCAGACCTCTGCTGGTACCCCGGCAATTTCCCAGCGCCAGTCGTCGTCGGCGCGCTCGATGGCAAAACCACGCTCTTGCAGGGCTGTCGCGAGCTGCAATCTGTAGATCGCGCCGAGGGTCTTTTTCCATTTGCGCAAAAAGACTGAATCGATCGCGCCCCAACTTCCGTCAGGGCGTTGGCAGACGGATGGAAAACAGACGTGATGGTGCCTCTGCGGCGAGGGCATGACTGTGCCATCGGCATGTTCTTCAGGTCGAGATTCGGAGTGAGTGAAGACAGCAGCCACGAATTTGGCAGGCTCGCGCTTCGTGCCGCCGTGACCGCGCCGTGCGAGCGGAATTTCGTGCTCGACCAGGCGCAAGGTGGCTTCAATGGCAACGCGTTCGGCTTCGGCTACCACGCGGCGCGTTTCGGCATCCGCTACGGCAAAATGCGAAGATATCGATTTGGGCGAGGACAGCGTGATGTCGACCCCAAGCATGCGTTGGGCGGCAGTCGTTTTGGCCAGAGGCTTGCCGGATGGATCAAGGCCCCAGCAAATGCGATCGAAGTCCTCGGCGCTTACAGATTCGCCTGCCGCGATGCCCAATGCTTCATGCCCGCGCAGCCATGTGCCCGCGGCTTCGCCGGCCGTGTAATAGGCAGCGGCGGCTGACTCGCGGGTGTAGTAGCCAGTCGATTTTATGACAGCGAAGCTAGCGACCATGAAAAAAGGGCCTCCGTTGGGGAGGTCCTTCAATTACGGCACGATTGCCCTGGCCATTTCAGGAACAAACCTATCATGGTGTTGGACGGCTATTTTCTGGTGCGATGGCGCTTGGACCAAACGGTCAACGGCCAATCGATCTGGACGATATCGCCCAGACCGACGATCAGCGCCCGTACCTTGTTGTCGAAAACACCGAGACCGTAAGCAAGGCGCTCTCCACGGACGACGGGAACCTCTTTTTCCTGTTTCGTCCTGGCGGTCGAGGTGGACACGCCGTCCTTACCCTTGGTGGTGGTTTCGCTGGTTTGTTCGATGCGAACGGTGCGCATGCCGATAAGCGTCCTCGTCAATTCGTCGGTCGCGGCATCCTGGTTTTGCTGGCAGACGATCTTGGTGCGGAACCGCTTGAGTAGACTTGTCGCCATGTCGGCACCGTAGATGGACCGCAATTGCTCGACCTCCTGAAGGGCAGCAATAACCCCTACGCCCTTATTTCGACCGACATCGAGGAGATCGGGGAGGCTGCGCAATCGTTTCAGGGCGGCCAGTTCGTCAAGGCACAGGAAAATGCGCCGACGTTGCGAATTGGGAAACTGCTCGTCGCTGGCGTGCGCGGCGATAGCATCGACAATGGCCCCAATCCAGCCGGCCGAAAGGTCCGAGTGTTTTCCCGAGCGCTGCACGATGACAACGGACGGCTGTCCCGGACGATCTTCGAGCCAGTCGATGAACGAGAACGGCTTGCCGTCAACCCAATTTTGGGCCAGCGGACGCATCTGCCGGAGAACCGCTGCCCGGAATGACAAGAAGAAACTCACCGTGGTGCGCGAAAGCCCCCCGGTGTCGGGTTCGATCATGATGAGCTGGGCAGCGGGAGGATAGAGCGTTTCCAGCGCCTGGCGCAGGACTATTGGATCGGTGAGCAGCGTATCATAAAATTCTTCGGCGCCCCAATTCAGTCCGTGGCGGTACTGATTGAGAACGAGACACCCCGCGATCAGGGTGCCGCTGCCGTCGCCCCACATGCTCTCCCGGGTTTCCGGTGCGAAGGCCGATCCGGCCGATTCCGCATCTTCGATCGAAACGATATCGCGGCCCATCGCCCAGCAATAGCCGCCCGGCTTATGGCCGTGGAGGATCGCAAACTCGGACCGATCCAGCGGAATGCCGTCGGCGATTTCCCCCGTCGTATCGTGGACCAAGAGGCGGATGCGGCGTTGCGGGTTGGACCGCATGGCACCCAATATCGAATCGAGAAGATAGAGAATCAGGCGCGTTTTGCCCGAGCCCGTCGCCCCCACGATCAGGATGCCCCGCAGTTCCCGGAGCTTGGACAGCATCAGCTTTGGGGCCAGGCGCAAGCCAAAGCCCTGGTTTTGCGCCGCGCGTGCCAAAGACACAGAAGCCGAGCGCTGCGCCGGCTTCCCCTGCAACAGCCTCAATCCTTCGACATGCTCGCGGGTATCCCTGACTGGTGTTTGCAGCAGGATGAAAGAATGGACGATCATGGCGGAAGTCCACGCTCCTGCGCATGCCGCAGCCAGGCGCGTCAGGATAGGCCTATCCAGATCGAAGCCCCCAAGGATTGCCTGTGTTGCACCCGACGCTGCCCGAGCTTCGTCGATGCCGAAGATCACGTTTTTTCCGGATGATATGATATCGATGAAAGTGCCCATCCAATAGCTCACGATCCAGGCGGGATCGGCGGTGAAAGGGCGGTCGTTCCACCATCCCGTCGGCGCGAAAATCCCGAAGCCCACCCACAAAAGAGCCATCAACATGGTGATGCCCACCACCAGGGCGACGACGTTCGCAATGCGGGCTGGGCGGTGTTCATAGTCGGCAAGAGCGAGTGTCATGGCAGATTCCTCAGAGTTCCGCGCTCGCGCCAGACCACGAGAACTGCGCCGGCGGGCAGGGTGCCGGTTGTGATGTGGCGGTTGACCTGGCGCAGATATGTTGAGGGCAGTTCGAGAACACGCGCTGCGCCATCCCAGGTCAGGCCATCGGTGACGGTATAGACGCAGCCATCGTCCCAAGCGGTGAGACGGCCACAGGATGGCCAGGTTCCCGTATCGGCGGATCGCACCGGCGGCGTTCTCGACCACCACCAGTCGGCAACCGGCGGGCCGGCGAGGACGAGAAGGAATACCGCCACACCCAAAAGTCCCGCCTTCAGCAACACGAGCAAAGCCGAGGGGATATGCCGGGTTAGCCGCTTCCAGGCGCTTGTCTTCAGAGGCGATTCATCATCCTCCGAATCCATCATGCGCGTGACCTGAACCAAGACGTCGCGATACTGTTCGGTCGAAAGGTCCTCGATCAACTCGCGCGGGGCGCGGGCGAACTCCTCGGGCGACATGCGCTTGAGGCGCTCGACCACCTGGGTGTCGGCCTCGGTGGCGTCCGCAACTGCCGCGGCAGCGTCCGTTTTGAAGGCCGTGAGTTTGCTATTCATCGATTTCACCTCCCAGGAATGGCAGCACCTTCGTCAACTCGTCCTGGACGACGGCTGACCATGCGGCCACGTCCTTGACGAAGCGCTTGGCAAACAGCAGCGGGCGCCCGGTCTGCCGGACGGCTTCGGCGTAGTGGTCCGCCCTCCAGGTCACAATCTCGGCCGGCGTGCGTCCGAGCTTTTCGTAAAGCCGGCGGGATTTTTCGCGCAGCTTGGGGATGCGGATGACCGGCGCCGAGGCCGCCGCCTTGCGAAGACGCTGGCCCAAATCTCCGGGAAGGTCCACTGCGGCGCTCAGCGGATTTCCATCCCGTTCGTTGAGCACCAGGATGGGCTGGGCCGAGGGCATGATGCGGCGCACCTCGGCGAGCTGGGCGAGAGCCTGGCGCACCGATTCTTCGGTGGCGACGATCACGAGGAAAACGATCAGCGTCAGCCCCAGCATGTCGAGGTCTTCCTCGAGATCCACCTCGCGCGCGAAATCGTTGGCGAGGCCGGTGAGCGATCCGCCGACCTCGAGCAGCACCGATGTTGCGGTCGAGGGCATGCTGGTGATGGCTTCGTGGAAGGGAGCGAACAGGACGGCGGTGTCTTGCTCACCCTCACCGTCGCGCGAGGCGCTGGCGCCATGGAGCGCCGTCACATTGTCGGATCCGAGAAAACGCGCGAGCTTGCCCTGGTCGTCGAGCTCGAAAATCTGGCAGGGCTGGTCGGCGAGATAGAACGCCTGGAAGGTCAGCACGCCCAGAATCGATTTGCCGATGCCACCGGCGTCGCCATCGATCCAGACGCCGACCGGCGCCGAAATAGGGGGCACCGGGGCGGCATCGTTGGGGGAAGAGGTCTTGGTCATGAGAACTCCTGAGATTGGGAGCCCCAAAGGAAATGGGGCCCACGAGGACCCCATTGTTGACTGCACTATGATCTGCGATTTCAGGATCAAAGATTTTCCGGCGGCGCCACTTCGATTCCCTCGCCTGACGCTCGAAATTCGGCGAACCGAGCTTGCCAGACTTCGGCGCCGAAAGTTCGCAGCGCGGCCTGCTGCACCAGACGGTAAGCCTTCAACTCCACGTTGCCATCATCGGTTGCCGCACCGGCCTGTTCCATCATGCGTTCGAACCGGACGAGGTGCATCGGCTCGAAGCGCACCGTATGACCCCGCTCGAGGCGACCCAGGGCGCGACCGACGGCGAGTTCGGTGCTGAAGGATGCCCAGTTCGCGGCAAGAAGAGCAGGATTGACATCGCCATGGATGGCGGCGTCCATCAATTGCGCGATGTCGGGACCGCCCTCAAAGCCGTTAACAAGCTCCTGAATGTCGGCACGACTGTGCTCGAGCCCCTCCCGATGGCTTTCGGAAATTCCATGCTGAGCCTGATCATAGCGCTGGGCACGACGATGCAGCCAGGAAAGGTTCTTGAGGCGGTCAATTTCGGCCTGCTTCTCGACCTCAAACTGCCGGCGATCGCCGCGGCGCCCACCGAGCGCAATCCTGAACGCTTCGGCCATAACGTCGCGGGCACGCCGGCCGGGGTACCACTGCTTCAAAAGCTTTTGGCCTTCCCGGAACGCGTTCTGAATGAAGGATTCGACGCGCTTTTCGCGGTCCGGCTGACCCTCGAAACGATCCAAGCCGACGTCCTTTGCGATCGTTTCGTAGATCTCGGTACGGCGCTGGTCCACGCTGCGCCGGTTGCGGGTTTGTCCTTCGTCAAGGCCTCGAATGCGCTCGGTGGACAAAGCAACATTGGCATAGAGGCCATCCCGCGCAACGGCTTCACGCAGCAATACGCGTTGGCGCCCTTGGGGCCTTTCGTTCAGATGCCCCACCATTTTGGGCACGATGTAGACATAGTAGCCGTCCAGGAAATCCTGACGGTGCCTCGGAGCGAGCACGATACCAAAATCGTCAATGGCCTCGATCGTGGTGATCAGCATGGCCACACCTTCAGCGCCGTGAGGCAGCCGAGGTCTAACCTCTTCGAGGATCGTCTCCCTCGTGACGCAACACTGGTTCGAGAACATGACGAAAGGCTGGGTCCCCAGAGCTTCGATCTCCGCCTTGAGCCAGGCGGCGTTGACCTCCCGTTCGCTCATGTGATCTTCGGTAATGTCATTCATTCTGTCTTCCTTTCTGGACAGGGCTGCGGCGATGGCCGCAACTTGCGCCCAAACTAACGCCACACGGTGGGTGCGATTTCAGGAACAAAGGCTTCAAACCGGTCGCGCGGTTCATTATTACGCGCCAATGACCTTGACGCCCGCGTCCTCACAGAGCTGTTGGTTCGTCGCGAGATACCCGAGGAGATCGCGCGCCCAGCACTTCTTGCTGCTCTCGATCAGCGTCTCGAGCCCGTCTTCCTCAACAAGCAGCAGCCGCGCTGAGCGCTCGATCGGCTTGATATAGCTGCCGGCATACCAGCTTGCCTTGGCCCATGACGTGTCGACCGCAATGACGATGCTGCCGGCGTCCAGCGTGGCGGACGCGTTGGGCTGAAGCGCATGGCCGTCAAACGCATAGCCATCCGTGCCAGAAAGCTTTACCGCCGTGAGCGCGCGCCGCCAGCTCGAGAGATTTGTCTCCGCGCCATAAGAGCGAGAAGGTGACATGTGGGCGATTTCGCGCTCCGCGTCCTCGTGATGGTATTGGACGATGACGTCCACGTCTGGGACTGTGATCTGGACCGACATACTCGAAACTCCCTGCTGTCGTGCCGCCTTGGCATGACCCCAGAGATGCGCCGTCGTTCCTCGACCGTCAAGAGCCGGTGCTTCTTCTAACCACTTGAAAAAACAAATTAAAATCCATGAATCAATCCTTGGCGGTACAAGAAAAATGGCTGCGATTTCGACATCGGCCCCAAGGATTGTAAGTGTCCTTGCAAGGATTGGAGGCACAATCCTTGTGCAGGGATCAACCCTTTGAAAAAAATCATAAATTCGGCCCAAGAACTGTGTTTTGGTGCCCTTTGGCAAGGATTGAAGCTCGAAATCGTCGCTGTTCGGAAAATTGACCACGGCAATCCGGCGTTTTGGGGCGGAAACCCAGTGCGATTATCATGAACGTTGGGTTGGACAAGTCGGTGCAATTTGATCGTTTCGGGCGGTTCTGGGGTTTTGGAGCGCGGCGAGAGGGAGAGCCGTTTCGGTATTTTCGTGACGGTTTGGGAGTCGAAAGAGAGTTTCGGCGGCCGTCGCGGAGGTTCTTTCAATGCCAATTGATGTTCTCGATGCCCGCCAAAGTTCAACCGGCGGCTATAAGGTCGATATCAGTCGCGGCGACCGGATCGGGCGGGTTTCGTCGGAATGGTTTTCGCGCCCGGACGACGAGCGCTATTTGAGCCTCACCGAGCTTTATGCCGCCGTGAAGACCCGTGCTGACCGCGCCAAGGCCCGCACCGTCGAAAGTCGTGCCGTCCGCGTCGAGGCATCGCGGGAGAGCGCCGAGCGGCTTTCGCTGATTGTCCCTGGAAAGGACCAGCCCGTCGCCCCGACCCATTGGAGTTTCGGGCAGCTTTGCAGTCTTGTCGGGGCACCGGCCCGATATTTGCGCGAGCTTCCCGCCCCGCTGGCAGGCATCAATATGCAGCACGGCCTTTTGAACCATCGCGCAGAACTGGTGAAGACGCTGGAAACCGAAGACGGGCGCGTCGAGCTTCGCGCCGTGACCGGGCCGGACTATGGCCGCATCTGGGACCACGAGCTTGTCGCCGCCGTGATGAAGATCGCGGGGAATGGAACAGGCGATACCATGTGGAAGGTGCCGGGCGTGCTGGATTGGGCGACCATGACGCAAAACCCCTTCGTGGACGTGACCAAGGACACGACCACGCTTTATGCCAGCGACCGCGACGTCTTTTTGTTCCTCGTGGATGACACCCACCCCATCGAGGCTGGGCGTCTGCCAAACGGGGAGCCGGATTTATATTTCCGGGGATTTTATTGCTGGAATAGTGAAGTCGGCTCGAAGACGCTTGGCATTGCGAGCTTCTATCTTCGGGCCGTTTGCATGAACCGCAATCTATGGGGCGTGGAGGGCTTCGAGGAAATCACCATTCGGCATTCCAAGTTTGCCGCACAGCGCTTCGTCCATGAAGCCGCCCCGGCGCTGACCAGCTTCGCCAATTCCAGCCCCGCGCCATTCGTCGCCGGGATCAAGGCGTCGCGCGAGCAGATCGTCGCCCGCACCGACGAGGACCGTGAGAGCTTCCTGCGCAAGCGCGGGTTTTCCAAGGCCGAAACCGGCAAGATCATCGAAACCGTCTTGCAGGAAGAAGGCCGCCCGCCCGAATCCATTTTCGAGTTCGTGGCCGGCATGACGGCCCATGCCCGCAGCAAGACCCATCAGGACGCCCGGCTCGACCTCGAAGGCAAGGCGAAAAAGCTGCTCGACAGGGCCACCTGATGTTTCCGAAGCCGGCGACGCGGAACATCGTGTTGCCGGTCCGGTTCCATTTTCAACGGCTGGTGTGCGGCGCCGTCCTCCAGAGTTCGAGGGTGGCGCCTTGCTTTGTGACGGGATCGAGGTCGGGAGAGAGGCTTCCGGCCACCCGTTCACGGAGTGTGTTCCCATGACGAAATCAATCAAAAAGCAGCCGCCAATTTCTCTCAGTGCCTCACGCGATATCCCCTTCGACAAGTTGGTGCTGAGCCAGGCTAATGTCCGCAAGACCAAGGCTGGCGTCTCCATCGACGATCTGGCGGAAGATATCGCCCGGCGAGGTTTGCTGCAGGGGCTCAGCGTTCGACCTGTCATCGACGCTAATGGCGTCGAAACCGGCATGTTTGAAATCCCGGCCGGCGGGCGGCGTTTCCGGGCTCTGGAGTTGCTGGTCAAACACAAGCGCCTCGCCAAATCCGCTCCTGTGCCGTGCATCGTGCGCGAGGGTGGAATCGCCGAGGAAGATTCCCTAGCCGAAAATCTCCAGCGCGAGACGCTGCATCCGCTCGACCAGTTCAGGGCCTTCTTGGCGCTCCGCGAGAAAGGGCAGTCCGAAGAAGAGATTGCAGCCGCGTTCTTTGTATCTGTCCATGTCGTTCGCCAGCGGCTGCGTCTCGCTTCCGTCTCGCCGAAACTGCTCGACATTTATGCCGAAGACGGCATGACGCTCGACCAACTCATCGCTTTCACGGTCGCTTCCGACCACGCGCGCCAGGAGCAGGTATTCGAGCGCTTGCAGTCATCTTACGACAAATCGGCCTATACGATCCGGCGCATGCTGACCGAAGGTGCGGTCAGGGTCTCGGACAAGCGCGCGCAGTTTATTGGCGTCGACGCCTATATCGAAGCCGGCGGGACCGTGTTGCGTGACCTTTTCGACGGGGACAACGAGGGCTGGCTGCAGGATGCCGCTCTCCTCGATACGATGGTGGCCGATAAGCTCAAGTCCGAATCCGAGGCGATTGCCGCCGAGGGCTGGAAGTGGCTCGAGGTCGCGCCCGATTTTTCCTACGGACACACCTCTGGTCTGCGCCGGCTGCGGGGCGAGCCCGTGCCATTGACGATCGAGGAGGAAAACACGCGCACCGCGTTGCAGGCTGAATACGACCGCCTGCTCGAAGAGCATGACGGTGCCGACGATCTCCCCGACGCCGTCGACGCCCGGCTGGGCGAACTCGAAACCGGGCTCGAAAGTTTCGAAAATCGTCAGCTCAGCTACGATCCCGACGAGCTGTCCATGGCGGGCGCCTTCGTCAGCATTGCGGGCGACGGAAGCCTTCGGGTTGAACGCGGCTATGTCCGGCCCGAAGATGAACGTCCTCTCGAGCTTGCCACCAGTGTGGACGCGGCGGATGGCGATGCCGGCGACGGTCGCGATCATGGCGATGGGGACATCAGCTCACCGGCCGCCGAAGATTCCGAAGACGATGACGGACTGTCGCCCATTTCCGACCGGCTGATGACGGAACTCACCGCGCACCGCACGCTCGCGCTCCGGCATGCCATCGGCGAGCGGCCGGATGTCGCCTTCCTCGCGGCATTGCACGCGCTGACGCTCAGGGTCTTTTATCACTATGGCACCCAGAGCTGCCTTGACCTCGAGCTCAAGAGCGTTAGCTTTTCCAGCCAGACTCCCGATCTAGCCGACAGCGCTTCGGCTCAGGCCATCAGCGCCCGGCACGAGACCTGGTCGAACACTCTGCCGAAAGACCCGCAAGACCTCTGGGATGCCTTGGGCGAATGGGATGCGGACAGCCGGTCGGATCTTTTCGCCCACGTTGTTAGTCTTTCCGTCAACGCCGTCTACGAATCGTGGAACCGGCGCCCACACGCGCTCGCCCATGCTGATCGGCTGGCCCAGGCCACCGAGCTCGACATGGCCAATGGATGGAAACCCTCGGTCGACAATTTTCTCGGTCGCGTCACCAAGGCGCGCATTCTCCAGGCCGTCGCCGAGGCAAAGGGCCAGCGCGCCGCTTATCGCATCGCGCATTTGAAGAAGGGCGACATGGCTATGGAGGCCGAAGTCCTGCTTGCCGATTCAGGCTGGTTACCTGAGCCGCTGCGCACCCCGCGCTCGTTCGGGGCGAACGATGCTGCAGCAGATCAATTGGATCACGTTGACGATGACGCTGTCGGGGCCGAACCAGGTGGCGGGGAGGGCGCCGCCCAGGCTGCTCCTGTCGGCGTTGCCGATATCTCGGGCGAAATGGATGAGTTCCAACCCGCCGTTGCGGCCGAGTGATTTCCGACATCGTCCCCTCAACCTGGGCCCATCGGCAACGGTGGGCCCATTCTTTATTCTTTATGGAGGAGCACCATGCCGGGGACGTCACACGAACTTGCGCGCCGGCTCGCCGAACGCGCCGAGGCGGTTTGTCGACATTACCTATCGAATGGAAAGCGTCATGGTCGCTACTGGATGGTTGGTGATGTCCGCAACACGCCCGGCCATTCACTCTATGTCCGCTTGCTGCCGTCCGAGAAAGGGCCGGCGGGAAAATGGACTGACGCGGCAACAGGCGAACACGGCGATCTGCTCGACATCATCAGTGAGGCACGCGGCCTTTCCAGCTTTGCTGAGACCCTTGAGGAGGCAGCGCGCTTCCTTGGAACGTCATTCGCCGGGACCGTGGCCGCCCCGAATAGAGCGCTATATATAAAGAATGCGAAGAACCCGGTCTCCATCGGATGCCCGGAAGCGGGCAGGCGCCTCTTCGCAGTCTCCCGCCCGATCATCGGCACGCTTGCCCAGACCTATTTACGACGTCGCGGTATCACCGCCCTGTTCGACAACGAATCCCTGCGGTTTCATCCGCGTTGCTATTACCGCCCCGACTATTTTCGACCGATCGAAACCTGGCCAGCGATGATTGCCGCGGTGACCGATCTCCACGGTCGACTGACCGGCATCCACCGAACATGGCTCAGACCTGACGGCACCGGCAAGGCTCCGATCGCCACGCCACGCCGGGCTATGGGCAATCTGCTCGGACATGCTGTCCGTTTTGGGAACCCCGACGATGTAATGGCAGTCGGCGAAGGCATCGAGACCGTCCTATCGCTTCGATGTGCATTACCTCACATGCCGATGGCGGCGGCCCTGTCGGCCTCCCATCTTGCCGCCATAGTCTTTCCCTCAACGCTACGCCGCCTCTATGTCATCCGCGACGATGATCTGGCGGGCGACTCTGCACGGGACACATTGATCGCGCGGGCACGCGCGGCAGGCATCAAGGCAATCGTCCTGTCCCCGGACCGTAAAGACTTCAACGACGATCTGCAGGTCCTCGGCATCGAATCGCTTCGCACAGCGATTGCCGGCCAGCTGCTGCGGCGTGATCGCATCCGGTATGTGAAACGGGAAAACGTGGCATGAACCTAATCGAGAATGGCCGAGATAGGGTGGAAGAACGAACCCGCTGTGCGGGAGGGGAGCGCGTGGCGGGGTCGTGACAAGGCGGCCTATGTCGCGATTGGATTGAGCACCGCACGGTTCGGGCGCTCCCTTTTGGCTCCTTTAACCCGGGAGCCGAACGATGACCACGATCCTTCCCAACACCCGCCTGCTCAACGCGACGACCACTCTCAAGCACCGGGCAGCGCTGTCGGTGGCCTATGGCGCCGGATTGCGCGTCGACGAAATCGCCATGCTCGAGGTGCGCGATATCGGCAGCGAGCGCATGCTGATCCGGGTCGAGTGGGGCAAAGGCGGGCGTACGATATCGTACGCCATGCTCTCGCCTGACCTGCTCACCTTGTTGCGCCAATGGTGGCAGGATGGGCATCGCCAGGGTGTACTGCATCGCGACGGTTGGCTGTCCCCCGAAAGCTCGCGCTCAAGTCGATCATCACCAGATAACTCCAACGCGTCCTGGTCGAGGCAGCTCAGGCGGCGGGGATTACTAGGCGCGGCGGCCCGCATACGCTGCGGCGCAGCTTTGCCACCCATCTTATGGAAGACGGCGTGAATGTCCGGGTCATCCAAGTGCTGCTCGGGCACAGCAAGCTTGAGACGACGGCGCTAAGGATTACTTGTGAACACAGGAGCCATATTGGTCCACCTTCCTTGTGCTCGTACACATGACCGTATTATCGAATTGGATCGCCGCCGTAGCAGCGAGGCAGAACAATGGCAAATGACAACGGTCAAAGCGAAAGCATTCGGATCGCCCATCTAACCATGCTGCAGGGCGTCATCTCCCGCATGGGAGCAAACTCCTTCACACTCAAGGCTTTGTCCGCAACATTTGGCAGCGCGGCAGTAGCGGTTACGGCCACGGCCGACAAGCCGTCACTGTACTATGCTACTGCTGCCATCGTTCCGATTCTGATCTTTTGGCTCATGGATGCGCAATTCTTGCGATATGAGCGGGCATATCGAAGCCTTTACGATCATGTGCGCAAGGGCGAAGAGATTGAGGCGTATTCCCTCGATGCGGCACCCTTCATGAAAGACATAAAGTCCGTAATCGGCGTCGCATTGTCATGGTCGGTCAGCTTCTTCTACATTGCGATACTGGTTTCCTTCGGGCTTGTAATATTCTTGATATACAACGGAGGCCTCAATGGCGCTGACGTCCAACCTGCTGGGAATGCAGCCGCAGAAGCGGCGTGTTTTCTTCTCGTTCCATTTCCAGAACGACATTTGGCGGGTTAATCAGATCCGCAATTCATGGCGCTATCAGCATGAGGCTCGGCGTGAGGCTGAAGGTTTTTTTGACGGCAGTATCTGGGAGCAGTCGAAGCGCACTAGCGAAGAATCTTTAAAGGCGCTTATCCGTGAAGGCCTCAAGAATACTTCAGTTACCAGCGTTCTTGCCGGAAGCGCCACATACGCAAGGCGGTGGGTGCGTTACGAAATTGCACGCAGCATCGTCAAAGGAAATGGTTTGCTCGTTGTCCGCATTCACAACATGAAAAACCAGGCCGGATACACCTCGCAGGCTGGGCCAAATCCGCTTGACTATATAGGAACCTACAAGATCGGAGACGGACGCGTCCTTTTTGCCGAAAAGAACAACGGCAAATGGGTGCGCTATTCCGACTACACACAGGCAGTCACACTTCCGAGCCAGTGGCGCCAGCCGACATCAACGACAGTTGTACCGCTGAGCACCTACGCGAGAGATTATTGCTATGTCGCGCACAACGGCGCCGCAAACTTCGCGAGTTGGGTGCGTCACGCCGCGGAAATGTCGGGTATGTAGTCATGGGACTTGTGACCATCGGACAAGTGCTGCTAGCGGCAGACCGAGAGCTCTCCAGTACATATCGCGATGTGCAGCGTATTCTGAAGGAAGAGACTAGCACGTCCCGCACATCCTTCGACGTCTTCCTGTCCCACTCAAAAATGGATGAAAAATATGTTCTCGGCGCAAAGAGAATCCTCGAGGAGAAGGGGTTCACGGTCTATGTCGATTGGATCAACGATTCGCTGTTAGATCGTTCCTATGTTAATAAGAGGACGGCGGATTATTTACGCACGCGCATGAAGCAGTGCCGGCTCATGTTCTACTTGCATACTGAAAATGCCAGCCTTTCAAAATGGTGTCCGTGGGAACTTGGATTCTTTGACGGGCATTCAGGACCACTCGAACGTACGTTTGTTTTTCCGATTGTTTCTAGCGGCGAGAGCTTCAAGGGGCAGGAGTACCTAGAGCTTTATCCCATCGTTGATATCGACAATGTTGGCCAGACCTCGGCGATCCGAAAGGATGTATGGGGCCATTTCCCTTTCGCTGATAGAAAATGGCGGCAAATGTCGTCCATTCTCGAGCAAACCAGATAGGGTAGAATCGGGCGCAGCCATCTTGACGTAACGAACCCGCTTCCTGGGACGAGGTACCCCTAGTCGCGTGGGCAGCCTACAGAAACATATTCCAATGCTGCGTGCATGATGGACAACAGCTTTGGCCGAAAAGGACAGATCCTGTTGAGTGCGTCACTGTCGCATGGATCCGCCCGGCACTAGAGCTGCGACCCGGCCTTCGAGAGGGCGAGCACGCCCACAAGTGGACCGGTTCAGCAATGGCACCGACCGGCTATTTTCCGGCGGCGCGAAACTTCCGGCGACAATACGAGATCCGATGCGGCGCCTTTCCATCGCGAGGCAAAATAGCCGGCCTCTGCCATCCTCCGCTTGCGCTTCGGCCCTGCGCTTGACGCTCCGGGTGCCGTCCCGTCCCGCCGGTGGGCTTTCGCCGCCATGAAGGCCGCGAGGGTCGCGGTCCAGATGACGGGAACATTTCCATGACCGAGCACGAACCACATCGCGCCTCATCCTCGACCGGCCACGTCCTGACCGAACTTCAGCTCTATGGCTGGCGTCCATTCCAGGACGAGCCCGATCCAAGGCCACTCCCCGATGGCAACGACGTTGCCGGCGCCATAACCGAGATATTCGACGTTCTTGCCGGAACGCTCGCCGAGACCCGCCTTGAACCCGATCTTGACGAACTGCTGTGGTCCATGGTCAATCTCTTCCATCGGTCCGTCCTGCGCATCGAGCGCCAACTCGACGACAATGAGCAGGGCCAGCGTCGGATCGCAAGCCAGCAGGACGGATCTGAGGTCAAGGCGAGCGAACTCGAGCGCCTGACCGCTGAAGGGCAAACCTTGATCGAACGCCGGGACGCGTTCGAACTGATGCGCGACCTCGCGGCCGAGCATTACGAGCACCAAATCGGTTCTGCCTGGCGCCCACGGGCTGGATCGCAGGTCAATCACCGTCACCTGACCTCCGCACTGATCGACAGTCGCGATTTTCTTGCGGCCAGGCAAAAGGCGAATTCCGAGGTCATGATGCCGGCCGGCCCCAAGATTGTATTTTCGGGCGGGCTTGAATTCAACGACCATCACCTCATCTGGGACGTGCTGGACAAGGTCCACGCCAAATATCCCGATATGGTGTTGATGCACGGAAAATCTCCAAAGGGTGCCGAGTTCATCGCCGCAAAATGGGCTGAGAACCGAAAAGTCCCCCAGATCGGGTTTGCACCCGATTGGACCCGGCATGGGCGCTCCGCACCATTCAAGCGCAACGACGTCATGCTCGACGTGTTGCCGATCGGCGTTATCGTGTTCCCCGGAACGGGCATACAGGACAATCTCGCCGACAAGGCCCGCAAGCTCGGCATCAAAACCCATGATTTCCGGAAACGGGGTGGCGCGTAAGCGCCCTCTGGGTGTCATCACCGTGCCGAGTTTACCAGACACACGAAGAAATATCCCGGAAAGGGAGGTGAGCTCTGCCTGATCTTGGGAGCTGGAGCTTACGCCAGACGCTGCCGGTTGACCGCGATCGGCGCGCGAAGGTCACTGAACCCTTTACGTGACGATGATCAGCCCGCCTCGTTGCAGGTGTCGAGGTTAATAGGTTTGCACGCTATAATAATGCATCCGCGCAATACCACGGCAGAGCCCGAATTTATCACCCGAACGCCGGTCGCCATGATGGGTATGGCCCGCGGCAATAATCGAAACGGCGTTTTCTGAAAGCGGGCCCGCGACGCCTTGCCCAGATGTCCCGCTCAGGGCTTCGGCGAACGCAACGAACGAGCGGAGCTGCATGCCGTGGCGGTGCGTTCGCACGACGACGTTGAACCGAAGGACAGGGTAGGGGGATGATGCCGTCCTCGTTCATATCGGAACTTTTCGATATCGATGGCCGCCACAATCCCCTTGACCTTCCGTGTCAAAGCCCGCCCCGTGCGGCCTCTCCAATGGCTTGATCTGGCCCAGGACCGGCTGGCGCCTCGATCGCCTTTGGCGCAACGGCGGCGTCGAAATTTTCTTCCCCTGCCGGCTGCGCCGTCATTCCGCGCGCAACAAGAAAATCTCGCCTTTGCCGTTTCCCCTTCGGGTGCGCCGTCGATCGTCCTGGGCCCGCCGATCGCCATCGAGGCCGCACGGGGCGGGCTCGAAGCTCAAAAGTTCAAGGAGAAAGACAATGGCCACCATCGGTAACTTCAAAAAGTCCGCCACCAACGAATACACCGGCGAAATCATGACCCTCAGCGTCCAGGCCAAGAACGTTCGCATAGCGCCTGACGACCGTGCCACAGGTGCAAACGCCCCCACGCACCGCGTGTTTGTCGGTAGAGCCGAGATCGGGGCAGCATGGGCCAAGAAATCAAACGAGGGCCGTGAATATCTGGGTCTCAAGCTCGACGACCTCAGCTTTTCCCATCCGATCTACGCCAACCTCTTCCAGGATGAAGACGGTAAAGGGCACAGCCTCATCTGGTCCCGTCCGAACCGTCGCAACAGCGACTGAAAACCCGATCGAAGTCCCGCCCGCACGCCGGGCGGGGCACACCACGCCCGGCAGCGAACTCTCGCCAGTTCATAAAAACGACGTTCCGTCGGTGCGGCGCCGCGTGCTGTTCACCGCGCTATGCTATTCATCCCGACGAAGCTGCGCTGCCCTGCGCATGAACGCCACGATCTCGTTGCGGTCGGAGTGTTCTTTGGACGACTTCGACGCCTTCGCCTTGCTGCTGGAAACCGATCCCTTGCGCTTGGACTGCTGGGGGCGTTCTTCCGGCGACTGTTTGTGGGGTACGCGATTTTTCGATTGCGTTCCGGTTCCATCGTTCAGATCGTCAGCAACATTGGTCATCCCCTTAGTCGCGACGGGCCTGTCCGTCGGTACAAATTGGATTTCGTGACTGGGCTTCGCTTGCTGCTTTCGCCAAACCAGTGACGAAACGTGTCCTCTGGAAAGAGGACGCCCATCACTCCTGGCCACCCCGGCCTTGTAGAGCAGGTCGACTATATCGGACCACTCCAGACCGCGCGCCCGCGCCTTTTCAAACCAGACCAGGTGATTGTCCACGACTTTAGCGAGCTTGAGCTGTCGCCCGTGCGGGAGTTGCATGTCGGCGGCGATCGATTGCGCTCCCTCGATCAGATTCTCGTCGCTAAGAATGAATCGCTTCGACATGCCAGGACCTCGATCCAATCATTTTTGACTGATTTCTGCATTGAACCATATCAACGCACAACAACGTAATACACATCACAATAACATAATACGAAGCGAATTAAAGAACGCACACCTTTGCACCTGCAGGTGC
>DFMV01000071.1 GCA_002375765.1 Rhizobiales bacterium UBA3584 | reverse complement strand
CAGACCGCATCATGGCCTCCTTGCCTCAAATTTAGGGAAGAAGGCGTCCGGAAATCTAGGGGCTATTCATTTTGCAGAAACAGCGACCATATTTGTAAGGCAAATCTGGTTTGTAGAGAGCTACATGCTCCTTCCCCTGGTTCCATTTCAGGTCCTCACGCTTCACAAAAACAATGGTGCTGGCTCCAACTTTTCGGCACCGGGAGCAGTGGCATGTTCCCATCATGGAAGGCACCGCCAACAACTCAAATTTTACAGCGCCGCAACAACAGCTTCCCTTTACCATGACCTGACCCTCCCCAATTCTGATTTTCAGGAACAATACAGGAACACTGGGCGTAGAACAAGGTCCACTCTGGATCGATCGAGCCGCTTACCACCCTTTTCGTCAATGACCATCAGGCATCGGCCCTTGTGGGATTTCATCTCGCGCCCCTGTCCCCGGAACGGCTTGAAGGGGCGGGAAATGAGCATCGCGTTAGCGCCAACACACCGCTTCGGGGCCCGTTGACGTTGTTATCTTCTTTCTCGCAAGCACGATCGAAGGCCGGCATGCGAAATTCTCTAAGCTCTTTCACGTGTCGTCATTGTATCCAAACCATTCCACGGGCTGGCATGCGGTGCCCTTGGTGCTCAAAGCCCCTTCCAGATCACTGGCCAGTTCGGTTTCCTCGTCCCAGTGCCATCGATGGGTTGGATATGGCGGAACGCGTTTGACCGGCGACCCTCGGTCGCATGCCGATGGGCTCGCTTGACTTCCCCGTCCAAAGGACTAGCAATGGTCTCATGATGATCCGAGCGCGCTTGACAGTTCAGAAAATGCTCAAGGGACAGCCCGTAATAGGACTGTAGCCCGAAGCTCGGCCATTCGCGCCTTCCGAGCTTCGGGAGGTGCGCTCATCGTTTGCACGATCAGCGCCTTTGGCGCCTTCACAATATCGTAGAATTTTGGACCGCCGGCACAGTGTGTGGCGGAGATCGTGTGCAATCATGTCTCAAACTGCAATGAAGTCGGCGGCTCTGCCGCGCTTGGTCCTTGGTGTCGAGGATCATGGAAAACTTATGACCTTGGCCAGCGGTATTTCGGGCCCTATGGCGAGTGTGGCCGACCAACTCATGAACGAGCTGGATCGGGCGCGTGTTGTTGCTCAAGGCAAGCTGCCTGACGATGCCGTTCGAATGGGATCGGTCGTTTCGTTCACGACCGATGACGGATTTAACCGCACCTTCCAGTTGGTATTCCCCGGCAACGCAGACATCGTTTCGGGCAAGGTGTCCGTGCTCACCCCGATCGGTGCTGCCTTGATCGGGCTGCGTGAAGGCCAGAGCATTCCCTGGACCGCGCGTGATGGGCGCCGCCTGTCGCTGACGGTGCATCGCGTAGAGCAGGGCCAGTGACATGAGAGCCTTTAACATCGGAACGCCCGCGGTGCTCAAGTTTGGATCGCGAGGCCAGATCGGCGTGAGGCCGGTCTGGTCACATGTTTTGAACCGGCTTTTTCACCAAGGTGGAACTCTCATGTGCGCTTTGAAACGTCCAAGACTTACCCCGCGCGACTTCGCAATCTTAGAAACGATGCTCGCCGACCATTTGGGTGGCGACGAGCTGCTCATCGCTGCCATCCGCAAGAAATTGGAGCGCGCCAAAATTGTCTTTGCCGATGACTTGCCCGGCGACGTCGCAACCATCGGGTCTCGCCTCGCCTTCACGGTGGATGAGCAATGGCCGCAAGAGCGCCGACTGGTAACCCTCGAGCATTACGTCCCTGGCCAGGACCATCAATCCGTGGCCAGCCTCCGGGGGATCGGGCTCTTGGGGCAGGCGGCAGGGGACAGGATCGAGATCGATTTTGGCGGGCGCGCCGTCGCGCTCGAGATCCATCATGTGCTCCACCAGCCGGAGGCCGAAAGCAAGGCACGCAAAAAGCCGGCCGATCTGCATCTGGTTGCAAGCCGTGGCGATAGACAGCAGCCTCTGGCCGGCCGCTCAGAACGACAGACGCGAGACGATCCCGGTCCATCTGCCGCTTAATTTCCATTGCCCTCGTGCAGTTCGCCCCATGACCAGCACGATGGCGATTGGGCGCAAGGGCAACCCCCTTGCCCTTGCGCCTCAGCTTTAAACAAAAGGTATTTCAACAATGAGCGCTACCGACGACATCCTGGGTCCTGTCTACTCCCAAGTCCTTCGGAGGAACCCGGGCGAAGACGAGTTTCACCAAGCTGTTCGCGAAGTGCTTGATAGCCTGGGACGGGTCGTTGCCAAGCACCCCCATTATGGCAGCGCAGGGTTGATCGAACGGTTGTGCGAGCCCGAAAGGCAGATCATCTTCCGCGTTTCATGGACCGACGATCAGGGATCTGTGCAGATCAACCGGGGATTCCGCGTGCAGTTCAACTCTGCATTGGGACCCTACAAGGGTGGGCTGAGGTTCCATCCGAGCGTCAATCTGGGCATCGTGAAGTTTCTGGGGTTTGAGCAGGTCTTCAAAAATGCCCTGACCGGCATGCCCATTGGGGGCGGCAAGGGTGGGTCCGACTTCGACCCCAAGGGCAAGTCCGACGCAGAAATCATGCGGTTTTGCCAAGCGTTCATGACTGAACTCTCTCGCCATGTCGGGGAATACACCGACGTTCCGGCCGGTGACATCGGTGTGGGGCAGCGTGAGATCGGCTATATGTTTGGTCAATATAAACGCATGACCAATCGCTATGAATCGGGTGTTTTGACCGGCAAGGGGCTGAACTGGGGCGGCTCGCGGGTCCGCAAGGAAGCGACGGGCTACGGCGCCGTCTATTTTCTCGCCGAGATGCTGCGCCTGCACAAAATCGACCTTTCGGGACAGAAGGCGGTGGTTTCCGGGTCGGGCAATGTTGCCATTTACACGATCGAAAAGCTCCTCGAACTGGGGGCTACGGTGGTGGCGTGTTCGGATTCCAGTGGATATGTCGTCGATGAGAGCGGCATCGATATCGAGCTCTTAAAAGAGATAAAGGAGAGGCGGCGCGGGCGTATCGAAAAATACGCCGAGCTCAAGGGCAACGGGGCTCATTACAACGCCTCGGGATCAGTATGGGACGTGCCATGCGATCTCGCCATTCCTGCTGCAACCCAGAACGAGCTGACGGGTAAGGACGCCCGCTCGCTCGTTGGAAACGGTGTTGTTGCCGTTGTAGAAGGGGCCAACATGCCCTGTACGCCCGAGGCTGTGCGCATGTTTGAAGAGGCCGGAATCCTGTTTGGTCCTGGCAAGGCCTCCAATGCTGGTGGCGTCGCCACCAGTGCGCTCGAAATGCAGCAAAACGCTTCGCGCGACTCCTGGACGTTCGAACAGACCGAAGAACGCCTGGCCGAAATCATGAAGGATATCCACGACCACTGCGCGCAGACTGCCGATGAATATGGTCTGCCGGGCAATTATGTAGCCGGCGCCAATATCGGGGGATTTGTTCGGGTCGCTGATGCCATGTCTGCATTGGGCATAATTTAATCGCCAACCGGTGGTGTCCTGGAGTGGCTCAGCCTATCATGGCGAGGTCTGATACGGAGAAAATTTAATGAAACTCGAAACTCTTGCCCTTCACCACGGCTATACGCCAGAGCCAACAACCAAAGCGGCGACTGTCCCGATCTATCAGACGACTTCCTATACATTTGACGATACCCAGCATGGTGCCGACCTTTTCGACCTCAAGGTTGAAGGCAACATCTATACGCGCATCATGAACCCAACCTCTGCGGTGCTCGAGCAGCGCATGGCGGCTCTGGAAGGAGGCGTCGGTGCTCTTGCGGTCGCCTCGGGCATGGCAGCCATCACCTATGCCATCCAGACCATCGCCGGGGCGGGCGATAACATTGTTTCGGTGAGCCAGCTTTATGGCGGCACCTACAATCTGTTCATGCACGCCTTGCCGCGTCAGGGCATCGAAGTGCGTATGGCTCCAGGTGACGATCTCGACGCGTTCGATGCGTTGATCGATGAGAGCACCAAAGCAGTCTTTTGCGAATCGATCGGCAATCCGGCTGGCAATGTCGTGGACATCGAAAAGCTCGCTGAAATCGCCCATCGTCACGGCGTGCCTTTGATCGTCGACAACACAGTGGCCACGCCGTTCCTTTGCCGCCCGTTCGAGTTCGGCGCCGATATCGTCGTCCACTCGCTGACAAAATATATCGGTGGTCATGGCAACGCCATCGGCGGCGTGATCGTGGATTCGGGTAAGTTCGATTGGGCGGCGCACAAGGATCGCTTCAAGATCCTCAACGAGCCCGATCCGTCCTACCATGGGGTCGTCTATACAGAGGCGCTTGGTGCTGCCGCTTATATCGGTCGCTGCCGGGTGGCGCCGCTGCGCAATACCGGCGCCGCGCTGTCCCCGCACAACGCGTTCCTCATTATGATGGGTCTGGAGACCTTGGGTCTGCGCATGGAACGCCATTGCCAAAATGCACTCAAGCTCGCAGAGCACCTCACGTCCCATCCAAAGGTAACCTGGGTGAACTATGCAGCGCTCGAAACGAGCAAATACAAACCCATCTGCGACAAGATCGCCGGCGGCAAGGCCTCGGGGATCGTCAGCTTCGGGGTCGTTGGCGGTCGCGACGCCGGCGGGAAATTCATTGATGCGCTCCAAATGATCTATCGGCTCGTCAATATCGGGGATGCCAAGTCACTGGCCTGCCATCCGGCCACAACCACGCATCGCCAGCTCGATGCCGATGAACTGAAATTGGCAGGTGTGTCCGAGGATCTCGTGCGCATTTCGGTGGGTATTGAAAATATCGACGACATCATCGCGGACGTCGATCAGGCGCTTGCGGGGCTCTAGCGATTGCCGGGCGTCCTGGCACCTAAAGCCCGTGGGCCCATGCTGCACGACCTGTTGAGAGAAATCCGCGCCTGCGAGCTTTGCTCGAACGAACTTCCGCTTGGGCCGCGTCCGGTGATCCAGGCGGACCGCACGGCCAGACTGCTGATCATTGGGCAGGCGCCTGGCCGCAAGGTGCATGAAAGCGGCATACCCTGGAATGACGTCAGCGGCGAGCGGTTGCGTTCATGGCTGAATATTACTCCGGAGTTGTTCTACGATCCGTCCCGGATCGCCATCATGCCGATGGGGTTCTGCTATCCCGGCGTTAGCAAAAGCGGCAGCGGTGATGCCCCGCCAATGGGGCGATGTGCCCCCACCTGGCATCACCGTCTGCTTGCAAGCTTGCCTGACATACGTCTGACACTGCTGGTGGGAAGCCATGCACAACGGGGCTACCTGCCTCGAGACAGACGATCCATGACCGAAACGGTGAAGGCGTTCGATCGGGCAAGTGCCGTGTGGGCGCTCCCGCATCCAAGCTGGCGGGTTGTGACATGGATGAGCAAAAACCCCTGGTTCCAGTCCGATCTGTTGCCAACGCTGCGCACGATCGTGGCCGACACGCTCGCCGATTAAGATATTGGTTTGGGGTATCTGACGAGATCGTCGCCGCCCACGGTGGCACCCGGCGACAGTTTCGCTGCAGAAATCTTGCCCTCACCCATAATGTGAAGCACCTCAATATCGCGGGCGATGAGATAGTCGGTGATAATTCGGCGATGGCAACGCCACCACACAGCTTCCGAGCACATGAGAGCGGGACACCGGTGGGATGCGAACGCGATCAGACGGTCAAGATCGGACTGAAACTGAGTTGTGAGAGCATAATCGGCGTAGTTGTGAAAACTGAGATTGTTCCAAAGGCCATTGGTGTCGGTGGACACGTTGGCTTGCCGATTGCGCCGACCGCCGAGATCGGGCCAGTGGCCGTAATCGATTTGATGAAGTGAAAGCGCGTGCGCGAACGTATCAATATTGAACTGGGGATTGGTTTTCGAACGCGGAAAGCTGCGAACGTCAATGACTGCGTCAACTCTCGCTGCGCCGATCATGGCGATGAATGTCTCAAGACTATGGTTGGAATGGCCGACAGTGAAGATGGTGGGGCGGGGTTTGCTCATGCCTTCTTGAGCGCCCCTTCCTTGTGCGCGGCCACGTGATCGGTCCGGTCGCTGTAGATCTCGTATTGAGGCTCGTCCGGTGAGGCACGCCGCATGTGGCCCTTATAAGTGAAATCCTTTACATGAACCTTTGTGATGGTGCCACTGACCCATCCCGCTTCCGAATTCCATTTCACATGATCGCCAACTTTAAATTTGCTCATTGCTCACCTCCGTGTCGAACAAACTTTTGAGCGTGCGAGCCGTTCCAAGAATCGGCGCGACAAAGGCGCAATTTTTCAAGTTATGGGAAGAGTTTGGGTTTCGCTTCGTTGTGGAGGATGGCGCTGGCGTCTAGGTTCGCCCCCTATTCGTCAGGACCCGCCTTACAGTGTCATTTCCCCTTGTTGAATCCCTTCGCCCGCGCCTTGTGCGGGTCAGCCTTGCTGAAGCCTCGCGCGCCGCGTTGGGCGCGCTCGTCGGGATTTTGATTACGGGTCTGATCACACGGGTGTCGATGGGAGAAGAGAGCCTTGCGCCCATGCTGATCGCCCCCATGGGTGCCTCGGCAGTGCTCTTGTTTGCTGCGCCCTCAAGCCCCTTGGCTCAGCCCTGGTCGATATTGGCAGGAAATTGCATTGCAGCAGCGATCGGTGTGACCGTTGCCGGACTTGTCGGCGACCCAATTCTTGCCGCGGCATTGGCGCTGAGCCTTGCAATCGGTGCGATGCTGGCCACCCAGAGCCTCCATCCTCCGAGTGGGGCGGTGGCCCTGACGGCCGTTCTGGGTGGGCCGGCGGTGCTCGAACTCGGTTATGGCTTTGTATTCTGGCCCGTCGCGGTCAATTCGCTCGTGCTGGTGATCGCAGCCATGGCTTTCAACCGCCTGACCGGACGGATCTATCCAGCCGTGGCTGAGAAAGGCGCCGACGCCAGCGCGCGCGCAGGTTTGCTCGATGTACAGCCGACCGATGTGAAGGACGTGCTCCGGCAATATGACGAGATCGTCAATGTTGCCCCCGAGGTGCTCGAGCAACTTCTCGAACAGGCGCAGATCCGCGCGTTTCAGCGAAGTGCGGGACAACTCGCATGCGTCTCGATCATGTCACCGCTGGCAGCAACGGTTTTGCCGACGACGCCTGTGCGCGCGATATGGAGCTTGATGAAGCGGTTGGAGCTGCGGGCCATACCGGTTGTGGACGCGCACGGCAAACTTGTCGGCATCATTTCCAGAACCGACTTTTTTGCTGCCCATCTGGTTGATCAACGCGGGCAGGTCAGAAAATGGCAGGTTGGAGCTCCCAAACTGCGCGCGCAAGCTCTCATGAGCCGCAATGTCCAGTCCGCTTTGCCTGAGACGCTGGTGTCAAAGCTGGTTGCCCCAATGGTGGACCAAGGTCTGCACCAAATTCCGATCGTCGATGCCAGCAATCGCGTGGTGGGGATGGTTTCGCAAGCGGACCTGCTGTCTGGTCTGTTTAGGCCTGGTTTCGGAGAGGCGGCAGCGCCCCCCCAAGCAGAAGCCACAATCAATAGGTGACGCCAGCTTGTCGTCGGCCCCGGCCTGAAGAGCCAGCCTTTTACAGCTGACTTCATATTCGTTCGCTGTGAAAATGGGTTACGGTCGATATGGTGCCGCAGGTCGGAACCAAAGAATCCCAGTTCATTCTGCAGCGTTGGCAAGGCGATGTTGGCAATGGAATCGTCAAGCTCCGGCATCATCTGAGCCGTGGCGACGACGAGAAGAAGAGGTCGGAGAGGGGCGCGTCATTCAGCGAGGCCCGACACCGTTCCATAAGATCGGAACGGGGTCAATTGCCCAACGGCAGGTTTCCCAGGTCCTCGCCAAATCCGGGCAGTCCGCTGTCGGACTCTACACTGCCATTCAGTTTGGATTGGGCGTAGCGATTGAGCATCAACTGCGTGCTCAGTGTTTGCGAGAAACGGCGAATATCAGAAACGTTCAGGCAGGGGTCAACGCAACTCGCACCACCACTCGTCACCATCGGGCCACCACCGTGCCAAGCGCTCTTCGACAAGGATCTCTCCCACGTCGCGGCCATCAATGTAGATCGTACCGATCTCGCGACCAAAACCGCCAGTCGAGCCTGAAAGCTCTAGCGTCCACGAGCGCGTATTCATCAGCTCCACCAGCCGGTCGGACGCCTGTTCGGCAAGCGCCTTTTCGCGCTCGCCACCGCAAAGGTTGGTTTGGGGCTCGGGCGTGTCGTAGCCTTCCATGCGGACGTTGACGCCCTCGATCCAGATTGTATCGCCATCGACGACACAGGTCTTGTCAGGCGTATTGGGCTGGCCAGGCCGGCACTTCTCCCAATGGATTTCTCGGGCAATAACTGGCGCTGAAAGACATATTAGGATTGCGGCAAGGGGAAATATTGTTCGTTGTACCATAGACCCAATGTCTTGCATGCAATTTCGCGCGTCAGCAACCACTGGCCCGCCAGCCATTCCGCTTGCGCCCCCGGTCGTCGATTCCTATGAAAGCCAGACAGCCCCCGACATTGCGACCGTGACAAGGATAGCAATGGCCGCAATCCAGAGCATTAGTTTCAGTGGATCCTTGGTCATTCGGTTCGCCTTTTTCACTCCATATCCGGCACGTCGCCATGCTGAAACAGTATTGTGGGCGGGCCATATTCGCCGATGTCCGGCCTGGCTTCTCGCGACCACGCGATGACGGCGGGATAACTCGCAGCCAGCAAACGCGCCTCGTTGGTGGCGCGGCTTTCGCTCTGAAATTCCCGCGGATCGAAAGCAGGTCGCAAGCCTCCTTCACCATCATCTTCGAAAGCCACAACAATGATTAGGCGGGTTGGTGGAGCTGAATTATTCATCGGTTTTTGGCGGGAACCCCAGATCCCCGTCCCTCATGAGCCTCCACGCATACGTTCCGGCAACGCTAATCTTTTCCCCTGGCACTCCTGGCTGTTGATTTCTGCTGGGAAGGGACCCGGGATTTTCACCGAGAATTGACCCGC
>DFMV01000070.1 GCA_002375765.1 Rhizobiales bacterium UBA3584 | reverse complement strand
CTGTTAAAAACTGAAAGGCTCTAAAGTCGGAGTGCTGGTGAGCTGGCGGAAAAGAATACGCACAGCGGCGCCTTATCGAGTGGCGACCAAGGTGACCTAGTCTGGCTTTAAAAGAGCGGAACCGCACCATTGCGCCAGTCATTGGGTAGGCGCGTCGCGGATAACCAACATTGCATTGGGCAATTGCGATGCCCGCTGTGGGGGTGGTCCGGCGCCGGGCAAGTCGTGCTGCCATAGTATTTACTCCTGCGCGACCCTCTGCCGGCTGACGCGGCGCATCGCAGCATCCTGCGGCGCGAAAACTTGCTGCCTCCCCAGCTCAGAGCACGTTCCGACGCACGCACACCGATCTCCATTTTCTCGATGAGAAAACGAAAAGTTAACAAAGGGCTTTTAGCGTTTCCGTTTTGGCCAAAGTCCGGAGCGCTCTGATGAAACACGTCCTTGCCGCCGCCACTGCCGCATTGCTTGTCGCGGCACCTGCTTTTGCAAATGAACCACTGCTCGAAGAGGCGGTAGGCTTCACCGGACAAATCTTCCACCTTGAAACCGGCGTTCCCGGATTGGTCATTGCTGCTGTGCGCGACGGCGAGAGCGCGATTGCCACCTTCGGTGAGACTGGCATCGGCAGCGGACGCCAACCCAACGGCGAAACACAGATCGGTGTCGGCTCCATCACCAAGAGCTTTACAGGCCTTGCCTTGGCCCATGCGGTTGCCGATGGCACGGTAGCATTGACTGACCCCGCTGGACCGCACATCAGCCTCGTTGACACACTGCCCGAACGCGGGGGGCGTCACATCCGTCTGGTCGATCTGGCCACGCATGCCAGCGGGTTTCCGCGCGAACTCGCGCCCGCCGAAGGTGTGGAGCGCTACAGCGATGCTTCGTTTGCGGCCAATCTAAACAATGACCCGCTACTCTTTGCGCCGGGGGAAGGCATGGCATATTCCAACATCGGTTTTGACCTGCTGGCTATGGCGCTCTCGGAACGCTCGGACATGCCGTATGCCGACCTGCTCCAGGAAAGCGTCCTTGACCCCATCGGATTGAGTGCAACCGGTTACGCGCGCCCTGAGGGGGAGAATGTCATGACCGGCTACGACTGGAATGACCAAGAGATGGATCCGGGCGATCCGATTTCCAACCGCTTCGGAGCGTCGCAGCTCTACACCACCGCCAATGATATGGTGAAATATCTCTCCTGGAATCTCGATCGTTTCGGCGAGGAAGGGACAGAGGCCCGCTCGATCAGTCACGCAGCATGGGTCATGCGTGACGGACTTGATCCCGTATTCGGAATGGACGAGTCCGGACACATGGATGCAATGGGGCTCGGCTGGGTGATCATGATGCCGGAGGGCGACCGCCCGTTGATTCTCCAGAAGGCTGGGGGGACGAATGGGGTCTTTAGCTACATTGCCTTTGCACCGTCGCGCGGCGTCGGCGTGTTTATGTCCATCAACAAGTTCGATTTCGCCGCCGCAACGGCAATGGCCGACGTCGCAAACGATCTGATCACCACGCTCGCACCCAGGTGACCAAGCAGCAGCAGTCTAGCGCTCGACAGCTTTTTGGAAGACTGGCAACAGTCAATCTTGAGCATTTGTGCCAAGATGGTGTCCCCATTTGGTGGCTTGGCTTTTCGTGAGGGAACTTTGTATTCCTGCGGAGTGCTGAACTCAGCAGCGGTACCTTTCGGCCCTTGCCGCACAATCGGGGTGACGACTTGCGCCGTCGCCCCGATAGGTTACTTGCCTTTTCGCTTACCAGTGCCCGGTGCGGCCGATCCGGAGATCTGGCCACTAATCGAATCGGGAGCGAGGCTTTGTTTCTGCTTTTTCTTTTTGGGCTGCTTACGTTGCTGATCGCCCTTGCGTTTTGCCATCCCTGTTGGCCTCCAATAGGTTTCGCAGAGTCCGCTGCGGACATTAAGTGAAACGATCTCGAAAGTTTGGGATCCGTGATAACGTCGTCCCTGGTCACAGGCGTGTGCCAGCCAGGGGCCGGTCTCGGGTTTGCGATTGTCTCCAGGACGTACGACGGATCACGGCGCTACGCTGCCTCTTTGGGCAGGGTGCGATCCGAGTAGATTCCCAGACTTGCCAAAATGTCTTCTACTTCGGACGCGGTTTTTGCTGCGCGCAGCCGGGCGGCCAATTCGGGGTCATAGGCCAGTTTGGCAAAACGGGGGAGCGCGAGGTGCAACCAGCGCAAATCATGGCGATTGCCGACGACAGACAATAATACATCTACTGGTTCGGCATCGTTTGCCTCGAAATCGACGGGGTATTTCAGATGCGTCACCTGAACAAGGGGAGGGCAGGTCTGGGTAAGGATTGTGTGGGGTGCAGCAACGCCCGAGCCGATTGCGGTCGAGCCCAGCTTCTCACGTGCGAGAAAGCAGCCGGTGATATCTTGAGCCGATATCGGGGTTCTGAGCAAGCCAATGCGTTGACCCAACGAACTCAGCGCCGCCTTACGCGATCTGGACATGTTGTCGATTGTAAAGTCTATTTCGAACGAAACACTTGCGAGTGCCATCACGAACCTCCGTCTGGCAGCCTTGCTGCCGACAAATGAATTAAAGTTGTCGTGAATATTTTCCCGGAAACGCGAAGTGTTTCGCAGTTTCCGGGTCAGGCATCCCGGTCGCTGGCCGCAAGCTGATAAATCGGTGAGAAAAGGCAAGTGTTCATGGCCTAGCGAGGCTAGCGTTTAATTTATTTAAGTCAACTGAGCACTTTTGCCGCGCCGTGTCGCATGGCACAACTACTTGTAAAAGGAAATTCCGATGCTATGTGGATAGCCATGCTTCGCACATCGATCCAAATCGCCTGTACCAGGACGCCAATTGGTGCACTCTCAGCCCCCCGGGGCGGGGAATGTGTATTGCGTTAGATCCAAGACACCGCCTCGGGCTCCTCGATATTTGTCTTTTTCTTTCTCGCGAGCGCGAGCGGAGGCCGGTGTGCGAAATTCTCTCAGCCCTTTCACGTGTCGTCATTGTGCCGAAACCATTCCGCGGGCCGCGGTGCGGTGCCCTTGGTGCTTAAAGCCACTTCCAGATCAGTGGCCCGTTCGACTTCCGCGCCCTTATGTCCTATATGGCGTTGAGACGGCGGGGCATGGTTGACTGGAGGCCCCGGATCGTGTGCAGGATCCGGCTTGACTTCCCCGCCCAAAGCGATAGCAATAATCACATGATGATCCGCGCGCGTTTGACACTGCAGTCAATACTCAAGGGACAGCCCGTAATAGGACTGTAACCCGAAGCTCGGCCATTTGCGCCTTCCGAGCTTCGGGAGGTGCGCTCATCGTCTGCACGATAAGCGCCTTGGCGCCTTCACAATATCGAAGAAAATTGGACCGCCGGTGAACGACTGGCGGAGATCGTGTGCAATCATGTCTCAAACTGCGATGAAAGCTGCGGCATTGCCGCGGCTGGTCCTTGGTGTCGAGGATCATGGAAAACTGATGACCATGGCGAATAGTATCACTGGCCCCATGGCGAGCGTTGCCGACCAACTCATGAATGAGTTGGATCGCGCCCGCGTTGTAGCTCAGTCCAAGCTGCCTGAAGATGCCGTGCGCCTTGGGTCCGTTGTATCCTTTACCACGACCGATGGCTTTGACCGCACCTATCAGCTGGTGTTTCCCGGGGAGGCGGACATCACTTCGGGCAAAGTATCTGTGCTTACCCCGATCGGCGCCGCATTGATCGGTTTGCGTGAAGGCCAGAGCATTCCCTGGACTGCCCGTGACGGACGCCGGCTGTCCTTGACAGTCGTCCGGGTCGAGCAGAGCCAGTAATATGAACGCTCATATCGCAGTGAAGGCAGTGCTCGAGTTCGGAGCATAGGGCCAGGCCGTCAAGAGGTCGGTCTGGTCCTGTGTTCCGCTCTGGTTTGCAACAAAAGGACGCTTTTCATGAGCCCTGCCATTCTCCCAAAACTCACACCGCGCGATTTTGCCATTCTGGAAAACATGCTCGCCGACCATTTAGGTGACGACGAGCTGCTGATCACTGCCATCCGCAAGAAACTGGAGGATGCAAAAATTGTATTTTCTGAGGATCTGCCTGGTGACGTTGTCACGATCGGGTCTCGTGTCACCTTCACAGTAGATGGCGCATGGCCGCAGGAGCGCCGACTGGTAACCCTCGCGCACTATGTCCCGGGCCAGGACCATCAGTCCGTGGCCAGCCTCCGGGGAATCGGGCTCTTGGGTCAGGCAGCGGGAGACAAGATCGAGATTGATTTTGACGGGCGCATCGTCGCGCTCGAAATCCACAAGGTGCTCTACCAGCCCGAAGCGGAGAGCAAGACACAAAGGCAGGCGGCGGACATGCATTTGGTCTCCGACCGGAAAGCCAGCCGTTCATCGGGTGCGGGCCGACCTGACCCGCTGTCAGATGACGATCCCGGTCCATCTGCCGCATGATTTTCCATTGCTGTCGTACATGATGCCTAGGGCAGTGCGATGGCGATTGCGCGCAAGGGCATCCCCCCATGCCCTTGTGCCTCATCTCCAGGCCAAGGTTATAAATCGATGAGCTCTTCTGACCACATCCTCGGCCCTATCTATTCCGAGGTCCTGCAGCGAAATCCGGGCGAAGAGGAGTTTCATCAAGCTGTTCGCGAGGTGCTCGATAGTCTGGGGCGGGTTGTTGCCAAGCACCCGCACTATGGCAGTGGAGGGCTCATTGAGCGACTTTGCGAACCCGAGCGACAGATCATCTTCCGCGTTTCATGGACCGATGATCAGGGATCTGTGCAAATCAATCGGGTGAGAACGGCGGTGCAAAATTAG
>DFMV01000077.1:43441-45051 GCA_002375765.1 Rhizobiales bacterium UBA3584 | reverse complement strand
TCATCGAGATCGTCGGCGGCGGTGATCGCCAGCCCCGATTCGTTGAGGATCTTCTTGCCCAGTTCGACATTGGTGCCTTCAAGGCGCACGACCAGCGGAATGGTCAGGCCCACTTCCTTGACGGCCGCGACAACGCCTTCGGCGATCACGTCGCACTTCATGATGCCGCCGAAGATGTTGACCAGAATGCCTTCGACCTTGGGATCGGCGGTAATGATCTTGAACGCCGCGGCGACCTTTTCCTTTGAAGCGCCACCGCCAACGTCACAGAAATTGGCCGGCTCCTTGCCGTAAAGGTGGATGATGTCCATGGTCGCCATGGCAAGCCCGGCGCCATTGACCATGCAGCCGATATTGCCGTCCATGGGCACATAGGCCAGATCCCATTTGGACGCCTCGATTTCCTTGGCGTCTTCCTCGGTCTCGTCGCGCAGCGCAACGATATCGGCGTGGCGGAACAGGGCGTTGCCGTCAAAGCTCACCTTGGCGTCGAGAACGCGCAGATGGCCGTCGGTCATCACGATCAGCGGGTTGATTTCCAAAAGCGCCATGTCCTTTTCGACGAACGCCTTGTAGAGCGCCGGGAACAGGGACTTGGCATCCTCGGCGGCGGCGCCGTCGAGTTTGAGAGCACTCGAAATCTCGGTCACGTCCGCGTCGGTCACGCCCGCTTCGGGGTCGATGGCGACGGTGATGATCTTTTCGGGCGTGTCGTGGGCGACCTGCTCGATGTCCATGCCGCCCTCGGTGGACACAACGAACGCCACCTTGCCGACCGAGCGGTCGACCAGCAGCGAGCAATAGAGCTCACGATCGATATCGGCGCCGTCCTCGATATAGAGACGGTTGACCTGCTTGCCCGCATCACCGGTCTGGGCGGTGACAAGGGTGTTGCCGAGCATGTCCTTGACGTTGGCCACGACCTCTTCGATCGACTTGGCCAGCCGCACGCCGCCCTTGGCGTCGGGTCCGAGTTCCTTGAACTTGCCCTTGCCGCGTCCGCCGGCGTGGATCTGGGACTTGACCACATAAAGAGGGCCGGGCAGCGAGCGCGCGGCGGCTTCGGCCTCCTCGGCACTCATGATGGCCACGCCCTTGGCGACCGGGGCGCCGTAGCCCTTGAGCAGTTCCTTGGCCTGGTATTCGTGAATGTTCATCGCAGGTACGAACCTTTTTCGTGTTCGGCAGAAATGGGAAAGCCCGGAGGGGGTACCTCCGGGCCGGAACGGTTACGCCAGCTTGGGCGCGATCTTCTTGCAGGTTTCGACAAGCCCGTCGACCGATTGGACAGAGGCGTCAAACATCTTCTTTTCAGACGCGTTGAGCTCGATCTCGACAATGCGCTCGACACCACCCGCACCGATCACCACCGGAACCCCGACATAGGTGTCGGACAGGCCGAACTGGCCGGTCAGGTGCGCGGCGCAGGGCAGGATGCGCTTTTTGTCTTTCAGATAACATTCGGCCATCTCGACGGCCGAAGCGGCGGGGGCATAAAAGGCCGAACCGGTTTTCAGCAGCCCGACGATCTCGGCGCCGCCATCGCGGGTGCGCTGGATGATTTCGTCGAGCTTGTCCTTGCTCATCCAGCCCATCTTGACCATGTCGGG
>DFMV01000077.1:0-43253 GCA_002375765.1 Rhizobiales bacterium UBA3584 | reverse complement strand
ATGCCGGCAACCGTCGAATAGCGCGCCAGCGGCACCATGGTGTCCCCATGGCCGCCCATCACGAACGCGGTGACGTCCTGCACGGAAACGTTGAGCTCATCGGCGATGAAGTGACGGAAGCGCGCGCTGTCGAGCACGCCGGCCATGCCGACGACCTTCTCGGGCGGCAGGCCGGAGAATTTCTGCAGCGCNNCCCGCGCCGACCTGCTCCATGACCTTGAGATTGATTTCTAGAAGATCGTCGCGGCTCATGCCCGGCTTGCGCGGCACGCCTGCGGTGACGATGACAACGTCCGCGCCTTCGATGTCCTTGTATTCGGACGTGCCCTTGAGGGTGGAATTGTACCCTTCGACCGGGCCGGACTGGGCCAGATCGAGCGCCTTGCCCTGGGGCACGCCGTCAACGATATCGAACAGCATGACGTCGCCAAGTTCCTTGAGCGCCACCAGATGTGCGAGTGTCCCCCCGATCTGACCGGCACCGATCAGAGCGATTTTCTTACGCGCCATGAGCAAGTTTCCCTATAGGTAAAGTAACGTTTTCCTCGCGCCCTCCATAGACCTTGTGACATTGCGACGCAAGTGAACCCTTCGTCTAAGGCCGGTAAATTTGGGCGTTCAGCCTGGCGGTCCGCAAAAAGGTCTGCAAGGCTGACACTTTCCCTGCAACGGAAACTGCGTCAGGAGGGCTGACCCGAACCGGCGCGCAGGGGCTGGGCGATGTAATCGGCCGAGCGCATTTCTTCGAGCCGGGACAGGCAGCGGGCGAACTCGAATCGTGTCTTGTCGTCCTGGGCGAGATCATCGAGCGGGGCGGCAAAGCTGGCGGCGAGTTTGACCCCGCGATCGTAAAGCGTGTCGACAAGCAGGATGAAGCGCTTCGAAGCGTCCGATTTCAGGCGCGAAAACACCGGCACATGGTCGATGACCACGGTATGGAAGCGATTGGCGAGCTTGAGATAATCGCGCGCCCCGAGCGGGCGTTCGCACAGATCGGCGAAGTTAAACCGCGCCACGCCCATGGCCTGGGCCGGTACGGTGATCACGCGGCCAAGGCTCTCGATGGCATCGGGCCTTGGCTCGGCCCCGCCGGTCAAATGATCGAAAAGCCCGTCCATCTGGGCATCGACTTCGGGCCCGGTACCAATCTTGTACACGTCCTGGGCGTCGAGTTTTTCGCGGCGGTAATCGGTGTCGGCGTCGAGATTGAAAACTTCGGTGTGATCGGTCAGCAGATCGATGAAGGGCAAAAAGAGCTGGCGGTTGAGCCCGTTCCAATAGAGCTTTTCGGGCGGAATATTGGAGGTGGCGACCACCACGACACCATCGGCGAACAAGATCTCGAACAGCCGGCTGAGCAGCATGGCATCGGTGATGTCGGAAACGAAGAACTCGTCGAAACACAACAGCCGCACCGACCGGGTTATCGGTCGCGCCACCGCCGGAATGGGATCGCGCGCGCCCTTGGTCCCGGGATTTTCCGAGCGGAATTTGGCGATCGCCTCGTGCACCTCGTTCATGAATTCGTGGAAATGCACGCGCCTTTTGGCACCAACCGGGACCGTCTTGTAAAACAGGTCCATGAGCATGGTCTTGCCCCGCCCCACATCGCCCCAGATGTAGAGCCCCTTGGGTGCCTCGCGCTTGCGCCGGAACAGGGCGGACAGCACCGAACCCGAATGGGCCTCGAGCTGACCGAGCCCTTCGGCGACCGCTTGCAGTTTTTCGACAGCGCGCTTCTGCGCGGCGTCGGGCTTGACCTGCCCCGCCACGATCATATCGGCATACGCATCGACAATGGAGCCCGAGGCCCCTTCGGTCCCGCTCAAGCCCTCGAGTCTTTCGCTCTAGTCCGGCTCATAGGCCCCCAGCTTTTTATTGGTCGCGTTCCCGAACCGAAAAAGTGGTGTCCACTTTTTCTGGGAGCGCTTCCTTTTTGTAGGTCGCGTTCCCGAACCGAAAAAGTGGTGTCCACTTTTTCTGGGAGCGCTCCTAGCCAACCATCGAGACGGATTGCCCGCCCGCAAGCGTGCCCACGAACCGGTTGCCGCTCTGGAACAGGGTGCCGACCAGTTCGTCGCTCTCGTTGTAGAACTGGATCTGGTTGCCCAGAAGGTTCCACGAGGTCACGTCGGCCAACCCATCCACAAGGCACCCCGGCGTCGAGGCACGGTAACGGCCTGTCGATCCCTTGGCGGTGTAGGTGAGATTGAGGCGGCACTGTTCGGCCCCCACCATCACGGTCCAGCCACCCAGAAGCTGCTCGATGGTCACGCTGCCGGTCAGATTGCGCCCGCTGGTCGTGTTGCCGGGGCTGCCGACATCGTCGAGCAGGAAGCCCGGCGAACTTGTGCTCGTGCTGCCATCCACCGATGCGGTATTGCCCGGCACCGTGGGTGTGCCCGTGGTCGAAGGCGTATTGGACGGCAGGACGGTCGAGCCATCGATGGGCGGCAGGTCCGAGCTGGAAACCGAGCTCGTCTGTACCGGCTGAATGGTGGGCGGTGGCGGTGTGGCGGTGACCGTGGGGGTCGCGCGCCCGAACGAGGTCGGCGAGCACGCGGAAAGCACACCTGTGCCGCCGATGACCATCATCACCGCAAGTGATCTTGTGAGAGTTCCAACCATAACAGCTCCATTGTTTCGGCCCGGACGGGACATGCGGGAACACAACGCGTTCCGTACCGTTCCCAACGGCGCTGCCGGCGGCCTGCTTTGTCGTGAGGATCGAGGCGATCCACGCTCCAACCCCCTCCGCTTTAAGGCGGCAGCGTTCAAGACTCAAGCCCTCCGGCCCGTCCAAGAGGGTTCGGCGTTAACTATTGTGGCCAATATGGCGGTTATGGGACAACATCCCCTCGACCGACATTGCCGCCACCAAAAAGGGAAATCGGGGATGGGATTTTATGTCCACGCCAAGGCGTTCATGGCTTCGATCGCCAGCAGCTTCTGGTTCGTCCCTTTGCTGATGGCCATAGCCGGGCTGGCGCTGGGCAATCTTTTTGTTTTCATCGACAGTGTCGAGGCGCTCTCGAACCTGCGCGACCAGCCCTTTTACCCCCGCTTCGGCCCCGAAGGCGCAAGGGCCGTGCTGACCACGATTGCCGGGGGCATGATGACCATGGCTTCGCTGGTCTTTTCGCTGACCTTTGTGGGCCTGACCCAGCTCTCGGGCCAGCTCGGTCCACGGGTGCTGATCATGTTCATGGAAGACCGGACCACCCAATCGGTTCTGGGCGCCTTTGTCGGGGTGTTCCTGTTTGCACTGGTTGTGCTGGGCGAAGTAAGCGAGCTCGAAGACGGCTTCGTGCCCGAGCTGGCGGTGGCCGGCACCATAATCATCGCCACGGGCGCCTTCGGGCTGGTGATCTATTTCGTGCACCATATGGCGCTGTCCATACAGGCCGATGTGATTGTCGCCGATCTGGGCAAGCGGTTCGCCAAATCCATCGGAAAGGTCGCCGCCAGGGCCGACGCATCCGATATTGCCAGCGCCAACCGCCACCTTGCGGATTTCGACGGCTTTGCCGGCGCGCCCGTTCCCGCCCCCGGCAGCGGCTATATCCGCCACATCGCCTATGACCAGCTGCTCCATATTCTAAAGGACAACAGCCTGCGCCTTGTGATTGACCTCAGGGTTGACGATTACGTGGGCGAAGCCATGCCGATGGCGCATGTGGAAGGCCCCGCCCCCGATATCAAATCCCTGGCCAAATGCTTTACGATCGGGCCACGCCGCGACGTGCTCCAGGAAGCGACCTATGAAGCGCGTGCGCTGATCGACATCGCCCTGCGCGCCCTGTCCCCCGGCATCAACGATCCCAACACCGCCGTTGCCGCCATCGATCATATGAGCGGCTCTCTGTTGCCGCTGGTCCGCTCGGACGGCGTGCCCCAGGTGCTGTTTACCAAGGACGGGCGCGCCGCGCTCAAGCGCCCCGATCTGGGTCTCGGCCATTATCTCGATCTGATCGTGCCCGCGCTGTTGCCGGCCATGCGCACCGATACGCTGGCCACCGAGCGGCTGATCGAGCTTTTGATCCTGTTCGACCGCGTCAGCCGCCAGGACCACCAGCGCAAGGCAATCGCCAAATGGCGCAAGGTGATGGCGGGCGACGTGGACAATCACCAACTGCCGCAAACCATGGTCGACTGGCTCAAGGAAAAAGCGGCTGAATGAGGGGGCAGGACCAGCCCCACCCTCATGGTCACCCCGGGCTGGAAAGGCGCTGCTGGGGTTCCCTTCGGCGCTTTCCCGGCGAAAGCCGGGATCCATGAGCGCGGCCTGAAGCACCGGTGCCTGGACCCGTTCTGCTGGACCCCCGTGTTGGTCGGGGCCGCCATGGGGGAGGTGGGCCGGCTTTGGCCGATTGTGCGCGGGGCCAAGAGGGCCCGCGCTATCGCGCCAGCATGTCTTTGAGCAGCGCTTCCGCCAGCGGCTTTGCGTCGCGCGCCTCGCGAGCCGGGACGGCGATCGCCAGCCCCTTGCCCGTCAGACCCGCACCAATGCCCGGCAGGCCGCCATCTGTGATCTCGCGCGGGGAAAAGCCGTGTGCCTGAAGGGCGGTGACCATGAGCCGGGCGACCGATTCGCGTTCGACATAAAGGATCGTTTCGTAGTCGCTCATGGCCATCATCCTGAAAAACAAAAAAGGGCCCAGGATAAGCCCCGGACCCTTCACAACATATCAGAACCGGCCGGGTTCAGGCCACCTTGCGTTCGACCATCATCTTCTTGATTTCGGCGATTGCCTTGGCCGGGTTGAGCCCCTTGGGGCAGACCTTGGCGCAGTTCATGATGGTGTGGCAGCGATAGAGCTTGAAGGGGTCTTCGAGAATGTCGAGACGTTCCGATGTGGCTTCGTCGCGGCTGTCGATCAGCCAGCGATAGGCTTGAAGCAGCACGGCCGGGCCGAGATATTTTTCGCCGTTCCACCAATAGGACGGGCACGACGTCGAGCAGCACGCGCACAAGATGCACTCATAGAGCCCGTCAAGCTTGGCGCGGTCTTCCTTGGTCTGCAGCCATTCGGTGTCCGGCGTTGGCGATTTGGTCTGCAGCCAGGGCTGCACCGATTTGTGCTGCTCGTAAAAGGTTGAAAGATCGGGCACCAGATCCTTGACCACCGGCATGTGGGGCAGCGGATAGACCTTGATGGGGCCCGAGGACACCTCGTCCATGCCCTTGGTGCAGGCCAGCGTATTGGCGCCGTCGATATTCATGGCGCACGACCCACAAATCCCCTCGCGGCACGAGCGGCGCAGGGTGAGGGTGGGATCGATGTTGTTCTTGATCCACAGCAATCCGTCGAGGATCATCGGCCCGCAATCGTCGAGATCGACGAAATAAGTATCGATGCGCGGATTGTCGCCCGTGTCGGGATCGTAGCGATAGACGTGATATTCACGCAGTTTCGTTGCGCCGTCCGGCTTTGGCCAGGTCTTGCCCTTTTTGGGGCGGGAGCGCTTGTCGAGGACGAGTTCAGCCATGTGTCGTTCGCTCCTTAGTAAACGCGGGCCTTGGGCGCGATCTTTTTCAGATCGATGCCATCGGACAGCGGATCGACGTGAACCGGGCGGTAGCCCAAGGTCACCTTACCGGCCTCATCCACCCAGCTCAGCGTGTGCTTGCGCCAGTTGACGTCGTCGCGGTCGGCAAAGTCCTCGCGGGCATGGGCGCCGCGGCTTTCCTTGCGCGCCTCGGCCGAATAGACCGTGGTGATGGCGTTGGCCATGAGGTTTTCAAGCTCGAGGGTTTCCACAAGGTCCGAATTCCAGATCATCGAGCGGTCGGTGACCTTGACGTCGGGCATCTCGGCCCAGATGTCGGAAATCCGCTTGCAGCCCGCTTCGAGCGTTTCCTGGGTGCGGAACACGGCGGCGTCTTCCTGCATGGCGCGCTGCATCTTGTCGCGCAGCGTGGCCGTGGGCGCACTGCCATTGGCGTTGCGCAGCCGGTCGAACCGGGCGAGGATCTTGTCGTCCTGGGCGCTGTTGATCGCCGGGATCGGTGCCGTTCTGTCCATCACCTCACCGGCCCGCAGCGCCGCCGCGCGGCCGAAAACCACAAGGTCGGTCAGCGAGTTCGAGCCCAGACGGTTGGCCCCATGCACCGAAGCACACGCCGCTTCGCCCACCGCCATCAGCCCCGGCACGACGCGATCGGGATCGGTCTCGGTGGGGTTGAGCACCTCGCCGTGATAATTGGCCGGGATGCCGCCCATATTGTAGTGGACCGTGGGAATGACCGGGATCGGCTCGCGGGTGAGATCGACGCCGGCAAAGATCTTTGCCGATTCCGAAATGCCCGGCAGGCGTTCGTGGAGCACGGCGGGATCGAGATGGTCGAGGTGAAGGAAGATATGATCGCCCTTGGCGCCCACGCCCCTACCCTCGCGGATTTCCATGGTCATGCAGCGGCTCACGACGTCGCGGGACGCCAGGTCCTTGGCGTTGGGCGCATAGCGCTCCATGAAGCGCTCGCCTTCGGAATTGACGAGATACCCGCCCTCGCCGCGCGCGCCCTCGGTGATCAGGCACCCCGAGCCGTAAATGCCGGTAGGGTGGAACTGGACGAATTCCATATCCTGAAGCGGCAGCCCGGCGCGGGCCACCATGCCATTGCCGTCGCCGGTGCAGGTGTGGGCCGAGGTAGCCGAGAAATACGCGCGTCCGTACCCGCCGGTGGCCAGAACCACCAGTTTGGCGCGGAAGCGGTGGATGGTGCCATCATCGAGCTTCCAGGCAATGACGCCCTGGCATTCGCCATTCTCGCCCATGATCAGGTCGAGCGCGAAATATTCGACGAAGAATTCTGCGTTGTTGCGCAGCGACTGGCCATAAAGCGTGTGCAGGATGGCGTGGCCGGTGCGATCGGCCGCCGCGCAGGTGCGCTGCACCGGGGGGCCTTCCCCATATTCGGTCATGTGGCCGCCGAACGGGCGCTGATAGATCTTGCCCTGCTCGGTGCGCGAAAACGGCACGCCGTAATGCTCGAGTTCGTAGATCGCGGCGGGCGCCTCGCGGGCCAGATATTCCATGGCGTCATTGTCGCCCAGCCAGTCCGACCCCTTTACGGTGTCGTACATGTGCCACTGCCAGCTGTCGGGGCCCATATTGGAAAGCGAGGCCGCAATGCCGCCCTGCGCCGCTACGGTGTGCGAGCGGGTGGGGAAGACCTTGGTGACGCAGGCGGTGGAAAAGCCCTGCTCGGCCATGCCGAGCGTGGCGCGCAAGCCCGCGCCGCCGGCGCCGACCACCACGACGTCATAGGCGTGGTCGATGATCTGATAAGCCGAAGCCATGAGCGAAATTAACCTCCGAAGGCGAGGACGAGAACCGACACGGCGGCGATTATGCCGATGATGACGGTGAAAATGGTGTTGGCCGCCTTGGCCAGCGAATGATTGCGCGGCTCGTGGACATAATCCTCGATGATCTCATACATGCCGATGCGCATGTGAATGAGCGCCGAGCCGATCAGCACCAGAGCCAGAATGGAAACGATAGGGTTGGAAAAGGTCGCCGCCATCTGCGCCCGGTCGGCGCCGGAAAGGGACACCACCAGCCAGATCAGAAAGCCCACGAAAACGATATTGATCGCCCCGGTGACGCGCTGGCGGATGAAAGTGCCCGTGCCTTTTTCGCCCGAATGCGTGCTCATGATTGCCCCCTCAGAACCAGACGAACACGGCCCAGACGACGATGGTCGCCACGGCCGAAAAGATGAGCGTTGCAAGGCTTATGGCCTCGCGGCTGGCCGGGTCGAACCCCGCGCCCGTATCCCAGAAGAAATGCTTGAGCCCGCCCGCCATGTGCTGGAACAGCGTCCAGGTGTACAAAAACAGCCCGATCTGGATGATCGGATGGCCGAAAAACCCCTGGACCGCCGAAAGCTGGTCCTGCCCCAGCGCCGCGGCGCCCAGCCACAGAACGAACAGGACGGTCCCGATGTAAAGTCCCACGCCGAGCACGCGATGCAGGATCGAGAGTGTCATGGTGAGCGTGAAGCGATAGATGGAGAGATGCGGGGACGTGGGTCGAAAATGCGCCATTGCCTGCCTCGATCTGGCCCCGCGCCGAACGGTCGGGGACACTGAGCCGGTTGCCCGGCAGAAAACTTGCGGCCAACTTCTAATCGCGCTTTCCCCATTCGTCAAAGGGCCGCGCTTACGTCTTTGGTCGGAAAGTGACCCGCTAAAATATTGACTTTAAAAGTCATATTTTCTCCGCGGGCTGGACAAGGAGCGCTAAGTCAAGGCAAGTGAGGGGAAATGTCAGCCAGGCTTACCTACCAGGTAAAGTTCCATGTCCGAGCCCACTCCGATCCTCATCAAGAGCAAAAAAATCCTCGCCTCGGCCTGGGGGAGCCTGACCGAGTATGTTTTGGGTGTCAAACGCGCCGATGGACGTGCGCTCGATCTGGTCCGGGAGGTCTATGACCACGGCAGCGCGGCGGCGATTCTGCTGCTCGATCCCCAGCGAGCTGTGATGACGCTGGTGCGCCAGTTCCGCCTGCCGCCCCACCTCAATGGCGACGATGGCAATATGATCGAAGTGTGCGCCGGACTGCTTGACGGAGATGACCCGGAAACCTGCGTAACAAAGGAGGCGCTCGAGGAAACCGGGATCGTCCCCTCCAGCCTGCACTTTGCCTTCGAGATTTACGCCAGCCCCGGATCGCTGAGCGAAAAGGCCCACTGCTTTATCGGTCTTTACGATGAGACCTGCCGGATGGGCACGGGGGGCGGATTGGCCGAGGAGGGTGAAGAGATCGAATGTGTCGAGATCGGCTTTGATGCGGCGCTGGACATGATTGACAATGGGCACATCATCGACGCCAAGACCGTCGCGCTGATCCAGCACGCAGCGCTCAAGGGGTTTCTGGGTTAGGGAGCACCCAGGAACCCGCCGCTGACGGAAGAGAGCAGATGCGGGTTGCTCCAGAGGACCCACGCGCCGATGGCCAGCGCAACGAGCAACACCAGACCGAACATCTTGCGCACCAGTGAAAAGACCAGCCAGAAAGCCAGCAGTGCGACGACCCCGATGACGATAAGTGAAAAGCTGTCGGTCGGAATTCTGGCCTCCTGGCAAACGTCTGAACCAAGGGCCCATTACGCCGCCCGAGGACGGCTTTTTAATGTCGGTGTGCCTGCTGGGTCTCTCCCCAAGGCAGGCCCCCAACGACTTTTTCAATCGCGATGGACCGAGTCCGGACCCACCTTCAACTGGCGCGCCAGCACCCCGGCAACGGCCCGCAGCTGGTGCCATTCGGTCTCGCTCAACCCAACCAGAAGATCGGCGAGGATGGCTTCGCGTGCGGCGCAGGCGGCCTCCACCGCAGCCAATCCGGCTTCTGTGACCTCGATGCGGCCCGAGCGACGATCATCTCCATCGGCGCGGCGCGCCAGCCCCTGACGCACCAGGCCCTCAACGAGCCGGGAGGCCGTGGGCGCCGAGATCTTTTCCTGAGCCGCCAACCGGCCAATGGTATTGGCCTTGAGAAAATGGATCACCGAAAGCGCCGAAAGCTGCGCCGCGCTGCATCCGGTCTGCCGGTCTGCCGCCTGCAGCGCCCTGTCGAGCGGCAGAACCAGACGATGGAGCAATTGCAGGGCGCGCGACTTGTGAGACTGGGACACAGATTTCCCTTTAAATTAGTAAAGCTAATTGTTAGCATAGCTAAACATATATTGCCAACGATCGCATCGGAAATTCATCATGGAACTGCACCGGGGACGGCTTATCGATCATGTGCATCTGCGGGTAAGCGACCTTCAAAAGAGCCGGGACTTCTATCGTGCCGCACTGGGCGCGCTGGGCCGCGAGCTGACCCTCGAAACGGAATCGTTTTTCGTTTCCGACGAGTTGTTTGTCGATGCCGCAAGCGATTATGTGAGCCGGGTGCATCTGGCGTTCCAGACCACCGGCCCCGAGATGGTCGACGCCTTTTACACGGCCAGCCTCAAAGCGGGCGGCAAGGACAATGGGGCGCCGGGCGAACGGTCCTACCATCCGGGCTATTATGCCTGCTTCGTTCTCGATCCCGACGGCAACAACATCGAGGCCGTCTGGCACGGCCCACATGACCGCAATACGGAATCGGTGGTCATCACCGCCCCTGTGTGACGCCATGAGCACCGGCACTTCGCGCCTCAGTCGCCCGATCCAGCCGATGCCCGACGACATCGCACATCGGCTCAAAGAGGCCGGACTGCGCGCTGCCTATGACGAGCGGCCTCCCTATCAGCGCAACGACTATCTGGGCTGGATCGCCCGTGCCAGGCGCCCTCGGACCCGCGAAAAGCGGATCGCCCAGATGCTGGACGAACTGGCCAGGGGCGGGGTCTATATGGCCATGAAATGGGGGACTCAGACGTAATCGACGAGTTTCTTGTCCGGGTCGTAGGGCTGGTCCTCGACTTCCTTGGTCACCGCCTGCCCGCAGCGCATCTTGCCCGCGGCGGCATCGAAAACGTAGTGCGGGGCGCCGAATAGCAGCCAGCCTTCCGACAGGGCTTTGGTGACCTTGTGGCAGAAGGCCGAATCGTCGTCACCGGACAAAAAGCGGTAGATCATCATTGGGGTCAAAACTCCTTACAGCACTACGCGCGAAGACCTTTTGCACATAGCCGCACCACCATAGCGATTGATCTTGGCCGCGTCAGGGGCTAATCGGCACAGGCGGATACAGCGAAAAAAGGATGCGAGCATGGCGCAGCACTTCCCCCCCTTTCTGATCGAGGGTTACCGCAACTTCATGTCGGGGCGCTATGCGACCGAGAGTGAGCGCTACAGAAAGCTGGCCGAAGAGGGCCAGAAACCCACCACCATGGTGATCGCCTGCTGCGACTCCCGCGCCGCGCCGGAAACCATTTTCGATTGCGGACCGGGCCAGCTCTTCGTTCTGCGCAATGTCGCCAATCTGGTGCCGCCCTTCGGCCCGGACGCCGCCTATCACGGTACATCCTCGGCCATCGAATTTGCGATCATTCATCTAAAGGTCGAAAACATCGTGGTCATGGGCCATGGCCGTTGCGGCGGCATTGCCGGGGCACTGGCCACGGCGGCGGGACGCGCGCCCGAGGGCGCCTTCATCGGCAAATGGCTGACCATGATCGAAGAGGTGGCCGGCAAGGTCGAGGCCAATTCGCTTCTCACCTCCTCCGAGCAGCAGACGGCGCTCGAACGCATCGTCATCCGCCAGTCGATCGGCAATCTGATGACCTTCCCCTTCGTCAAAGAGCGTGTCCAGGCCGGCGAGCTCTCGCTGCACGGGGCGTGGTTCGACATCTCCTCGGGTGAACTCTGGACCATGAACGGGGAAAGCGGCGACTTCATGCGGCCTGAGCTGTGAAAGGGCAAGGCGCGGACGGGCCGGCCCTCATCCGGGAAGCGCGCGAAGACGATCTCTCCCACCTCGCGGCGATGATCGACACGCTCTCGGCCCACCATGGCGCAACCACAACCGTTGGCACACGGGCCCTGATGCGCGATTTGCTGGGGCCGCAGCCCTGGGCCTTTGCGCGCGTGGCCGAGCGGGACGGCAAAACGGCCGGATACGCCATCAGCTATCCGCTGTACTTTGCACAATGGGGTGAGCGCGGAATGCACCTGCATCACCTCTACATCGATCCCCTCCACCGCGGGCTTGGGCTGGGCACTCAATTGACGCTGGCGATGATCGATCTGGCTCGCGCCCTGGGTTGCACCTATGTCAGCGTGACCGCGGAACCCGACAATGTGAATGCGCAGCGTTTTTACGAAGGCCTGGGGATGCGAACTTCGCCGGTGACCGGGTTGCGCTTTGCAATGGATATCTAGAAGTTTCAGGCGCCCGGGTTGATCGGCACCTGTCTGGGCCTGATCCTGGCGACGGTCAGAATGAGCCCGATAAAGATCAGGACGCCGCCGGCCACATCGGCCGCAAAAATCGGTTCGCCCAGGATCAGAACGCCTGACGAAATACCAGCCATCGGCACCAAAAGGGTGAAGGGCGCAACCGTTGCCGCCGAATGGCGCGAGAGCAGGCCAGACCACATGGTGAACCCGAACAGCGTTGCCGGATAGGCCAGGAAGGCAACCAGCATCACCGCGTTCCAGCTTGGCGGATCGATGTAAGAAAAAATGGCCGGGCCGCCCTCGAAGGTGAACGAGAGCGCAAAAAGTGGAATCGATCCCAGCATATTGCCCCACGCCACGAAAGGCAGCATGGGGATCGATCCGGCCAGTTTCGAGATATTGTTGGCGATGCCCCAGCTGAGCGCCGCCGCCATCAGAATGGCCAAAGGCAGCAACTGCCCTCCGGTGCCATGCCCCCAGGCGATGACGCCGATGCCGCCGAATGCGACGAGACCGCCAACGATCTGGAGCCGGCGCGGCACCTCGCCGAAAACGAAAAACGCAATGGCGATGGTAAACATCGCCTGCACCTGAAGGGCGAGCGAGGCGAGGGACGCCGAAAGGCCCAGAAACAGCGCAAGATTGAGCAGCGCATAAAGCGAGCAGGCCATGAACAGCCCGTAGCCCGCGACCAGCAGCCAGGGTGCCCTGGGCCGGGGAATGAAAAACACAATGGGCACGGCAGCGAAAAAGAACCGCAGCGCTGCAGAGAGCAGCGGCGGCAGCTCGGCAATGCTCAATTTGATGACGGTAAAGTTGAGCCCCCAGATCGCAACGACAGCGAGGGCGATCAGAACGTCGCGCAAAGGCATGGGGAGGCTCGCAGAAACAAGGGCGGGAGGAAGTGCTCTAGCGCACTGGCGCGGGGCTGTCATCCTGTGCGGGTGCCGGCAAATGCGGCAAGCCCCCCTCACCCGACTGTGCAACAGCGGGGTGAGGGGGCTTCCTAAAAAAGAACCCCGATCAGCGCGGCGCGATCTCCACGTCCTCATAGCCCGGCGCGGTGCCCCAGGCGTTGACGGTGGTGGTGGCGCGCAGACCGTGGACCTGGAACGGATCCTCGGCGATGATCTTTTCGACCTCTGCCCTGGTCTCGGCCTCGAAGATCCACAGACCGCCGACCGGGCTGCCGCCCGGCTCGGCGCGCATGGCCCCCGCCAGCAATATCTTGCCCTTGTATTTGCGCAGATAGGCCTGATGGTCGGCGGTGTGGGCGGCGCGGATTTCCGCGGCGCCCTCGGACTTGTCGGTGAAAAGAGCAGCCCAACGCATCATGCGGCCTTGGAGTTCATGTGGCCGCGCTCGATCAGCGTCTCGGCGATCTGGATGGTGTTGAGGGCCGCGCCCTTGCGCAGATTGTCCGAGACCACCCACATGACCAGCCCGTTTTCCACCGTCACGTCCTCGCGGATGCGGCTGACATAGGTGGCGTCTTCGCCCTTGGCTTCGACCGGGGTCATGTAGCCGCCGTTTTCGCGCTTGTCCAACACAACGATCCCCGGCGCATCGCGCAGCGCTTCACGGGCCTCGTCGGGCGAAATGGGGTTTTCAAACTCCATGTTGACCGCTTCGGAATGGCCCACGAACACCGGCACGCGCACAGCGGTGCAGGTGACCTTGATCTTGGGGTCGAGCATCTTCTTGGTTTCGGCGAGCACCTTCCACTCTTCCTTGGTGTAGCCGTCTTCCATGAACACATCGATGTGGGGGATGACGTTGAAGGCGATCTGCTTGGTGAACTTGGCCGGCGTGGGGCTGTCATTGACGAAAATGCCCTTGGTCTGGTTCCAGAGCTCGTCCATGGCATCCTTGCCGCCGCCCGAAACCGACTGATAGGTCGAAACCACGATGCGCTTGAGCTTGGCCAGGTCATGCAGGGGCTTGAGCGCCACAACGAGCTGGGCGGTCGAGCAATTGGGATTGGCGATGATGTTCTTGCGGTCGTTTTTCGCCATATAGGCATCGAGCACGTGCGCGTTCACTTCCGGAACGATGAGTGGCACGTCCTCGTGGTAGCGGAACGCCGAGGAATTATCGATGACGATGGCGCCGGTCGCGCCGATCTTTGGCGCCCATTGCTTGGAAATGTCGCCGCCCGCGCTCATCAAGACGAAATCGGTGCCGGTAAAATCGAAATCATCGAGATTGCGGCACTTCAAGATCTTGTCCCCGAAGCTCACTTCGCGACCGACCGAGCGCGACGATGCCAGCGGCACCAATTCGTCGATCGGAAAATTGCGCTCGGCGAGAATTTCGAGCATTTCGCGGCCCACATTGCCGGTGGCACCGACGATAGCAACCTTGTAACCCATAATATGTCTTATCCTTTCACCCCACCTCCCGCGCCGCGGGGTTGAGCCCGCTCGGCCACTGGTGCTTTGCCGCCCTCCCCGCCGGGAGGAGCTGGCCCGGGGAGTGCGTCAAGCGGTTTTGGTGGTGGTTTTCAATGCGAACGGTCTCGTTCCGGCGCGATCGCCGGTCCTATCGAGCAGCGCTGTCATGGTCGCAAAACCCATGCAAAAGGGCTCCTGCCGTTCGGGATCAGCTTCATACGCGGTTCTTGGTGCTTTGCCAAGGTCAGTGAGAAACGCAAAAGGCCCCGCCGTAAGCGACGGGGCCTCCAAACGCCAAGGGAACGACGCTTTGATCAGTTGGGGACGAGGACCGTATCGACAACGTGGATCACGCCGTTCGACTGGTTGACGTCAGCGATGGTGATATCGGCCACCGAGCGGTTTTCATCGATCACCTTGAGCGAGCCGCCGATGATCTGGAAGCCCAGAAGATCGCCCGAAACCGTGGTCAAACCGAACGAGCCGCCGTTTTCCTCGGCCATGGCGATCAGCTCTGCGGCGGAATAATCGCCGGCGATCACATGGGCGGTCAGAACCTTCTGGAGCGTTTCAAGGTTGGCAGGTTCGAGCAGCGTATCGACGGTGCCGGCGGGCAGATTGCCGAACGCTCGGTTTGTCGGGGCAAACACCGTGAACGGGCCGGGACCCTGAAGCGTATCGACAAGACCGGCGGCCTGGACGGCGGCAACGAGCGTGGTGTGATCGGCCGAATTGACCGCGTTCTCGATGATGTTCATTTCAGGCGACATCGGCGCGCCGCCGACCATCGGATTGTCCTGGGCGAAAATGGCGCTCGAGGCGCCAAACGAGATGGCGACACCGAGCGCGAGAGCGGAAACGAATTTGAGCATGATGATCCCCCCTGATGGGAATGAGGTGTGCATCGGCCCCATTGGCCGTGCTGACAGGGGGAATTACGGGCGCTCACGCAAGAAAGTTTCAGACGACCTTGCGCTTTAGAACTTGACGCCGACCATCACGCCGAGATTGGACAGCCCCTCATTGGGCGAGCAGAGCTCGAGATTTGAGATGTGCTCGTAACGCAGCGTGACCGTGACGTTCTCTGTGACATTGGCCCCGATGCCCGCCGCATCGTAGAAATTGAACGAACAGCCGAAACTGCGGGCCGGGCGGGTTGCGCCCGAGAGCGCGCCATCGGTGATCGCCGCGCCGAAGCCAAGCTCGAGATAGAGCGGGGTCTCGAACACCGGGATCTGCCAGTTGAGATTGGCGTGCAGAAGGTTTTCGCGGCCGTTGAAATTGAGCGTCGCGCCGACTTCCGGGCGGGGCGAGCCGATCCAGCGGAACGCCTCGATGTCGGGCGAGGTAAACAGCGCCGAAAATTTCACATTCTCAAGACGCGACAAATCCCAATTATCGCCGGTGGGCAGGAACCCGCTATAGGCTGAATGATAGAATACCCCGGCCCGCAATTCATCGAGTGCGATATCCTGGGCGGCGGCGGGGTTGGCGATCATCAGCGCTCCGAGCGCCGCTATCACAGATTTACGCATGATCACCCTAAAAGCCCTGATTTCAGCCACTGGTCCGGTTGTTTGGCACAGCTTGGGAACGCACTCAAGGCGCAATCCGTTGTCTGGCACCACCAACGGAGACTTACCATCATGTCGATTTCTTCGCTACAGGATCTGTTCGTCCACACGCTCCAGGACATCTATTTCGCCGAAAACCTGATCGTCAAAAAACTGCCCACGATGGTCAAGGAAGCCAGCGCCACCCCGCTCAAAAAGGCGTTCGAGGAGCATCTGGAAGAAACAAAAACCCATGTTTCCCGTCTCGATGAGGTGTTCAGGATTCTGGGCAAAAAGCCACAGTCGGAAGAATGCCCGGCCATCGAAGGGATAATCGAGGAAGCCGAAGAGCTGATCGGGGAAATTTCCAACGCCAAGACAAAGGACGCAGCACTGATTGCCGCCGGACAGGCCGTCGAGCACTATGAGATCACCCGCTATGGGACGCTGGTCGCATGGGCCAAGGAACTGGGGCACGAAGAGGTGCTGGGCCATCTGCGCGAAACGCTGGCCGAGGAAAAGGACGCCGACAACAAACTGCTCCGGCTGGGCGAAGATCAGCTCAACCAGAAGGCCGCCTGAGCCTTTTTGACGTAAATCGTAAAATACCGATGAAGGCGCGCTTGAACCGGGGCGCGCCTTCTCCCATCTTGGCAAAATGACTTTGCCCCAGCTTTCCATTCAGGACCTTGCGCCGATCTCGCAGGGCTATTCCACAACCGACGCACTCGCCAAAACGCTCGATCTGGCCCGACTGGGCGACGAAATGGGATTTGTGCGCCTCTGGTATGCCGAACATCACGGCATGGCCTCCATCGCCTCGTCGGCACCCGACATATTGATTGCCCATGCGGCGGCGCACACAAAGCGCATCAATATCGGCGCGGGCGGGGTCATGCTGCCCAACCACGTGCCTTTGCGGGTGGTGGAAACCTATCGCACCCTCGAAGGGCTTTATCCCGGTCGCATCGATCTGGGGATCGGGCGAGCCGGCGGCTCGGACGGGCTGACGCTGCGGGCCCTGCGCTCAACCAATGGCGAGGATTTCCCGCACGAATTTGCCGAAATGCTCGCCTATGAGCGCGGCGGGTTTCCCCACGATCACCCGCTGGCGCGGGTCAAGGTGGTGCCCTCGGAAATCGCCCTGCCCCCGATCTGGCTTTTGGGCTCCTCGGGCGCCTCGGCGCAGATGGCCGGGCAATACGGGATCGGCTACGCCTTTGCCTCGCATTTTTCACCCACCCCGGCCGGGCCGGCCTTCGACGCCTACCGGCGCAGCTTCAGGCCGTCCGACCAGTTCGCGTCTCCGCACGCCATTTTGTGCGTGGCGGTGATCTGCGCACCGACCGACGAGGAGGCACAGCACCTCTCGAAATCGATGGAGTTGACCTGGCTGCGCCTGCGCCAGAACAATCCGCAAAAGATCGCGCCGCCCGAGGAATCCGACGCCTATCCCTGGACCGAACAGGAACGGGCCTTTGTCGAGACCCAATCCAATCTGTGGATCGTTGGCAGCCCCCAGACGGTGAAGGCGAAAATCGAGGAGAAGGTAAGGGAAACCAATGCCGACGAGGTGATGGTTTCGACAACCATCCATGATTACGGCAAGCGGCTGGAGAGCTATCGGCTGCTGAAAGAGGCTTGGGGCTGAGCGGCAAAGCCCCCTCGCCCGGACCAACCCCGACCGTCATTCCGGGCAAAGACCCGGGATCCAGTAAGCGGCAGAGTTGGCGGTTCCGCCCCGGACGCCCGAAATACCAGACCCGACAGGCGCTGTACCCGTAGTCTCCGCGCCGCCCCGCTCGATGTGCCGGGGGTACTGGATCCCGGCTCTAGGCCGGGATGACAGGGGTGGAGAGGGCGGCTGGCGCTAGCCCAGTTTCGCGATGATCGCATCGCCCATTTCGCCGGTCGTGACCTTGCGGCAGCCGGTCTGCATGATGTCGCCGGTGCGCAATCCGTCCTCGAGGACGTCGGAAATCGCTGTTTCCAGTTTGGTCGCCAGATCGACCATTCCGAACGAATAGCGCAGCGCCATGGCGAACGAGGCGAACATGGCGATGGGATTGGCAATGCCCTGCCCGGCGATGTCGGGGGCCGAACCGTGCACGGGTTCGTAAAGCGCCTTGCGCTTGCCGGTTGCGGGATCGGGTGCGCCGAGCGAGGCCGAGGGCAGCATGCCCAGCGAGCCGGTCAGCATGGCGGCGGCATCCGACAAGATATCGCCGAACAGATTATCGGTGACCATCACATCGAACTGTTTTGGATTGCGCACAAGCTGCATGGCCGCGTTATCGGCCAGGATATGGTGCAGATCGATTTGCGGATAATCCTTGCCCGCCTGCTTGACCACTTCGTCCCACAAAACGCCCGACTTCATGACGTTCTTCTTGTCGGCCGAATGGACCTTCTTGCCGCGCGTCATGGCCAGATCGAAAGCAACGCGGGCGATGCGGTCGATCTCATAGCTTTCATAAACCTGGGTATCGATGGCGCGCTTCTGGCCATTGCCCAGATCGGTAATTTCCTTCGGCTCGCCGAAATAGACCCCGCCGGTCAATTCGCGCACGATCAGGATATCGAGCCCTTCGACCAGTTCCTTTTTGAGCGAGGAGGCGTCGGCCAGCGCCGAATAGCAGATGGCGGGGCGCAGATTGGCAAACAGGCCCAGATCCTTGCGCAGGCGCAGAAGGCCCGCTTCGGGGCGCACATCATAGGGCACATCGTCCCATTTCGGCCCGCCCACGGCGCCAAAGATCACGGCATCGGCGGCCAGCGCCTTTTCCATGTCCGCCTCGGAAATCGCCACCCCATGCGCATCATACGCGCAGCCGCCAACCAGACCACTCTCATAGGAGAAATCGGTGGCGCCGGTTCCATTGAGATGGGCAATGAGCTTTTCGACTTCGGCCATGATCTCGGTGCCGATGCCGTCGCCGGGGAGGAGGAAGAGGGTGTTGGAGGCCATGGTGATCCTTGTCAGGCAGTGTGCGGTGCAAACCGCTTTTGGAAGAAAATCCGGCGCGAACCCGCCGGGTGGTCATTGATGGTTCCGAAAGGCGTGAACCCGAGCTTGGCGTAGAATTCCGGCGCCTGGAATGCAAAGGTATCGAGCCACATGCCCGTCAGATTCTGTTCGCGCGCCCAGCTTTCCGCACGAGCCATGAGTTCGGCACCATAGCCCTGCCCGCGCAGGCTTTCAGGAACTGCGAGCAGATTGATAAACAGCCACTCGTAAATCGCATTTCCAATCAGCCCGCCAGCCGCCGCACCGGTGTGCGGGTCCTTGAGCAAGAAGCTGATACGCCGCACATTCGCGCCCGGACGTGATTTCTCGGAGGCTTCAGCAAGCGGCGCAAGAACGGCATCGACATCCTCCTGCGCGGGGTCAGGCTTGAAAACGATCTCCATCCTTGCTTTCGCCTCTCCGCGTCGTGCGCTAAGCGAGCGCCTAAACCCAGGGGCGGTTTTCGGCCATCTTGCCTTCGTACCCCGAGATCGACTCGTCCCTTTTCAGCGTCATGGCGATATCGTCTAGCCCTTCGAGCAGGATGTGCTTGCGGCCGGGGTCGATATCGAAAGTGATCGTGCCACCATCGGGGCCGGAAATCGTCTGGTTTTCCAGATCGACGGTCAGCGTGGCATTCGAGCCGCGATCGGCGTCATCGAGCAGAAGTTCGAGCTGTTCGGGGGTGACAACGATGGGCAGGATGCCGTTCTTGAAGCAGTTATTGTAGAAGATGTCGGCAAAGCTGGTGGAGATCACGCAGCGGATGCCGAAATCGAGCAGCGCCCAGGGCGCGTGTTCGCGCGAGGAGCCGCAGCCGAAATTGTCACCGGCGATGACGATTTTCGCATCGCGGTAGGCGGGCTTGTTGAGGACGAAATCTGCCTTTTCGCTGCCATCCTCATTGTAGCGCATCTCGGAAAACAGCGCGGTGCCAAGCCCGGTGCGCTTGATTGTCTTGAGGTACTGCTTGGGGATGATCATGTCGGTGTCGATATTGATGATCGGCATGGGCGCGGCAACGCCCGTCAATGTCGTGAACTTGTCCATGACTTTTTCTCCCACAGGGCGCCGGCCTGTCGCGCGAGGCGCAACCGTACCCGGCGGTACGATTTTCTGCCCTGTCTCTAATGCAATCGCGCGCGCTTGCCAAGCAGGCTCGGGCCATTGCACGCGCCAAAGCTGCAAAGTATGGTGCGCGCCAGATTTTTGACCAAAGGATAAAAGATGACGCCGCACAACCATGCCAATCCCGGCGATTACGCTCAAGCGGTGCTGCTGCCCGGCGACCCGCTGCGCGCCAAATGGATTGCCGAGACGTTTCTGAGCGATGCCAAGCTGGTCAATTCGGTGCGCAATTGCCTGGGCTTTACCGGCACCTGGAACGGCAAGCCCGTTTCGGTGCAGGCGACCGGCATGGGCCAGCCTTCGACCGCCATTTATGTGCATGAGCTTTTGAACACCTATGGGGTCAAGACCATGATCCGGGTGGGCACCTGTGGCGGGCTGAACACCAAGGTCAAAGTGCGCGACGTGGTGATCGGGGCTTCGGCAGCCACCGATTCCACGATCGTCAAAGGCGCGTTCGGGAACTACAATTATGCCCCCGCCGCCGATTTTTCCCTGTTGCGGGCCGCCGACGACGCAGCGCGGGCCAAGGGCAAGACCGTGCATGTGGGCGGGATCGTGTCCTCGGACATCTTCTACCACCCCTCCGGGCTCGAGGCCTATGGCAAGCTGATCGAGCACGGCGTGCTGGGCGTCGAAATGGAAGCGGCAACGCTTTATACGCTGGCCGCGCGGTTCGGGGCGAAGGCGCTGACCATCTGCACCATGACCGATTGCCTGATCACCGGCGACGAGATCGACGCCGAAGCGCGCCAGACATCGCTGAGCGATATGGTGGAGATTGCGCTGGACGTGGCAGTGGGGTGAGGCTGGCGCTTTCGCTTCCGGCGTTGAGTGTACTGGGCCCCGGGTCAAGCCCGGGGTGACAATTGTGGGCGGGGCTGGGGGTTATCCCACCCCATTTTCAGAGATCGAGAACATCCGGACGAGCAGAGCGAGGACCCCGGCGATCGTTCGCCGCGCCGTCGCAGGCGCAGCGGAGGGCATAGCGCGGTTTTAGCGCGTCATGCCCGCAGCGGTGCGCGCCGTGAGACAGAAGATCAGTGCCTGAAATGGCGCATGCCGGTGAACACCATGGCGAGCCCCGCCTTGTCGGCGGCGGCGATGACCTCTTCGTCGCGCACCGAGCCGCCCGGCTGGATGACGGCGGTGGCGCCGGCTTCGACCAGCGCTTCAAGACCGTCGGCGAAGGGGAAGAAAGCATCGGACGCAACGACCGAGCCTTCGGTCAAGGCGCCCTTTTCCTTGGCGGCCTTGGCGGCGTCCTTTGATTTCTTGTGCGCGATGCGGGCCGAATCCACCCGGGACATCTGGCCGGCACCGATGCCGACAGTCGCGCCGTCTTTCACATAGACGATGGCATTGGACTTGACGTGCTTGGCGACCTTGGCGGCGACCAGAAGGTCGGCCATTTCCTGCTCACTGGGCGCGCGCTTGGTCACGACCTTGAGCTCGCAATCATCGGCGTTCTTGTTGTCGCGGGTCTGAACCAGGAGGCCTCCGGCAACGGACCGCACGGTGAGCCCTTCGGCCTTGGCATCGGGCAGGCCATCGGTGATCAGCAGGCGAAGGTTTTTCTTGGATTCGATGATCGAAATGGCGTCGTCGCTGGCACCGGGGGCGATGATCACTTCAGTGAAGAGTTTCACGATCTCCTTGGCCGCGTCCTCATCGAGCGGGCGGTTGAGCGCCACGATGCCACCGAACGCGGACACCGGGTCGCATTTGAGGGCCGCAAGGTAGGCTTCGGTCAGCGTTGCGCCCTGCCCGACCCCGCACGGGTTGGCGTGCTTGATGATTGCGACGGCGGCCGTTTTTTCCGGATCGAACTCGGCGACCACTTCGAACGCGGCGTCGGTATCGTTGATGTTGTTGAACGAGAGCTGCTTGCCCTGGATCTGGGTGGCGGTGGCAACGCCGGGGCGGTTGGTGCCATCGGCATAGAACGCGGCCCATTGATGCGGGTTCTCCCCGTAGCGCATCACTTCGCGCAATTTGCCCGAAAAGCTGCGCCAGGTGAGATCGGGCAGATCAAGTGTCTTGGCGAACCAGTTGGAAACCCCCGCATCATAGGCCGCGGTGCGGGCATAGGCCTTGGCGGCGTATTTCTGGCGCGCATCATAGGCGACTTCGCCGCGCTCCTTGAGCGCTGCAAGCACGTCCGCATAATCGTCGGGGTCGACGATGACCGTCACATCGCCATGGTTCTTGGCGGCGGCGCGGATCATGGCGGGGCCACCGATATCGATGTTTTCGATCACTTCGTCATAATCGCCACCCTTGGCGACGGTCTGGGCGAAGGGATAAAGATTCACGACCAACAGATCGATGGGCGAGATATCGTGGATGCGCATTGCCGATTTGTGCGCGTCATTGCCGCGAATGCCCAAAAGGCCGCCATGCACCTTGGGGTGGAGCGTCTTGACCCGCCCGTCCATGATTTCGGGGAAACCCGTAACTTCGGAAATGTCGATCACCGGCAGCCCGGCCTCGGCCAGCGCCTTGCGGGTGCCCCCGGTCGAAACGATTTCGACGCCAAGCGCCACCAGCGAGGTTGCAAATTCGATGATGCCGGTCTTGTCGGAGACCGAGAGCAGCGCCCTTTTGACCTTGGTCGCACCCGCATGAGCCATGGGAAGTCCTGCCGTATGTCTGTTGGTTTGGGAAAGATGGGGCGGGGCCTATCACGGTTTTTCCCAAACGGGAATAGGCCGCAGCCTCAGCTTTGCCGCGTGAAAACCCAAGCGACATCCGTATCGGAGCGGGCGGGGCCGTGCAGGACGATCTGTCGCGTGCGGTTGAGCCCGAAATGGGCCGAATGGCGCACGCTGTCGTCGATATCGGCTTCGGCCCCCTCCCAGAGAAACGCCCAGACCTCGCCATTGCGATGGGTAAGGCGGAGTAACGCCTCCCCGTTCGAGCGGTCCAGGGCGACGCCGGGGGCGAGATGGAAGCGGATGGTGAAGGCGCCCTGCTGGCGGGACCGGTTTCCCGCCGCAACGAACCGATCCTGCCCCACAAGCGTCTGCCCACCGCCCATCAGGGTGAGGCGGCGGACGATGTCGAGCCCGTAGCGATCACGATAGGCGCCGGTCGTGAGCTCGAGCGTGTTCTCGGCCACATCGATGGTCATGAGCGGTTCGGGGCCGCGGGCGCGCAACGCATTGCCCGCCATGCTGCCGCCGCCGATCCGCGCGCTCGACATATCATCGATGGTCGGTGCGCTGTGGGCCGATGTGTGGCGGAACAGATTGCCGCTGTCGGACAGGCCCGCCGGCGCCGGTCCGCAATTGCCGACCACCAGCGTCGACCCGCACGCATATTCAAAGCTCAGGCCCCCCGCATGGGCGTCACGCGCAAAAGGCAGCGGCGGCACAGCGCCCGAATCGGCGATCAGTTTGCCCGGACCATCGACCAGAATGCCATAGCCCCCGCACAGTCCCGAACCCGAACCGCGCACCCCCGATTGGGCGGTGATGGCGAGGACAAGCTCGACCGGCACCTGACCGCAGCCATTGGCATAGACCGGCTCGCGCGTGCCCAGCACCAGCTTTTCAAGCGCCCGGTGCATGGTCTCGATGCGCCGGCCGATTGCGGCCGACATGTGACCGTGGCGCTGACCGAGGGCCTGATTGACCGGGATGATTTCGGACAGGATCTGAATCTGGGTGAAAGGATTGCGGTTTTTCACCAGCCCGTCATCGTCGAGCACGGTTTCGAGCAGAGCCTCGAGCCCGTCCACGTGGGCGGCAAGGTCCTTTGGCTCTTCGCTTTCACTCAGCGCTGCGCCGGCCAGCGCGATTTCCACCATGAGCCGGGTGACCGGTCCGTAAACCAGCGGCGCGCGCACCTTGAGCGATTGCACCTGGATCGAGAGCGAGCGCAGGATGGCCCGGCTCTGATCGGGCGTCGCGCCTTCAAACAGCAAAAAGAGCGATTTGAGCCAGTTGAGCACCCGCCGCGCGGTGATGAACAGATCCCAGGCTTCGGCATCGAACTCGCCGAATCGGGCGATCCAGTCGAGGACCAGTGTGCGGGCAAAGGCGCGCTGGCCGGGATCGGTAACGGCGGAAAAATGCCGCAGCCAGCCAAAGCCATGCAGATCGGCAAACCAGTCGTCGAAATCGCTCTCGATGGCAAAGGGCGACGCGCCGCCGGTTTCCACCATGCGGCCGGAAAGCAGGTACTGGCCCTCCATCATCTCGACAATGGTCTGGGCGTCGGCCGGGCGGAATTCGGCAAGGCGCGGCACGAAGCGGACTTCGCTGGCGCCCGACCAGGTCCAGGAAAACAGGGGATGGGTCACGCACCGGTCGGCAATACCCATGCCGCCGCGCTTCAGACCGAAACGCAAAACTTCAAACACACCCATTCCCGAACCCTACTCGCGGCCCAGACTGTACCAGTAACTTTGCGTTAACCACAGGGCTCCAGCCGCACTTTGCCACCACTTCAGGCTGTTTTTTTCACGAAGCGGGCGATGAAAAACCCGTCCAACCCTCCACTGACCCCGTTCGGCAGGGTCATTGACGGCGTCAGTCGCACTGTGCCCTCAGCCGTGAGGGGCACGTCCCAGCCATCGAGTTCGGCAGCACCGATTGGCGCAGGCTCAAGGTCGGGGAGCTCTTTTTTCGCCCAACCCAATTGCTGTTCGCCTTCATCGGCCTCGAGCGAACACACGCAATAGATCAACCGTCCGCCGGGCTTGAGAAGCGAGGCGGCATGCGCCAGCATCCTGCGCTGCAACGCGACCCGTTCGGCGATGCCTTGCGCATTGCGGTGCAAAAGCACTTCGGGATGACGCCGGAATGTGCCGGTGGCCGAACAGGGCGCATCGAGCAGCACCGCATCGAACACCGGGCCGGGCGCGTAGCCGAGGGCGTCGGCAACGACAATTTCCGCATCGAGGTCAAGCCGGTCGAGATTGGCCCGCACCCGCTCCATGCGGTCGGCCGAAATATCGAGCGCGGTGACCTCGGCGCCGGCAGAGGCCAATTGGGCCGTCTTGCCGCCCGGTGCCGCGCACAGATCGAGGATTTTTTCGCCCCTGGCAGCACCCAGGAGCCGGGCGGGCAAGGCAGCCGAAACATCCTGCACCCACCATTTGCCTTCGGCAAAGCCGGCCAGATCGGCCACCGCCGCATCGCGCTCGGTGAGCCGGACGGTCGGGCCGAGCACGGGCTGGCCGCCCAAAACGGCAATCAGATCGGGGTCGGGGGCTTTGAGCGTCAGATCGAGCGGCGGGGATTGAACGAGGATTTCGCAAAAACGCGTCACCGCATCGGCACCATAGGCACCGGTCCATTGCGATGCCAGCCAACCGGGGATCAGCATCGCGTTGTCGAGCGCCCCGAACCGATCAGCCCCACGCTGGATCGAGCGCAACACGCCATTGACCAGCTTGTCGAACCGTCCGGCCCGTTTGTCGGCCCGCGCCGATTCAACGCCCAGATGAATGGCCGAATGGGCCGGAATGTCGTCAAGCCACAGCAATTGGACGACGGCGATGCGCAGCACCGCTTCCAGAATGCCGGCGCGCTGGGGAACGCCCTTGGCGAGCACCTCTTTAAAAACGGCATCGATCTGGCCGTGGCGGCGCAGGGCCGTGGTGACCATGCGATTGGCCAGCGCCCGGTCGCGGCTTTCGGCCAACCGGTCCGGACCGATCGGGGCGAAGGGCTTGCCTTCGAGCACCGATTTGAGATGAAAAGCGGCCTCAAGCCGAAGCTTGAGGCCGGGCAGATCGCGTGTCTCGGTCAAACTGTTTTTACCTATCCCCAGGGGCCCGATGGTTTGCCATCATCCGAGCGCGGCCGCGTGCCGGGCGTACGCCAGCTCTGACCGGGCCGGACATTGGCCTCGATGGGGTTTACCCTCTGGCGCGGCGTTTGGCCACCACCACCGCCCCGCACGCGCGACGCCATCTGCGTGAGCGCCGCGATGCGGTTTTCCACATTGGGGTGCGTGGAAAAGAGGTTGTCCATGCGGGCGCCCGAGAGCGGGTTGGAGATATACATATGCGCCATGGCCGGCGCCCGTTCGGCCGCCTCGTTGACCGTGCGCCTTGAAAGCGAGGAAATCTTTTCAAGCGCCGTGGCCAGCGCCGCCGGGTCACCGCAGATTTCAGCCCCATCCTTGTCGGCTTCATATTCGCGGGTGCGCGAAACCGCCATCTGAACCAGCATGGCTGCGATGGGAGCCAGAATGACCATGGCGATCACCCCGACAAATCCCAGCGGATTGTTGTTGTCGCGCGCCCCGCCGAAAAACAGGCCGAACTGAGCCAGCATGGAAATGGCACCGGCCAGCGTGGCGGTGACGGTCATGGTAAGCGTGTCGCGGTTCTTGATATGGGCCAATTCGTGGGCGATCACGGCGGCCACTTCGCGGCTGTCGAGATATTTGACAAGGCCGGACGAGACCGCGACCACGCCCTTGTCGGGGCTGCGGCCGGTGGCAAACGCGTTGGGCTGATCGGTCGCGATGAAATAAAGCCTTGGCATGGGCAGGCCGGCATTGTCGGCGAGCCGCTTGGTCATCTGGTAAAGCTCGGGCGCCGAGCGCGGATCGATCTCTTTGGCGCCCTGCATGGAGAGCACCATCTTGTCCGAGTTCCAATACGCAAAGGCGTTGGTGCCGAGCGCGAACAAAAAGGCCAGAGCCATGCCGCCCGTGCCGCCGATCATATAGCCAACGCCCATGAACAGCGCGGTCATGCCGGCAAGCAAAATCGTGGTGCGCAGAGCATTCATCATTGTCGTCAGGCTTTCCTAAGCCAGTTGAGTTGCCTATATGATGGGAACCGGCGGGCCCCTGCACAAGTGGCCCGATGTCTAAACTCTTCGTCATGAAGGTGGTTTCGAAAAAATGCGCGAAACGCCAAAGGCCAAACGCCCCGATCCCGCAATCGCCCGGCGCGCCCTCCAAGAAGCCAAAACGCGCCGCGCCGAAATCGACGCCAAGACCTCTAACGCGCCGCGCGAGGTCGATGGCCGCGGCGGGCTCGATCCGGCCCGCTACGGGGACTGGGAAATCAAGGGCATTTCCTCGGACTTTTGACGACGGGCTGGAACACCGGTTCATTGGCGAACGCAAGCCGGCCCCTTTCACTGGCGTCATCCCGGGCGACAACCCGGGGCCCAGTACTCGGCAGAGTTGGCTGCCTATCTCAAACACTGAGTGTACTGGACCCCGGCTCAAGGCCGGGGTGACTGGTAAGTGGACTTGGCGGGCAGCCCCGCCAGGCAAACTTCGGCCAGCCCTAACCCAAAAGCCCGATCACCACGCCCTGGACGATCATCACGCCCAAAAGATATCCGCCATCGATCACGGCCAGAGACCAGCTGGCGCCCTGATAGCGGTGATTGAGGATCATCGACGTCACCATGAACCCGGCCCACAGATGGATGCCGACTGTAACCGCGGACGCAATTGTCACCTCGCCCATGATGGCCGGAGTGAGAAGGGCCAGGAAATAGGCCATGACCAATTGCATTGCCGCGCCCCAGATGAAAGGCGTTGCCTGCCCGCCCGAGCCGGCCATGATTTCGTCTGTGGTCTTGCCGGTGGCGGCAATCCACTGCTTGGACAAGGTCATGTACCAGGCAGCACCCAGCGCCATCGACGCGATCATGGCCAGGAGCACGGCCAGCCAGTTCACACTAAGATAATCCATCCCGTTTTCCCCTCTCAAAAACAGAGCTCAGACCCGCTCTCTCCGAATCGGGTCGTGGGAAGTGTGCGCCAAAACGCCGCACCCGTAAATCAGGGTTCAACGCCCCCCAGCTTGCAGATCAATTTCCATTCATCTTCGGCCACCGGCTGGACAGAAAGGCGCGAATTGTTGACCAAAACCATGTTTTCAAGCTCGGGCATCGATTTGATCTCATCGAGCGTTACGGGGCGCTCGAGGGGTTTGACCGCCTCGATATCCACGCATTCCCAGCGCGGATCGTCGGTGGTGGAATCATGGTGGATTTCATTGGCGACACGGACGATGCCCACCACGGCCTTTTCCTTGACCGAGTGGTAAAAGAAGCCCAGATCGCCCTTTTTCATCTCACGCATATTGTTGCGCGCCTGATAATTGCGCACCCCGCCCCATTCTTCCGGGCCACCCTTTTTGACCTGATCGTCCCAACCCCAGGTTTCGGGTTCGGACTTGAACAGCCAGTACGCCATTTCAAATGTTCTCCGGCCGGTTGATGACCCAGTTCCAGGGACGGACGACGACACTTTCGAACAGACCGGCCTCGGCATAAGGGTCCTTTGCAACCAGCGCCTCCGCGGCGGCCTGATTGTCAGCCTTAACGATCATCAGCGAGCCCGTCGCCTTGCCTTGGGCATCGAGAAACGGCCCGGCCAGCACCATCGACGCCGCGTTATCGTCCCAGAACTGCAAATGTGCGGGGCGTGTCGCAAGGCGCGCTTCCAGATGGTCTTTCTTGTCGAGTGCGGTCACCGCGAACATCATCGTCATATCTTATTCTTCCCGTTTGAGTGGTCGTCTCATCAGCATGGGCACAATGGCCTCGATCCGGACCTGGCCCGAAATCAAAAGATCGACGGCGCTGACCAGCGGCGCGTCGATCCCGTCACGGTCGGCGACCGCCTTGGCAACCGGAGTGGTAAATAGCCCCTCGGCCAGCCCCATGCCAGAGGCCTCGATGTCTTTAACCGAGCGGCCCTGCCCCAGCGCCACCCCGAAGCGATAATTGCGCGACTGGCTCGAGGTGCAGCTTAAGGCCAGATCGCCGATGCCGGCGAGCCCCGACAGCGTCGCTTCGCTGCCGCCCATCGCCGCAATCATCCGCCCCAGTTCCGCATAGGCGCGCGCCAGAAACGCCGAGCGGGCCGACAGGCCCAGCCCGGCGCCTTCGATGGCGCCGGCGCCCAGCGCATAGACATTCTTGAGCGCGCCGCACATTTCCACCCCGACGATATCCCCGCTGGCATAGGGGCGGAAACTGTCCGAGGCCAGCAATGCGGCAATCGCTTCGGCGCGCTCGATGGTTGGTCCGGCCAAAGTGACCGCCGTGGGCTTTCCGGCGGCGACGTCGTGAGCAAAGCTCGGGCCCGAGAGCACGAAAGGCTCGGCATTTGGCGCGAGTTCGCCCAGGATCTGGCTCTGGCGGTCGTTGGTCACCGTCTCCAGCCCCTTGGCGCACAGGATGACCGGCTTTCCAGCCAGCGCGTCGGCGCCGATATCGGCCAGAGTGGCCCGCGTCGCCTGAGCCGGAACCACCATGAGGATCGCGTCGGCGTCTTCGAGCCCGGAAACACCGGTCTGCGCTTTGAGCCCCGAATCGAGAGCGATATCGCCGAGATAGGCTTTGAGCGTGTGGGCCGAATTGATTTCATCGATGGCGGCGGGGTCGCGGCCAACCAGCACGACATCATTGCCCGCCAGCCGGGCGGCTTGCGCCAGGGCGGTGCCCCAGGCACCGGCGCCGATAACGAAAATTTTCGCGCTCACGCCGCACCCCACCTCAATTCCTCGAGGGGCCAGCGCGGGCGGGCCGCGACGTCGAACCCGTCGGTGAGCCCCAGTGCGAACCGTTCGGCCCCCGCCCAGGCGATCATCGCACCATTGTCGGTGCAGAGAGCGGCCGGCGGGACGACCAGATGCGCGCCGGTCTGGGCCGCAATTTCTCTGAGCGCGCCGCCGATGGCCCTGTTGGCGGCAACCCCGCCCGCCACCACATAGGTGGGAGCGGCATCAGGGTATGCGGCGGCGAAGCGTTCGAGCGCCTGTCTGGACCGGACGGCAACAATGTCCGTGACGGCAGCCTGAAAGCTGGCGCACAGATCGGCGATGTCGGTGTCAGTCACCGGCGCCACCGATTCGGCGGCCAGCCGCAGGGCCGTTTTGAGCCCCGAAAAGGAAAAATCGAGGCGCTTTTCTCTCAGCAAGGGGCGCGGCAGGTTAAACCGTTTGGCATCGCCCTGCTGCGCTGCCTTTTCGACCTCCGGGCCGCCGGGATAGCCCAGACCCAGAAGTTTTGCCGCCTTGTCGAAGGCTTCGCCCAACGCGTCATCAATGGTCGAGCCCCAGCGCTCGTAATCGCCGACGCCCTTGACCAGAACGATCTGGGAATGCCCGCCCGAAACCAGAAGCATCAGATAGGGAAATTGAACTCCGTCGGTGAGCCGGGCGGTGAGCGCATGGCCCTCGAGGTGGTTGACGGCAACCAAGGGCTTGCCCGTTGCGGCGGCCAGCGCCTTGCCGGTCGTAAGCCCCACGAGCACCCCGCCGATCAGCCCTGGCCCGGCGGTTGCAGCGATGACATCGACTTTCGAGAGCTCGGTTTCCGCCCCACCGAGCGCGCGGGAGACGATCGCATCGAGGTGAACAACATGGGCGCGGGCCGCCAGCTCGGGCACCACGCCGCCGAAGGCCCTGTGCTCATCGATCTGGCTGCGCACGATATTGGATACGATCTCGCCACGCCCGTCGGGATAGCGGCGCACCAGCGCCGCTGCGGTTTCATCGCAACTGGTCTCGATCCCCAAAACTAAAGTCTCGCGATCCATTGCGGCGATCTGGTCTCTGGCAAAAACGTGTGGTCTGATGGCAAAAGCGGATCGCAACCCGCTTTCTCCGCGTTAGAATTGCTGTTCTGCAAAACGCGCACATCTGTGACACCTGCGAGGCCATATTGCAATCTTTGACGTCCACCCCCGTTTTCACCATCGGCACCCGCGGCTCGCCCCTTGCCCTCAAGCAGGCCGAGGAGGTCCGCGACCGGCTGGTTGCCATCAACGGGCTGGAGACCGACGCCATCGCGATAAAGATCATAAAGACCAGCGGCGACATCATTTTGGACCGCCCGCTCTCTGAAGTCGGTGGCAAGGGGCTGTTCACAAAGGAGATCGAAAAGGCCCTCGCCGATGGCGAGATCGATATCGCCGTCCATTCGGCAAAGGATGTGGCGACCGAAATCGATCCCCTTTTTGCCCTGCCGGCCTTTCTGCCGCGCGAGGACGTGCGCGATGCCTTCCTCTCGCTGATTGCCAGGAGCCCCGACCATCTGCCCGAGGGCGCGGTAATCGGCTCATCCTCCCTGCGCCGTCGGGCGCAAATGAAGCGCTTCCGGCCCGATTTCCGCACAGTGGAATTTCGCGGCAACGTGCAGACGCGACTTAAAAAACTCGCCGACGGGGTGGCCGACGCAACGCTTCTGGCGCTGGCCGGGCTCAACCGGCTGGGCGAGGCGCATCGGGTGACCCATACGCTCGATGTCGCGCACTTCCCGCCCGCCCCGGCCCAGGGGGCAATCGTTATTGAAACCCGCGCCGACGATGGCGCCGCCAACCGGCTGGTCGAAGTGCTCGACGATGCCGACACCCGCAAGCGGGTCGAGGCCGAGCGGGCGTTCTTGAAAGTGCTCGACGGTTCATGCCGCACCCCCATTGCCGCGTTGACGACACTCGATGGGGAGAGGCTGACCCTGTTCGGGCAGATCCTTTCCCCCGACGGGTCGGAAGTCTATGAGGACGAAATTGCCGGAGACGCCGATCAGGGGCACGACCTGGGGACCAGGCTGGGCGAAAAACTGCTCGCCGATGCCGGACCCGATTTCATCGAACGGCTCAAGCAGGGCCAATATGGCTGATCGGCGCAGCGTTCTCGTCACGAGGCCAAGGGCCGACGCCGAGCGGACAGCCGCCGGGCTTGCCGCGCTGGGGCTGGACCCGATCGTCGCGCCCATGCTCGAGGAGCGCTTCACCGGCATTCCATTGCCCGATGCATCAGGGTTTGCCGCCGTCGCGCTCACATCGGCCAATGGGGTGCGGGCACTGGCCGCCCACCCGCAGGGCGAGGCGTTTTCAACGCTCAGGGTCTATGCCGTGGGCGAGCACACGGCCAGCGAGGCGCGGGCCGCCGGGTTTGAAAATGTCTCGGCCGCCGAGGGCACGCTTGCCGATCTTTCCCGCGCCATCATCGCCGACCGCCCGGCAGGCAAGATTTTCTATCCCGCCGCGCACCATCAATCGGGCGATCTGGCCGGCCTGCTGGCCGAAGCCGGGATCACGGTCGACATGCGCGTACTCTACGAAATGCACGCGGCCACCATGCTGCCGCCGGGTCTGGCCGAGCGTCTGGCAACCGGGAAAATCGATGGTGCGGTATTTTATTCGCGCCGCACGGCGGCGATTTTTGCCGGACTGATCGCCTCCCGCGATTATCAGGCGCTCAGGCGCAGTCTTTATTGCCTTTGCCTTTCGGAAAACGTCGCGCAACCATTGATCGAAAACCATTTCCTGCGCATCGGGCTGGCCGATTACCCCTCGCACGAAGCGATGATGACGCTGGCGCTGGCTTTTGCCCGCGATCAAATCAGTCCATGATGGGCCATGACGAAAACCAACCCGCCCGACCCAAACCCAAAGAGGCAGGCTGAAATGGCCGAAAAGAAAACCGGTCCGGTCAAACCCCCGATCATCGATGCAACGGCGCGCGCATCCGAAAAGGACAAGCCCGCGCCCCAGGGCAAGACTGCCGGAGCGGCGGGGACAGACCAAAAGCCCGCCGCCGCCGAAGCGCCGCCCAAGACAGGGCCGTCGACAAAGTCTGGGCCCCAATCCTCCGCCGCAAGCTCGGCGCCTAACGACAAGCCAAAACAATCCGCCCCCAAATCCGTCTCCGAACCTGGCGGTCAATCGGGGGCCGAGCCCTCGGGGGCCACAAAACCGGCGCTGCCCTGGGCCCCGCTCGCCGCCACCGCCGGAGCCGGCGCACTTATAGGGCTGGCGCTCGCTTATGGATTGGCCAGTTTCGGCTTCTGGCCGCAGCAGCAAGGCCCGGGGGATGCGCTATCGCAGATGGACGCGCGCGCCACGCGGCTGGAAAACGCCATTGCCTCGCGCGAGACCGAAAGCCAGGAAATCATTGACCGCATAAACGCACTCGAGACCGAGATTGCCGCCATCGAACCCGCTTCGACCGATGGGCTGGCCGCGCAATCCGATCTTAACGCCTTGAGCGGGCAGATCGGTGAGCTTTCGAGCCGCATCGACGCTCTTGCCGCCGGCGCATCGGGCGATGAGGTGGCCCAGGTTGCCGACACGCTGTCGGAGCTTTCCACCCGGATTGACGATCTGGCCGGGCGGCTTGATGCGGTTGAACCGCAACTAGCCGACATTCAACCGGTGATCGAAGCGGCGCAAACACGGCTCGACGATCTCGACGCGCGCATTGCCAGCCAGTCCGATTTCGAGGCCGTTGCCGCCGAGCGCGATCGGGCCACCCAGCTTCCCGCTGCGCTGGGCGCGCTCGAAGCCGCCATCGCTTCAGGCCAGCCCTTTGCCGCACAACTGGCCAGCGTTGAAACGCTGTTGCCCGATCTTGAAATTTCCTCACAGGTCCGGACCGCCGCCAATGCCGGTGTTCCGTCTGCGGGTGGGCTTTTGGACCAATTACGGACGGCAATCCCCGAAATTCTGGCCGCTCGTCCCCGCGATGAACAGGCGGGTTGGGCGCAGACGCTTCTCGATCAGGCTGCCTCGGCCATTGCCTTGCGGCCCACCGATGGCGACACGCCGCAGGCGCTGGTCGGGCGGACCGAAGCAGCCCTCGCGGCGGGCGATCTCCAAGCGGCGAGAACCGCCTTTTCCGCCCTGCCCGACCCCATGCAATCGGCCGCCCCCGGCTTTGACCGCGCGCTCGACCGCGCCATCGCCGTCAGCGCGTTGCTCGAGGCGGCCAGGACCGGTATCGCGCCAGCGGAGGCCGGCCAATGATCCGCCTTATCGTCTATCTTGTCCTGAGCCTCGTAGTGGCCCTGGGTGCGGCCTGGCTGATCGCCCTGCCCGGCACGGTCGAAATCGCCTTCGGGACTTGGCGCATGAGCCCCGGCCTTGGCCTGGCCCTGTTCATCGCCATCGGCGTCATCGTCGCTTCAATCCTTGCCTGGGCCATTATCCGGCGCCTGATCGGCGCCCCCGCCGCGCTGGCCCGCTCCAATGCCAGGCGCAAGGAAAAGGCGGGGGTCGAGGCGCTTTCGGACGGGATGATTGCGCTCCAGGCGGGAGACTTTTCCCGCGCTCGCATGCTGGCCCGCGACGCCCGCGCCAAGCTGCCTGAAAACCCCGCAGCCCAACTGCTCGAAGCCCGCGCCGAGCTGGCGCTGGGTGATCTCTCATCGGCGCGCGAGCACTACCGGGCGCTGATTTCAAACGAGCGCACGGCGCTGGCTGCACTTTCAGGGCTGTACGAACAGGCGCGGACCCAGGACCGCTCGAACGCGGCGATCACCTTCGCACGCAAGGCGCTCTCCCTCTCGCCCAGCCTCGATTGGGCATCAGAAGCGGTGTTCAATGACCTGGCGACCAAGGGCGCATGGGCCGAGGCGCTGGAGATGAGCGCCTCCTTGCCGGCCAAGACCAAAAGCCAGAAGGCGACAAAAAAGCGCCGTCAGGGCGTGCTCGAAACCGCCCTTGCCCTCGCGATCGAAGAAACCGAGCCCGATACCGCCTACGAACACGCCAACCGGGCGCTCAAATCGATCCCCGATTTCGTGCCCGCCGCGCTGATCGCGGCCCGCATCCTGATCAACCGCGGCGACACGAGACGGGCGTCGGCGCTGTTGCGCCGGACCTGGCGCGCCGGTTTCCATCCCGATGCCGCAACGCTCTATGCCCACGTCAAACCCGGCACCTCGGCCGTTGAACGCCTCAAGCGCATCCGCACGCTTGTCGAAGCTCCCGACAGCCACCCGATGGCGGCCATCGTTCTGGCCCGGGCCGCAATCGACGCCTATGAATGGAGCGTGGCCCGCAACGCGCTGGCCCCCTTTCTGGGCAAGAAGCCGACGCGCCAGATGTGCCTTTTGATGGCCGAGATCGAGGAAGGCCAATCGGGCGATCAGGGCAAGGCTCGCGAATGGCTGTCCCGTGCCGTCAACGCCCCTGCCGATCCCATCTGGACCGCGGACGGAGTGACTTCGGAGGACTGGGCCCCCGCGTCCCCCGTCACCGGTCGGCTCGACGCCTTCGAATGGAGGGTGCCGGTCCAGACCCGCACGCCGCAAAAAACGCTTTCGGCCACCACGCCCGATCCCGCCACCCTTCCCGCGATCAAGGACGCAGCAACGCCAACCAAAACGCAACCATAGGCAAAAAAGGCTGGTTTGGCCCACGCATCAACCCTTGCGCGTTTCGCGCGCCGAAAGTAAAAGACGCCAATTCGCCCCTTTGGGCCAAGCCGCTTTAGCTCAGTTGGTAGAGCATCGCATTCGTAATGCGGAGGTCGCGTGTTCGAGTCACGCAAGCGGCACCAGTTTTTCCGTGCCCTGAAAACATATCCGGCGCTCCGCTGGCTGCGCCTTGACACGCCAAACGCATGGGAGACCGATTATGGCTCTGTTTGATCCCAACGCCCGCAACCGGTCCGAGACGCATCGTCGTCTCTATGCGCTCTATGAAATCTGGTACACCACCATCGATTTCGGCGCCGCCCTGTGTTTCGTCATCGGCAGCGTGCTGTTTTTCTCTGCGTCGACCCAGACCGCCGCCACATGGTTCTTTCTGGTCGGCTCGCTCCTTTTCGCGGCCAAGCCGACCCTTCGGCTGGTGCGAGAACTCCACTATCTCAAGCTGGGCGATATCGAAACGCTGGCCCGGCGCCAGGACCCGCTGTAACGGGCTCGCGGGTACGGCCTATTCAGCCGGAACGAACCGCTCCTCGGCCAGAGCCGCCCGGCGAGCGGTGGGCTGGATCAGTCCCAGATAATTGGCATCGCTGTCGGGCCCGAACATTTTTTCGCGCTCCTCGGGCGTCGACATGAAAAACGGGAAGCGATCGGCAACGCGGTTTCGGATGTCAGAGACTTCGGCGGCATAGAGCCTGACCGGGAAAGTCATGCCCGGATACTGGCTGTATCCGGCGATTTCCCGCGAGCCGAACACGCGCTTATAAAACCCCGCATGCTCGTCGCGTACCCCCGAAAGGCAATAGTCAGCGTCATAATATTCGCATGCCATGGCCGCGATCCTCAGGGTGAGAAACGGCAGGGCCGGAATGGCCAGCGTTGCCTCGCGGTCGGCGGCAAAGCGCGAGGGATCGATATAGGTTTTCCCGGCGTCGAGCATGGTGTTGAGCAGCTCGGGATACATCCGCATGCAAGGCGATTCCCGGTGCCGGGCGGTTGCGAAATGCAGGCGGATCGAAGAGACCAGCACGCCATCGATATAGACTCCATGGCACATGGCGTTGGCCGTGAAATCGAGATGGTCGCGGGCGATCTTCTGGGCGTTTACCCCGATGCCGTCTTCCCGGCGATACGCCTCATAGCGCAGGCGGTAAACCGGATCGAACTGCTCGTCGAGCCTGACGCGGCGATATTCCACCCGCTCGAGCATATCCATCAGGGTCGTGGCAAAACGCGACGTTCTGGACCGCGTTACGATTTGCGCATCATCCATTGGCACCACCCGAAATGGGGCAATGTTAGTAAAATTTTTACGATAAAGAAAAGCCCTGGCCGTCAAAACCGGGTCGGTTTTGCAGCTATTTGCTCACAAGGGCGGGCCGCCGCCCCTTGACCGCTTTGGGGCGGCTGCGCGTCTGGTTCATGCGGGCGATCAACGCGCGCGTTTCAAGGGCCGGCAGAGGCGTGCCGAACAGGAAGCCCTGAACCTGGTCGATATTGGTATGATCTGCGATGATTTCGAGCTGTTCCTCGGTTTCCACGCCTTCGGCAACCAGCACCAGATCGAGATCGTGGCCCAGCCGCGCCACATTGGCCATCAGCTTGAGCGAGCGCTCGCTGGTGGCGATGCCGGCAACAAACGAGCGATCGATCTTGAGCTTGGAGAACGCCATGCCGTGCAGATAGGAGAGCGAGGAATAGCCCGTGCCGAAATCATCGAGCGCGATACCGATGCCTTTCGCCGCCAGCACCTCGAGCTTTGCGGCAGCCCCTTCCCGGTCTTCGATCAACGCGGTCTCGGTGACCTCGATTTCCAGCCTGTCGGGCGCCAGCCCGCTGGCCTCGAGCGCTTCGGCCACGTGCAGCGCCAGATCTTCGCCGCGCAGATCGCGCGCCGAGACATTGACGGCGACGGAAATGGCATCGGGCCAGTGGACGCATTCAGCGGTGGCGGTCTTGAGCACCCATTTAGTGATCGATGAAATCAAGCCGGTCTCTTCGGCAAGACCGATGAACACATCGGGCGGGATCGTCCCCAGTTCAGGATGGGTCCAGCGGGCCAGGGCCTCGCATCCGGCCACCTGCCGTGTCCCGAGCTCGACCAGCGGCTGATAAACGAGCTGGAGTTGCCCCTCCGCGATCGCAATCGCAAGGTCGGATTTGAGACGCTGGCGATAGCGGAACGCGCTGTCCATTTCCTCGACAAAGGCCTGATAATGACCCTTGCCGTGCTCTTTTGCGCGATAAAGGGCAAGATCGGCCCGGGTTATCAGATCGTCGAGGGCAATCGGGGAGTCCGAACTCGAGACAAAGCCGATCGAAGCGCTCAGGTCGATCTGCTCCCCGCCGACCTCGAAGGGCCGCTGCAGCACCGAAAGGATCGCCTCGGCCTCGGCTTGTATCGCCGCAGGGCCAGTGTCCTGGGCCCGATAGATGACGAACTCGTCCCCGCCCAGCCGGGCCAGCCGCGAATTGCGGTGCATGATCGTCTGTATGCGTGCCGCCGTTTCGGTGAGAACCTTGTCGCCGGCAAGATGGCCCAGCGTATCGTTGACATGCTTGAAATCATCAAGGTCGATTATGGCCAGCAGCACCGGTTCGCGCCGTCCCAGCCGCCTGCGGGAGGCCAGATCGGCTTCGACCTGTTCGGTAAAATAGGCGCGGTTGGGCAGGCCGGTCAGCCCGTCATAGCGCGCCATGAAGTTGATGCGCTCCTGAGCCCGGATACGGGCGGTCACGTTTTCAAAAAGCAGCACCGTACGGTCCTCGCGCGAGGAGACGGTGACTTCGCAGTGAAAATCGCCCGAAAGCTTCATGACGATCTTGCCGCCCGTCTGCTGGATGATCATGCGGTTGAGCCGGTCCGCCGTCGTCTCGGGCAGCGCCCTTTTGCCAATCGCTTCTTCGAGCAGATCGGAGAACGAACGGCCAACCCACGCGCCTCCGGCAATGCCGGCAAAGGTTTGCTGCGCACGGTCATTGGCCAGCGCGATCACTCCGTTTTCGTCGAGCATGCACAGCCCGTGCTGCATGGTTTCGAGCGCCGTATCGAGTTGAAGCGCCAGCCGCGAGGCGACCGTGCGTTCATGAACCTGCGACAAAAGCATGCCGCGCACATCGGCCGCCAGGAACCTGAAGCTGACCATCAGGGGGACCAGAAGCGCCGCAAGCGCCATGTGATAGCCATCGCCGACCAGCACCAGCCCCAGGGCCAGCGGGATGGAAATGGCCACCGACTGCAACGTCACGATCCGATCCACGCCGAAATTGCGCGTCACAATGCCGATCATGGCAGCGATGGTCACCGAAACGGCGACAAGTTCGGCAAAGGGGTCGCCCACCACAACAAAGGAAACAAAGCACCAGATGCCATAGATGGAGGCCGATATGGTGCCCTGGATCGTCTGCCGGCGCTCCCAGAACCGGGCAGCGGCCCGATCATCGGGTGCCGGCGGGTTCTCTTCGAACGCAAGCATGTTGTAATAGCGCTTGGCGGTGGAGAGGACGAAGGCTAAAGCCACCGCGTAAAGCACAGGCGCGTCGGTCTTGATCGCGGCCATGAGCACGCCGACAATCGTCGCCGCCATGCCCACCAGCATGGCGCGTCGGTCCTTGTAGAGCGAAGCCACAATCGAGACATAGTCGAGCGTGGGCAGATGTCTGTGGCCCTTCGGCATTTGCTTTTGACCGGCTTCCGCGAGATTGGGCTGGAACCACCCTGCCCTTTTGGGGGTTTGCATCAGGTTGACAATGTCGTGCGGCCCAATCGGTTTCAGGCACGAAGTTGCCGTGTGGTAAAGAACCTCTTTACAATCAATATAGCCCGGTCCGACCGCCCCGTCCTTACCCAGGGTTAAGGCCATCGCACCGGCACAAGGCGCCCGATAATGCCACGATGAAGGGAAAACGCGAAATGACAGATGACAGCGCCCGGACCGGATTCGACGCGAACGCCGCAATGGCCGGACTTGACGGCTGGCGGATCAACGACACCGGCGCGTTGGAAAAGAGCTTCAAATTCAAAGACTTTTCCAATGCCTTTGCGTTCATGACCCAGGTGGCACTACTGGCGGAAAAGGCCGGTCATCACCCCGACTGGTCCAACAGCTACAACCGGGTCGAGATCACGCTCAAGACCCATGACAAGGGCCGCGTGACACAAAAGGATATCGATCTGGCCACGGCCATCGACGGGCTCTAGGCCTGCACGATCTGACCTGACGGCAGACAGGCGTCAGCGACCGGGTTGCGGTACGGTGCGGGCCAGGGCTATCCGGCGCACCCCCAGCCAGCCCAGATAGAGCGCAAGCGCCACTGAAAGCGTCTCGTGATAGGCCGGCACATCGGCGGCAAACAGACGGATCAGATGTCCGCCGGCAAGGCCGGCGGGAACCAGCGCGGCGACGGCGGGCGCTCCGGGGGCGTTTTTGAAGTGAACGGCGAACGCCGTCATGCCCGCAACGACGAACACCAGAGCCAGAAGGTAAAAGGGGGTGAAAACGATGTCGGCATGGCGCACGACGCCATCCGCCATCGCTCCCAGCACCCCCGAGGTGAGAACGATGATCATCACCATGGCAAAGGAAAAAGCGCCGAAGGCGGAAAGGACAATCCCCACTCGGCCCGGTCTCGCCATGCCCGGCAAATCCTTGAGCGTCCAGACGCTGGCCCCCGCCAAGGTCATCCCGACCGTCGCTATCGAGCCGCCCAGAACGGTGATCTGATCGCCCGTGAGCATTATGGCTTCGCCGAGCGCCCAAAGCGCACAGCCCAAAAGCAGGATGACAGCAAGGATCATTAACGATTTCCGATTCCGCGCCGCTCGCGCATGCAAAGCCCGAGCTGAATGAAGGTAAACGCCATAACCAGATCGATAAGCGGTTGGACGAGCGCTGGGAACGCGACAAAACTGCTCACCAGCGACATTGCGATCGAAATGCTCATCACGATCCCGATCCATGCCGGATAAGGCGCCGACGTCACCAGCCAACCGGCAAGGGCCAGTGCGCCCAAAAGCGTGACGGCCGCAACCCCGATAAAGGCCGGCAGGCGCGATACCACGCCCACAGGCAGCGTCCCCTGACTGACCGACCATGCGGCAATGCCGGCAAAACCCAGTGTGCCCAGCCCGATCATGATGATTGCCAGCCGCGCCAGACGGCTCTCGCGCGCCTCGGGCCAGAGCCCGACAAAGCCGATCATGACCAGGATCAGTGCCCCTCCGGCAAGGGCGCTGCTTGGCGCGGTATGGCTGCCGGCCAGAATTTCCAGCACTTCGCCGGCAATACGCACCAGCCCGCCCACAATCAATGCCCACGCCGCAATCATCGTGCCCGGCTCCTCCCCCACGCCAGCCTTTGATTTACGCGGCGACCCTATCGCGACGATCGGCGGAAAACAACGACCTCCAGATTGCCTGTGGCAGGCAAACGACAATGGAAAAAATCCTTGCTCACGACTGCGCAAGATCGCTTGAGCCGGGCATGGACGGTCCTTACCCTAGATCATGCGCAGAACCGGTGGAATCGGTCTGATGCCTGGATTTGCCGTTCATGAATTTATGCCCGCGAAGGGGTGCCGCTTGATGTTCGATTCTCTGGCAAAGCTGTTCCGCCAACCCGAAAAGGGGGCCACGCAGCCGACCGATCCGCGCCTTGCGGTGGCAGCGCTTCTGGTCCATCTCGCTTCGGTCGACGGCTCGGCAAGCCCAATCGAGGCCAAGGCCATCGCCAATGCGCTCAAGGACCATTATGGCCTCGATGAGTCCGAGGTGAAACGCATCATGGCCGAGGCCCGCCGTCGCGACCGCGACGCTGTCGATTTCTACCAGTTCACCTCGAAACTCTCCCAGCTCGAAGAATCCGAAAAGATCGAGATCATCCGCATGATGTGGCAGGTGGTGTTTGCCGATGACACCAATCACGAGCTCGAGGACAACATGGTCTGGCGCGTGGCCGAATTGATCGGCGTTTCATCGCGCCAGCGCACCGTCCTGCGCAATCAGGCAAAGCGGCCAACCACCCCGCCCGACCTCAATACCGACAGCGACGAGACGGCGTGAATTTTTGCAATTTGCAAATCTCGTGCGTTGCAGAATGCAAAACCTTTACCGTCTCGATGCGGCAGATTTCTACATATTGAATCAAATCGCGCACCATACGCCCCATATTGGGTAACCGGCATTCTGGCACGGTCTGTGCATTGTGTGCCCCTGTCCGGATCTTTGTGTGTTGCGTACCGGGCGAACTCTTGCAAAGGCCCGACCCTCGCGTAATTGAGGCGGGCCTTTTTTCTTTGCCGGGGACAGGTGCGGCCATCAGATCGCCACACCCATTTCCATAAGGCGTTTCGCGTTCTATATAGAACCGATTGCATAAAGGGACCGCCAATGCTGTTTGGGCTTTTACAATTTGTCGACGTGGTCTTGAGCCTCGTCATCTTCATCATGATCGCCCAGGTGATCGTGAGCTGGCTTCTGGCCTTCAACATCCTCAACATGTCCAACCAGCTGGTCGCGACGATCGCCAATATGCTCTGGCAATTGACCAACCCGCTGCTCGCGCCCATCCGGCGCCTGCTGCCCAATTTCGGCGGCCTGGACATCTCCCCGATCGTTCTGTTCCTGGCGATCTATTTCATCCGGCTGGTGATCCTCTACCCGCTCATGCGACAGGTCGCCATGCAGGGGCTGTGAGCCGCTCTTCCTTTTTCACCCTCGTTCCCGATGGCGCGCGGATCACGCTGCGCGTCACACCCAATGCCAGCGCCGACAGGCTCGAAGGCGCACGGACCCGCGCTGACGGAAGCTGTGCGCTGGCCGTTCGCGTCTGCGCGCCGCCCGACAAGGGCGCGGCCAACAAGGCGGTCATCGCCCTTCTGGCCAAAGCCCTCTCCCTGCCCAAATCCGCCCTCACGCTTTCCAGCGGCCAGACCAGCCGGACCAAAGTGATTCTGGCCCGGGGAGACCCGGCCACTCTTTGCGCGATGCTGGAGAGCCTTGCGGACCAATAGGTCAACACTGATGCCTGGCGAACTCCGTTGGGTTTCAAGCCCGTAACTGTAAATAAGCCAGCAATACTGACCAAAATAGAGCGCAAGATTAGAGGATTGCCACTGGGATAAACTTGGGCCATCCTCGGTCCCGGCCGCAATAAAATGCGGGTCTTTGCTGTCGCCAGGGGAGAGGAACTTTTGGTGGCGGGGAAGAAGGGAAGTAGACCGGACCGTATCGGGAGCGCGGACCTCGTGCCGAACCTCCCGAAGCGTCGATCCGGACGCAAAGTGAGGGGAATACCACTATGACTTTGGCCTTATGGCTCATTATTGCCTGTGGCGTCCTGTCGGTCGTCTACGGCATCGTGACCACGCGTTCGCTTCTGGCCGCCGATGCCGGCAGCGCCCGCATGCAGGAGATTTCCGCCGCGGTCCGCGAAGGCGCCACCGCCTATCTCAAGCGCCAGTACACAACCATCGCCATTGTCGGCGTCGTCATTCTTGTCGTTGCCTGGCTCCTGCTCGGCATCTATGCGGCGATCGGATTTCTGATCGGCGCGGTCCTCTCGGGCGCTGCCGGGTTCATCGGCATGCACGTTTCCGTCCGTGCCAATGTGCGGGTCGCCCAGGCGGCAACCACCTCTCTGGCCGGCGGGCTGGACCTGGCGTTCAAATCGGGTGCGGTGACCGGACTGCTCGTTGCCGGACTGGGCCTGCTGGGCGTCACAGTCTATTTCCTCGCTCTTTTGGCCATGGGGTTCGAGGCGACCGACCGGACCGTCATCGACGCGCTTGTCGCTCTGGGCTTCGGGGCCTCGCTGATTTCCATTTTCGCCCGGCTTGGCGGTGGCATCTTTACCAAGGGCGCCGACGTGGGCGGCGACATGGTGGGCAAGGTCGAAGCGGGCATCCCCGAGGACGATCCGCGCAACCCCGCCACCATCGCCGACAATGTGGGTGACAATGTCGGCGACTGCGCCGGCATGGCCGCCGATCTGTTCGAAACCTATGTGGTGACCATCGTTGCCACCATGGTGCTGGCCGCGATCATCCTGCCGGTCGATCTGAGACTGATCGGCATGGTGCTGCCTCTCGCCATTGGCGGGGTGTGCGTTCTGACCTCGATTGCCGGGACCTATTTCGTCAAGCTCGGCGCCTCGGGCAACATCATGGGCGCGCTCTA
>DFMV01000061.1:46317-46569 GCA_002375765.1 Rhizobiales bacterium UBA3584 | reverse complement strand
AAAGCGAGGTGCCCATCGGGCCCAACACCACATTCTGGCTCAATACGGACGCCGACAGCGAGACCGGACACAAGGTCTGGGATTGGGCCGTGGGTGCCGAATTCAACATCAACTTCGGCGATGACGGGATCGCCCGGCTCTATTCGGGCTCGGAAGGCTCGACCCTCGTCGCGGAGATAGAATATGTCCTGGGCCCCGGCGGCTTGACGCTGGAAATGCGGCTGCCGCAGGCGCTGGTCGGGGCCGATGTAA
>DFMV01000061.1:45884-46120 GCA_002375765.1 Rhizobiales bacterium UBA3584 | reverse complement strand
GGCGCTGGTCGGGGCCGATGTAACCTCGCTTACGGTCTATGCGGACGTCAACAATTCCGTATTTCTGCCCTCATCCTACGCCGAGGGCGGGTATCTCGTCACCCAACCGCCTCCCAGTTCCTTTGACGGGCTCCTGACCGAATGGACAGAGGACCAGCGGCTCGACACCCAATTGGCAGGTGTCGAGGGATACGCAATGTATGGCCGGGTCGATCCCGACAGGGTTGTGTTCGCGC
>DFMV01000061.1:34804-45712 GCA_002375765.1 Rhizobiales bacterium UBA3584 | reverse complement strand
ATCGGTCCCAACACCACCTTCTGGCTCAATACCGACGGCGATACCGCAACCGGACATCAGGTGTTCGGCTGGGCCGGCGGGGCGGAATTCAACGTCAATATCGGCGCCGATGGCATCGCCCGGCTCTATTCCGGAGCGGCGGGCGAAACATTCGTCTCCGATATCGATTTCGCCCTTGCTCCCGGCGGAATGAGCATCGAATTTTCCATATCCAGACAGGCACTGGGCTTTGTCCAATCGGTGCAGATCCTGGCCGACATCAACGATTCGGTATTTCTTCCGGCCAGTTTCGGCACCGGTGGCTACACCCTGGCCGAACCGCCAGCCTCCACTTTTGACGGATTGCTGACCGAATGGACGGCCGAACAGCGCCTTGAGGCGGAAGGCACCGGCGTTGATGGCTATGAACTTTATGGCCGGGTCGATGCCGACGATTTCGTTGTCGCACTCAAAAGCGCCGTGCCGATCGGTCCCAACACCACCTTCTGGATCAACACCGACAGCAATGCCGCCACCGGGCATCAGATCTGGGGCTGGGCCGGCGGGGCCGAGTTCAACGTCAATATCGGTGCCGATGGCATCGCGCGGCTGTATTCGGGCGCGGCCGGCGAAACATTCGTCGCCGATCTCGACCATGCCTTTGGCCCCGATGGCACCACTCTCGAATTCGCTGTTCCAAAGGCGCTGCTCGGCACCGGAATCGAACAGATCTCCGTGCTCGCCGACGTCAACGATACGGTGTTTCTTCCAAACAATTACGGTTATGGGGGCTACACCATAGCGTTACCGCCCGTCAGCGCCTTTGATAGCCTTCTGAGCGAATGGACCCAGGACCAGCGGCTCGAAACCCCCACGACACATGTCGAAGGCTACGAGCTCTACGGCACCGCTACAGACGATGCCTTTGTCATAGCGCTCAAAAGCGAGGTCGACATCGGGCCAAACACCACCTTCTGGATCAACACCGACGGCAACACGTCCACCGGACACCTGATCTGGGGCTGGGCGATGGGCGCCGAGTTCAACGTCAATATCGACAGCAGCGGCATCGCACGCCTCTATACCGGGGACGCCGGGCAGACATTGGTCGCCGAGATCGATTTCGCGCTCGGACCCGATGCCAGGACCATGGAGCTTGCCATTCCAAAACCGCTTCTGGGCGATGGCATCGAAAAGATCGGCGTGATGGCCGACATCAATAACGCGGTCTATCTTCCGGCTGACTACACCCAGCCCGCCTATACGATCAACGCGACCGTACCGCCATTGGCCGGTGCGGACTACAAGATCGCCATAGTCTATTCGGAAACCACCGCTGGCGCCTACTTCTCGGAAATGGCCTATTCCCAATTGGTCATGGCCGCCCAGAGCCAGGCAATGAGTGCCGGCATTCCTTTCGATCTGATCGGGGAAGCCGACCTCACCAACCTCGAACTGCTCGCCCAGTACGACGCGCTGGTATTCCCCTCGTTCCGCAACGCCCCGGAAAACTACGCCGATATCGCCGCGACGCTGAACCAGCTCGTCTATGACTACAACGTGCCGATCATCACGGCCGGCGATTTCATGACCAACACCGCCGATGGTGATCTGTTGTCGGCCAATCCCTACGAACGCATGCAGACGCTTCTGGGCCTGACCCGCACCGGTGGCGAAAGTGGCGTCGATGTCAATCTGGTCGCCTCGGGAGACCACGAGATCACCGCCGGCTATGGGGGTGGGGCGATCCACACCTACACCGGAGGCGCGACCTCGTATTTCTCGACCGTGGTGGCCGGCGCGGGCACCGTGATCGCCCAGCAGGTGGTCAACGGCGTCAGCCACGATGCTGTCATTTCGACCACCACCGGTGGACGCAACGTCCACTTCGCGACCGAAGGCATGCTGGCGGACAACAATTTGCTTGGCCAATCCATCGACTGGTCGACCCAACCGCTCGACGGACCGAAGATTTCACTGTCGATGAGCCGGGACAAGGCCATCGTCGCCTCCCGGACCGACATGGATCAGTCCCAGGAAACCTTCGATGTGGATGGCGGCATTTACGATGCCATGTTGCCCATCCTCGAGCAGTGGAGGGCCGACTATAATTTCGTCGGATCCTATTACGTCAACGTGGGGCTCTACAGCCCCGACCAGGATACCAACTGGTTCATCTCGTCCCCCTACTACCAGCAGCTTCTGGCGATGGGCAACGAAATCGGGTCTCATTCTTATTCCCATCCCTTCGACACCAATCTGCTGCTGCCCGACGAGGTTACCCAGGAAATTCTCGACCAGCGCATCGCCGGTTACGCTGCCTTGCTCGACAATCCCTCGGCGTGCTTCTGCCCATATTGCATGCGCGAAGATGCCGATCAGGCGATCATCGATGCGCTTGCACAGATGAGCGTCTCCGAAATCAACGCCACGCTGCAGGCAGCGCTTGCCGCACCCGATCCCATGGCGCTCGATCCTGTGTCCAAGGCCATTCTCGAGGCCTCGTTCAAGTTCCAGTTCGAAACGTCCCGGCACGTCATCGAGGACAATCTGGGGATCACCGTGGGCGGCGCGGCCGTGCCGGGCATGCCCGAAACGCTCGAGACGGCACGCCAGATTATTCAGTATTATGATTATCTGACCGGCGGCGCTTCCATGGTCGGCGCGGGCTATCCGGGGGCCTTCGGCTATCTCTCTCCCACTGACGCCGGCAAGGTCTATATCGCTCCCAACATGAGCTTTGACTTTACACTCCTGGGGTGGCTGGGGCTGACGGTCGAAGAGGCGGCGGCAAGATGGATCGCCGAGTTCGAGGACCTCACGGTCAATTCCGATCTTCCGATCGTCGTCTGGCCCTGGCACGATTATGGTGTCACCGCATGGGATGTCGATGGTATCGGCTCGTCGCCCTACGATCTCTCCATGTTCACAGAATTCGTCAGTGCGGCGCACGCGGCGGGGTCGGAATTTGTAACGCTGGCCGATCTGGCGGCGCGCATTTCCACCTTCGAGCAAACCGAGCTGACCTACGCGGTCAACGGCGATACGATCACCGTTACGGCAACACCGCAAACCGGAACGCTGGGCACCTTTGCCCTCAACCTCGATTCCCTGGGTCCGCAAACCATCCAGGCCGTTACCAACTGGTACGCCTATGATGGCGATTCCGTCTTCCTAGATGCCAATGGCGGTACCTTCGAAATCAAGCTCGGTTCGGCCCAGGCCGATGTAACCCACATCTCCTCGATCGGCGCGCGCATGCAATTGCTAAGCCTCGAAGGTGACGGCACCAACCTTGCCTTCACAATGAACGGCGAAGGGCTGGTCGCCATCGATCTCGCCGGCTCCTCAACCAGCGCGTTCATGGTCTCGGGCGCTGAAGTCGTCAGCATCGTCGATGGGATCATGACCGTCAGGCTCGTCGGCCTGGGCGACCATGCCGTCAGTCTGGTGCGGGTCGATACGCAAAACCTCGCCCCCACCGACATCGAGCTTTCCAATCTGGCGGCGGTTCCCGAACTTTTGCTCGACCGCGTCAAGGTGGCCGACCTGCTGGTCATCGACCCCAATCCGGACCCCGACATGCGCAACAATGTCCTGACGGTTTCCGATGACAGGTTCGAGATCGACCCGGTCGACGGTGCGCTCTACCGCAAGGCCGGAATTGCCTTCGACTTTGAAACCGAACCCACGATCGACCTCACGATAACAGCAACAGATGGCGATCTGGTCTATGCCAAGACCGTCTCGATTGCCGTTGCCAACGTCAATGAGGCCCCCGAAGGCGGGGTGGCAATCGTCGGCGAAGCCACCGAGAACCAGACGCTGAGCGTCGATGTGACCAGCCTGGCCGACCCTGACGGGCTCGGAACCCTGACCTATCAATGGCAGCGCGACACCGGCACCGGCTTTGTGGGTATCGCCGGCGCAACTGAGGCCACCTACACCCTGACCGATGACGACGCGGGGGCGCTGGTGCGGGTGATCGTGAGCTACACCGATGCCGGAGGCACGTTCGAAAGCATCGTCTCGGCTGCCACCGCGCCGGTCGTCGACGTCATATCGCCGGCAACGCTGGCCCCGCTCACCGAGGACATGACCCGCACGATAACGTCCCGCGATCTTGTCGGCGCCGGCTACACCGGCATGGCCTTCGCGATTGTCGGCCTTGTCGCTTCCTCGGGCACGCTGACCGACCATGGTGACGGCTCGTGGCTGTTCATCCCCGATCTCAATGACGACACCGACGTAACCTTTACCTATTCCATCCAGACTCCCGAGCGCACCGATCTCGCCAGCACCACGCTCGATCTGATCGGCATGAGCGATGTCATGGGGACCAGCGGCGTGGACACCCTGGCAGCCAGCGCAACCGACGATCAATACCATGGCGGAGCCGACAACGACACGATCCGGGGCGGTGGGGGCAATGACATCCTGTTTGGGGATACCGGAAACGACACCGTTTATGGAAACGCGGGCGACGACACATTCGTCGCCACCCCCGATGACGGCGACGACAGCTATATAGGCGGGGCCGGTTCGGACACCATGGACTTTTCGCCCATCTCGGCCGACCTCACCGTCAGCGCCACCAGCGCCGCCAGCGCACAGACCGGTGTCGATAGCTTGAGATCGATCGAAAAAATCATTGGCGGCTCCGGAAACGATACCATTATCGGCTCAGGAGCAGCCAACGAGCTTTCGGGCGGCAGGGGCAGCGACGTATTGGATGGCAGAGGCGGCAAGGACATCCTCACCGGCGGAGAGGGTGACGACGTCTTTGTCTTCCGCAACATTGCCCACTCGTCATCCGGCGCGGCAAATCGCGATGTCATCACCGATTTCACCCAGGGCGAGGATAGAATTGACCTCTCGATCATCGACGCCAATACCACAATTTCGGGAAACCAGGCTTTCACATTCCTGGCTTCGGTTGGCGCGGCCTTTACCGGCCTCGCCGGAGAACTCAATTTCAGCTTTGAAGACCTTGACGGCGATGAAACCGACAGGACCATCATCACCGCCGATGTCAACGGCGACCAGGTCGCCGATTTCAGCATTGAACTCACCGGCCTGATCGATCTCACCGCTGTGGACTTCATCCTCTGATCCGAAACGGCGCCGCATTGGGCGCCGCTTCTTTCCCCATTTCGCACAAAAAAGGGGGCTCCAAAGCCCCCCTTCCCCCAAATCTTCCCGCTGCCTCAGTCCTCGCGGAACGCGAACGAGAGCTGGTCCATGACTGGCTTGGCCAGATAGCTCAGCACCGTCCTTTCCCCGGTCGTAAAAAAGGCCTCGACCGGCATCCCCGGTATCAGCCGTGCTGTTTCGGGCAGTCGGTCGAGCTCGTCATCGGGCAGGCGAACTCTCACCACATAGAACTGGGTGCCCGATGCACTGTCGCGGGTCAGATCCGGAGAAATCCGGTCCACCAGCCCCACCAGCTCGGGCGTCGAGCGCGAGTTGAAGCTTGAAAGCCGCAAGGTCACGTCCTGTTCGATGGCAAGTTTGTCGATATCGAGCGGATTGACGCGCACATCGACCATGATCTCATCGTCCTGCGGTACGATCTGCATGAGCGTTTCGCCGGCCCCTGCAATACCCCCGAGCGTTGCGACCTGCATCTGATGCACGATACCGGAAATCGGCGCGCGTATGACGAGCCTGTCGAGCCGATCCTGGGCTGCAATCCGTTGCTGCTCAAGCTCGGCAATCTGCTGGCCGGTCTGCTGGAGCTCCCCCAACACCTCGCTTTGATAGGATTCCTGAACCTGGGAGATCTCCAGCCGCCGCTCGGCCGTCGCCGCATTGCCCCGGGCGATCTCGGTGGTGATGCGCGCGCTTTCTCCTTCGAGCTGCGCAATCTGGCGCCGCAGATCGGTGACCCGGCTCGCTTCGGTCAGCCCCTGGGACAAAAGCGTTTCCAGCCTTTCGAGCTGTTCACCCAGGATCTCGGTCTGCGCGATCACCGCGGTGCGCTGGGCATCGAGCCCAGCGACCTGGTTTTCCAGCTGGATGATCTGTTCGCGCAATTGCCCCACCTGGGTCGAAAGCGCTGCGGCGCGGGACGCGCGAAGACGATTTTCGGCGACAAAGAGCGCGCGATTGGCTTCCCTGTTGGGCAAGGCATCGAGTTGAGGTGTCCACTGCATGGCCGGTGTGCTGCTCGCTTCGGCCAGCAGCCGGGCCTGGCGTATATAGGCTTCCCCTAGCTGCGCCTCGATAACGGCCATATTGGCCGCAACCGAGGTTCCATCCAGCACAACCAGGGTCTGACCGGCTTCGACCTCGGCGTCGTTGCGCACGAGGATTTCGCTGACAATCCCGCCTTCCTGATGCTGGACCCGCCGCACGCCGCCATCGACAACAACGCTGCCCCCCGCGATCACGGCGCCCGATAACGGGGTGACGGCCGCCCACAATCCAAGTCCGCCGACAAGTGCGACAATGGCGACCGAACCGAGCAGCCCATGCCGGCCAAGGCTGCGCGCCGTTACATATTCGATATCGATTGCAGTCATTTCCGTCTCGCTTTCCGGGCAATTTCGAGGGAGGCCGGTTGGGCCGTGATCGATGCGAGCACCGCATCCTTGGGGCCGAAGGCGGCCTGGCGGCCATCCTGCAGGAACAGGATCGTGTCGACCGCGGCGATCGCGGTCGGCCGATGGGCGACAATGACGACGATGGCCCCGCGCGCCTTGGCGCCGGCAATCGCGGCATTGCACGCGGCATCTCCGGCAGCGTCGAGATTGGAGTTCGGCTCATCGAACACAAGCAGGAACGGATCGCCATAAAGTGCCCGCGCCAACCCGATGCGCTGGCGCTGCCCGGCCGAGAGCATGGCGCCCTGCGGACCGATCGGCGTGTCATAGCCATGGGGCAATGACGCGATCATCTCATGCACGCCCGCCGCCTGCGCCGCCTTGAGCACCCCCTCAAACTCGCCCTCGAGCCGGAAACGGGCGATGTTCTGCGCAACCGTTCCGGCAAACAACTCGACCGTCTGGGGCAGATAGCCGATCGCCATGCCCAGCCGGTCGGGATCGAAATGGCCGACTTCCGAACCGTCGAGCCGGACCACACCAGCCCGCGCCGGCCAGATTCCCATGAGCGTACGCACGAGGGTTGATTTCCCGCACCCCGACACCCCCAGAACGCCCATCGCCTCGCCCGATTTGAGCGCGAAACTGATCCCCGATACCAAGGGCGGACCTTCGCGCGATGGCGAAACGGCAAGATCGAAAACGCTAAGGCTCGCCTTGGGCAGGGGAAGCGCGACGCGCTCGGGAGTGTCCCGCGCTTCGGCAAGGATTGTCTTGAGCCGGGCTTTCGCCTGCCGCGCGGCAACAAAGCCGCGCCAGTTCGCAACAGCCTGCTCAACCGGAGAAAGCGCGCGCGCCGTAACGATGGAAGCTGCGATCATCAATCCCGCTGAAATTTCGCCCCCGATGGCCAGATAGGCGCCCATGGCGAGAACGGCTGACTGCAAAAGCAGCCGGAAGCCTTTGGTGAGCGCCGAGAACGTCGTCGCGCGGTCCGCGGCGCGGGCCTGCGTCATCAGCATCTTTGTGTTGGCCGCCTCCCAGCGATTGGCAAGCGTTTCGCGCATGCCCATCGCCAGCACGGCTTCGGCATTGGCCGCGATATCGGCCTGCTGGCTGTGACGGGCATTGGCGGCGGCATTGGCATCGCGCGACGGCCCGCGCGAGGACCATTCGTTGAGGATCATGAGCACCGTTACAACCCCGGCGCCGGCCATGGCGAGCCAGCCCAGCATGGGGTGGAAGGCAAAGACGACAAACAGATAGATCGGCACCCAGGGCAGATCGAGCAGCGCGATCGGCCCGGCTCCGGCCAGAAACTGGCGCAGCGTTTCAACGTCGCGGATCGGATCGCCATCCGAACCCCGCCGTGAAGACGCGCTCGTGGCAACGACCTGGGAAAAGACCGGACGCGTCAGCCGCGCCGCGGCAAGCACTGAATATCGCGTGGCCATCCGGCTGCGCACGATCTCGACAGCGCTATAGAACCCGTAAAGCCCCACCACCAGTCCGGTCAGGGCAACTAGCGTGGGCACCGATTTGCTGGCAAGCACCCGATCATAGATCTGGAGCATGAACAGCGGGCCGGTAAGCAGCAGCAGGTTGGAAATTATGCTTAAAAGTCCAAGGCCGACAACAGAGCCCCGCCCGGAGGGCCGGCGGCGTTTGCGCCCGCTATTGTCGTTTGATGCCATTATTGTGGTTCCGGAAAACACGCGTGACATCGGTTTTCCCACAGCACGGCGCGGCCACTTTGACGATTGTCAATAATTGCCCGGCTGTTCAGCGCGCGATCGAGCCCACGATATCGCGGCTATGACAGTGTCGGCATAGCCACCAAGGCCTCAGGTACGATCATGCGGTGCCGGGTGTACGGCCAACGGAAAGCCGTATTTGACCAGCCTGCAGACTGGCAAAATCGGTCACAGGGGAACAATCGCCACTTGGCCCTACTTCATGATCCAGCCGCCATCCACATTGAGGGTCTGACCCGTGATGAACCCCGCGGCATCCGACGCCAGAAACATCAGTGCATTGGCGATATCGTCCGCCCGCCCCCGCCGCTTGATTGCCTGGCTGTCGATGATGCGCTTTTCATAAGCCTCGCGGTCGGGATGGATCGCCTCGGCATCGGTCGGAAACGCCCCCGGCGCAATCGCGTTGACGGTAATTCCATACCCCCCGAACTCGCGCGCCCACCCCCGCGCCAACCCGATCAGCGCGGCTTTCGATTGCACATAGGGCACCAGATTGTCCCACGCCCCCGCCACCGTGATCGAGGAGATATTGATAATCCGCCCCCAGCCTTTGGCCTTCATCGAGGGCAACGCCGCCATCACGCACACCAGCGCCGCCTCCACATTGATCCTGTGCACCAATTGCATCTCGGCCAGCGTGAAATCTTCAAACGGCTTTGAAGGATAGATCGCCGCGTTGTTGATAACGACATCAAACCCGCCATCGCTGGCGATCAGCCCATCGAGCGTGGCGTGCAACCCCTCCAGATCGGAAAGATCGCACAGCGCCACCTTCAGCCCCGCCGCACCGCCGGCCGCCGCTTCCAGTTGCGCAATCTTTTGCGGATCGTTGTCCAGGACGACCACATGCGCGCCCGCTTCAAGCAGTTTCAGCCTTGTGGGCAGGCCCAGTCCGCCCGCCGCCCCCGTATAGAGCACACGCTTTCCGCTCAACGATCCGAAGTGATCGCCCATCCCGGACCTCTCCTGTTATCTTTCCGCCACTTTACCGGGCAAATCAGCCGAAGTGTTTTGCAGTGATCGATGTCGGTGGCACTTTGCCGGCGAAAAACGCATCGACATTGTCCTTGACCGTCTGCGCCATCCCGGTGCGCGTTTCAACTGTCGCACTGCCCTGATGGGGCACGAGGAACACGTTATCGAGGTCCAGGAACCGCGCATCGATCTGCGGCTCGTTCAGAAAAACGTCCAGCCCCGCTCCCGCGATGGCCCCCGCTTCGAGCGCATCGAGCAACGCCCCTTCCTCGATCACGCTGCCGCGCGCGATGTTGACCACGAACCCATCCGGTCCCAACGCGTCCAGCACCGTCTTATCGATCATGGCTTGCGTCTGGGGTGTCGCCGCCACGGCAACAACAAGCACATCGGCCCATTGTGCCAGCGCAACAGGTGTATCGAACGCCCTCCAGCCATCGACCGATTTTTCCGACCGGTTCCAGAACCCGATATCGAATTTGAAGGCTTGCGCCCGCTCCCCGATCGCCTGCCCGATGGCCCCCAGCCCGACAATGCCGAGTTTTTTCCCCGCGAGCGATCGCGCCAGCTTCATCTTCTTGCCCTGCGCCCAGTCGCCCGAACGCACGAAATCAAGCCCCTGCCCCAATTCGCGCAGCGCCGCAATCACCAGCCCCATCGCCATATCGGCCACATCGTCGGTCAGCACGCCCAGCGTTGTCGCCACATGAATGGATCGCGACGCGCAAAGATCGAGATCGATCCTGTCGGTCCCCACCCCGTTTACGGCGATCAATGAAAGATTGGGCAGCTTTTCGATCCACTCGCTTTCCATCCCCAGACCGCCATTGGTGATCGCTGCGCGGAACTCGGAAAGCCGCGTCAGCGCCTGGGGATCGTCCGCAGAAATCAGTTCATAGCGCGCCGCCAGATCCGAACCGATCGGCTCGAGCATCGTATCGAATGTCAGAATGGGTTCGGCCATCAAGCTACCTGTTCAATATTGGTGCGGACTGCAAACCAAGCCCTCGGGCTCGCGCACTTTAACGATTTCACAGCAAGCCGGCTTTGGCCAGATCACCCATCAGCGCCCTCGGCCCATAAGTCCAGGGCGCGCATTCGGTCGATAGCCGCACCGTATTGACCAACGCCCCCAGCGCCGGCGTCGAAATCGTCACCAAATCCCCCAGCTTGTGGGTAAACCCTTTCCCCGCGCCCTCGCGATCCTTAACGGGCGCGAACATCGTCCCCAGATAGAGCGCCAGCCCGTCCGGATATTGGTGATGGGTCCCCAGCGCCGCCGCCACCAGCGATTCAGGCGTCCGGGAAATCTGGCTCATCGAAGACGAGCCGGTAAGAACAAAGCCGTCCTTGCCCACAACCTCGAGCCCGACCTCCATCTGCTTGACGCTCTCGAGCGAGAAATCGCCGTCAAACAGCCTGATGAACGGCCCCAGCGCCGCAGAGGCATTGTTGTCCTTGGCCTTGCCCAGCAGCAGCGCCGAGCGCCCCTCGACGTCACGCAGATTGACGTCGTTGCCCAGCGTCGCTCCGACGATTTCGCCCCTGGACGAAACGATCAGCGCCACCTCCGGCTCGGGATTGTTCCAGGTCGAAATCGGATGCAGCCCTACATCGGCTCCATGCCCCACGCTGGCCATCGGCTGGCATTT
>DFMV01000061.1:0-34595 GCA_002375765.1 Rhizobiales bacterium UBA3584 | reverse complement strand
TCGAGCAGGCTCACCACAAACGTCACACCCGACGCCTTGACCGCCTGCAGATCGACGGGTGAAAGCAGCGTCACCCCATCCGCGTTGCCGTCCAGCACCGCACCAAGCTCGGCAATCGCCTTGCCCTCGGCAGCCCTAACATAGCCAACCGGATCATCCATCTCGCAGATGTCGCGCACCGTCGGCGCAGCCTTGGCTGTGATATCGACCACCTGCCCATCCCGCACCGTCACGATGCGCGGATGCCCACCTTCTGCCAGCCGCACGCGGCCCAGAAAAATGCCTTCGTCAAAAACGCTCATTGCCATCTCCAGTTCTCTTGCTCAGAGGATGTGCCGAGGTTCAGGTCAGGATGGAGCGAGAAGGGTGGTTTGCGAGAACCGGAACGGAGCGTACATTGAGTACGTGAGTACCGGAAGCGCAGCAAATCGCCCTTCGCAGCCCTTCATGGCCTGAAGATCAGTGCATCCTACCCACGACCCACAAACGGCATCTGAGTCGCCATCACCGTCATCGTCAGCGTATTGGCCTCCAGCGGCAGGCCCGCCATATAGCTCACCGCCTTTGCGATATGCCCCGCATCGATGGTCGGCTCGACCGCCATTGATCCGTCGGCCTGCAGCACCCCCGACGACATCCGCGTCGTCATGTCCGTTGACGCATTGCCGATATCGATCTGCCCCACCGCAATGTTGAAAGCCCGCCCATCGAGCGCCGAAGCCTTTGTCAGCCCGGTAATGGCATGCTTGGTCGCCGCATAGGGCGCCGATTGCGGACGCGGCGTCGTGGCTGAAATCGACCCGTTGTTGATGATCCGCCCGCCCTGCGGGCTCTGCGCCTTGAACTGGCGGAACGCGAACTGCGTACAGAAAAACGCCCCCGACAAATTCGCCGCAACCACCTCGTCCCATTGCGCTGCCGAAACATCTTCCAGCGCCACCGAAGGCGCGTTCATCCCGGCATTGTTGACCAGCAGATCGAGCCGCCCCCAGCGCCCGATCACCGTCTCGAACGCCGCTTCGACCGCTGCCCGGTCCCCGATATCGACCGACACCGCCAGCGCCCGCTCGCCGCTCGCGTCGATCTCGGCGGCCGTCGCCTCGAGCACCTCCAGCCGGCGCCCGAACAGCGCCAGCGCAAACCCATCGGCATAAAGCGATTTGGCAATCGCCTTGCCCACTCCGGTGCCGCCACCGGTCACGATTGCGATTTTCATTTCGGCAGCTCCCCGCCCAGCTCGTCCTTGATATGGATGGCGATGATCTCGTCGAACGAGGCTTCGGCCCTAAACCCCAGCGAGGTCGCCCGCGACGCGTCGAAATCCTTGGCCCAGCCGTCGACCATCTCGGCCACCATCGGATCGGGCTCGCGCCGGATCAGGGCCACCGCCTTGTCCCCGGCCACCCGCCGCAGCGCCTCGATCTGCTCACCCACCGTCGCCGAAAGCCCCGGCATGTTGAGACTCCGCCGCGCCCCGAGCACCGCCGTATCCATCTCGGCCGCATGGATCAGAAACCCCACGGCCGCGCGCGGGCTGGCGTGCCAGTGCCGCGCATCCTCGCTCACCGGCAACACGGCCTCGAGCCCCACCAGAGGTTCGCGCAGGATCGACGAAAAGAACCCCGAAGCCGCCTTGTTGGGCTTGCCCGGGCGGATGCAGATGGTCGGCAGGCGAATGCCCACCCCGTCTAGAAATCCGCGCCGCGAATAATCGGCCAGCAGCAATTCCCCGATCGCCTTCTGCGTCCCGTAGCTGGTGCGTGGCGTCTGGAAAAATTCGTCCCCGATCTTGTCGGGAAACGGCGCGCCGAATACGGCAATCGAGGAGGTAAAGACAAAGCGCGGGCAATAGGGCGCACTCTTTCCCGCCTGCCGGATCGCCTCGAAAAGATACCGCGTACCATCGAGATTGATGGCGTAGCCCTTTTCGAAATCGAGCTCGGCCTCCCCCGAAACAATGGCGGCAAGGTGAAAGATCACGTCGGGCCGCTCGGCAATCAGTGTTTCGGCCACGCTCGGATCGGCAATATCGACCGCCCGCGTGGTGATGTTTAGCTCCGGTGCCTGCGGCATTTGCGGCTCGATCACGTCGACCAGTGTGAGCCCTTCGATCTGTTTGCCTGCCAACGCGCCCGACGCGACAAGTGCATCCGTGAGCTTGCGGCCGACCATGCCGGCGGCTCCGATAATCAAGATATTCATGGTCTGAGCTTGCCCTCCCTGGGCATCAGGTTTGTTTTCGGCTCGTGCTTTGACGGGCCTTGAGTTCATACCCCACATCGACAACGGCCGGCTCAGGGCGCTCGCCCTTGGAGGCGGCAATGATCATCTCGATGGCGCGATAGCCCATATCGTAGCGCAGGGTGCGGATCGATGAGATCGGGGGGTTGCTGACAGCCGTATAATCGAGGTCGTTGTACCCCATGATCCCGAACTGGGTCGGCACGCGGATATGCCGCCTCTGGCATTCGAACAGCGCGCCCAGCGCCATGTCGTCATTGTTGCAGAACACCGCGTCCGCATCGGGCGCCATCCCCAGGAAATCTGAAAACATCTCGCCCCCGCGCGTCACCGATGAGGCCTGCGGCGACGTCAGGATCAGCCGCTCGTCGTAAAGCCCTTCGGCATGCAGCACCTCGCTGTAGCCGTCGAGCCGTCTTTGCGCGCGTGGGTCCATGCGTGCACCGATAAACCCGATGCGCCGATATCCGTTTTCGATCAGGTGCCGCACCGCGGCCCGTCCGCCCTCGCGATGATCGAACCCGATCATCATGTCGATGGGATCGGGTCCGATATCCATGATCTGGACCACCGGACAGCCAAAGCTTTCAAGCAGCGCCCGCGCCGTCTGCGACTGGTCGATACCCGAAACGATCAGCCCGGCCGGCCGCTGGGCCGCAAACACCCGCAACAGCTCTTCTTCCTTGCGATTGGTGTAGCGCGTATTGCCCAGCTGCACCTGATAGGGCGTTCCCTCGACCGCGTCATAAATCCCGCGCATCACGTCGGAAAACACCAGATTGGTCACCGACGGAATCAGCACCCCGATCGTCGATGTGGTGGCCGAAGCCAGCGCCCGCGCCGCCTGGTTGGGCGCATAGCCAAGCGCATCGACTGCCTGCTGAACGCGCTCGCGCACCTTGTCGGAAACAATATCCGGTGTACGCAGCGCCCGCGATGCGGTGATAACGCTGACATCAGCCGCAGCAGCAACATCTTTTAGCGTTACAGCCTTATATATGTTGTCTTTTTTTCCCACTAATCTCCTCCAGCGCGCTCATTGCATTGCGGCACGCCGTTGACAATGACATACGCTATCATTTAAGCCTTTGTCCAGACGGCTCGTGAACGGCATCCAAAACTGCCGCCCTGCCGCCAGTGTTTGCAGCGCCCTTTTTGCATCGAGTGCGCTATGGGAGGAGACCTGAACATGCGCAATGCGCAATTTTGGTCATGGATGGGGTATCCCGCTCATGGCTAGGGCCATCAATCTCGTTGTAAAAGCGATCGAGTTCGTCCTGGCCGCGCTCTTGCTCGGCATGGTTGTCATGGTCGCGACCAATGTCGTGCTCAGATACGGGTTTAATCGCGGCCTGAACTTTTCCGAAGAAATGAGCCGCTATTTCTTTGTCTGGCTCACCTTCATCGGCGCCGTTCTGGCCTTCAAGGACCACGGTCATATCGGGGTGGAAACCATCGTCAGGCTGTTCGGCCGCCGGGGTCGCGTGGCCTGCATGCTGATCACCAACATCATCATTCTTTTGACCTCGGTGGTGTTCTTCCACGGCACGTGGGTCCAGCACCCCATCAACGCCTCGATGACGGCCGCCGTGGTCGGCATGTCGATGATCTGGGTCTATGGCGTTGGCTATTTCACTTCGCTCGGCATTGGCCTGATCGCGCTGTTCCGCATCTTTGAAATCGTCACCGGCCGCATCACCGAAGCCGATATCGCCCGCTTTGCCGGCGAGTATGAGGAAAACCAGCAAGTGGACCGCGCCATATGATCATTCTGGTCTTTCTCGGCTCGCTGTTCGGCACGCTGGCCATCGGGCTGCCGGTCGCCTTTGCGCTTTTGACCACCGGCATCGTCCTGATGTCCTACATGGGCATCTTCAACACCCAGATCATCGCCCAGCAGATGATCACCGGGGCCAATACCTTCACCCTCCTTGCCATCCCCTTCTTCCTGCTGGCCGGCGAATTGATGAATGCGGGGGGCCTGTCGCGCCGCATCGTGCATTTCGCCGTCACCTGCGTGGGTCACATAAGGGGCGGGCTGGGCTTTGTGGCTGTCATGGCCGCCGTCATCATGGCGTCGATGTCGGGCTCGGCCGCCGCCGATTCCGCCGCGCTTGCCGCCATTCTCGTGCCCATGATGCGCGATGCTGGCTATAACGTGCCCCGCGCCGCCGGCTTGATGGCATCGGGCGGCATTGTCGCGCCGGTCATTCCCCCTTCGCTCGCCTACATCATCTTCGGTGTTGCAGCCAATGTTTCGATCACCGGCCTGTTTTTGGGCGGCATCGTGCCGGGCCTGATGATGGCGCTGGCCCTCGCCGCCATGTGGGGCTTCGTTGCGCGCACCGAAAAGGTCGTGGCCCTGCCCAAAAGCTCGGGCAAGGAGCGCTTCAGGGCCGCCGGTGCTGCCGTCTGGGCGCTGTTCATGCCCGTCATCATCCTGGCCGGCATCCGGTTCGGGGTCTTCACCCCGACCGAAGCGGCAGTGACCGCTGCCGTTTACGCGCTTTTCGTGGGTGGCGTGGTTTATCGCGAATTGACCTGGGCCAGCCTTTACCGGGTGTTCGTCAACGCCGCCAAGACCACCTCGATCGTCATGTTCCTGGTCGCCGCCGCGCTGGTCACGTCCTGGCTCATCACCTCGGCCAACATTCCCAATCAGCTGGTCGGTCTCGTCCAGCCCTTCATCGACAATCCCAAGCTCCTGATGCTGTGCATCGTTCTGCTGCTGCTTGTCGTGGGCATGGTGCTCGATCTGGCTCCGACCATCCTGATCTTTGCCCCCGTGCTCATGCCCATGATCCGGGCGGCCGATATCGATCCCGTCTATTTCGGCATCATTTTTGTGATGACCACCTGTATCTCGCTGATCACCCCGCCTGTCGGCGTCGTGCTCAACGTGGTCAGCGGGGTCTCGCGCGTGCCCATGGGCAAGGTGGTGTATGGCGTCCTGCCATTCATCCTCTCCCAGATCATCGTGCTGGCCCTGCTCGTTATGTTCCCCGAAATCGTGCTCACGCCGCTCAATTGGCTGCGCTGATCCCGGTTTCACCAAAACCAATGGAGGAGTTTTTAAAAATGAAAACCATCATCACCACATCGCTGGCCGTCGCGCTGGCCATGAGCGTGGCCCTGCCGGCCAATGCCCAGATTTCCGAGCGCACCATCCGCATCGCCAACGGCGTTGCCGAAGATCACCCGGTGGGCGACGGTGTGGACGCCATGACCCAGTGCGTCGATGAAGCCACCGGCGGCGCATGGACAATCAACGCGTTCTGGTCGTCCTCGCTCGGCGACGATCTGCAGTCGGCGCAGTCCCTGCGTTCGGGCACGCTCGAAATGGTCATTTCCTCGACCTCGCCGCTGGTCGCCATCGAACCGGCCCTCGGCGTATTCGATCTGCCCTTCCTTCTTTCCAGCGCGGAAGAAGCCGACGCCCTGCTCGACGGCGAATTCGGCACCTACATGGCCGACATGATGCCCGAGCACAACCTGGTCAATCTCGCCTATTGGGAAAACGGGTTCCGTAACCTTTCCAACTCGGTCCGCCCGGTGGAAAGCCTTGAAGATTTCGAAGGCATGCGCGTCCGCGTCATGCAGAACAACATCTTCCTCGACACCTTCCAGACCCTTGGCACCAACGCAACGCCCATGGCGTTCGGTGAAGTGTTCACGGCTCTGGAAACCGGCGCCATCGATGCCCAGGAAAACCCCTACGTAACGATCGACACCTCGCGCTTCTATGAAGTGCAGGATTACGTCTCCAATACCCGTCACGCCTACACCCCGTTCATGGTTCTGTTTTCCAAGCCGATCTTCGACACCTATTCCGAAGAAGAGCAGCAGATCCTGTTCGATTGCGCCATCGTTGGCCGTGACGCCCAGCGTGAGGCCAGCCGCGCCCTGTCCGATGAATCGCTCCAGCGCATCATCGACGCAGGCGTGGAAGTCAACGACATCTCCGATGAAGCCATGGCCGAAATCCGGCAGGCTGTTGCTGGCGTTTACGAGCGCAGCGCGGATTCGATCGGTGCCGACGTCATCGAACGGGTCAACGCCGAACTCGCCGCCATTCGCGGCCAGTAAGCGTCGCCCTCCCGACGTTTTTGGGCGGGGCTAGAGCGTTTCCAGAATAAGTGGACCCACTGATTCGGTTCGGAAGCGCGACCATGCAAAAAATCTGGGGCGGTCGTTTTGTTTATCGAAACGGCCGCTCCAGAGGCTCCGCCCAACTCAATTGACGACTTTCAATTTCACCCACGCCTGTCATCCCGGGACTTGTTCCCGGGGTCCAGTGAGCACCTGCCGCACACACCATCGCCCCGGATACCACTATGAAGATCACGGAAGTCGAAACCCTGCGCCTTGGCCGGTTCGGCAACGTCGTCTGGGTCTTGATCCGCACCGATGAAGGCATCACCGGGCTGGGCGAAACCTTCCTGGGCGCTGCCGCCGTCGAGGCCTATATCCATGAAACCGTCGCCCCCAGGCTCGTCGGTCGCGATCCGCTGCAGATCGAAGCGATCAACCGTGATCTGATCTTTTATCTCGGCTGGAGCGGCGCAGGGGTCGAAACCCGCGGCAATTCGGCCATCGACATCGCGCTCTGGGACATTTTCGGCAAGGCCCTCGGCGTCCCCGTCTCGGTCGCGCTTGGCGGCAAGTCCCGCGATACGATCCGCACCTACAACACCTGCGCGGGCTATTCCTATATCCGCGACAACCGCGCCCAGTCGGTCGACAACTGGGGCCTCGATCAATCCCCCGCCGGACCGTATGAAGACCTCGACGCGTTTTTGAACCGCGCCGACGAACTCGCCCATTCCCTTCTCGATGAAGGGATCACGGCCATGAAGATCTGGCCCTTCGACATCGCCGCCGAACGCACGCATGGCCTCGACATCTCCGCCGCCGAACTGACGACCGCCCTCGAACCCTTCGAGAAAATCCGCAAGGCCGTCGGCGACAGGATCGACATCATGGTCGAGTTCCATTCCCTCTGGCGCCTGCCGGCTGCCCAGCGCATCGCCCGCGCGCTCAAACCCTACAACACCTATTGGCACGAAGACCCCGTTCGCATGGATAGCCTTGATACCCTCAAGGCTTACGCGCCCCATACCGACACCATGATCTGCGCGTCCGAAACCCTCGCTTACCCCCACGCCTTCCATGACTATCTCGCGACCGGCGTTGCGGGCGTTGCCATGCTTGATCTCTCCTGGTGCGGCGGCATCTCGGAGGCCCGCAAGATCGCCGCCCTTGCCGAAGCCCGGCAAATCCCCGTCGCGCCGCACGATTGCACCGGCCCGGTGGTGTTCATGGCCTCCTGCCAGTTCTCGCTGCATGCCCGCAATGCCCTCATTCAGGAATCGGTGCGCGCGCTTTATACCGGCTGGTACACCGAAGTTGTCGATGCCCTGCCGCACGTAGAGAACGGCCAGATCACCCTCTCGGACGCCCCCGGGCTCGGCATCGAGCTGTTGCCCGAACTCTTCACCCGCCCCGATGCCATCCATCGGCGCTCCAATGGAAACGGAGAACTCTAGATGAGCAGCGTCAAGGCGACTTCAGCGCCGATATCCCCCGCCCGCATGGGCGTGCTCATCATGCTGTTGGCCATGTTCCTGTTTTCGCTCAACGACGCCATGGGCAAATGGCTGGTCGCCACCTATTCGGTCGGCCAGGTCCTGTTGCTGCGCTCCGCCGTCGCCCTGGTCATCCTCTTGCCTTTCCTCTGGAAATCGGGCCTGAAACCGATCCTTTCGGCCGAGCGCCCGATGCTCCAGTTCGCCCGCGTGGTCTTTTCCACCGCCGAAGTGTTCTGCTTTTACTGGGCCGTCTATTTTCTGCCGCTGGCCGACGTCATGACCTATTGGCTGGCCGCCCCGATCTATGTCGCCGCCATGTCACCCTTCCTATTGAAGGAAAAGGTCGGCCCCATCCGCTGGGCCGCCATCGGCCTGGGCTTTGTCGGCGTCCTCGTTGCACTCACCCCCTCGGGCGAGGTCAATCCTCTCGCCATCCTCGTCTCGGTCGTCGGCACGCTGGCCTTTGCCTTGATGGTCATCACCGGTCGCACCCTGCGCGGCACGCCCGATAAAACGCTGGTCTTCTTCCAGATCACCGGTGCCCTCATCGCCGGTCTGATCCTCACCCCCTTCGGCTGGGTCACCCCCACACTCCCCGATTTCGTGTTGCTGGGCACGCTCGGCGTGGTCGCCATGCTGGCCCATATGTGCGTCAACCGTGCCGTAAAGCTGGCCGACGCCGCTGCCGTGGCACCCCTGCAATATACGCTCCTGCCCTGGGCGATCATTTTGGGCTACCTGCTCTTCGGCGATCTGCCGCGCCCCCTCACGCTGATCGGCGCCGCCATCATCATCACCTCGAGCTTCATCATCTACCTCCGCGAACAAAGAACCAAGCGCGCCGCTCCCGCCGCGCCGTCCACCAGCGGAACTGGAGAAACCCTATGAAAAAGCTGCGCTCCCGCGCCTGGTTCGACAACCCCGACAACCCCGACATGACCGCGCTCTATCTCGAGCGCTACATGAATTACGGCATCACCCGCGAAGAGCTCCAGTCCGGCAAACCCATCATCGGCATCGCCCAGACCGGCTCGGACCTCTCCCCCTGCAACCGCCACCACATGGTCCTCGCCCAGCGCGTGCGCGAAGGCATCCGCGAGGCCGGCGGCATCGCGTTCGAATTCCCCGTTCACCCCATCCAGGAAACCGGCAAGCGCCCCACCGCGGGCCTTGATCGCAACCTCGCCTATCTCGGCCTCGTCGAAGTGCTCTATGGCTACCCCCTCGATGGCGTCGTTCTCACCATCGGCTGCGACAAGACCACCCCCGCCATGCTCATGGGTGCCGCCACCGTCGATATCCCCGCCATCGCGCTCTCGGTCGGCCCCATGCTCAATGGCTGGTTCAAGGGCCAGCGCACCGGCTCGGGCACCATCATCTGGAAGGCCCGCGAAATGATGGCCGCCGGCGAAATCGGCTATGAGGAATTCATCGAACTCGTCGCCTCCTCGGCCCCATCGGTGGGCTATTGCAACACCATGGGCACCGCCACCACGATGAATTCGCTGGCCGAAGCGCTCGGCATGCAGCTGCCCGGTTCGGCCGCCATCCCCGCCCCCCACAAGGACCGCGCGGCGATCGCCTGGCGCACCGGCAAGCGCATCGTCGATATGGTCCACGAGGATCTCAAACCCTCCGACATCCTCACCCGCGAGAACTTTTTAAACGCCATCGCCGTCAACTCGGCCATCGGCGGCTCGACCAATGCGCCGGTCCACATCAATGCCATCGCCCGCCATATCGGCGTGGACCTCTCCATCAGGGATTGGCAGACCCACGGCCACCACATCCCCCTGCTGGTCAATCTCCAGCCGGCCGGCGAATATCTGGGCGAGGATTTCCACCGCGCCGGTGGTGTCCCCGCCGTCGTCAACGAGCTGATGAAAAAGGGGCTGATCTACGAGAACGCCCCCACCGCCAACGGCCAGACGATCGGCGAAAACTGCCGCGCAACGCCCATCCTCGATCCCGACGTCATCCGCCCGTTCGAGACGCCGCTGACCGAGGACGCGGGCTTTATCGTCCTTTCGGGTAATCTGTTCGACAACGCCATCATGAAGACCTCGGTCATCTCCCCCGAGTTCAGGGATCGCTATCTCTCGAACCCCGACGACCCCGAAGCCTTCGAGGGCAAGGCCGTCGTGTTCGACGGTCCCGAGGATTATCACCACCGGATCGATGATCCTTCGCTGCAAATCGACGAATTCACCCTGCTGTTCATGCGCGGCGCCGGCCCGATCGGCTATCCGGGCGCCGCTGAAGTCGTCAACATGCGCCCGCCCTCCTACCTCATCAAGCGCGGCATCCATTCGCTCCCCTGCATCGGCGATGGCCGCCAGTCGGGTACGTCCGGTTCCCCCTCGATCCTCAACGCCTCCCCCGAAGCCGCCGCCGGCGGCGGTCTGGCCCTGATCGAAACCGGAGACCGCGTCCGCATCGATCTCAACACCGGCACCGCCAACCTGCTGGTCAGCGATGAGGAAATCGCCCGCCGCCGCGCCGAACTCGACGCAAAGGGCGGCTACCCCTTCCCCGATCACCAGACCCCCTGGCAGGAAATCCAGCGCTCAATGGTGGACCAGCTCGGCGACGGCGCCGTCCTCAAACCCGCCGTCACATACCAGCGCATTGCCCAATCCAAAGGACTGCCGAGGGACAACCACTAGGCGAAATCTATTGGCCAAGGCCCCCTCACCCGCCGCTTCGCGCCGACCTCTCCCCCAAGGGAGAGGTGGTTCTCGGCGCATGCGGTGTTTTTTACCTCTCCCTCGGGGGAGAGGTCGGATGGCGCAGCCAGCCGGGTGAGGGGGCCTTCCAAGATTTTCCCATAGCCCCACAACCACCGGAGCCCACCCATGACAAACCTTTTCGATCTCACCGGAAAAACCGCCCTCGTCACCGGCTCCTCCCAGGGCATCGGCTTCGCCCTCGCCGAGGGTCTCGCCCAACACGGTGCCCGCGTAATCCTCAACGGCCGCAATCCTGAAAAGCTTCAGGCCGCCGCCCAGACCCTCAAGGCCCAGGGCCACGACGCCCGGATCGCCCCCTTTGACGTCACCGACCCGGACGCCGTCCAGGCCGCCATCACCAAGATCGAGGCCGAAATCGGCCCGATCGACATCCTCATCAACAATGCCGGCATGCAGCACCGCGCTCCGCTCGAGGATTTCCCCCACGACAAATGGGACGAGCTGATGAAAACCAACCTCAATTCGGTTTTTTACGTCGCCCAGTCCGTCGCCCGGTTCATGCTCGGCCGCGGCCATGGCAGGATCATCAACATCGCCTCGGCGATGTCGGAACTGGCCCGTGCCTCGGTCGCCCCCTATACGGCCGCCAAAGGCGCCGTGCGCAATCTCACCCGCGGCATGGCAACCGATTGGGCCGCAAAGGGCCTGCAGGTCAACGCCATCGCGCCAGGCTATTTCAAGACCCCGCTCAACAAGGCCCTGATCGAAGACGAACAATTCACCGCCTGGCTCGAGGCCCGCACTCCGGCCGGCCGCTGGGGCAATCTCGACGAACTCAAGGGCGCCGCCATCTTCCTCGCCTCGGATGCGGCCAGCTTTGTCAACGGCCACACGCTCTATGTCGATGGCGGCCTCACCATTTCGGTCTAGGACCAGCCGACACTCTACCATGGCGCCCGAATTTGGAGATGCCGCCGCCTCACCCCCAGCCTGTCATTCCGGGATCTATTCCCGGAATCCAGTACAGAGCACACCACAAATGCCTCAATGTCGATTAGCCTAACCCAATTCCGGGATATGCATGTCCTCGACATACAAGCCTTTGGGAGAGCCAGAATGGAGCGTTTTACCGGTGGTTGCCTGTGCGGTGACGTCTCGGTCACGGCATCGGGGCGCCCGCACAGGGTCGGCATCTGCCATTGTCTCGATTGCCGCAAGCATCACGGCGCGCTCTTTTATGCCGCCGCGATTTTCCCACAGAATGCCGTCACCATCAAAGGGGAAACCCGCGACTATGCGGGGCGGTTCTTCTGCCCCCGCTGCGGCTCGTCGGTCTTTGCCAGCACCGGCGACGAAATCGAAGTGCATCTGGGCGTCCTCGATGCCCCCGACCAGCTGGTGCCCACCTACGAAAGCTGGACGATCCGCCGCGAGTCCTGGCTGCCGCCATTCCCGCTCGCCCGACATTACCAACGCGACCGCGACACCGACAGCCGCCAGGAATAAGTGCCGGCCACGCCTCCAAACGCTCAGCGTCCCGGTTGCGGGCGCGCGATTGCGCGCATAGGCTCACGGCCAGGAGGACCAGATGGCCCAGCGTGATCCAGTCGGCATGACACCGCCCGCCCTCGTCAAGGAGGCAATGGGCGCCTTCAATCTTTTGCGCGAATATTTCGAGGGCGCCATCATGGTGGACAGCCAGGCCCGGATCACCTGGCTCGATGGCCGCTACCGCCGGCTTTTGAAAATGGCCGACGATTTCGAGCCCCTCGGTCTGCCCGTCGAAGACATCCTGCCCAATTCGCAATTGCGCAAGGTCGTTGAAACCGGCCGCCCCAACCTGCTCGACATCATGCAGATCGGCGACCGCCAGCTCGTCGTCTGCCGCATCCCCCTCAAGGATGAGGACGGGAGCGTGCAGGGTGCCATCGGCTTTGTGTTTTACGACAACGTCGATTACCTCCAACCGATTCTCAAGAAGGTCGAAACGCTGCAAAAGCAGCTCTCGCGCGCCCAGGCCGCCTTGAGCCGCGAGCGCCAGACCAAATATTCACTGTCCAATTTCGTGGGCGTCAGCGAGGTGGTGACCGAACTCAAATCCCAGATCCGCCGCTTTGCCCTGCGCGATGGCCCCGCCCTCATTCTGGGGGAAACCGGCACCGGCAAGGAGTTGCTGGCTCACGCCATCCATCAGGCATCGGACCGGGCCGAGGGCCCCTTCGTCGCCGTCAACATGGCCGCCATCCCCGAGGCCCTGCTCGAATCGGAATTTTTCGGCGTCTCGCCCGGCGCTTATACCGGCGCGGAAAAAAAGCCCCGGCCCGGAAAGTTCGAGCTTGCCCATGGCGGCACGCTGTTTCTCGACGAGATCGGCGACATGCCACTCTCCATCCAGGCCAAATTCCTGCGCGTGCTCCAGGAAGGCGAAATCGAGGCGCTCGGCTCCAACGCCCTCAAAAAGATCGACGTGCGCATCATTGCCGCCACCTCCCAGGATCTTGAAACGCTCATGGAAGCCAGGACCTTCCGGGCCGATCTCTATTACCGCATCGCGGTCCTGACCATAAACGTACCGCCGCTGCGTGACCGGCTCGGCGACATCGCCATAATCTGCGAGCGCCTGCTCGAAGACATCCCCCGGTCCCCCGATATGCGCGGCTGGATCATCGAGCCAGAAGCGATCGCCCTGCTCTCGCATTATGATTGGCCGGGCAATGTGCGCGAGCTGCGCAACGTGCTTGAGCGCGCGGCGGCCATCGCCCCCGATGAGACGCTGGACGAAGCCGTGATCGCAAGGGCCATGCCGCGCCGCAAGGCCGGACAATCCTCCAGCGCCACCACCGGTGCCGATCTTGCCCATGCCCGGGCCCGGGCCGAGCGCGAAGCCATTCTCGATGCCCTGCGCCGGGCCGATGGCAGCCGCACGCGGGCCGCCCAACTGCTCGGCGTTTCCCGCAGCCAGTTCTACGAAAAGCTCAAACGCTACGATCTGAGCAACTGATTTGTCCGGTTTTCCGAACCGACCCGTCCGGATTTCTGGACACCCGGCTCACTCCAGCGAATGGGCAGTCGGAGAAAGCCGAGCAAATCCGCCTCTTTCCACGCCCAGACCCGACTTGGCACGCATCTTGAAACACTGTCTCCAACAAGCGCGAAAAAGATCGAAAACGCGCGGCAACAAAGGGTGGAGACAGCGTGACAATTGGCGTTGCGGGAAAAACCGTGCTGATTACCGGCGCGACCAGCGGAATCGGTTATGCCATCGCCCGGCGGTTTATCGAGGCGGGGTGTCAGGTCGTGGTTCACGGCCTCGAAAATGACGCCGCGGCCCGCGAGATCATGTCCACCCTGAGCGCACAGGCTGTCATCGCCCCTCATTACGAACATGCCGACCTTGCCGACAAGGCCCAGAGCCAGGACCTCGCCAACCGGGTGATCGAGCGGTTCGGCCCCATCGACATTCTGGTCAACAACGCCGGCATCCAGCGCGTCGCCGCCATCGAGGAGTTTCCGCCCGATGAGTGGGAGCGGGTCATCGCCATCAGCCTCGACAGCGCTTTCCATACGATCCGCGCCGCCATCCCGGCCATGAAGGCCAATCGCTGGGGCCGGATCATAAACATTGCTTCGGCGCACGGCCTGCGCGCCTCCCCCTATAAATCGGCCTATGTCGCGACCAAGCACGCCGTCGTCGGGCTGACCAAAACCGTCGCGCTCGAAGCGGCCGAATATGGCGTTACCGCGAACGCCATCTGTCCCGGTTATGTCTGGACCCCGCTGGTTGCCACCCAGGTCGCCGATCAGGCGCGCGTTCACAAGATGAGCGAGAGTGATGTGATACGCAAAGTCATGCTTGCGCCTCAGCCTACACGGCAATTCGTCCAGCCCGAGGAAATCGCCGAACTGGCGCTCTATCTCAGCTCGGACATCGCCCGCTCGATCACCGGCGCGGCAATTTCAATTGATGGAGGATGGACGGCCAAATGAGCGGGCAGGACATAATCCTTCAGGCCAAAGGCATGACCAAGCAGTTTGCCGGCTTCTTTGCCGTCAAGAACGTCGACCTCAATGTCAGGCGCGGCTCGATTCACGCGCTGATCGGCCCCAATGGCGCGGGCAAGACCACCTGCTTTAATCTGCTGACCAAATTTCTCCAGCCCACCGCCGGCTCGATCATCTTCGATGGCGCCGATATCACCACCATGCAGTCCTCCGACATCGCGCGGATGGGCATGGTGCGCTCGTTTCAGATATCGGCGGTGTTTCCCAAGCTCACTGTCCTTGAAAATGTCCGCGTCGCCCTCCAGCGCCGGCGCGGCGACAGTTTCGATTTCTGGCGCAGCCAGACCGTGCTCAACCGTTTCGACGAGGAAGCCCGCCACCGGATCGATGAGGTGGGCTTGAGCGGCTTTGCCGAGGTGACTGCCGACGAGCTTTCCTATGGCCGCAAGCGGGCCCTCGAGATTGCCACGACCCTCGCTCTCGAACCCAAGATGCTCCTGCTGGACGAACCCATGGCCGGCATGGCCCAGCAGGATGTCGAGCGCATCTCCGCCCTGATCAAACGCATTTCCGCCAACCGCACCACGCTGATGGTCGAGCACAACCTGTCGGTCGTCGCCGACCTGTCCGACACCATAACGGTCCTCGCCCGTGGTCAGGTGCTCGCGGAGGGCGATTACGCGACCGTTTCCAGCGATGAGCGGGTCATTGAAGCCTATATCGGAGTTGGCCATGAGTAGCGCCCAACCGCTCAGCGCATCCGCACCGCTTCTGGCCGTCCGGGATCTTGAAGGCTGGTACGGGGAAAGCCACGTGCTGCACGGCATAGAGTTCGACGTGGCGCCCGGTGAGGTCGTAACGCTGCTTGGCCGCAACGGCGCCGGCAAGACCACAACGCTCAAGGCCATTATGGGCATCCTCGCCAAACGCAAGGGCTCGGTGCAGTTTGAGGGCCGCGAGCTGATCGGCGCCCCCTCGCGCGCCATCGCCAAGGCGGGCATCGCGCTCTGCCCCGAGGAACGGGCCATTTTCTCGTCCCTCTCGGTCGATGAAAACCTGATGCTGCCCCCGGTCGTCAAACCCGGCGGCATGGCGCTCGATACGATTTTCGAGATGTTCCCCAATCTCAAGGAACGCCTCAACAGCCAGGGCACCAAGCTTTCGGGCGGCGAGCAGCAGATGCTGGCCATTGCCCGCATCCTGCGCACCGGCGCCAAGATGCTGCTGCTCGATGAACCCACCGAAGGGCTTGCCCCGGTCATCGTCCAGCAGATCGGCCGCACCATCTCGCGGCTCAAATCGGAAGGTTACACGATCGTTCTGGTGGAGCAGAACTTTCACTTCGCCGCCTCGGTGGCAGACCACCACTACGTCGTCGAGCAGGGCCGGGTGATCGACATGATCCCCAATGCCGAGCTCGGCGCCAACACCGAAAAACTGCACGCCTATCTGGGCGTGTGACACCACTCCGGAGCGCTCCAGACAAGCGTCCGGCCACGTTCACCAAGGGAGGATAGCAAATTGAAAATCTCAACCCCAATCCTGGCTCTCGCCATGGCCAGTGCCATGGCCGGTTCGGCCTATGCGATCGACGTCAAGATCGGCGTCCTCAACGATCGCTCGGGCATCTACGCCGATCTTTCCGGCGAAGGCTCGGTGATCGCCGCCCAGATGGCCGTCGAGGACTTCATGGCTGCCGACAAGGGCATCAATGTCGAAATCATCTCGGCCGACCACCAGAACAAGCCCGACGTGGCATCCAATATCGCCCGCCAGTGGTATGATGAAGAGGGCGTCCACGCCATTTTCGACGTTCCCACCTCATCGGCCGCCCTCGCCGTCAATGAAATCACCCGCGAGAAAGACCGGATCTTCATCAATTCCGGCGCCGGCTCGGCGGACCTGACGGGCTCGCAATGCTCGCCCAACACGATCCACTGGACCTACGACACCTGGGCGCTCGCCAACGGCACCGGCTCGGCAATGGTGGAAACCGGCGCCGACAGCTGGTTCTTCCTCACCGCCGATTACGCCTTCGGCCACGCGCTTGAAACCGACACCGCCGCAGTCGTCGAAGCGGCCGGCGGCGAAGTGCTGGGCACGGTGCGCCACCCCTTCCCCGGCCAGGATTTCTCCTCCTACCTGCTTCAGGCTCAGTCCTCGGGGGCCGAGGTGATCGGTCTCGCCAATGCGGGCGGTGACACCATCAACGCCATCAAGCAGGCCTCCGAATTCGGCATCACCCAGTCCGGCCAGTCGCTGGCGGCGCTTCTGATGTTCATCACCGACGTGCACGCGCTCGGCCTCGAAACCGCCCAGGGCCTCGTTCTCACCGAAAGCTTTTACTGGGATCTCAACGACGGCACCCGCGAATGGTCGCAGCGTTTCGCCGAGCAGAACGATGGCGACATGCCCACAATGGTCCATGCCGGCGTCTATGCGGGCGTGCTGCACTATCTCAAGGCCATCGAGGAAACCCAGAGCGTAGAGGCCGGCCCCGTCATGGAAGCGATGAAGGCCATGCCGACATCCGATCCGCTGTTCGGCGAAGGTGAAGTCCGCGCCGACGGCCGCAAGATCCACGACATGTACCTGTTCCGGGTCAAATCGCCCGACCAGTCCGAAGGCCCGTGGGATTATTATGAACTCGGCTACACGATCCCGGCCGAAAACGCCTTCCGCCCGCTCGACCAGGGCGGCTGCGAGCTGGTGGAGTAATTTCCACCGCTGACACAAATCGGGATGCGCCGGTTTCCTCCCCGGCGCATCCCATTGGAGCGTTCCCAGGATAAGCATGTCCTCGACCCGATCGGGGATGGGTACCGGTTATCCGGTTCGGTAACGCGACAGAGCAAAAACTTTTCAAGCGCCTTTGAAAGCCAAACGCCATGTTCGAGATCTTCGGCATTCCGGCTGCCGCCCTGTTCGGGCAATTGCTGCTCGGGCTGATCAACGGATCGTTCTACGCCCTGCTCAGCCTCGGGCTGGCGGTGATCTTCGGTCTGCTCAACATCATCAATTTCACCCACGGCGCCCAATACATGATGGGTGCGTTCGTGGCCTGGATGCTGCTCACCTATGCCGGGATTCCCTATTGGTGGGCCCTGCTGCTCGTCCCGGTCATTGTCGGCGCGACAGGCATCGTGATCGAGCGGTTGATGATCTCGAGGCTTTATCATCTCGACCATCTTTACGGCCTTCTGTTGACCTTCGGTCTGGCGCTGATCATCCAGGGCCTGTTCCGCAATCAGTATGGCGTGTCGGGCCTGGCCTATACCATTCCCTCCCAATTGCAGGGGGGCACCAATCTTGGCTTCATGTTCCTGCCCAATTACCGCGCCTGGGTGGTCGTTGCCTCGGTCGTTGTGTGCTTTGGCACCTGGTTTTTGATCGAAAAGACCCCGCTGGGCGCCTATCTGCGCGCCGCCACCGAAAACCCCACAATGGTGGGCGCCTTCGGCATCAACGTGCCGCGTCTCATCACGCTGACCTACGGGTTCGGCGTAGGTCTGGCGGCGCTCGCCGGCGTCCTTGCCGCCCCGATCTATTCGGTCAATCCCAATATGGGCGCCGATCTGATCATCGTGGTGTTCGCCGTCGTGGTGATCGGCGGCATGGGCTCGATCCTCGGGGCCATCCTCACCGGGTTCGGCCTTGGGATCGTCGAAGGGCTGACCCGGGTGTTTTATCCCGAAGGCTCCGCCGTCGTCATCTTCGTCATCATGGCCATCGTGCTTTTGGTCAAACCCGCTGGTCTGTTCGGAAGGACCGTATAAATGAGCGATCAGACTCTGGCTGAACCGACACCGCGCGCCCAGGGCCGCACCATGGGCGTCCCGCGCCATCACATAGTGATCTTTGCCGGCCTTCTGGTGTTCCTTGTCCTCGCACCGCTCTTTCTCTATCCGGTCTTTCTGATGAAGGTCCTGTGCTTTGCGCTGTTTGCCTGCGCCTTCAATCTGTTGCTTGGCTATGGCGGCCTGCTCTCGTTCGGCCATGCCGCCTATTTCGGCGGCGCGGCCTACGTCTCGGCGCACGCCGCCAAGGTCTGGGGCTTCACGCCCGAAATCTCCATTCTGCTCGGCACCGGCTCAGCCGCCCTTTTGGGGCTGGTGATCGGCGCGCTGGCCATCCGCCGCCAGGGCATCTATTTCGCCATGGTGACGCTGGCCTTTGCCCAGATGGTCTATTTCTTCGCCCTGCAGGCACCCTTTACCGGCGGCGAGGACGGCATCCAGGCCGTGCCGCGCAACATGCTGTTCGGGCTTTTCGATATTTCGAACGACACCGCGTTCTATTTCTTCGTCCTGTTCATCGCCTTTGGCGGCCTGCTGCTCATTTACCGCATCATCCATTCGCCCTTCGGCCAGGTCCTCAAGGCCATACGCGAAAACGAGCCCCGCGCCCGCTCGCTGGGGTACCACGTCAATCGCTACAAGCTGGCCGTCTTCGTGCTCTCGGCTACCCTGGCCGGTGCCGCAGGCGCCACCAAGGCGCTGGTGTTCCAACTCGCCTCGCTGACCGACGTTCACTGGTCCATGTCGGGCGAAGTGGTGCTGATGGCGCTGCTGGGCGGCATGCACACGGTCTTCGGCCCCATAATGGGCGCCGCGATCATCGTGACCATGCAGAACTATTTCGCCAGCTTCGGCGCCTGGGTCACCGTGCTGCAGGGCACGATCTTCGTCATCGCCGTTCTGATGTTCCGCGAGGGCATCGTGGGCGTCCTCGGCAAATGGCTCAAAAAACCCATGTAGCAAACCGGTCCGCTCGATTGACGGCGACCCATTTGAGTACTCGCCACCAGACACACCACCCTGTCATTCCGGGATTTATTCCCGGAATCCAGCGCGGCGCCGGCCAAAAGCGCATAGGTGTCGATTCAGCCTAAGCGAAAAGTGCGCTGATCCTGTTGGAAAATGGTGGGTGTAACTGGGATTGAACCAGTGACCCCTGCCGTGTGAAGGCAGTGCTCTCCCGCTGAGCTATACACCCGCTCGGCATATCCATCGGAAAACTGCGACGGTGCCCATAAAAATCGCCTTGTTTGCAAGGCAGTCCCGGCCGGGCCGGGGAGAAAGAATGGTGGGCGTAACTGGGATTGAACCAGTGACCCCTACGATGTCAACGTAGTGCTCTCCCGCTGAGCTATACGCCCACTCTTTCTTTAAATTCGCGTCCCGCCAATGGCGAAGCGCAGGGCGGATACACCACAAAACGCCGGTCGTGGTCAATAGGCTTTTGCCGTTATTTGAAGCTCTTGTGACGCACGTCGCTTGCGAAGGCTGGATGGCTCAAGGTTGTGTGGAGAGTTGGGTCAGGGTGAGCCGAAAATGGCGGCCTTTGAGAACCGGAGCGGAGCGTACTTTCGGGTACGTGAGCACCGGAAGCGCAAAAGGCTGCGATTTGCAGGCCACCATCACCCAACTATCCGCACAACCTAAGCAGCCAAAAGCCGCTCCACTTCCCCCACCAGCTCCCGCAGGTGGAAGGGCTTGGAAAGCACCGAGGCCCCCTTGGGGGCTTCGCTGTCGGGGTTGAGCGCCACGGCGGCAAAACCGGTGATGAACATCACTTTCAGATCCGGATCGAGTTCGGTGGCGCGCCGCGCCAGTTCGATCCCGTCCATTTCCGGCATCACGATATCGCTCAAAAGCAGCGTAAAGGGCTCTTCGCGCAGCCGCTCATAGGCCGATTTGCCATTGTCGAACGCCACCACGTCATAGCCGGCATTCTTGAGTGCCCGTGTCAAAAACCGGCGCATGTCGGCGTCGTCTTCGGCCAGCAAAATCCGGTTCAGCGATTGGCTCATGAAAGGTCCCAGTCTCTTGTCCCAGCCGCAACTGGTTTGATTCGCATGTTTTATGAAAGCGAGGGCCCATGCAACAGTCACAATCGCCTCATCCCATCTCCCTTTTGTGGACAAGTGCGCTTCCACGTTGCAAACTTGGATTTCAACGACCGCGCCATCAAGGGGTTGGGTGTGCAATCAGACTATTCCGACAGACCTGCCTTTGAAACCATCCGCCCGCGGCGCCAGGTTGCCCCCATCATCGTCAATTCTTCTCATTCGGGCCGTGATTATCCGGCGCGGTTTTTAAAACTCTCCCGGCTCAACGAGATGGCCATTCGCCAGTCCGAAGACGCCTGGGTCGACGAGATTTTCGGGCGCGCCCCCCATATGGGCCTGCCGATGCTGCGCGCCAATTTCCCCCGCGCCTATCTCGATGTGAATCGCGAGCCCTATGAGCTCGATCCCAAAATGTTCCGCGATCCCCTGCCCGACCATTTCAACACCACTTCGCCGCGCATCGCGGCGGGCCTGGGCACCATTGCCCGCATCGTTTCGGAAAACCGCCCCATCTATCGTGAGCGCCTGGCGCTCGAAGACGCGCTCATGCGCATCGAGGGCATCTACAAGCCCTACCACAAGACCCTGCAGACCCTTTTGAGCGAAACGCTTGGCCATTTCGGTGTCGCCGTGCTCATCGACTGCCATTCCATGCCGCGGCTCAACCGGGGCAATGACCGCACGGCGCCCGACGTGGTGCTGGGCGACCGCTACGGCACCACCTGCGCCCCGGTTCTCATCGATACGGTGGAAGCGGTGTTCGCCGGTGCCGGATTGAACGTCGCCCGCAACCGCCCTTACGCCGGCGGGCACACCACCCGCGCCTATGGCCGGCCTCAATATGGCATTCATGCCATACAGATCGAATTTTCCCGCCACCTCTACATGCACGAATTGACCTTGCAGAAGCATCAGGGGTTTTCGGTCATGCAAAAGCTTGCCGAAACCCTGCTGGCAACGCTCGTGCGGTTCGACGCGGTCTCGCTGGCGCGCACGCAACTGGCCGCCGAATAAACACGAAATCTCTTGGGGAAGGAAAAGAGTGGGCCGCTCTGGGCGGCCCAAGTCAAGGGAGGAAACATTGGCGGTCCAAAAGAAACGGCAAGAGCCGAAAGAACCACCAATCCATCATGCAATATCGTGTTTGAACCTTATTTCACCGAAGCGCAAGTCCGCCAAAGGGATGATGTATGCAATCGGCATGCGCTGTTGCAAAAAGGAATCACTTCTGTAAACCCCCTGTTAAGGAAGCCGATTTGCAACCGATTACACTCGTTTTCCCGCAAGATTTTGGATGTCCATGACAATTTCGTCACCAACCGGCCTGACCGATCAGACCATCGCCGAAACCCTGATCGCCGGTGCAAATGCCGCGAGAGCCTCGACTTTGGGCCGGTTCAGAACCCAACTTGCTGTGGATAACAAGTTTTCGTCCGGCTTCGATCCGGTCACCGAGGCCGACCGGGAGGCCGAAATGCGGATCCGGGAGGTGATCGCCGCCCGCTTTCCCGATCACGGCATCATAGGGGAAGAGTGGGACACAAAGGACACGGCAACGCGGTTCAACTGGATCATCGATCCCATCGACGGCACGCGGGCCTTTATCTCGGGCGTTCCCGTCTGGGGCACGCTGATCGGCCTGACCCATGAGGGCAAGGCCATCGCCGGGCTCATGGAACAGCCCTACACCGGCGAGCGCTGGCTTGCGGTCGGCGGCAGGCTCGAGCACACGCGCAACGACCAGCCGGTCCCCACGGCCGTCAGCACGGTGACAAAACTGTCGCAGGCCCGCACCAGCACCACCGATCCTGGCTTGTTCAGTGGCCCTCAGCTTTCCGCATGGACCCAGTTGAGCGCCCGCGCCCTGCAGGTCCGCTACGGGCTCGATTGCTACGCCTATTGTCTTCTGGCCTCCGGCCATATCGACCTGGTCGTTGAAGCAGGCCTCAAAGACGTCGACATCGCCCCCTTGATCCCCATCATCGAGGCGGCGGGGGGCATCGTCACCACCTGGGATGGCGGCCGCGCCGAACGCGGCGGCACCTGCATCGCCGCCGCAACCGAACAACTGCACGAAGAAGCAATGCGCGTCCTGCGCGACGCCATGCTCGACCAATAAGCGTCAGGAACGGGAAGTCCCGCCGCCCCTTCCCCCACTGTCACCCCGGACGAAGACCCGGGACCCAGTAAACGGCAGAGTTGGCGGTTCAGTCTCAGGCATCGAGCGTACCGGGTTCCGGATCAACCCCGGGGTCCATCTAAAAGCGCTGGCGCCGCAAACCACCTCTCGGTGGCCCCCGGCTAACTCGCCTGCTCGGTCACGAACGCATCAAACGCCGCAAAAACCTGTTCGCGGATCGGGTCCGCTTCCATGAACAACTCGTGGCGCGCGCCACCGATCACCACATGATGCCCGGCCCGCAGCCGCAGCCCCAGAGCTTCGGTCGCGCTGGTATCGACAACCGTATCGAGTGCCGCCGCGCAGATAAACGCCGGGATCTTGAGCTGCGATGGAAAGTCGTCCCCATTGGCCCTGCGCATAGCGGCCAGCGACGATCCGATCCAGCCCAGCGTGGGAAGCCCGATGGCCAGATCGGGTCGCGCCTTCAATATCTCCACGCTGCGCATATAGCGCGCCCTGTCCGAGGTCAGCGGATTGCCCTCAAACCCCGCTTCGGTCTGCGCCCTGTCCTCGCGCCGCCCCACCGGCATCGTGGACAGTCCCAAAAACCGTGCCGCATCGACCAGCCGCGACGACCATTTGAGTGAAAAGGGCAGCCCGGGCAGGCTGACCATGGGCGAGGACAAGAACACCCTGTCAAACATCAGCCGGTCGCGGGTCGCAGCTAAAAGCCCGATTAATCCCCCCGTCGAATGCCCGACCAGATAATAGGGCGGCGGGCAATCGGGCAGGACGATCATTTTGTGAAAATCGTGAAGGTCGGTCCAATAGTCGTCGAAATTCTCCACATGCCCATGGCGCCGGTTGCCGATCAGCCGGTCCGACCCGCCCTGCCCGCGCAGGTCGAACGTGGCGACGGCAAATCCGCGCTTCTGGAAATCGCTTATGGTCTCGAAATATTTCTCGATGAACTCGGTGCGCCCCTGCACCAGAACGATCGTGCCGCGCGCCGCATCGCCATGCCGGGCGAAAATGCCATAGCGCAGCCGCACTTTGTCGCTGGTCGAAAAAAAACCCGACCGGGCGCCTTTGGGGATCCGATTGGTTTCGAGGTGGACAAACTCATGTCCAGTGGGCGTCGCGTCCATGTGCACCGAGGGTCTATTGGGCGTCACAGCGACAATAGCCGGGCTTGGTAAACGAGAGAACAAAAATGCGCAGACGCCGTTGCGGGGGGCGGTGAACGGCGCCTGCGCTTTGTTATGACACCGTTTCCGGCATCACATGCGCCTTTCTACCCCACCCCGCCTGACCGCTCGCTGACCGGCCCGTTCATATTCAATTCACCCGGCACTTTTCCGCCTCTTGAACAGCAAAATCGCGATTCCTATCTTAATGCTGTCCGCCGGATGGCCCGGGGACGCCGCCGGAAACCGCTCGCCTCAGATGGGAGCCCATTCCGGCAGCAATGCTCAACGTTCTTGCTACAATCAGGAGAACACTGAAAATGCAACGCCTTGATTTTTCACCCTTTTACCGTTCGACGGTCGGGTTCGACCGCCTGTTTTCCCGCCTCGACAATCTGGTGGCGGAAGATGCAAAAACCTATCCGCCCTACAATATCGAGCGCACCGGTGAGGACACCTACCGCGTAACCATCGCGGTCGCCGGCTTCTCGTCGGGCGACATCGCCATCGAGACCAGGGAAAACAGCCTGCAGGTCAAGGGCTCCCGCGCTTCGGGCGCCGATGACAAGCGCGAATTCCTCCATCGCGGCATTGCCGAACGCGCCTTCGAGCTGCGCTTCCAGCTTGCCGAGCATGTCGAGGTCTCCGGCGCTTCGCTCGAAAACGGTCTGCTGCACATCGATCTCAAGCGCGAGCTTCCCGAATCCAAGCGCCCGCGCCAGATCGAGATCGCCAGCGCACCCCAGACCATCGAAGACAAGACCGTGAACTAAACGGTCTTTGATTCTCTGAACGTTCCTCCTCCGAACGTTGGAACGGGCGCCCAGCTTAGGTTGGGCGCCCGTTTGCCATTTTAGGCTGCCCATCCTAAAATCACGGGGTCGGACTTGCCGCTGTGCAAAAAATCTGCAAGTGTCGCGCGAATTTTAGGGCAGCATTGCTGTCCATTATTGACAAATGACAGGCGATCCTTCACACAAAGACTGTGCTAAGGAGTTTCCTGGCAGAAAATCGCAGCATCGACCGTCTCCCGGACCGGTCTGCGTCGCCGGTCAAGGCCCGCCCATCATAAGGAGGAGCGGCCCGGCGGAACCCGATTGAAGGGTTCGTTTGAGCGGCCATTTGGATGCAGCGCCGCTCCAGTGTAAATAAACCGGTCTGCTCACCCGAGCCGTACATTGATCCTTGTACGACCCGAACGAGCGACCTGCACGGACGGTGAATTGGCAACCTTCCGTTAACTTTGGCGAGGACCTGATATGGGCGAAATGGACAAGCATTTGATCGAGGCGGCTGCGGCACTTCCGGGCACCACTGCGACCAAACGCAATGCCGCTCAGGGTCTGTACGATCCGGCCAATGAGCATGATGCCTGCGGCATCGGCATGATTGCCAACATCAAGAACGTCAAGAGCCACGAAGTGGTGCAGAAGGGCCTCGAAATCCTCGAGAACCTCGAACACCGCGGCGCGGTCGGCGCCGACCCCCTCATGGGCGACGGCGCGGGCATTCTCGTCCAGATCCCGCACGCCTTTTTCGACAAGGTTACAGATTTCGATCTACCCGCAGCCGGTCACTACGCGCCGATCATGATCTTTTACCCTAATGACGGGTTGCGTGATCGCTGCGCCGAACTGGTCCGCAGGACGATTGCCGCAGAAGGTCTCGAAATCCTGGGCGAGCGTGTCGTTCCGTTCGACAATTCAGCGCTGTCCGAAGGCGTCATCGCCACCCAGCCGATCATCGAGCAGATGTTTGTTGCTCGCCCCGAAGGGCTCGACGATCTCGACGCCTTCGAGCGCAAGCTTCTGATCACCCGCAAGGTGATCTCCAACACGCTCTATGGCGAAATTCCCGAGGTTCAGGGCGATAACGGCTTTTACATCGTTTCGATGTCGGCTCGCACCATTGTGTATAAGGGCATGTTCCTGGCCGACCAGCTCGGCAAGTTCTATCCCGACCTGCACGATGAGACCTTCGAGAGTGCCATCGCGTTGGTTCACCAGCGCTTTTCGACCAACACCTTCCCGTCCTGGAAGCTGGCTCATCCCTACCGGATGACCATCCACAACGGGGAAATCAACACCATCCGCGGCAACGTCAACTGGATGGCGGCGCGGCAAGCGTCCGTTGCTTCCCCCAAGTTCGGCGACGACATCACCAAGATCTGGCCGATCTCCTATGAGGGCCAGTCCGATACCGCCTGCTTCGACAACGCGCTCGAATTCCTCGTGCGCGGCGGCTATTCCCTGCCCCACGCCGCCATGATGCTGATCCCGGAAGCCTGGGCCGGCAATTCACTGATGGATGACGAGCGCCGCGCCTTTTACGAATACCACGCAGCGCTCATGGAGCCCTGGGACGGTCCCGCCGCCATGTCGCTCTCGGATGGGCGCTATGTAGTGGCCACCCTCGACCGCAACGGCCTGCGTCCGGCGCGCTACCTTGTGACCAAGGAAGGCCACGTCGTGCTCGCCTCGGAATCGGGCGTCCTCGATATCCCCGACGAGGATGTGGTTGAGCGCTGGCGCCTGCAGCCGGGCCGCATGCTGTTCATCGATCTCGAAGAGGGCCGCATCGTTTCCGACGATGAGATCAAGAAGGCACTGGCTGGCAAGAACCCCTACGCGGCATGGCTCGCCAAGACCCAGATCGTGCTCGAGGACCTTCCTGAAGCCGAACCCAAGGCCCCTGCGACCACCGAGAGCCTTCTCGACCGTTTGCAGGCCTTCGGCTACAGCCAGGAAGACATAAAGATCCTGATGGCTCCCATGGCGACTACGGGTCAGGAAGCCGTTGGCTCGATGGGCACCGATACGCCGCTCTCGGCGCTCTCGGACAAGCCCAAGCTGCTCTATACTTATTTCAAGCAGAACTTTGCGCAGGTCACCAACCCGCCCATCGATCCGATCCGCGAGGAATCGGTAATGAGTCTGGTGTCTTTTATCGGCCCGCGTCCCAACCTTTTCGACCTTGAGGGTCTTTCGACCACCAAGCGTCTCGAAGTGCGCCAGCCGATCCTGACCAACGAGGATCTCGAAAAGATCCGCGCCATCGGCGATATGGCCGATAACCAGTTCCACACCGCAACCCTCGACATCACCTATGATGCCACGAGGGGCACAGCCGGCATGGAAGCGGCTCTCGACGCCCTGTGTGAACGGGCCGAATCCGCCGTCCAGAACGGGTACAACATCATCATCTTGTCCGATCGCCTGGTCGCGGCCAACCGCATCGCAATTCCCGCGCTGCTGGCGACTGCTGCAGTCCACCATCATCTGATCCGCAAGGGCCTGCGCACATCGTCGGGCCTTGTGGTTGAAACCGGCGAAGCGCGTGAAGTCCATCACTTTGCGGTTCTGGCCGGTTATGGTGCCGAGGCCATCAACCCCTATCTGGCCTTCGAGGCCCTGGCAGCGCTCCATGCCGAGGGAGAGTTCCCCGCCGAGGTCGACGCTGATGAAGTGATCTATCGCTACATCAAGTCGGTGGGTAAGGGCCTATTGAAGATCATGTCCAAGATGGGCATTTCCACTTACCAGTCCTATTGCGGCGCGCAGATCTTCGACGCGGTCGGTCTGTCGAGCGAATTCGTCAAGCGCTTCTTTTTTGGCACCGCCACGATAATTGAAGGTGTTGGCCTCCCCGAGGTGGCCGAGGAAACCCTGCGTCGCCACACGCTCGCCTTCTCCGACGATGCTGTGCTGCGCAAGAGCCTCGAAGTGGGCGGCGAATACGCATATCGCATGCGCGGCGAAGCCCATGCCTGGGGTCCCAATACCATCGCCGATCTTCAGCATGCCGTGCGGCTCAAGGGCGATACGCCCGAAAGCGCCCAGGAACGCTATGATGCTTTCGCCCGCGCGGCCAATGGCGAGAACGCCGAGCATCTCTCGATCCGTTCGCTGTTTGAAATCAAGCCCTTGGGCGAGCCAATCGACCTCTCCGAGGTCGAACCCGCCGAAGCCATCGTGCGCCGCTTTGCCACCGGCGCCATGAGCTTTGGCTCGATCTCGCGCGAAGCGCACACGACGCTCGCGGTAGCCATGAACAAGCTCGGCGGCAAGTCCAACACCGGTGAAGGCGGGGAAGATCCCGAGCGCTTCAAGCCGTTGCCCGACGGCGCCATGAATCCCCAGCGCTCGGCCATCAAGCAGATCGCTTCGGGCCGCTTCGGCGTCACCACCGAATATCTGGTCAATGCCGATATGCTCCAGATCAAGGTCGCCCAGGGCGCCAAGCCCGGCGAAGGCGGTCAGCTCCCCGGCCACAAGGTCGATTGGGTGATCGCCAAGACGCGCCATTCGACCCCGGGCGTCGCTCTGATTTCGCCACCGCCACACCACGATATCTATTCGATCGAGGATTTGGCCCAGCTCATCTACGACCTCAAGAACGTCAACCCAGAAGCGGATGTTTCGGTCAAGCTGGTGTCTGAAGTGGGCGTGGGGACCGTCGCTGCCGGCGTCGCCAAGGCCCGTGCCGACCACATCACCATTTCCGGCTATGACGGCGGCACCGGCGCATCGCCGCTGACCTCGCTCAAGCATGCGGGCGGGCCTTGGGAAATCGGGCTTGCCGAAACCCACCAGACCCTTGTCCTGAACCGCCTTCGCTCGCGCGTGGCGCTGCAGGTCGATGGCGGCTTCCGCACAGGCCGTGACGTCCTGATCGGTGCCCTACTGGGTGCTGACGAATATGGCTTTGCCACCGCACCGCTGATCGCGGCGGGTTGCATCATGATGCGCAAGTGCCACCTCAACACCTGTCCGGTCGGCATCGCCACCCAGGACCCAGTGCTGCGCAAGCGCTTCAAGGGCACGCCCGAGCACGTCATCAACTACTTCTTCTTTGTTGCCGAGGAGCTGCGTAAGCTGCTGGCCAAGATGGGCGCCAGAACGCTCAGTGACGTTATCGGCCGCTCCGACCTGCTCGCCCAGACAAGGCTCGACAATCACTGGAAGGCCAAGGGCCTCGATTTCGCAAAGCTGTTTTACAAGCCCGACCCCGTCGGCGGGGATTCGATCCGTCACACCGAATTCCAGAACCATCATCTCGAGGCCGTTCTCGACCGCGAACTGATCGCCAGGGCCCGCAACGCCATCGACACCAAAGAGCCTACCCAGTTCGAAATGCCGATCCGCTCGCTCAACCGTTCGGCCGGCGCCATGCTTTCGGGAGAGGTCGCCAAGGCGCACGGCCACAAGGGGCTGGCTGATGACACCATCTCGGTTACCTTCCGGGGCACGGCTGGCCAGAGCTTTGGCGCGTTCCTCGCCAAGGGTATCAGCTTCGATCTCGTCGGCGATGCGAACGACTATGTCGGCAAGGGCCTGTCGGGCGGTCGCATCGTTATCCGCCCGTCCGAGAAATCGCAGATCGTCCCAGAGGAGTCGATGATCGTGGGCAATACCGTGCTCTATGGCGCTATTGCCGGCGAGTGCTACTTCCGCGGCGTGGCCGGCGAACGTTTCGCCGTGCGCAATTCGGGCGCCATCGCGGTCGTCGAAGGCACTGGCGATCATGGCTGCGAATACATGACCGGCGGTGTCGTCGTCGTCATCGGCAAAACCGGCCGCAACTTCGCCGCCGGCATGTCGGGCGGCGTCGCCTATGTGCTTGACGAGGAAGAAACCTTCCGCTCGCGCTGCAACCTCGCCATGGTCGACCTCGAACCGGTGTCCGAAGAAGAAGAGCTCATGCGCAAGATCCACCACCATGGTGGGGATCTCGAATGGCACGGCCGCGTTGACGTTTCGGGCGACATGACCAAGCATGACGACGAACGCCTGTTCCAGCTCATTTCCAATCACCTCCATTACACAGGCTCGTCGCGCGCCAAGCTGATCCTCGACAATTGGGATCAATACCGTCCCAAATTCGTCAAGGTCATGCCGGTCGAATACCGCCGCGCCATGCAGGAAATGGAAGATTTGCGCACGGGCCGCTCGCGCCCCACAGCAGCAGAATAAGGAGAAAGCCAATGGGCAAAGTAACAGGCTTTCTTGAAATAGATCGCCAGGAACAGCGCTACGAGCCCGCCTCGGACCGCGTTCGGCACCATCGCGAGTTCACAATTCCGCTCACCGAGCCGGAAGTGAGGAACCAGGCCGCGCGCTGCATGGATTGCGGCATCCCCTATTGCCATGGCGATACGGGCTGCCCCGTGCACAACCAGATTCCGGACTGGAACGATCTCGTTTATCAGGACGATTGGGAGGAGGCCTCGCGCAACCTCCATTCGACCAACAACTTCCCCGAGTTCACCGGCCGCATCTGCCCCGCGCCGTGCGAGGAAGCGTGTACATTGAACCTCGAGGACGTGCCCGTCGCCATCAAGACCGTGGAACAGGCCATTGCCGACAAGGCCATCAAGGGCGGTTGGGTCCGCCCCCAGATCGCCGACAAGAAGACCGGCAAGAAAATCGCCGTCGTCGGTGCTGGCCCGGCCGGTCTCGCCGCAGCGCAACAGCTTGCCCGCGTCGGCCACGAGGTTCACGTTTACGAGCGTGAGCCAAAGCCCGGCGGCTTGCTGCGCTATGGCATCCCCGATTTCAAGATGGAAAAGGGCCATATCGATTTCCGTCAGGCCCAGATGGAAGCCGAAGGCGTGATCTTCCACTTCGGCGAACATATTGGCATCAGCCGCCCCTTCGCCGAGCTTCAAGCTGGCCATGACGCAGTGCTTCTGTGCGGCGGTTCGGAATTTCCGCGCCATCCCGGATGCGAGGGCACCGAATTTGCCGGCGTCCACTACGCCATGCCCTATCTCGTCCAGCAGAACCGCCGCAATGGCGGAGAGCCGGTGACAGACGAACCCATTCTTGCCGCCGGCAAGAACGTAGTGGTGATCGGTGGCGGCGATACCGCATCGGACTGCGTAGGCACCGCCTTTCGCCAGGGTGCCGTCTCGGTGACCCAGCTCGATATCCGCCCGCGTCCGCCCAAAAAGGAAGACAAGCTCACCTCGTGGCCCAACTGGGCCGTCAAGATGCGCACCTCTTCCTCGCAGGCTGAAGGCGCCAATCGTGAGTTCCAGGCCGGAACCGTCGAGATCGTCTCCGACGAGCGTGGCCACGTCTCGGGCGTCAAATGCGCCCGCGTCGGCACCGATCGCCAGCCGATCGAGGGCAGCGATTTCATCCTGCCTGCCGAACTGGTGCTGATGGCCATCGGCTTTGCCCACCCGGTCCATGAAGGCATGCTCGAACAGCTTGGCGCCAGGCTCGACAAGCGCGGCAATCTGTTTGCCGATACCTTCAGCTACAAGACCACGGTGGATGGCGTTTACGCCGCCGGGGACATGCGCCGCGGTCAGTCGCTGGTCGTCTGGGCCATCCGCGAGGGCCGCCAAGCAGCCCGCGCCATCGATCTCGATTTGATGGGTGAAACGGCGCTGCCGCGCTGACCGGTTTGATTTGAATCTAAAAAAAAGCCCCGGACAGCCTCCGGGGCTTTTTCTTTATCGCCCGCGCGGGTTTTCGATTTCGACCGCGGCCTTGCCCAGCCCAAATGCATCCACCCGTCCGGCGGGCGCATCGAGCATGTCTTCGAGCGCAAAACTGCGCGTGCCAGCGGTTGTTTGACCGGCAAAAATGAGATCGTTTGCCCTTTGCGCCGCACCGCCCAGATCCTGGACGAAACTCGCCATCTCGAGCAACCGCATCTGCTCGAGCCCCTGATAGGGCGGTCGGATCATCCCGGCCGCATCGGTGCCGGCAAGAAAATCGGCAACCTCAGATGTACTGCCCGAAAGACTGATCCGGCCACCGCTGGTCGAACCCATGGCCCGGTCGATGTAAAAGGCCAGCTTGTCGGCCCCGGCCGCGGAAAAATGGATGCCGTCACCCTTGCGCATATCAACAATATTGCCGTTCAGGTCCGGTCCATTGGCGCTGTAGCTGCCATCCTCGCCCAGATAGCGGTCATAAGTCTCGACCCACGCCGCTCCAGCTGCATTGACAGCGGCTTTGTGGATGGAGGAAATCTGGGCCATTGCCGCACCATAGCTGGGCTGCTGCATTGGCGGCAGTTCAAGCCAGATGGCCTGTTTCCCGGCGGCGTTTATATCGGCGAGAAACGCATCGATCCGGTCCCGGTACGCGTTGCGCCAGGGGTCGGACAGTGCCTCGGCCCCGTTGAGCGCCTGACGGTCATTGATCCCGATCGCGACCACCGCCACATCGAAGCTGTCGGCAATGAGCTCGTCCTCTATCGCCGCGTTCCAATCGTAAAAGTCGTCACGCACAAAGCCCGAAGACCCAACAGCCCGTTCCCGAACCACGATTTCGGGATTGTCCGCATAGAGCCGCTCGAGCGCGCGCGCCAGATCGACGGCCAGCGAGTCCCCGAATACGGCCACTCGCCGCGCATTATCCGATTTTTCAGCCCCTGTCGGCGCAGGCGGCTCGGCCTGCTGTGTACGCGGCGCCGGTTGCGCCTGCGGACGAGATTGAGGCTGGGATGTCACCGGCTGTTCCGGCTGGCTCTGCTGCTGCTCGTTGCCAGACCCGAAGAGCACCTCAAACAACGTACGCGTGCTGCGCTCCTGCGCCATGGCGCTACCCACCGGCAGCGCCAGCAAGACACTCACCAAAAATACAACGATTGCGCGCCACACGATCATGATGGATTTCTAGTCCAATTCGGAGCGCCCTCAAAGCGCCGCCACCTAACTATTGAACGGCATTGACCAGCACTCGATGCGCATCCAGCGTCACGAACCCATCAGCCACCAATCCGGTATTTGCCTGAAACCTTGCATAGGCCGCCTGCGTCACCGGTCCGATATTGCCGTCGATCGCACCCGCATAGTACCCCAATTGCGCCAGCATCGTTTGGATTTCAATCCGCTGCTGGCGACCGGGAAACTGCGCACTGCGTGGCCACGCGGTCACGAACGGTCCGCCACCCTTAAGCCTGTCAGTCAGATGCGCTACCGCCATGGCGTAGGAATCGGAAAAATTGTACCCCTTGAACACCAGATAATTGCGCGTCATCAGAAATTTCGGCCCATCGGCCCCCGCCGGGACATAGAGAAACACCTCGATTCCGAGGTCGGAAAACTGCCGCCCGGCCACCCGCGCCACGCCGCGCTCGGCAAAAAAGCTTATGGGTCGGAAAGTTTCCCGGTCGGCCAGCAGATAGTCGAAACCCTCGGGCAGCTCGACTTCAAAGCCCCAATCGAGGCCGGGGCGATAACCCAAGCCGCGCAGATAATTGGCCGAGGAGGCCAGTGCGTCGGCTAGCGAGGTATGGGGGTCCACAACGCCATCTCCATCCCCATCCTGGCCGTATTGGAGATAGGCTGTGGGAATGATCTGGAGATGCCCCACTGCACCGGCCCAAGAGCCAACCAGTCCCTGTGCCGATCCTCGCGCCCGCGCAATCCGCAGCGCGGCGATCAGTTCCGCCTCGTCTTCGGCCACCCGCCCGCGTCGCTGATGGGCAAGCGTCGCCAGAGAAGGAATGATCGGCTTGATCAGCGAGCGATTGGACAGCACCGCTCCATAATCGGACTCCATCCCCCAGATCGCCGCCAGCACGTATGGATCGACCCCGTAGCGCTGCCCGACACTGTTCAGCAATCCTCCATTGGCCGCAACTGCCGCCCGCCCGCGCGCAATTCGCTCCGATCCGATCCTGGCATCGAGATACTCCCAGACGGGCGTCACAAATTCGGGCTGCCCCGAGATCAGAGACGGGATCGAAGGGTCGGGCGCAACCGGCCCCATAACCGCACGATAGAAGTCACGGTCTATGCCATTGGCAACCGCAACCGCTTCCATCCTGTCTTTGAACGCGTCAAAGCTTTCGACGGGCTGCGCCAGTGCTGAGCCAGCCAGACACAACCAGACTAAAACCGCTCCAATCAGAGAATGGAGGGTCGGTCGTTGCGGGTATCGAGATATTTTTCCCATTTGTAGGCCATCTCCACGATTCCGGCGAGGTCGTCATGCCTGGGCACCCAGCCCAGCGCCTTGATCCTGTCGGCCCCCGCCACGATGGACGCCGGATCGCCCGGCCGGCGCGGCCCGTGTTCGACGGGGAAGTCGATGCCCGTGACCGATTTGACGGTCGAGATCACCTCGTCGACCGAAAAGCCGCGCCCATAGCCGCAATTGACGGTGATGCTTTCCCCGCCGCCGCGCAGATGGCCGAGCAACAGCCCGTGTGCAGCGACAAGATCGGAGACATGGATATAATCGCGCACGCAGGTTCCATCAGGCGTTGGGTAATCATCCCCGAACACGGCCATCTTCTCGCGATGTCCCAGCGCTGTCTGCACCGCAACCTTGATGAGATGGGTGGCACCGGCCGTCGATTGCCCGGAGCGCATTTGCGGATCGGCGCCCGCCACGTTGAAATAGCGCAGGACCCCATAGGTGATCGGATGCGCTCCCGCCACATCGGCCAGCATCCATTCACTCATCAGTTTCGATCGCCCATAGGGCGAGACCGGCGAGAGGATCGCGTCCTCGGCCACAGGCTCCAGCCCCACCATGCCATAGACCGCCGCGGTCGACGAAAAGATGAAATGCTTGACCCCGCCAGCCACCGCAGCAGCGATAAGATCGCGCGTATTGGCTGTGTTGTTCTGGTAATATTTGAGCGGATTTTCCACCGATTCCGGCACGACGATCGAACCGGCGAAATGAATGATCGCCTCGATCCCATGTTCGGCAATGATCTTGGATACCAGATTGGCATCGGCCACATTGCCTTCGACGAGCTTCACCCGATGGTCGACAAGCCAGGGAAACCCCGTGGTCAGATTGTCGAGCACGATAACTTTCTCGCCCGCATCCGCGAGATGCAGCACCATATGCGACCCGATATATCCCGCGCCGCCCGTGACCAGTATAGCCATGATCGTCCTTAAACTCGCTTGTGCCCTCGCATGCATTGCTGGCA
>DFMV01000057.1:5579-43207 GCA_002375765.1 Rhizobiales bacterium UBA3584 | reverse complement strand
AAATCCCGGAATGACAATGGGGGAGAGGCATTGATGAGTTTTCTCACGCGCGTATCCGCCCCCCGCGTCATCCTCGGGCTTGACCCGGGGATCCGCTGCATTGGGCAGCCGGTGAAGGGGCTGGGGTGCGATGAGAGGGCGGTGCGTACCACTTCTGCTGCGCTTGCCGACGCGTTGCGGATCCCCGGGTCAAGCCCGAGGATGACGCGCAGGGGGGTGGTGAGTGGTTGGCGATGGAGCCGAGAGCGTGACCTTCCCCATCACTGTCCCGGACCTGATCCGGGACCCAGCGGCGCTGCCGCTGATCTGGAGCATGCGGCAGGGCACATGGGCCCCGGCGTTCGCCGGGGCAGCGATGGTGGGTGGGAGGGGAAAGGTCGGCGCTAGCGTGTGACTAACGCGAGTGCCGGGGGGAGCGGATTTCGCCGCGCATGTTGCCGATGGCGAGTTCGAAATTGTCGGCGATGCGGCGGGCGCGGATCATGAATTCGTGGGTGATCTCGGGCGTAAAAATTTCCCTCGCCGTCTGCTCGAAAAGAGACAGCCAGCGGTCGAAATGCTCGGCCTGGATGGGCAGGCGCAGATGGGGATTGAGCGGACGACCGGAATAACGGCCGGTGCGCAGCATGATCGAGGACCAGAAATCGGTGATCTGGGCGATGTGCTCGTCCCAATCATGGACAGCGCGATTGAAGACCGGGCCGAGGATTTCGTCCTCTCGGGCGCGGGCGTAAAAGACCGCCACCAGTCTGGCGATATCAGGATCGGTGATGTCGGGATGCGCGGGCCCCGGACGGGTCAGCGGATTGTCATCAGGAGATTGATTTACCACGTCTTTTTCGCTGCGTGCAGGGTCATCCGGCCGGCGGAAAAGTGGGCGATGACGCCCTGGGGCGGGGCCCAGTTGAGGACTTCGCCGCGGGCCACGCCTTCGACCAGATGGCGCAGGACACGCAGCACGCCACCATGCGCCACGATGATCGAGTGATGGGTGAGCCCTTGGGCGAAATCGAGAAGCCGCTCGGCAACATCCTGATAGTTTTCGCCGCCTTCGGGCCGGAAATTCCAATAGGTCGCGTCGCGCTGGCCGGGGGCCAGAGCCTCGCGCTCACGGGCGATTTCGTCGTGCAAGAGGCCCTCGAACTTGCCGAAGGAAATTTCGATCAGCCGCTCATCATAGATGATTTCGGGAAGCGGGACGTCGAAGGCGGCGCGCATGCGTTCCATGGTCTCGCTGGCCCGGCTCAGCGGCGAGGCGTACCATTTGAACTTGGCGGGGTCGCTACCGGATTCTTCAAGCAGAAACCGCAGCAGCGGTCCGTTGGAATCGGCCTGGCGTCTGCCTGTTTCATTTAACGGGATATCGCGGCTGCCCTGATAGCGGCGCTCGCGGTTCCAATCGGTTTCGCCGTGGCGCGCGAAGTAAAAATCGGGCCAACTGACCTGGTGCATGGACGAATCAATCATCTATAAATTTGCGGAGCGCGCAGGCTAGCGCGCTCCTGTGACATTTTATCTGGCCGATTATTCGGCGGGCGCATCCTTGGGCATCGCCTTCATGCCGATGATGTTGTAGCCCGAATCAACATAGTGGATTTCGCCGGTGACACCGCTCGAGAGGTCCGAGAGCAGATAAAGCGCCGAGTTGCCGACTTCGTCGATGGTGACGTTCTTGCGCAGCGGTGCGTTTTCCTCGTTCCATTTGAGCATTTCGCGCAGATCGGAAATGCCCGAGGCGGCAAGCGTCTTGATCGGGCCGGCAGAGATGGCGTTGACGCGGATCTTCTGGGGGCCGAGATCGGAGGCGAGATAGCGCACCGAGGCTTCGAGCGCGGCCTTGGCGACGCCCATCACGTTGTAGTTGGGCAGAACCTTTTCCGCACCGTAATAGGTAAGGGTCAGGATCGAGCCGCCATCGTCCATGAGCGCTTCGGCGCGCTTGGCCAATGCCGTGAGCGAGAACACCGAGATGTTCATGGTCAAAGCGAAATTGCCGGGCGTGGTATCGACATAACGGCCCTCAAGCTCTTCCTTGTTGGAAAAGCCGATAGCGTGGACGAGGAAATCGAGCTTGCCCCATTTGGACTTGAGCACGTTGAACACCGCATCCATGGCGTCGGGGTCGGTCACATCGCACGGCAGGACCAGATCGGAGCCGAACTCGGCGGCGATCGGCTCGACGCGGCGGTGCAGCGCCTCGCCCTGATAGGTGAAGGCCATTTCCGCGCCCTGCGCATGCAGCGCCTTGGCAATGCCGTAGGCGATAGAGCGGTTGTTGGCGACGCCCATAATGAGCCCGCGCTTGCCTTCCATCAAACCAGCCATGGTGTTCTCCGATGATCGTTTCATTGTTGGTGGTTTTGGCACAGGGGATGGGAACGGGCAAGGTGGGAAGCGGCCCGGTGCGGTAGCGAATCCCCTGCCCGCCATGCGATAGTTGGTCCAACTGCTTGCAGAAAGACTTTCAAGATGACCCTTTCCAAAGACCAGATCGTGCCAGCCCTTGTCCAGCTTCTCGGCGAGAACAGCGTTGTTTCCGAAGCGGGCGATATGGCGGGTTATGTTTCCGAGCCGCGTCACCGGTTTCACAAGCAAGCCCAGGCAGTGGCCTTGCCTCGAACCGTGGCCGAGGTGCAGGCGGTGATGGAATGGGCCAGCGAAGTTGGCGTACATATTGTCCCTCAGGCGGGAAATACAGGGCTGGTGGGCGGACAGGTTCCGCTGTTCGGGGACGAGGTCATCCTTTCGATTTCCAAGCTCAAGGGCGTACGGAACGTCGATGCTGCGGCCGGCCACATGACACTCGATGCGGGCACGACGCTGCAGGAAGCCCATGAGATTGCCGAGGAAGCGGGGATGCTGTTTCCGCTCTATATCGCCTCGCAGGGTTCGGCGCGAATCGGAGGGGTGCTGGGATCGAACGCCGGGGGCGTGCAGGTGCTTTCCTATGGCAACGCGCGCGAACTTTGCCTGGGTGTCGAGGCGGTGATGGCGGACGGGTCGATCTACAAAGGGCTCAATGCGCTGCGCAAGGACAATACGGGCTATGATCTGAAAGATCTGCTGGTGGGGTCGGAAGGGACGCTGGGGATCATCACGGCGGCGACGCTGAAGCTTTTTCCCAAGCCCGATGCACATGAGACGGCATTGGTCAATGTAGCATCGCCCGAGGCGGCGCTGGAGCTGTTCACGATGATGCGGGCCCGGGCCGGAAATACGTTGACGGCGTTCGAGTTGATGCCGCGGATCGGGATCGATTTTCAGCTCAAGCACAAGATGATGGCGCAGGATCCGACGGCGGAGATGTCGGACTGGTATGTGCTGGTCGAGATTTCGGTGCCCAGGGGTGGCGTGGCGGGCGGGCTGTCACAGGCGGTCGAGGAGGCATTCGAGAGCGGGTTGGTCGGCAATGGCGTGATTGCGGAAACGTTGAGCCAGCGCGAGGCATTCTGGGCGGCGCGCGAGCAGATGAGCGAAGTGCAATCGCGCGAAGGGGCGTCGATAAAGCACGACGTTTCGGTGCCCGTGGCGGCGGTGCCCGAATTGATCGCGCGGGGCAGTGAGGCGGCGCAAAAGGCGGTGCCCGGCATCCGGCCCGTGCCGTTCGGGCATTTGGGCGATGGCAATATCCATTTCAATTTTTCCCAGCCCGAGGGGGCGGATGGCAAGGCATTCATGGATGGCGCGGAAGCGGTTCATGATGCGGTTTATGGCGTGGTGCTCGAGCTGGGTGGGTCGGTATCGGCCGAGCACGGGATCGGACAGCTCAAGACCGAGTTGCTCAGGCAGGTAAAGGACCCTGTGGCACTGAAAATGATGAAGGCGATCAAATCGGCGCTCGATCCAAAAGGGATTCTCAATCCGGGGAAAATGTTGGGGTAGAAATCGAGCTGGCAATGCCTAGATTGGGGCCGATACTAAACGGACCTCACATTGCCATGCTTCTCGATATTGCCTTTCTTGACGATTCCACACGCCCGAGGGCGCCCAAGCTCGAAAATCTAACCGCCCATCAGCGCGCACCGGGCCGGCACCTCAAGATGATCCACGATCATCTGCGGCAGAACGTTACCGTGTTGCGCAACATGATCGATGAGGTGATGGCGGGCGAGAAATCGGTCGAGGAGGTCGAGGCGGAGACCGAAGCGCTGACGATGGTTTCCAACTATCGCCAGTTCGGTAATTTGTGCGGCCAGCATTGCCAGACCGTGCATATGCATCACTCGATCGAGGACGCGCACATCTTTCCCGCGCTCTCTGAAAAGGGTGAGGCCTGGAAGAAGGTGATCGACCGGCTACAGGCCGAGCACGAAATCGTGCATGCGCTGCTCGTCAAGCTGATTGCGGCTCTCAACGCGCTGGTGGGCGATCCGAGCGCTACAAATTTTGCGCAGGCGCGCGAGATCAACGACACACTTGAGCGCGTGCTGCTCTCTCATCTCGGTTACGAGGAAGACGAGATCGGGGACGCGCTGGGGTATTTCGAGATCGGGGTTTAGGGCCCGTTGCCCTACAGACGCTAAACCAATCCCTGCGCGATCAGACTTTCGCCTGTGGCGACGAACGATTTTTCTGCAGGAGTCAATTTGCGGTCGAGCAGACGCACGACACTCGAGGAATCGAGCCGCTTGATCACACCGAGTTCTCCCAGATTGGAGCGGACGTCCCTATCGAACAGCGCGTAGAGACGGACGGCCCAGTCGGGTAGTTCACGCCGGGGGATCTTCTTGGCGTAATCGGGAAATGCGTGGCGCAGCAGAGTTGCGACCTCGGCAAAAAACATGGTGCGTTCTCCCATCGGAAAACGGTGGCCGCCGGCTTCGGGGGAGACCATTGCGGCAAGGTGAGCCTGGGCAACGTCTCGCACATCGACAGCGACGAGTGGAATGCGCGGGGAGGCCGGCACCGAGCCGTTCATCAGCCGCTGGACGAGCGTGACCGAGGTTCCAGGGTCTTCATTGAGTAGCGGTCCGAAAATTCCCGACGGATTGATCGTCGCCAAATCCCGTTCGCGATCGGCTGCGCGCATGATTTCCCAGGCGCGGCGCTCGGCCAGCGTTTTGGACTCGATATAGGGGGTCACGCCTCGGCCCTCGAGATTGGTCCAGTCATTGGCAGTAAACGGGGCGGTACGGGCTTTCTCGTGCCCATAGGCGATGGCGGCCATGGATGAGGTAAGCACAATGCGCTCGACGTCGGCGGCCAGCGCGGCATTGAGAGCCCGTTCAGTGCCGCGAACGGCGGGCCGGATCAGATCGTTCTTGTCCTCAGGCATCCGCAGGACAAAGGGCGAGGCGGTGTGCTGGAGAAAGCGCACACCGTCCATTGCGGCCTGCCAGCCGTCGTCGCTTTCCAGATCGAGGGCCACAAATTCCAGGTTCGCGATATCGGCTCCCGCATTGGCGAGCATCGCCTTGACGCTGTCGGCGCGGGAGAGATTGCGCACGCTGCCGCGCACGGTATAACCGGCATTGAGCAATTGGAGAGCGACATGGCCGCCCAGAAAGCCGGATATGCCGGTGAGAAGAACGCGATCGGTCATGGGTTCTATCCGACGGATTGAAAATATTGAACGATATATACGATATTCGTTCAAAACGTTCAATAGGAGTGTTTCAGGTTTTGGCCAACCTTTCTCCACGGGTATTGGAAAAGCGCCGCCGCATCCTCGATGCAGCGCGCGAGGTGATGCTCAGGACCGGATTTCGCGCGACGACGATGGAGGCGATCGCCAAGGAGGCGGGTATCGCCAAGCCCACCCTCTATGCGCAGTTTTCGGACAAGGACACGCTGTTCGAAGCCCTTATCGAAGAACTGGTCAGCGAGAAGGCCAAGGTGTTCGCCCGCGCTTTCGAGGCCGAGGGGCCATTGGCGGAACGGGTGGGCAACGGGCTGGCAGAGATGTTTGGAGGCATAGCCGACATGCTGCAGGGCTCGCCACATGCAGCCGAACTGGTGAACGAGCCGCAGCGGCTGGCTCACAAATTCAAACGGGCAGACGATGCAGTTGCAGATAGCCTCAAGCGCGCTTTTTCCGATGCCGGAATCGACGATGGCGATCGCCTTGCAACGGTACTCTTGGCGTCGGGGGCAGGGATACTGGGAAAATACCCCGATGGCGACGCCGTGCGCGGCGCCATCAGGCTGTTGTGTGATCGGGTGATCCGGGGCTCTCTGCCTTAAGCGACAAGTCCACTGTCATTGCCGTCATTGGGCTCGAACGAATTGGCGAGTTCCGTCGCCCCTTCGACCACGGCCTCCGCCGCGGCGCGAGCGGCGTCGATGGACTGGAAAATCCGACCATCGAGCGGAAACACGCCCAGCTTGACTGCCATGAAACGGAAATCCTGGCCGTTGGGAACAACGACACCCTGGGGTTCACCGGCAACTGAAATAACGATTGGCTTGGTCATGATCGAACACTCTGCGATACGCGATTCCGCCCAGCCCCGGGCGGTGCTAACAGTCTAATGTGAGGGTCTTGTGACGGGGCGGAGAGGCTAACTATCAGCCGCTATACGCGCCACATCCAGGAGCGACACATGAGACTGGTACGTTTGAGATTAAATCGTACGCAGGTGTCCTCGGACGCGGTCAGGCGTGTCCATGCAGTTTGTGTTACCATGATGCCGTTCTCCAGCCTGACCTCGGGACACCGCACTTGGTGCCACGAGAGATAAATAACAAGGCTTGACGAAAAAATCGAGTGCGTTTGTGTCAAATCGACATGCGAGCACGAAAATTCCTGCTCCAAGAACGAGCGATCGGGGAACCGGTTCCGACCCGAAACCTTAAAAAAGATCGAGCTGTGTCGACTTTTTTGTCTTGACTGTCATGGACTTGTCATTGGTGTCGTCGGGGATCGTTTCGCTCACGGGTGCGATGAGATCGGCCCCCTCGTTGGCGGCAGAATTGACTCGGGTCGAGACGGGATGAAAGGCCATCACGCCGGCCGGTTGAGGCACCACGAAGGGCTCCACCTCGGCGAATCGCACGTTTTTTGTATCGAGCCAGGCATCGATCTGGCCACCCCGCATGAGGGCCGGCATACGGTCGTGAATGTGGGCGACATCTGGTCCGGCAGGCACTGTAATTGTCGCGACGGTATCGATTTCCTCGCCATCGGGGCCCATCCAGCTCGAATAGAGCCCGGCAAGGGCCAAGGGCTCATTGTCCTTGAGGGTGATGTAATAGGGCTGCTTCTTGCCGTTGGGCAGGGTCTGCCATTCGTAATAGCCCGAAGCCGGCAGGATGCAGCGCTTGTGTTTCACCGAGTCGCGGAAGGCGGGCTTGGTCGCCATGGTTTCTGCGCGGGCGTTGACAAGGAGCGGGAACTCCCGCGGGTCCTTGACCCATCCAGGCACCAACCCCCAACGGGCGAGCTTTGCCGTGCGTCGCATGGCATCATCGACCCAAATGGCGATCACGGGCTGGGTGGGAGCAATGTTGTAGCGCGGCACGGACTGAATTAGGTTGTCGGTAGCAAATATCTGGCGCATCGCCTCATCTGGCAAGGTAACCGCGTATCGTCCGCACATGAGTCTTTGTTCTCCGTTCCCGACCACTATAGCAATGGCAGCGAGCACATGAAGCCCGACGCATGCTCGATCGGGCTTTTCAATGGCGATCAGGTGTTGTTGATTCAGCGCGCCTATGCGCCTTTTCTGGGCATGTGGACGTTTCCGGGTGGGCGGATGGAGCCAGGGGAAACCCCGCTCGATTGCGTGCAGCGCGAATTGTTCGAAGAAACCCGGCTTCTGGTTTCCAATCCCATTCAGGTGCTGGTCGAGACTGTGGGAGAAGGCGCAAAGACCTACACCCTGGCGGTGTTTGCAGCCCACTGCCCTATGGCGGCGCCGGTTATCAGCCACGAAATCAGCGATTGGGACTGGGTGCATGTGGACGAGGTGCACGCCTATCGCACGACCGACCACCTCGCCGAGATTGTTCACGCCTGTGCCCAGTGTCTCGGGCTGGCGGGGGTGGAACGATGAAAGCGATCCGGTGCCTGTTTGTTGTGGCGATTCTCGCCGCCCCCTCCTCCGCTCTGGCCGTCGATCCGCCCTATCAGGGGCAGATGGAACGGCTGTCGGAAATCCTGGGCTCGCTCTATATGCTGGCCCCCTTGTGCGGAGACCGCACGACAGATTGGCGCGGGCAGATGGCCGAGTTGATCGAACTGGATGAGCCTGACCCGGATCGCCGGGCACGGCTGGCCGGGGCGTTCAACGCGGGATATGAGGCTTATGCCCGCTTTTACCGCAGTTGCACGCCTTCTGCCGAGGTGGCGATAACACGGCTGTTGACCGAAGGGGATTCGCTGGCGCGTGACATTCATCAACGCTACGCGGAATGAAATTTCCCCGTTGAAGGTCTCGGATGCAACGCTCCGGCCCAATTTGACGCGCCACGTTAACCAATTGGTCATTTCCTCTTAGCAGCGCCCCAAAGGCATGCTAACTAGCGATCATGACCACGCGCACCACATTTCCATTTCCGACCGAATCCGCCGCCATCGAGGCCGAGCAGGAAGAACGTCAGATCGCTCTCGAATATCTGGCGGAAGCCTGGAATTCGGCCGATACGGACGGTGTCGATACCGAAGCGCTGGCCCATGCGGCGTTGTTTGCGGCGATCGCCACGCTGGTGCGCGATTATGGCGAAGAGGCCGTCGCAAAGCTGATCGGGAACATCCCGGATCGAATCAGCAACGGCGAATACACGCTCGACAGGGTGTTGCAGTAGGCTCTTTTCGCTAGCGGGCGGATGCCTCGCCGGCGGGTAGCTGCAAGAGCTTTTCCAACGTCCCGGGTTCGATCCAGGTTAGCGAGCGGTCAGGCAGCCCCAGAAGTCTGTCCACGGCAATCCCCTGCATCTCCATTATGCGATAGAGCCGCTCGAGCGCCGGGCCGCGCTCTCCCCTGTCTCGCTCAACCATGGCGGCAGAGATTGCATCATAGGCGGCGGCGTTGAGATGGAGAATGATTTCGACGCAGCTCTCCGGATCGGGGACGTCGAAGACCTTTTCCGCAACGCCGTCGGCAATGACCCGAGAAATCGCCGGCGCGACAATCGCGGTGATAGCACGCCGGATGCGGTCGAACAGCATGACGTTGCCGGGCTGGAACACAGCGTCGAAAGCCTTGCCGATTTCCGGCGCGGCCTGGGTCTTGCGGATGCGCAATTGCCGCAGAATACGGTTAAGGCGCGTGAAGGGATCGAGCCACGGGTCCTCAAGAATGGGCTCGATGGTTGCCAGCGCCTGCACCGCCATCCGCTCGGCCAGCGCTTCTAGCAGCGCCTCCTTGGATTCGAAATGGTGATAAAATCCGCCTTTTGACACACCGGCCATGGCCATGACATCGCCGATGGTGGTGGCCTCATAACCCTTGTTAGCAAACAACGTTTGGGCGCAGTCCACGAGTTGGGCGCGGCGCGCCTCGGGTGGCAGATTTTTGCGTCGTGCAGTGATGGTTGTATTCATCAATTGAAAAACCGACCGTCGGTCTGTATGATCGAAGCATCATGACATCAAGTTGAGAGCGGGTCCAGAGGCATGTTGAACAAGGGGCGGCAAGGGCCGCAGGGCTGGTGCCGTCCGCGACGATGCCGCGGAGCCGAACCGACATTTGGCCCGCGTTCTGGATACTTTTGCCGGCTTGGACAGGGAAGCGGCAGCGCGGCTCTTTGTGCGTCTGCATCGTCCTTCCTTGTCCCACAGATGTCGATTGGAAATCTGCCGGCTCGCGCCGGGGTATACGCAGTGATCGGGTTGTCCTTTGTTGCGATATTGCCGGCTGCCAGAAACAGGCCCTCAGCGACATGAGAAAGGGAAATCAGCGTGCGGTTGGATAAGGCCATCGAATCGGGGATGGGCATGACGGAGGTTTCCTGGCTGCGTCATGCCAACCCCTGGAGCGTGTGGACACGGCTGTTGAGCGTTCCCGCTTTCGCCCTTGCTGTATGGTCGCGCGAATGGATAGGCTTGTGGTGCCTGGCGCCCATTGCCTTGGTTGTCGGGTTTCTCTGGCTCAATACGCGGATCTTTTCGCCCGCCCACGACATGGAGCGGTGGGAAACGCGGGCGATCATGGGCGAGCGGCTGTGGCTGAAGCGCAGGGAGACTCCCCTGCCCGCCCATCACGCGCGCGCGACGTTCTGGATCATTGCGGGGAGCAGTCTTGGAATTCTGCCGCTGATTGGCGGGCTCTACTGGCTCGACGTCTGGGCGACCGCGCTGGGCATTGTGATGATCGTGGGTGGTCAGATCTGGTTTCTCGACAGGCTGGCATGGCTTTACGCCGATAGCGTCGGCCATATGCAGCAGGATTGAGCAGATGTATCGGATCGCTATCACCACCATGGGCACACGCGGCGACGTTCAGCCCTACATCGCGCTGGCGCGCGGGCTGGCCGGGCGTGGGCACAGCGTGATCCTGCTGGCGCCCGAGCAGTTTACCGGCCTGGTTGCCGAATACGGTATTCCTTTTGCACCGCTGCCCGGAGACTTGCTGGCCCTGCTCGACACGCAGGAGGGCAAGGCGGCCATGGGCAGCAGCAAGGGATTTGGTGCCGGGCTCAAGCTCCTCAAACACATGAGGCCGCTAGGTGAAAGGCTTCTGGATGCCGAGTGGGCGGCGATCAGGGCATTCGGCCCCGATCTGATTGTGTTTCATCCCAAGTCCTTCGCCACACCGCATATGGCTGAGGCGCTGGGCTGCCAGCATGTTCTGGCTTCTCCGTTGCCGGGATTTACACCCACATCGGACTTTCCATCTCCGCTACTGCCGTTCGACAATCTCGGTCCGCTCAACAAGGTCAGCCATGTGCTGGGCACGCACGCGGCGAGCATGCTTTTCCGAAAGCTGATCAAGCGATTTCGTCATGACACACTGGGGCTGGCCGGTCGCAGCACCGCAGATGTTCGATCCCTTGGCACCCTTTACGCCTATTCACCGCAGGTTCTGCCTGTGCCCCGTGATTGGGGACCCGATGTGCTGGTGAGCGGCTACTGGTTTCTCGACACACCCGACTGGCGGCCCGATCCGGCATTGGCCGGCTTTCTCGCTGCTGGGCCGGCACCGGTCTATTGCGGCTTTGGCTCCATGCCGGGCGTGGATTCCCGGGCTATGACCGAGACGATCGTTGCAGCGCTGGCGCAGGCGGGAAAGCGCGGGTTGATCGCTACTGGAGAGGGGGCGCTGGAAATCGTCGAGGATCTGCCTGACGTTCTTGCAATTTCAGCGGCGCCGCACGACCAACTGTTCAAGCATGTCGATGCGACCTTGCATCATGGGGGCGCCGGAACGACGGGCGCGGCCCTGCGCGCCGGCAAGCCAACGGCGATCTGTCCGTTTTTCGGCGATCAGCCCTTCTGGGCACGTCGCGTGGCGACGCTTGGGGCCGGCCCCGCTGCGCTGGACAGGAACAATCTCAGCGTGGACGCTGTGGCCAGAGTGCTTACTGCTATGGATGACCATGATATGCGAGCGAAGGCCGCTCAATTGGGTTCGGCGATCAGGGACGAAGACGGCGTGGCGGCCTCGGTTGACTTTATCGAGCGTCGAATGGCGGCTATCGGGCCGTTGCCAAGGGCGAGCCATTGAGATCTCGCAGCCACAATTGCCCGCAGGCGGCGGTGATGTCGCGGCCCTGGGTGTCGCGCACGACGACGGGGATGCCGGCGCGTTCGAGGCCATGGCGGAAGGCGGCGAGTGTGTGATCGTCGGTGCGGCGCAGCGCCACGCCATCGACGGGGTTCCAGCGCATGAGATTGATGCGGGCCGGTTGGCCGGCAAACATCGCGCAGAGCCGATCGAGATCGGCGTGCGTATCGTTGATGCCGGGCAGGACGAGATAGACGAAGGTGACAATTCGGCTGTGGCGCTCGGCCCATGAAAGGGCGCGGGCGACGACCTCGCCGATATCGTGCTTTTTGGCGCCGGGGATAAGGGCGGCGCGGGTTTCCTGCGTCGTGGCGTGGAGGGAGATGGTGAGGTTAATCTTGAGGTGCTCCTCGCGCAGCGCCTTGAGGGCCTTGGGAATACCGATCGTGGAAATGGTCATGCCAGAGGCCGGCAGGGCCAGCCCTGCCCTGTCGCGCAGGATGCGAATGGCTTTGAGAACGTTATCGTAATTGTTGAGCGGTTCGCCGATGCCCATGAAAACGATGCGGTTGACCCTGGGTCCGAGGCGCACGATCTGTTCGACGATTTCGCCAGCGGAAAGATTGCGTTTGAGGCCCGCCTGTCCCGAAGCGCAGAAGCGGCAGGCGAAGGCGCAGCCGACCTGGGAAGACACGCAGGCGGTATAGCCATCGCGCCGCCGGATGAGGACGGTTTCGATGGCGTATCCATCGGGGAGTGCGAACAGGAATTTTTCCGAGCGGGTGCCGCGATCGCGTGACTTGAGCATCAGGCGGCGCATTTCGGTGCCGTGATGCTCACCCCAGCGTTTCAGGTTGTTGGGCAGGTCGGCATGGGGAGAGAAAAGTGCGCGATAAGAGAGCGTGGGACCGTCGGACGCGGCCAGGCGCGCGAACGCGGCGCTGTCGAGATCAAGGGCGAATGGTTTTTTTGCGGCGCGCGGCGAGGCGGCCGCTGTTCTGGTGAGAACGGCGGAAGACATGGAACTGACGGAATCTGTTATCGGGTCGCATCGGGGATCGACGCAGGGCTATATATAACAGACACGTCGGTTATTATCAAGTGGAGGTGGTTTGAACGTGTCGATGGGCCATCTGGGGGCGTTCGCAGGCCAATCTTGGGCTCTGAGTGTACTAGACCCCGGCTCAAGGGCCGGGGTGACGGCGGGGGATTTGAGGGTGGGGGAAACGGCTGCGCCGCCCGATGCTGGATCGCGAGCATGGCCGGGGTTTGGCTGCGGTGGAGCTTGATGTGCGCTCGAAGCTACAGGCGTTTTTCGAAGAAGAAGTCCGGATAGGGATCGTCGTTGAACCGATCGATTTCGGTCCAGCCGGTCTTGCGGTACATGGCGATTGCTTCGGGGAGCGCGCGATTGGTGTCGAGGCGAAGCACGGTGACGCCAAGGTCACGGGCATTGGCTTCCACGGCGGCCATCAGGCGATGGGCGAGACCGAGGCCACGAGCTGAAGGGGCGACCCAGAGCCGTTTGATTTCGGCATAGCCCCTATCGGTCCCCTTGAGGCCGACGCAGCCGATGGGCAGGCCGTCGGAAATCGCCAGGATGAACGCACCTCGCGGGCGGATCATGTCGATTGCGTCAGGGTCCGCGGAACGTTTGACGTCGAAGCCTTCCTCAAATCGGCGCGCCAGTTCCTCGTAATATTGCCGCAGGCAGAAGCGTGCAGGTTCACTGCGCGGATCGACTTCCTCGAGCGCGATCCGGTCGCGGCCGAGGGCAGAGGCGACCATATCCATGGCAGCCAGAAGCGCCTCGGGGTGCGGGTGCCGGTCCAGCAGGGCTTCGGCGCGTGAGTTGGAAATCTCCTCATAGGCTGCAAATTCGTCTTGGCCGGCCGAGGTCAGGACAAGGCGGCGCCGGCGACCGTCTTGCGGGTCGGGCCGGGTCTCGACCAGCCCTTCATCCTCCAGACCGCGCAGGAGGCGGCTCATCAGGCCCGAGTCGAGACCGAGATAATCGCGCAATTGGGTGATGTCGGCGCGACCGTGGCCGATGGCGTTGAGCACGCGGGCCGAGCCGAGCGGCCGTCCGCGACCAAGAAAGGAATCGTCGAGCGCGCCGACCTCGGAGGTGACGGCGCGGGAGAAACGGCGGAAACGAGCAATCGGATCGTGCGACATGATAGCTGACTTAAGTCAGCTATCTGCATCCGTCAATCGAAATGGTGGTCGGGATAGAGAACCGACAGGATGCGGCGGGTTTGATCGATGACGAAAGTGTTGAGCGGCCCCTGTTTGGCGATCAGCCATTGCATGCAGGCACCCTGGATGACCGACTGGATAAGCGATGCGGCAATGGCGGGATCGTGTGGTTCACCGGGCAGGCGTTCGTGGATGGCGGTGAGGACAAGCGCGTTGCGTTCCCGCGCCAGGCGATTGAGCTCTTGGTCGACGACGTCGTTCCATTCGAGCAGCAGATAGCCGGCGAAATCGTCCCCTGCTCCCATGCCGTCGATGAGATCGGTCAGCATCGCCCAAAGCGGATCGAGGCCGATCTCTTTCGGGGCGGCGGCGAAATAGTCGCGAACCTCTTGCGTGGAGCGCTCCATAACCTTGAAATGAAGGGTTTTCTTATCGGTAAAGCGCTGGATCAGGGCGGCGCGTGAAATGCCGACTTCATTTGCCACGTCACTGAGGGTGAAGCTCGAAGGCCCCTTTGTCAGCAGCACCTTTTGGGCGGCGGCCAGGATCGTGTCGTCAGAATGAAGCTTGGGTCTGGGCATCGGGGCGTCCATCGTGGTCGCCTCTTCGATGACAGAGAGCGGTCCGGTTTGGCAAGGCTTTACGCCGCAGCATTGCCTTCGGGCACGAAGACCGTGATGGCTTTGGGGCGGATTTCGAAGCGGGCGGGCGTTTTGGTTATGATGTCGCCATCGACATTGACGTCCATGGGTTGGGCGGTTCGCAACTCAAACGCGACGCATTTTTCGGTGCGCACCTCGCGCCAGGTACCATGCGTGCCGCGACGGAAGGCTCCGAGCATTGTGACCAGTTGCCAGACGTCACGGGCTTCAAGACTGTAGAGGTCGAGCGTGCCGTCATCGATCGTCGCGTCGGCCTCCACAACCGTTCCGCCGCCATAATAGCGGCCATTGCCGACCGCGACCTGGAGCGTCTTGACCTTTGAGGTGCCGCTGGAACTGACGATTTCAGCGTGAAAGGGATGGGCGGTCGAGGCGATCTTGAGGGCTGTCATTGCATAGCCGAGCTTGCCCCAGCGGCGCTTTGTGCCCTTGTCGAGCTTGTTTGCCAGTTCGGCGGAAAGCCCGATGCTCGCTACGTTGAAAAACGGCCGGCCATTGACCAGACCGACATCGATCGTACGGGTGTGGCCTGCAGCGATGATATCGGCTGCGGTCGCAAAATTTTCCGGAATGTGGAGCGTGCGCGCCAGATCGTTCGCGGTGCCCATTGGAATGATGCCCATGGGCAGGCCGGTCTCGATAACAGCCGGGGCCGCCGCGTTCATCGTACCATCGCCGCCGCAGACGATGACCAAATCCACTTCATGGCGACGACGGGCGATATCGGCAGCCAGTTCCTCCGGACTCTGGAAACGCTCGATCACGACCTCAAGGCCGAGAAAGCGCAGCCGTTTGGCGATCGGCTCTACAGCTTCGCTGCCGCGCCTTGCATTGGGATTGACCAGCATCAGGGCGCGGCGGATCTTGGGCGGAACAGGGCTCATGGTGACACTTTCGACAAGAGGCCGGAACGATGAAAGCCGTTGTTAATGTGCCATATAGGGTGAATTTGCGGCGGTCACCTTACCGTTTGCTCATGTTGACCATTCGAGAACGATCTTGCCTGCGCCGCCCTGGATGGCGGACTGGAAGGCGGTGTCGAACTCGGTGGCAGGGAACCGGTTGGTGATGACCGGGCGGATATCGAGCCCCGACTGGAGCATGGCGAGCATCTTGTGCCAGGTCTCGAACATCTCCCGGCCGTAGATGCCTTTGATGGTGAGCATTTTGAGGACCATCTTGGCAAAGTCGTATTCAAACGGTTTGGCGGGCAGCCCGAGCATGGCGATCTTGCCGCCCATGACGAGGTGATCGGTCAGCGTGGCCATGGCGGCGGGGGCGCCGCTCATTTCAAAGCCGACATCGAAGCCTTCATTCATGCCCAGTGATTTCGCGACGGCGCGCAAATCGTCGGATGTGTTGGCGGTGATCACGGCAGGCTCGGTCTTTCTGGCCAGTTCCAGCCGATTGTCGTTGGGATCGGTAATAACGACATGGCGGGCGCCGACATGTTTCGCCACCGCCGCGCTCATGATGCCGATGGGCCCGGCGCCGGCGATCAAGACATCCTCGCCCACCAGATCGAAGGCGAGCGCTGTGTGGACGGCGTTGCCGAGCGGATCGAGGATGGACGCCAACTCGTCATCTACGCTGTCGGGGAGCGGGACGATATTGAAGGCGGGAATTTTGACGTATTCGGCAAAGGCTCCGGGCAGATTGACGCCGACGCCCTTGGTTTCGGGATCGAGATGGAAGCGCCCTGCCCGGCTGGCGCGGGATTTGAAACCAATGACATGGCCTTCGCCCGAAACGCGCTGGCCGATCTTGAGGTGGGTCACGTTGGCGCCGAGCTCAGCAATCGTGCCCGAATATTCATGGCCAACGGTCATGGGTACGGGAACAGCGCCCTGGGCCCAGTTGTCCCATTTATAGATGTGCAGGTCGGTGCCGCAGATACCGGTCTTGGCGACCTTGACGAGAACGTCGTCGGGACCGATTTGCGGGACCGGCACGTCTTCCATCCACAGGCCCGGTTCGGCTTTGGCCTTGACGAGAGCTTTCATGGTGCGGGTCATTCAGATGGCTCCGAGGTCTTTTCCGGCGCTGATGAAGGCGTCAATGGCAAACGAGATGTTGTCGTCGGACAGCCCGGCCGACATCTGGGTGCGGATGCGGGCCTTGCCCTTTGGTACGACCGGGAAGGAGAAGGCGGACACCAGAACCCCCTTGTCCTGCAAGGCCTTGGCCATGCTCTGGGCCTTGACGGCGTCGTGGAGCATCACGGGAATGATGGGAGTTTCGCCCGGCAGGAGATCGAACCCGGCGTCGGCCAAGGCAGAGCGGAAGCGTTTGGTGTGCCGGTCGAGCGTCGCGCGGCGGTCATCGGCCTTTTCGGCGATCTCTATGGCTTTTATGGCCCCGGCGGCGACCGACGGCGGGAGGGCGTTGGAGAAAAGGTAAGGGCGTGCCCGCTGGCGCAGCAGATCTACCACGGGCTGGGGCCCCGCGATGAAGCCGCCCATGGCGCCGCCAAGCGTCTTGCCGAAGGTGCCGGAGATGATGTCGACGCGGTTGCCTGCACCGGTGAGGGCCGGCGTGCCCCTGCCCTTTTCGCCAAGATGGCCGGTGGCGTGGCATTCGTCGATCAGCACGGCGGCCTTGTAGTCTTCGGCGAGGTCACAGATTTCGGGCAATCTAGCGATGTAGCCATCCATGGAAAACACACCATCGGTGACGATGAGCTTGAAGCGCGCACCATCGTCTTCGGCTGCCTGGAGCTGCAGGCGCAGATCATCCATGTCGGAGGTATGGAAGCGGTAGCGCCGGGCCTTGGAAAGGCGCACACCGTCAATGATCGAGGCGTGGTTGAGGGTATCGGAAATCACCGCATCTTCAGGGCCGAGCAGGGTTTCGAAAATGCCGCCATTGGCGTCGAAACACGAACCGAACAGAATGGCGTCGTCCTTTTCGAGATATCGGGCGACAGTCTGCTCGAGTTCTTTGTGAAGCTCATGGGTTCCGCAGATGAAGCGAACCGAGGCCATGCCCGAGCCGTATTTTTCCAGTGCCTTGGCGCTGGCCTCGACCACTTCCGGATCATTGGCGAGGCCGAGATAGTTGTTGGCGCACAGATTGACCATGGTGCGGCCGCCGACGGTGACCTCGCCCTGCTGGGCCGAGCCGATGACCATTTCGGACTTGAAAAGCCCCTCATTACGAATGCCGTCGAGGGTCTGGCTGAGGTGCTGGGCGAAACCGTCCATCATGAGGGCTACTCCTTTTTGTTGGAGGGAGTTTCCAATATATTGGAATTTCCGTCAATGGCATTGGAGGGCCAACGTGACAGGCGTGGGGAGAGTTGCGGCGTGATGGGAAATGTGGAGGCGCTTGGGGTACTGGATCCCGGATCAAGTCCGGGATGACGGTGAGGGCGTGGCACCGGCGAGCGGAAAAGATCAGTTGTAGAGCACGACGAGCCAACCGCTGGCGACGGCGTCCGAGGTGTTGGAAATGGCGTGAGGCACGTCGGCTGAATAGCGCGCGACTTCGCCGGCTGTCAGGGCGGTCGTCGTTTCGCCACTGGTGATGGCGATCCCGTCGGTGAGCGCTGTGAAATGCTCGCGGGTCCGGGGGGCGTGGGGGGCGCTGACAAGAGCGCCGCCGGGCTCGATTTCTACCTGATACCATTCGGTCTTGCCGGCCAGGGCCGGCGGGGAGAGAATTTTCAGCCTACAAGCGCCATCGGGGGAGGCGATCAACGGAACATGATCGGCAGGAACGATGTCGATAAGTGCCGATTTCCGGGCCACCGCATCGCCGGACACGAGATCGGAAAATTCGATATTGAGGGCCTGGGTGAGACTCCAGACAACCGCGAATGTGGGATTGGTTTCGCTCCGCTCGATCTGGCTGAGCATGGAGCGCGACACGCCGGACAGTTTGGCCAGCTGCTCGAGCGTCAGATGCCGCGACTTGCGGGCCATCTGGATCACCGGGCCGATCTGTGGTGGGGTCGTTTCGCTCATGAATTAACGCTTTTAGAGAGGAAACGCTGGGGCGGCAATATTGCCGGCGGAGGTGGAGAATCGCCCGAAACTTCGCATGACGAACGTCATGAAGACGTCGTGTTCTGACAAATTCTGCACAGTTGATGCCATATAGCTCGAAATTCCGTATTTTTTACGAGTTTCTTCGCCCTTATCTCCTAGACCTCCGATGAAACTCGCTTAGTTTCCGCAGCATTCAAGGCATATGCCCGCGCACTCGGGCCAGAGGAGACGTCATGTCCATATCGGTATCCCAGACTTCCCCGTTCGAAGCGTTTTCGGACAGGCCCATAAAGACCGATACGGCACTGCGCGAAGCCATCACTTCAGCCTATCGGCTGCCTGAACCCGAGATCGTTCCGGCACTGATCGACGCGGCAGCGGTTAAGCCGGAACAGGCCAGGGCCATTCGTGCGATTGCCGAGAAGGCCGTTCGGGGCATCCGCGCCAAGGGTGCCGGGGCCGGTGTCGAGGGGCTGATGCATGAATATGCCCTGTCGAGCCAGGAGGGCATCGCGCTCATGTGCCTGGCCGAAGCGCTGCTGCGGACGCCGGACAACTCCACGCGCGACCTGTTGATTGCCGACAAGATTGCGCCGGGCAACTGGCAAAAGCATCTCGGGCTCGACCGCTCGGTCTTTGTCAACGCGGCGACATGGGGGCTGGTGGTAACCGGAAAACTGGTGACGCCGGTCGATGAGTCGGGATTGTCGAATGCGCTGTCGCGGATCGTAGCACGGTCGGGCGAGCCGGTGATCCGGGCCGGCGTGAAGATGGCGATGCGGATGCTGGGGGAACAGTTCGTTGCCGGGCAGGATATCGGCGAAGCAATCAAGAACGCGAGATCGTGGGAAGCCAAAGGATTTGGCTATTCCTACGATATGCTCGGAGAGGCGGCGACCACCGCGCACGACGCGGACCGGTATATGGGCGAATATGTCGAGGCAATTCATGCCATTGGCAGAGGGGCTGCTGGCAAGGGCCCGTATGCGGGGCCGGGCATTTCAATCAAACTTTCCGCGCTGCATCCGCGATATGCCCGCACCAAATATGGGCGGGTGATGGCCGAATTGCTTCCGCGGCTCAAGGAACTGGCGGCATTGGCCAAGTCCTACGACATCGGGCTCAATATCGATGCCGAGGAGATGGACCGGCTCGAACTCTCGCTTGATCTGCTCGAAGCATTGGCCACCGATCCGGATTTCGATGGCTGGAACGGGATTGGATTTGTGGTTCAGGCCTATTCCAAGCGCTGCCCATTCGTTCTGGACTGGATCATCGATCTTGCAAGGCGCTCGAGCCACAGGATCATGGTGCGTCTGGTCAAGGGAGCCTATTGGGACAGCGAGATCAAGCGCGCTCAGATAGATGGGCTGGAAGATTTTCCGGTGTTCACCCGCAAGGTCCATACCGATGTGAGCTATATCGCCTGCGCCAAGAAGCTGCTGGCGGCCCGCGACGTGATATTTCCGCAGTTTGCCACCCACAATGCCCAGACCATGGCGACGATTTATGAACTCGCCGGACCCGATTTCGCGGTTGGCAGTTACGAATTCCAGTGCCTGCACGGCATGGGCGAGCCGCTTTATGAGCAGGTGGTACCCAAGGACAAGCTGAACCGTCCCTGCCGCATTTATGCGCCGGTGGGAAGCCATGAAACGCTGCTGGCCTATCTGGTGCGGCGACTGCTTGAGAACGGGGCCAATTCGAGCTTTGTCAATCAGATCGCCGATGAGGACGTGCCTGTGGACCGGCTGATTGCCGATCCGGTGGAAGTCGCGCGCCAGATTTCGCCGCTCGGTGCTCCCCACGAACAGATCGATCTGCCCAAGGACATTCTGGCCGCCGGGCGGCGCAATTCGCGCGGGATCGATCTGTCCAACGAACAGGCTTTGCGGGCGTTGGAAAAGAGCCTCAAGGCAGGTGCGGAACGGTCATGGGTTGCCAAATCGGAGGATGCCAAGGGCGAGAGCCGGCCCGTGCTCAACCCGGCCGACCATCGCGACGTGGTGGGCGAAGTGATCGAACCTTCAGTGGACCAGATCGACGCAATCATGGCCAGGGCACAGCGCGCCGCACCGGGATGGGCGGCAACACCGCCCGCCGAGCGCGGCGCCATGTTGATGCGGGCGGCAGGCGCCATGGAAAGCCAGATGGAAATCTTCATGTCGCTGGCCATGCGCGAGGCGGGCAAGACTGCAGCCAATGCGATCGCCGAAGTTCGCGAGGCCGTTGATTTCCTGCGCTATTATGGCAAGCAGGTCAAAGAGACCTTTGCCAACGATACCCATATCCCGCTCGGGCCGATGGTGTGCATTTCACCGTGGAATTTCCCGCTGGCGATCTTTACCGGACAGATGTCGGCTGCGCTGGTGGCGGGCAACCCCGTAATCGCCAAACCAGCCGAAGAGACGCCACTGATTGCCCAACTGGCCGTGGATTTGATGCACGCGGCCGGGGTGCCCGCCGACGTGCTTCAGTTTGCACCGGGTGATGGCAAGGTGGGCGCTGCGCTGGTCGGGCATGAAGCGACTTCCGGTGTGATGTTTACCGGCTCGACCGAAGTGGCGCACCTGATCCAGAAGCAGCTTGCCGGACGGACCCTGTCGAACGGCGCGCCGATTCCGCTGGTGGCGGAAACCGGCGGACAGAACGCTCTGGTCGTCGACTCTTCGGCACTGACCGAACAGGTGGTGCTGGACGTTCTGGCTTCCGCTTTCGACAGCGCGGGACAACGCTGTTCGGCGTTGCGCGTTTTGTGCCTGCAAGAAGAAGTGGCCGACAAGACGCTGGATATGCTCAAGGGTGCCATGGGGCAGCTCGATATGGGCAATCCCGACAGGCTGACCGTTGACGTGGGACCAGTGATCACCGCTGAAGCGCGCGATGGGATCAATGCCCATATCGAGGAGATGCGAGGCAGGGGCCGAGCGGTGACACAGCTTGGGCTGCCAACACTGGCGCAACAGGGGGCATATGTGCCCCCGACCTTGATCGAGATCAACGATATCCTTGAGCTCGGGCGCGAGGTGTTCGGGCCGGTGCTGCACGTGGTGCGGTTCCAACGCAAGAACCTCGATGCACTGATCGAAAAGATCAACGCGCTGGGATATGGGCTGACCTTTGGGCTGCATACGCGGATCGACACGACGATTGCCGAGGTCTCGTCCAAGATCGAGGTCGGCAACATCTACGTCAACCGCAATCAGATCGGAGCGGTTGTGGGCGTGCAGCCATTTGGCGGGCACGGGCTGTCGGGTACGGGCCCCAAGGCCGGCGGGCCCCTTTATCTAAGGAGACTGGTGCGGACGACCAGTCAGACGGTCTGGGGGTTGCCGGCGCGACAGGCCGGTCCGACGCTGGTGACACTGGCCGAATGGCTGCGCGAAAACAGCCGGAACGACCTTGCCGAGGTGACGCTGAACTATGCCAGCCACCCGGCCATCAACGCCTTTTCCGAACTCGACGGACCGGTGGGTGAGCGGAACACCTATCTGACCAAACCCAAGGGCAAAATCCTGCTCAGCGCCAAGACCTTGACCGGGCTTGTTCATGGGCTGGCCGCGGGGCTGGCCGCAGGAAATCACGTCCTGGTCAAGGCGTCGGGTGATCTTGGGTCGGTAATCCGTGATTTGCCCGAGGATATCAGGCAGCGCGTTGAGGTGGTGCGGAACATCGTACCGGGCTCAGCCCGGGCGGTGTTGGTCGAGGGTGATAGTGAGGCTGTCACTGCAATGGGCAAAGCCGTTGCGGAATGGGACGGCCCGATCGTGACCGTGCAGGGCGCTTCGACCGAAGCGTTGGAGAATGGCGAGGCAGTGTTTGCCATCGACCTGCTGGTCGATGAGGTCTCAACCAGCGTCAACACGGCGGCGGCCGGGGGCAATGCAAGCCTGATGGCTCTGGCTTGAGCGCTCTTTAGGGCCCAATGCCAACCGACCTCTCCCTTGGTAAGGGAGAGGTCAAGTACCTCAATGCTCTGGGCGAAGCGTTTCCATAAAGCGGATGGGCTGACCCTGGGCGGGTGTGACCAGTTCGCCATCCCACATCACGGTGTTGCCGCGGATGATGGTGCCGACCGGCCAGCCCTTGACCGAAACGCCATCATAGGGCGTCCAGCCAGCTTTTGAAGCGACCCAATCATTGGTGATGGTTTGGGTGCGGTTCATATCGACGATGGTGAGATCGGCGTCGTAGCCCACCGCCACCCTGCCCTTGCAGGCGAGGTTGAACAGCCGGTTGGGGCCGTGGCTGGTCATATCGACGAAGCGCTGCAGGCTGAGGCGTCCGGCGTTGACGTGATCGAGCATGATGGGCACGAGGGTTTGAACGCCGGTCATTCCCGATGGTGACGACGGATAGGGCTTTTCCTTTTCCTCGCGCGTATGGGGCGCGTGATCGGAACCGAGAATATCCGCAACACCGTTGGCAACGCCCAGCCAGATGCCTTCGCGATGCTCGGCGTCACGGACCGGCGGGTTCATCTGAGCGTAGGTTCCCAGCCGGGTGTAGGCGGTTTCGTCCAGCGTCAGATGATGCGGGGTGACTTCGACGGATGCGACGTCCTTGTGATCGGCGAGGAAGGCAATTTCCTCTTTTGTCGAAATGTGAAGGACATGAATGCGTTTGCCGGTCTTGCGCGCGATGCGCACAAGGCGTTCGGTGCATTGGAGCGCTGCTTGCGGGTCACGCCAGACAGGGTGGGAGGACGGGTCACCTTCGACGCGGAAGCCTTTCCGGTCTTCAAGCCGGTATTCGTCTTCTGAATGGAAGGCGGCGCGGCGGGAGATGGCCGAAAGGATCGCTTCGACGCCGTCATCGTCGGCGACCAGAAGCGAGCCGGTCGACGAGCCCATGAAGACCTTTACGCCAGCGCAGCCGGGCAGTCGTTCGAGTTCGGGCAATTGGGCGACGTTTTCGCGGGTACCACCGATATAGAACGCGAAATCGCAATGCATGCGATCGGTGGCGCGGGCGATCTTGTCCTCGAAGGTTTCGCGGGATGTGGTCAGCGGATTGGTGTTGGGCATTTCGAAAACGCCGGTTACTCCGCCCATCACGGCCGACAGAGAGCCGGACTGAAGGTCCTCCTTGTGGTCGAGACCAGGTTCGCGGAAATGGACCTGGGTATCGATGACACCAGGAAGGATGGTAAGGCCCGTGCAATCGACATCGTTATCGGCGGTGTCGGACAGAAGCGAGCCAATGGCAGCGATGCGCCCCTTGATGATCCCGATATCAGCGCTACCTATGCCGTCGTGATTGGCCAGCGTGCCGCCTCTGAAAATCGTATCGAAGTGGCGACTCATGGCATACCTCCGGCTCGGCGACTGAATGGGGCGGGTTTAACGGATGGCACAGGAACAAGGCAAGGGCAGCATATGACAATCGAAAAGCGCGCCGACCGGGTGGCCTTCAAAATTTCGGGGCCGGATGCGACCCATCTCCTCCATGATGTCCTGACACCTCCGGTGCTCGAGGATGGCACGGCACGCTGGTTCGCGCTCCTGGCTCCGCAGGGCAAGTTGCTCGCCGAGGGGCTAATCGGGTGGGCTGATGGCGCTCACTGGCTCGATGTGCCGGCTTCGGTGGCAGAGAATTTCTTCAAGCGCATGAAGATGTATCGGCTGCGGGCCAAAATGGACATCGAAGTTCTGGCCGAGACCCATGCGGTCGGGTGGTCGGCTGAGGCGCCCCAGATTGGGATCGTCCATCGCGATGGGCGCCACGAAGGACTGGGATATCGCGTAATTGCCCCTCTGGCCGAGTCTGACGATTGGGTCGAAGGTACCGGCCAAGCTAAGGCACGCATTGTGGCGGGTATTGCCGAGATGGGACCGGACTTTCCAACCGAGGACGCTTTTCCGCACGATATCGGTATGGATCATCTGGGCGGGGTCGATTTCAAAAAGGGCTGCTATGTGGGCCAGGAGGTGGTGTCGCGTATGCAGCATCGCGGTACGGCGCGGCGGCGGCCGGTGATCGTGTCGGACATTTCGGCGGGTGAGCGCGGCGATGCGGTGATGATAGGAGGCAAGAACGTCGGCACGATCGGCAGCGTTGTCGATGGCAGGGCTGTCGGTATTGCGCGGATCGACAAGATTACCGATGGCGAGGGAGCAAGCGTTGCCGGCGCACCTGTCTCGCTTGCCCTGCCCGAATGGGCGCGCTACGGTTTTGCAGCGCCGGGCGGCGATTCCGAAGACGATTAGATCACTTCACCGTTTCGTGGAAACGATGAAGCGATCTAGTCCTTGTTTAATCGCGCTTCCGAACCGGATAAGTGCATTCCACTTATCCTGGAAGCACTCTTGAAAGGCAGGACCGAGGGCAATGGCACGCGCACAATCCCGCGCCTGGCAGCGCATGCTTTCGGGGCGTCGCCTCGATCTTTTGGACCCTTCCCCCATCGATGTGGAACTATCCGACATTGCGCACGGGCTGGCGCGCGTGGCGCGGTGGAACGGGCAGACCAAGGGCGATTACGCATTTTCGGTGGCTCAGCATTCGGTGCTGGTGCTCGAGATCGCTTCGGCCATGGATCCAGAGATCGATGACAAGGGGCGGCTCTATGCCCTGCTCCATGACGCGCCCGAATATGTGATGGGCGATATCATCTCCCCTTTCAAGGCTGCCATGGGCGGCAATTATCGCGAGGTGGAGGCGCGCCTGCTTGGGGCTATCCATGTCCGGTTCGGCTTGCCAGCCATCGCGCCGGCGGCCCTGACAAAGCTGATCAAGCGGGCTGATCGGGAGGCGGCGTTCTTCGAGGCGGTCAATCTGGCCGGCTTTGCCCCCGACGAAGCACGGAAGTTCTTTGGAGAACCGACACTTGCAGGGTTCGATCTTCCGGGCTTTGAGCGGCTGATCCGGCCATGGCCGACCCAACAGGCCCACGACCATTTCGTGGATGTGTTCGAGAGCCTGGGCACTTAAGCCCAAATGCGCCTAACTCTCTGTAATCGCTAAAATTTTATTCTCATTTTACCTATTAACCCTTTAGTGCATGAGGCTTTGCGTTAACGGATCGGAAAGGTTGATAAAGCGTTAAGACGCCGTAACCGGAGAGACGTTCATGCGCTTTGACCGATCCCACAACCGCCCCCGCAGGAGCATCGCGCTACGCTATCGGGCCGGCGTTGCGGCTGCCCTGTTTCTGGCCGGAATTTTCGGAGCCGGGCTGGCCACAGTATCGCCGGCACGCGCCGACGGGCTGGTCAGCCACGAGCCGCCCCCACTGACTACGCTGGTGAAGTTCTACGACCGGCAATACGAAATCGCTTATGCGGATCAGGTTTCGCTGGAGCCAATTTCGTCGTCCATCGTGCGCAAGGTGGGTTATGGGCATGTGCGCGACGTCAATATCGCGACGACCACAAGCGGCACCTATTCGAGCGACGGACTGGTTTCGCCGCATGTGCTTTATCCGGGGATAGAGGTAAACCGGGTTTACGACGAACCCCGACACTACCACGGCTATAGCCTTTGGCCCCAGGGATCGAGCTTCATGATCCTGTCGGTTGGCCGCAATCCGGTCAGCGGAAATGTGGTGGTCAACAACGTTTCGGACCGGGGGGTGCGTTCGTGCTCGGCCAGCGGGTCGTTTGTTTCCTGCTACCGGACGTATTAGGCTGATTTTGTAGCGTTATCCGAACCGGACAACCGGTTCCCCACTTGGTCTGGAAACGCTCTGGTTAGCCAAACCGCCAGCCCGGCTTGAACCTGTAAAAGACGTGCAATCCGACCTGGGCCAGCTTGTCCATGTTGCGCGCCCATGCCGGGCGGACATAGGTCGCGTGGTAGTGTGTCGCGTCGGCGACCTCGGTCAGATAGATTTCCTCGTTGAGCACTTCCTGGGTGATGGACTGCGCGAGATCCCAGGCCGCCACTTCCGAAGTGCGGTTGACGTTGGTCTTGCCATCGCATGCAAATGAGAACTGGCATGCATTGCGGCGATGCTGGTTCTGATAGACCACTCCACAGATGGTGTCGGGATAGTTGGGGTGAGCCACGCGATTCATGATGACCTGGGCGACGGCGACCTGGCCGCGATAGCTTTCGCCGCGCGCCTCAAAATAGATGCCCGTCGCCATGCACCACTGTTCACGCTCGGAATAGGTGTGGCTGACGGTGAACTCGGTGGCCGGGGTATTGGCGCGGCCATAGGCCAGCGTTTCGGGAACGCCGACCGGGCTCGGGATATTGGGGTCCCGATCCGCCTGTTCGGAAATAGCGTCGATGGCGGCCAGACCAGATGAGTTGACCATGTCGGGATCGATCGAGGCGACGGAAATGCGTGGCCCCTCGCTCTCAACCTCATCACCCTCGGCAACCATAACGCCCGATTGCTGGGTGGTGTAGGGATCACCAGCGGAACGGGCCGATGCAATCGAGAGCCGCACCGCATCAAAGGCCTGGGAAAAGGCAACAAGATTGACCTCGGGACGCGCCCTGTCGGTCTTGTCGGTTCTGTTGGGGCCCGAGAACATCGCGGACTGGAAAAGCGGAGCCACCGTGCCGGAGATGACGGGCTGGTCGCCCTCGAAATCGAGAGACGCCATCGGGGTTGGGGGAAGTTCGGTTGCGGGATCGACGGCGCGGAAGCCACCGGTCCCGGGGACCGCAAAGCCATAAGCAACGACACTGAGCGTCAGTGCCCCTAGAGCTTTCAAAACTTTTCGCGAGGCACGCGCCGGGTTGGCACGCACCGGGGAGATCCCATACGCCATACTAACGCTTTTCTACGCCACAACACTGACCCGCCGGCCTTACGTCCCGGCCTCGTCGCGCTTCCGAACCGCAAAAGTGGAAACCACTTTTGCTGGAAGCACTCCCAGCCGAGCACCGGAACCCGTGATGAAAAATACGCCATCGTTCCGGTGTCGATCCGACCGGTCTGGCATGCGATGCACAAGTGCAACACCAAGCCGATCAAATGCCGACAATCCCGATGATCGTTGATTAGGGTTATGAAGGTGTAAACACGGGTAAATTGGCACGGAAAAGTTCAGATTGCGGCAACGCCAAGGCATTATCAGGAAGCTTCGATGGTTAACTGGCGTTGTCCGACTGTGCCAGAACCATACGCGCCACCGGCACGCGATAGGGCGAGCAGCTGACATAATCGATGTCCAGCCCGGAAAAAAACCGCAGCGAATTGGTTTCGCCGGCGTGTTCGCCGCAGATGCCGACCTTCAAATGCGGATTGACCGCCCTGCCCCGCTCGATGGCGATGCGGATCAATTCGCCCACGCCGCGCTGATCGATGGTGACGAACGGGTCGACATCATAGAGCCCCCGGCGATGATATGTCGCGAGAAAGGCCGGCGCGTCATCGCGGGAGATGCCATAGGTCGTCTGGGTGAGGTCGTTGGTGCCAAAGGAAATGAAATCGACTTCTTTGGCGATGTCTCCCGCCCTCAGGCATGCGCGGGGCAATTCGATCATGGTGCCGAACGCCAGATTGGCACCGCGCTGGAAGACCGGCGCATTGCCCACGATATCCATGATGCGAGATTTGACCCAGGCGACCTCCCGGGCCGATGTGACGAAGGGCACCATGATCTCAAGATTGACCGGCAGATCCTGATTGTCCATGGCCGCTTCGACGCCGGCCACCAGGGCCCGCACCTGCATGGCAAGAATTTCGGGATAGGTGATGACCAGCCGCACACCGCGATGGCCGAGCATGGGATTGACCTCATCGAGGCGCTGCAAACGCGCCTTGAGCGCCTTGAGCGAGAGGCCCAACGCCTCGGCGGTATCTTCGATATCGTCTTCGCTGCGCGGCAGAAATTCGTGCAGGGGCGGATCGAAGAGGCGCACGTTGACGGGCTTGTTCTGCATTGTCTGGAACAGTGCGGCGTAATCGGCCGCCTGATAATCGACCAGTCCCTCAAGGGCAGTGGCGCGATCCTGCTCGTTTTCAGACAGGATCAGGCGGCGGAGAGCCCGCATGCGCTCGCCGGAAAAAAACATGTGTTCGGAACGCGCCAGCCCGATTCCTTCGGCACCGAAGCTCAGGGCCGTCCGGGCGGCCTCTATGGTTTCGGCATTTGTCCTGACGGCAATCGTGCGGCTGTCGTCAGCCCAGTCCAATAGCCGCGAAAGCGCCCCGCCGATATGGGGACGGGAAAGCGGTAAAGCGCCTTCGTAAATCGCGCCCTCGGACCCATCGATGGTGATGCGCTGGCCGGTCGTGAACGTCTGATCGCCGATCTTGCAGGTGCCGTTTTCGGCATCGATCTGCAAGATCCGCAGGCCGGCAACACAAGGCTTTCCGGTTATTCGGGCCACGACAGCGGCGTGGCTGGTCATTCCGCCCCGAGCGGTGACGAACCCGGTGGCGGCTTTCATGCCCTCGATATCGCCCGGGCCGGTTTCCATGACCACCAGGATGCAATGGCGCCCGCGCGCGCGGCAACGCGCGGCATCGTCGGGGGTAAAGACGATTTCCCCGCTCGCGGCGCCGGGTGAAACGCCGAGGCCCGATGCAATTGCGACTGCCCGATGATCATCGGTCAGGCGCGGATGAAGCAATTGGGAGAGTTGGGTGGGATTAAAGCGCCTCACCGCTTCGGCGGGCATCCAGACCTTGGCGTCGACCCGTTCCACCGCCGCCTCGAGCTGCGCCCCGGCGCTGACCTGAACCGGCCGGGCGGAAACCAGCCGGGCGACATTGCCCTCGATCGATACAACGCAGGCCATGTGCTGGCCCGAAGCAGCGTCGATGGTTTCAATCAGCTTTGCGGTGCTTACAGGCAATTTGGGTAGCGGCTCGCCCGGCATTGCGACCGGGCCAAGTCGACCCGTCGTCGTGTTGCGCGAGAGAAAATGTTCGATCCGGCCGCTGACCGTCGCCTGGACAATGACGATCTGACTGTCACGCGCCTCGCGTTCGGCCTCGCTGGCCCAACCAGCGAGAGGTGGGCCGTAGCTGGCAAAAGCGGCATTGATGGCCTTTCCCATGGCGCGGTGCGGATCGACGGCTTCAAGTTCGTTGGCAGGCGCTGACAACCCCGTGCGCGCGGGCTGGAGGCCGGCGATATGGCGCGGGGCAGAGGTGCGAACGACCAGCTCCGGCGGCTGTTTGCCCGGTGTTACCAGCTTGAAGAGAGTGGTGACCCAGACCTTGCGCAGCGTGTCGGTCCCGGTCTTGCGCTCGGCCTGGAGCGCATCCCACGCCGTCCGGGTGATGGCGATAGTGGGTGCTACTGCGAGCCCGGCATCGGCGGCCACGTGCAGCCAGCGCGCCTTGCCGACCAGAAGACGCAATTGTGCGCGGCTCAAGGAGGGCTTTCCCTGAGCCGGGGCAATTGCGAACATCTGTTGGGAAGGCGCAACCAAGAGAAATAACCCTAACTGAATCGGTGCCATATTGCCTGTGTGCCGGGGTTCGGGCAACAGGGGTGGGGTATTGCCATTTGTCGCGCTCCCGAACCGCAAAAGTCTGCAACTTTTGCTGGAAGCGCTCGTGCAAAAGCTCACAGCAAGGTGGCTTGACTTGGGCAGGGACAAACCGCATGTGAGGACCATGACCGACAAGCCCAGCCTCGACATCCTTTTGTGCGCGCCGCGCGGATTTTGCGCCGGTGTGGATCGTGCCATCCAGATCGTCGATCTGGCGCTCAAAAAGTACGGGGCGCCGGTCTATGTGCGCCACGAGATCGTTCACAACAAGTTCGTTGTGGACGGGTTGCGCGCCAAGGGTGCGATCTTTGTCGAAGAGCTCGAAGAAATTCCCGAGGGCACTGATGCGCCGGTGATCTTTTCGGCGCACGGGGTGGCAAAATCGGTGCCCGCCGAAGCCAAACATCGCAACATGTTCTTTCTCGATGCCACCTGCCCGCTTGTAACCAAGGTGCATGTGGAAGCCCAGCGCCATGCCGAAGAGGGGCATGATATCGTTTTGATCGGGCATCGGGGGCATCCCGAAGTGATCGGCACGATGGGGCAATTGCCGCCGGGCAAGATCACGCTGATCGAAACTGTTGCGGATGCAGAGGCGTTCACGCCGCGCGACCCGGACAATCTGGCGCTGGTGACCCAGACCACGCTGTCGGTGGACGACACAAGCGCCATGGTGATGGTGCTCAAGAGCCGGTTCCCCAATATCGCCGTGCCGGCCAAGGAAGACATCTGCTACGCCACCACCAATCGGCAGGAGGCTGTGAAAGCCGTAGCGCCGCGGGTGGATGCGATGATCGTGGTGGGGGCGCCCAATTCATCGAACTCGATGCGGCTTGTGGAAGTGGGCGAGCGGGCCGGATGCAGGGTTTCGGTGCTCGTCCAGCGCGCCGGAGATATAGACTGGGACCAGTTCGGAGATATTTCTTCGCTGGGCATCACAGCCGGCGCTTCGGCACCTGAATCTTTGGTGGAGGAAGTGATCGGGGCCTTTGCCGAGCGGTTCAACGTCAATGTCGAGATCGCCGTAACGGCGGAAGAAAATATCGCCTTCAACATTCCCCGCGTGTTGCGCCAGCTCGAAGAGGCGTCGGGGCATTGAGCGAAACGGTGATTATCCACACCGACGGGGCCTGTTCGGGTAATCCCGGTCCTGGCGGCTGGGGCGCGGTGCTCGAATACAATGGCACCGTCAAGGAACTCAAGGGCGGCATGGCCCAGACCACCAACAACCAGATGGAGCTGACCGCCGCCATTGAAGCGCTCAATGCGCTCAAGCGCCCCTGCTCGGTGGAAATCCACACCGACAGCCAGTACGTCAAGAACGGCATTCAGGGCTGGCTGCACGGCTGGAAGCGCAATGGCTGGAAGACAGCAGCTAAAAAGCCGGTCAAGAATGTTGAACTCTGGCAGGCGCTCGATGCCGCAACAAAACGGCACACCATCACCTGGCACTGGGTGAAGGGACATGCGGGGCACGACCTCAACGAACGCGCCGACCGGCTGGCGAACGAAGGCATGGCGCCCTTCAAGGGGCGCTAACCTACAGTCATCTCAACTCAAGCGCTGCCAGGTGGCTCAGTGCGCGGCCGGCTTTTGCTTGCGGAACAGGCCTAGCACCGGCGCGATGGCGAATTCGGCCACCGGGATCAGGATAAAACCGATCACGAGGCCGAGTATTCCCGAGATGACAGCAATCGTCAGCCAGTTGAGAGCACCTGCGATGGCTGGGACTGCGCCCTCTACCAAGTGAGCAACGTCTTCAATCCAGTGTTCGGGTCCGGCAAAACCCATGCCTGCCAACCCGTGGACGATGATACCGCCGCCGACCCAGAGCATGGCGGCCGTGCCGACGATGGCGAGCCATTTGAGAAAGACCGGCATGCCCGCGACCAGTCCCCGGCCGATGGCACGACCCCAGCCGGTCTTGCCGTCCTTTGCCAGATAAAGCCCCACATCGTCGGCTTTGACGATCAGGGCCACACCGCCATAAACGAGAATGGTCATGCCAAGGGCCACAACCAGAAGCACCAGTGCCTGGTTGACGACATTGCCGGCCGGGATCTGCGCCAGTGCGATGGTCATGATTTCGGCGGACAGGATGAAGTCGGTCTTGATCGCACCGGCGACCTTTTCCGCCTCGAGTTTTTCGGCACTGGCCGCGGACGGAACGATTTTTTTCTCGTGCTCGTGTGCCTGGTGCGGGAAGAGGCCTTCATAGACCTTTTCGGCACCTTCATAGCACAGATAGGCCCCGCCCAGCATGAGCAGCGGATTGATCATCCAGGGCAGAAACGCGCTGAGCAGCAGGGCAGCAGGCAGAAGGAAGATCAGCTTGTTTTTGATCGAGCCCAGGGCGATCTTGCCGACGATCGGCAGTTCGCGCTCGGGCTTGAAGCCCTGGACGTATTTGGGCGTCACCGCGGCGTCGTCGATCATCGCCCCGGCTGCCTTGGCGCCGGCCTTCATGGCCTGGCCGGCGATATCGTCGACCGAAGTCGCCGCCACCTTGGCGAGGGCGGCGACATCATCGAGAAGGGCGAGAAGACCGACGCTCATGTGAAAATCCTTTGGATTTGGTTTCTCATAATCGCTTGTGAGAGGCCTTGTCCTCTAGCCTGCGACCTTTGAGAAGTCGGCGACCAGATGCATCGTATCGCGCAGGGACGCCAGAAGATTGAGGCGGTTGGCGCGGATGGCAGGATCGGGGTCGTTGACGAGGACGGATTCGAAAAAGGCATCGACGGGGGTGCGGAGCGAGGCGAGCACCGAGATGGCACCGGCGTAGTCGTCGTTTTCGAGACGGGCGGTTACGTCGGTGCGGGCCTGTGCAATGGCTGTGCCGAGGCTCTGTTCCTCGGGGGTGGAAAGCCTTCCAGCATCGATCGGGTCGGCATAGGCGCGGCCGTCCTTTTTCTCCTCTGCGGTGAGGATATTCGCGGCGCGCTTGTATCCGGCGAGAAGGGCCTTGCCGTCTTCGGCAGCGAGCAGCGAGGACAGCGCAGCAACGCGCGAGACGATCTGCAGGATGTCGTCAGTATCTGACGAAATCACCGCATCGACGAGGTCGTGACGGGCGCCGGAATCGCGGAGCGAGACCTTGAGGCGATCATGGAAGAACGAGAGGAGATCGCCATCGGATACGAAGCGGCTGAGCGAGAGCCGCAGCTTGTTGTCCACGATCAGCCGGATCACCCCCAGTGCCGCACGCCGCAGGGCGTAGGGGTCTTTGCTGCCTGTCGGCTTTTCATCAATCGCCCAGAAGCCGGTGAGGATATCGAGCTTGTCGGCAAGCGCGACAGAGATGGCGACCGGTTCGGTGGGCACGCGATCGGAGGGGCCGAGGGGCTTGTAGTGTTCTTCGATGGCCGTGGCGACCTGGGGCCTTTCGCCCTGCGCCAGCGCATAATAGCGGCCCATCAGGCCTTGAAGTTCAGGGAATTCGCCCACCATACCGGTGGGCAGATCGGCCTTTGAGAGTTTTGCGGCGCGTTTTGCGTCTTCAACATCGGCGCCAACCAGCGGGGCGATTTCGGCGGCCAGTTTTTCGATGCGGGAGACCCGTTCGGCCTGTGTTCCCAATTTGGCGTGGAAGACCACGTCTTCGAGCTTGGGCAGATTGTCGAACAGCGGGGTTTCCAGGTCTGTTTCGTAGAAGAATTTGGCGTCGGACAGGCGGGCGCGGATGACGCGTTCATTGCCCGCAACAATGGTCTTGCCGTCATCCTCGGCGACGATGTTGGAGGTGAGGATGAATTTGTTGGCCAGTTTCCCCGTCGCGCTGTCTCTGAGGCAGAAGCATTTCTGGTTGGCGCGAATGGTGGCGATGATCACCTCCTCGGGGACTTTAAGAAACGTCTCGTCGAACGACCCCATCATGACCACCGGCCATTCGACCAGCCCGGCGACTTCTTCGAGCAGGCCCTCATCGACGATCAGTTCGAGCCCCTGAGCGAAGGCGAGCTGTTCGGCGTCGGTTCTGATGATCTGCTTGCGGCGGTCGATGTCGAGAACCACGCGCGCCTTTTCGAGCGCCTGCACGTAATCGTCAAAGCGCCGGACCTTTATGGCACCGGGGGCCATGAACCGGTGGCCGTAGGTGGTGTTGCCCGAGGTCACGGCACCCAGTTCAAATTCGATCACATCGGGCTCTTCACCTTCGGGGCCAAAGGTTGCGGTGATGGCGCGGAGCGGGCGGACCCATTCCAGCCTGCCGGCACCCCAGCGCATGGGCTTGCCCCACGGGAAGGTCTTTACGGTTGCGGGCAGAATATCGCGCAAGATATCGATCGCTGGAGCGCCCTTTTTCTCGATCACCGCGACGTAGAAGTCGCCCTTCTTTTCGTCGGACTGGACCTTTGCCTGATCGATGCTCGACAGACCGGCGGCGCGCAGGAAACCATCGAGAGCCTGCTGGGGCGCGCCAACCTTGGGACCTTTGCGTTCTTCGCGCGTGTCGGGCGAAGCGGCAGGCAGACCGGTGACCGTCAGCGCCAGGCGGCGCGGCGTGGCGAAGGCGCCAGCGCTTTCATAAACAAGGCCCTTTTCAACCAGAGCATCTGTTACGGCCTTCTTGAGGTCCTCGGCTGCCCGGCGCTGAAGACGTGCGGGAATTTCCTCGGAAAAGAGCTCAAGCAGCAATTCGGGCATGGTCGGGGTGCCTTGGGCGGGTCTTTGGGAATGTTGGCGAAGCGGTAGCAGGGGATGGGACGAAAGTCCATTGGGGACGGCCATGGCCGCACCGCAACACTGGAGTTTGCGGTTGCAAGCGCTATGCGGCAAGTTATGTCTCGCCGCATACGCTAGGGACTTTTCGCCTATGGCGTACCGATCACCATGCGATTGCCTTCGCTGTCGCGAAATTCGGCCACGGTTCGGCCGGGCTGCCAGGTGGGCTCGTGCGGTTCGGTGACAATCTCGACCCCCTTGACGCGGAGCGCCTCGATGGTACCCGCCACGTCATCTGCAACGAACACCAGAACGGGCATATCCGAGGGCGTGTCGTTCTCGCGGCGGATGAAGTGCAGATTGGTTTGCGTCCCGGGAAATTTGAGTTCGATCCATCTCCAGCCATCGGCCCCCATCGGCGCGTCTGCAGCCACTTCGCAATCGAGCTTTCCGGTATAGAACGCTTTGGCGCGATCCTGATCGGTAACCGGCAGTTCGGCAAACTGAATGTACATTTAGCTGTCTCCCTGGTTGGCGCCGAACGTCTGGTGCAAGGTTTCGGCGAACGCATCGGCATGGGGCTCAAAGCCCGTATGATCGCCGGGGAATGTGACAGGAACAACGCCCAACGCGTTCACGAGAGCCATGCTGAGTTCCTCGATGGGGCTGCCCCTGGAATCCGCACCGATGCCGACGATCACCCGCGGCGCGCCAGCCTTGAGCGTTTCAACGTCGGGCGTGTAGTGCGAGAGCGGCAACATGGCGTGGGCGAGCCAATACTCGAAATTGCCGCTGACGCGCGCGAAGGTTTCGGCGGCTTCGGGCGACATCTCGAAATCGGGCGCAGCGTCCGCTTCGGGGCTCTCGGACATGCCGGCGGCGCCGAAGAACATTCCCATGGCGGCCTCAACGCCCTCGCTTTTGTAGGTCGCGTGAACCGCCTCATCGAAGGCAATTGCCTCGGCGGGATCCTCGAGCAGCATCGTGGACGGCGGCTCGTGGGCGACAACCGCCTTGACCTTTTCGGGATAGCGTGCGGCGAGGTTGAGCCCGATATGGGCCCCGCCACTGGTCCCCATGACGTAGGCCTGTCCCTGCCCCAGTGCGTCGATCAACGCGGCAGCGTCGTCAGCCTGGATGTCAAGGTCGAGAGGCTGAATGGCCCCATCGAATGTCGAGCGCGAATTGCCGCGCGGGTCGTAAGCGACAACGGTGTAGCGATCTGCCAGCGCATGGGCAAGATCGGCAAAAACCCCGGCATCCTGAGGTCCGCCGGGAATGATGAGAAGCATGGGGCCATGGCCCCAGCTTTCGTAATAGAGCGTTGCGCCGGGCACCTTCAGCGTGCCGGTTTTCGGGGATTGGGTCATTGTCATCTCTGCTGTTGGGGTCATGGGGGCTTCGGCGGATGCCTGCGCCACGGAACTCTGAGGGCCGATCAGAAGACCCGCACCGACCAGAGCCGCCAGCAATCGAAGCTTTCTCATCTCACATCCTTTTTAGAACTAGACCGTCCAGTACTGTGGAGCTTGCGCAGAACTAGACTGTCCAGTACTATATTGTCAATCGCAAACTGATTTGGATGGCCCGGACACGATGCCAAAAGCGGAAACGAATTCAGGAACGGCTATCGAGACGACGCCCCGTTCGGCGCGCAAGCGGCAGGCAATCCTTGAAGCGGCGACAGAGATATTTCTTATCAACGGCTATCTCGGGACCAACATGGACGAGATCGCGGCGCGCTCGGCGGTATCCAAACAGACCGTCTATAAGCACTTTTCCTCAAAGGAGGCCCTGTTCATCGAGATCGTGTCCTCGCTGACCGACAGGACGGGCGACCGCGTCCATGGAGACGCACCGCCGGTCGATCCAGAGAACCTGGCGGCTTATCTGGAGGAATATGCCTTTCGCCAGCTCTATATCGTGCTCAACCCACGCATCATGCAACTGCGGCGGCTGGTGATCGGCGAAGTGCCGAGGTTTCCCGAATTGGCGCGCGTTCTTTACGAACGCGGGCCACTGCGGGCGATTGGAATCCTTGCCAACCTGTTCGAGTCACTTAAGGCGCAGGGACTATTGAGGTTTGACGATTCGATGGTTGCGGCGTCGCATTTCAACTGGCTGGTGATGTCGACCCCGCTCAATCAGGCGATGCTCTTGGGCGACGACGCCATTCCCGACTCCGAAGCGCTGCGCAATGAAGCGCGGGATGGCGTCAGAGTCTTTCTCGCAGCATATGGCCGATAAAGAGCCCAGATAAGCCAACGACCGGTCGTGATCTGCCGCGATTGTGCGTGGTCAGCGCTGACGCCGCGATCTGACCCCGAAAGTCAGTACGCGCGCGCGGTGCAGAATTCGGGGACGCCGAACAGGATGTCGCGTTCGACAGTCTGGGGGATGTTGGCAAGGGCGGCGCGGGCCGCTTCGGCGTGGCGTTCGGCTTTGGCCATGGTCTGGGCCAATGTATCGTGACGCGCGAAAATGGCCAGGATATCGGCCAGTTCGGTTTCCCCGGATTCAGGATTTCCCAGAGCCTTTCCGATTGTCTCGCGCTCGGCTTCGCTGCCGGCCTGCAGGGCGAGGATGATGGGCAAGGTCATTTTGCCTTCACGCAGATCGTCGCCGGTGTTCTTGCCCAGAGCGCCTTGCGCGCCGCCGTAATCGAGAACGTCATCGACAAGCTGGAAGGCCATGCCCAATTCACGGCCATAGGCGGCGAGCGCCTTGCGGGAGACTGTGTCGGCACCACCGGCCATCGCGCCCACTTCGGTGGCCGCTTCAAAGAGCGTGGCGGTCTTGGCGTGGATGATCTTTTCGTAATCGTCGGGCGTGGTGGACAGATCGCCGGCCTTGGCAAGCTGGAACACTTCGCCCTCGGCAATGACCGCTGCAGCACGCGAGAGCACGCCGAGCGCATCGATGTCGCGCGATTCCACCATCATCAAAAATGCCTGACCGAGCAGGAAATCGCCCACCAGAACCGATGCCTGATTGCCCCAGATCGTACGCGCGGCGGGGCGGCCGCGGCGCATGTCGCTTTCGTCGACCACATCGTCGTGGAGCAGCGTTGCGTTGTGCATGAATTCGACGGCGGCGGCAAA
>DFMV01000057.1:1449-5378 GCA_002375765.1 Rhizobiales bacterium UBA3584 | reverse complement strand
AGCATGGGGCGCAGGCGCTTGCCGCCGGCATCGATGAGATGGTTGGCGACTTCAGGAACCATATCGACGGGGCTGTCGGAGCGCGACAGGATGAGGCGGTTGACGGCCTCCATGCCATCCCCGGTCGCAGCCATCAGATCGTCGATTACCGCCGAGGCGTCGGCAAGAGGTCTCGGCGCCAGATTTTCAACCGCCATTGACGTTCAAACTCCCCAAGGAGGCCATTGCCCTCCCGATACAGTGCTTTTCAAGGCGATCCGGTTCCGCGAAAAGGGAACCGGGAGCCCACTTGTTTGTTACCGCGCTTCCGGACCGAATATGGAATACCCACTTATTACCGAAACACTCTATTGTCAGCCCCGCGCCGCAAGAGTGAAATTCCACTTTGGCCTGAACACCAACCCGGACCTTGTGCCCATGTCGGTAAACCAGCCGCCCGAATTTGTAAAACGCCAACAGCAGGATGCCGACGCGTTTCTGGGCGGCAAATTGTCCATAACCCAGCCCGAAAAGGGATTTCGGGCCGGGTTGGACTCGGTGCTCCTGGGCGCCAGCCTGCCCCAGGGTGCGCGCCAATTGCTCGATCTGGGGGCAGGTGCAGGCGTGGCGGGACTGTGTGCGCTGGCCCACAATGATGGACTGGAGGCGACGCTTGTCGAAAACAACGCCGACATGGCGATGCTGGCTGCCGCCAATGTAGAGGCCAATGGCTTTGCCGAACGCGCAACAATTCTGAAAATCAGCGCCACGGCGACCGGAGCCGAACGCAAGGCATTGGGATTGGGCACCGACAAGTTCGATGTGGTGATTGCCAATCCTCCGTTTTTCGACGCGGGCACCCATGCGCCCGACCCGGCGCGAGCGGCGGCGCGGCATACGGACGGGGAGGTTTCGGGCTGGGTAAGGACCGCGGTTTCGTGCGCCCATGCAAAGGGCGAAGTGATCTTTATCCATTTGGCGCAGGCCCTGCCCCAGCTTCTTGCAGCGTTCAATTCGCGCATGGGCGCCATTGCCGTTCTGCCCATAGCGCCGCGCCCCGGCATGGCAGCGACCCGGGTGCTGGTCAGGGGGTGCAAGGGCAGCAACGCTCCAATGGCGCTGTTGCCGCCATTGATCGTGCATGGGGAGACGGGCAACGGATTTTCCGAGCCGGTGCGATCGATCCTGCGCGGCGAGGCGCGGTTGGACTGGCACGACGGCAAATGAATGCCTAAATGAGAGCCAAGGCGTTCGCCAAGAGCCCATTTCCAAAAGGGAGACAAAGATGACCGCATTTTCCGACGGCCAGATCGAGGCTCCCAAGCGTCCCTGGTACAAAAGGTTTTTCGGCAATCGCGGGCCGGTTATCCCCGTTGTCCGGCTGCAGGGGGTCATCTCGCAGGATCTCAAGCCGGGCCGGCTCAACATCGCCTCGGTGGCGCCGCTTCTGGAAAAAGCGTTCAAGATCAAGAAAGCGCCGGTGGTGGCGATCGTGGTCAATTCGCCGGGCGGATCGCCGGTGCAGTCGCGCCTGATTGCCCAGCGCATCCGGCAATTGGCCGACCATCATGAAAAAAGGGTTCTGGTGTTTGTCGAGGACGCGGCGGCATCGGGCGGGTATTTCATTGCCTCGGCGGGCGACGAGATCATTGCCGACCCCTCCTCGCTGGTGGGATCGATCGGGGTGGTCATGGCCAGCTTCGGGTTTGTCGATGCGATCGCCAAGCTGGGCATCGACCGGCGCCTCTATACGGCGGGCAAGAACAAATCGACGCTCGATCCCTTCCTGCCCGAAAAGCCCGAGGACGTCGCGCGCATCAAGCAGCTGGAGCTCGATATCCACGAGGTGTTCATCGACCATGTGAAATCGCGGCGGGCTTCCAAGATCACTCTGGCCGACGACGAGATTTATACCGGCGAGTTCTGGACGGCGAAACGCGGGCTGGCGATGGGGCTCGTTGACAGCCTGGGTGACCTGCACGGCACGTTGCGTGAGCGGTTTGGCAAGGAGGTGACGATCAAATCGATTGCACCAAAGAAGAGCCTGCTGCAATTGCCCAATTTCGGGCTATCGGCGGGCGGAGATGTCGCCGGGGATGTGATGGCAAAGATCGAGGACCGGGAAGCCTGGTCGCGGCTGGGGTTGTAACCATGGGAATATCGACACTCGTCACCATTCTGCTGGCGCTGCTGATCGGGATCGGGCTGCGCTCGATCGTACGGGACTGGCGCAAGAAATTCGCCGAGGACGACTCGCGCGCTCAGGAAAAACGCAAGGCCCAGATCGAGCGCAACAAGGCCGAGCTGAAATCCGGAGGCGTGGTGACGCTGGAGCGCGGCGAAGACGGGGTTTATCGCCCGGGCAAGGAATAGCCTGTCGCGCTTGACCTTGGATGGCGGCACAACTACGGTCGCGCCGCTTTCAACAACGGCGTTATCCGGAACAAATATGGCTGAGCTGCACAAGCCCCACATGGACCCCAGAAATTCGTTTCAGGGCCTGATCCTGACCCTGCAGAATTTCTGGGCCGATCAGGGCTGTGTGATCCTGCAGCCCTATGACATGCAGATGGGCGCGGGAACGTTCCACACCGCGACCACCCTGCGGGCGCTGGGGCCGAAACCGTGGAACGCGGCTTATGTGCAGCCATCACGTCGGCCGACCGACGGGCGCTATGGGGAAAATCCCAACCGGCTGCAGCACTATTATCAGTTCCAGGTGATCTTAAAGCCCTCCCCCGCCAATATTCAGGAGCTCTACCTTCAATCGCTGGCCGCCATCGGGCTGGACGCGAAGCTGCACGATATCCGCTTTGTCGAGGATGACTGGGAAAGCCCGACGCTGGGGGCATGGGGGCTTGGCTGGGAGTGCTGGTGCGACGGGATGGAAGTTTCCCAGTTCACCTATTTCCAGCAGGTCGCGGGCTTTGAATGCTCTCCCGTTCCCGGGGAAATCACCTATGGGCTGGAACGGCTGGCGATGTATGTGCAGGGGGTCGAGAACGTTTACGATCTCAACTTCAACGGACGCGAAGGCGATCAGAAGGTCACCTATGGCGAGGTGTTCCTGCAGAACGAGCAGGAATTTTCCAAATACAATTTCGAGGCGGCCGATACCGAAATGCTGTTTCGGCATTTCAAGGATGCCGAGGACGAGTGCAAGGCCATCCTTGCGGCAGGTCAGGATGGTGAGCGCCAGACCATGGCCGTGCCAGCCTATGAGCAGGTCATCAAGGCCAGCCACAATTTCAACCTGCTCGACGCGCGCGGGGTGATTTCGGTGACCGAGCGCCAAAGCTATATCCTGCGCATTCGCGAGTTGGCCAAGGCGTGCGGTGCGGCGTGGCTGCAAACGGCCGGCGGCGGGGCGACCGGCGCCGATAAGTGATTGATATAGCCCATTAATGGTGCCACTCTGGCCGCAACCATGCGGCAGGAGGGAAGCGGCAGATGGAATGGGTGATCCTGATACTGGTCGTGGCCGTTCTCGGCTATGCGATCTATGTCTACAACAATCTGATCCGCAATCGGCAGCTGGTGGAAGAGGGCTGGTCGGGCATCGACGTGCAGCTCAAGCGCCGCGCCGACCTCATTCCCAACATGCTCGAAACGGTCAAGGGCTATATGGCCCATGAGCGCGAGACGCTGCAGGCGGTGACCGATGCGCGCGCGGCCGTGCAGGCGGCACAGAACGCTTCGCCCGGCGAACGCGGACAGGCGGAGGGGCTTCTTTCGGGGGCTTTGGGGCGGCTTTTTGCGGTGGCCGAGGCCTATCCCGACCTCAAGGCCAACACCAATTTCCTTGAGTTCCAGACGGCGCTGCAGACTGTGGAAGACGAGATCCAGCTTTCGCGGCGTTATTACAACGGGGCCGTGCGCAATCTCAACATCGCCGTGGAATCGTTTCCTTCCAACATCGTTGCCAATGCCTTCAAATTCGAAAAGGCCGA
>DFMV01000057.1:620-1227 GCA_002375765.1 Rhizobiales bacterium UBA3584 | reverse complement strand
CGCCTGCGTGGGCGCGCGAGGAAATCCGCGAGTTCAACGCGATTTTCGAGGTTCATGCCGATACTTCAGTGACCATCACCGAACAGATCGCGGTGAATGCCGAGGGCAACGAAATTCGGCGCGGCATCTTCCGCGACATCCCAACCCTTCTCGAAACTCCCGATGGCCGGACGATCCGGCTGCCGTTTGAGGTGATTTCCGTGATGCGCAATGGCGCGGCAGAACCCTTTGCGGTCGAGGGAATATCGGGCGGACAACGGATCCGGATCGGGTCGGCCGAGGTGCTTTTGCAGTCGGGTGTTCACCGCTATGAGATCGTCTATCGGATGGACCGTGCGGCACGCCTGTTCGAGGATCACGACGAGTTCTACTGGAACGCGACGGGCAATTACTGGAATTTCCCCATCCTGCGGGCGCGCGCGTTGGTGACGCTGCCCGAAGGCGCTCAGATTACTGAACTCAATGCCTATACTGGCGAATTTGGGGTGCGTAGCGCCGACAGCTCGGCCGAACGACTCAACGACCGGCAGGCACGATTTACGGTGACGCGGGCGCTCGGGCCGGGCGAAGGGCTGACGGTTTCGGTTTCCTTCGAGAAAGGCATTCT
>DFMV01000057.1:0-436 GCA_002375765.1 Rhizobiales bacterium UBA3584 | reverse complement strand
TCCCGCTGGCCATGCTGTTGATCGTCATTGCCTATAATGCGCTGGCCTGGGGCGCTGTGGGCCGCGATCCGGCCAAGGGCGTCATATTTCCCAGATTTTATCCCCCCAAAGGCTTTTCCCCTGCGCTTGTCCATTACGTGCACACCATGGGATGGGGAAAAACGGGCTGGACGGCCTTTTCCGCCGCGCTGATTTCACTGGCCACCAAGGAGTTGATTGAAATCGGCAAGCAGGGAAAGAAAAACACCCTGACGGTGACCGGGCAGTACCCGAAAGAACCGCTGCCGCCGGGCGAAGCGGTGATTTACGGGGATTTGAAATCGATGAGCCCAGTGACCATCGACAAGACAAGCGGGCCGGAACTGGCCAAGGCCAAGTCCGCCTTCATCGCTGCGCTGGAAGCCGAAAACCGCAAGGTCTATTTCAACAGCCATAT
>DFMV01000063.1:137544-153590 GCA_002375765.1 Rhizobiales bacterium UBA3584 | reverse complement strand
TTCTCAGCAGAAATCAACAGCCATTCACCAATCGAAACGTCGTGCCCGGCATCCAGGTGCTGGATGCGCCCTATCTGTCCTGACCCTTCATCACGAGAAAGTCCATCCATGCAAAACCACGAGGATCTTGCCGGCCTGCTGTCAAATGTTGCGCTCGGCCTCGCTCGTCTGAAGGGAATGAACCAGACCGCCCCGCTTGAAGGATCGAGTTTCACCCTCCAGTTCGACGAGTGGGACTGGGAAGTCGGGGTTGGCATCTATGGATTGCTGCGCCACGCTGAAGCAGCCGGCGACAAGGCCCTGATTGCTTCAATCGCCGATTGGTACGGCTGGCAGATCGAACGCGGGCTGCCGCCACGGCAAGTCAATTCCACCTCCCCCATGCTCGCCTTGAGCATTTTGATCGATCACGTCGAGCGCCCCGATTGGGAAGCACTGGTCAAGGACTGGGCGCAATGGCTCGTGACCGACCTCGCCCGTACCGAAGATGACGGGTTTCAGCACGTGGTCAAGGAACGCATGAACGATGCAGAGCTATGGGACGATACGCTCTTTATGACTTGCCTTTTCCTCGCGCGCGCCGGACAGCGCTTTGGCAGGCCTGAATGGATCGAGGAGGCGCTTTACCAGTTCCTGATCCACGCGCGCTACCTTTCCGACCCGGTGACGGGCCTTTGGTATCACGGCTGGACATTTAACGGGCGGCACAACTTCGCCAAGGCTTTCTGGGCGCGCGGGAACTCCTGGATCACCGTCGCGATACCCGAATTGTTCGATCTGATCGACGCCATCCCGCCCTCGACCGCCAAATTCCTGACGTCCGTGCTCGGGGCGCAGGTGGCAACGCTCGAACGCCTGCAGCACCCCGACGGCATGTTCTCGACCTTGCTCGATGACAAATCCTCGCCCCTCGAGGCATCGGCAACAGCGGGGATTGCCTACGGCGTCTTGCGGGGCATCGATCTTGGTTTGATCGACCCAGGCTATCGGACAATGGCCGACAAGGCGTTTGCAGCCGTTGCCGTCCGGATCGATGACGAGGGAATCGTCACCGAAGTGTCCGACGGAACACCCATGGGCCACGACCTCGATTTCTATCGGCGCATACCGAACGCCCCTGCTCCTTATGGACAGGCTCTTGTGATGCTGCTGATCGGGGAAATGATGGCCGGGACTTCATCGCCGGCTCCGAGTCTGGGTGCTGCTTCGGCGAGTTGAGACAGATACGCTATAGAACGGAGGTCGAAATGCCCCAATTGCGCACGGGCCACTGGCTCAAGGGCGACTGGCACGTCCACTCCCGCCACAGCACCGACACGTCCCACAATCCGGTCGGGGCAATCATTGCCTTTGCCGAGGAGATCGGCTTCGACTATCTGGCGATCACCGATCATGACAACCACGTTCTGGGCGCCGTCGCCGATAATACCTGGGCCGATCCCGACCATCGGTCCGAGACGGTTCAACTCTTATACGGCGCGGAGCTGACGGCTCCTCGCGGGCACATCAACATCCTTTCAGCGACCCCGTACGATCACCAGCGGGTCTTTGATGCACGCGACGCGCGAGACTGGGATCTTCTGGCGGTCAAGCGCGAACTGGGAGTGCATTTTTCAGCCAATCACCCCACCACCAAGAACCATTACGGCTATTCCTTCGATCTCGCGGACTCGATCGAGATCTGGAACAAAAGCACCTGGGAGAAAAACATTCCCGCGCAACGCATCTGGGACGACATGCTGCTCTCGGGCCGCATGCTGGGCGCACGAGGCGGCAGCGACGCCCATCATGGCCTGCCTCCCGAACTCGACTTCACGCGCCCGCAAACGCTTGAAGCCACTGCCAATTATGTCGGCACTCCAACCACCTGGCTGTTTGCATCGGAGCGTTCGCCCGCGGCCATCCTTGAAGCATTGGAGCGGTGCCGTGCATCAGTGAGCGCCAACCCCAACAACCCGCGTGTCGAACTCTGGGCCGACACCGATGGCGACGGAATGATGGACATGATGATGGGGGACAACGTCCAGCCAACCGGCCAGCCGATCCAGTTCGAGGTTCGCCTTATCGGGGGGGCCGTTCCGCGCGCGCCCTACAAGGTCAATATCATCAAGAACCGTTCAGACTTCGCATGCCTGCCCATCGACCGCGACACCCAGGTTCTGCGGTTCATCGATACGCCCCTGGCGGGAGAGCGGACCTATTATCGGGTCGAGATCGAAGGCCCGCAATCACCGTTCCCGCAAGTGCCCAATTGCACGACACAGAGCGGAACCATGGTGGCGATTTCCAACCCCCTCTATTTCAACTACAACCCTGATTTCTAGTGCATTGGCGGCAACGCACGCCATCAGACAGGCACCTCGCCATCCGCGAGCTGAGTGAGGATGGGGCAGTTGGGGCGGTCGTCGCCCGAACAGCAATGGGCGAGATGCTTGAGGGTATCGGCCATTTCCTGAAGCTCGACGATCTTGCGTTCGAGCTCGGCGATATGGTTGGTGGCGATGGCTTTGACGTCGGCGCTGGCACGGGACTTGTCCTGCCACAGGCCCAAAAGCGCCGCGGTTTCGTCCATGGAAAAGCCCAGCGTGCGGGCGCGCTTGATGAAGCGCAGCGTATGGACGTCGTCGGTACCATAGACGCGGTAATTGCTGTCGGTTCGGTCGGCAGGAGTGATGAGGCCTATGGATTCATAGTAGCGGATCATCTTGGCCGTTACGCCCGACGCTCTTGCAGCTTGCCCGATATTCATGCGGTTGTGCTCCTGTCATCCCTGGTGAGCGGTGGACTATACCCCCGCAGACGCAGAGCGTTGGTGACGACGCAAACGCTCGACAGCGCCATGGCGCCCGCCGCCAGCATGGGCGAGAGCAGAATGTCGAAGGCCGGAAAAAGCACGCCGGCTGCGACCGGGATGAGCAGCGCGTTATAGCCAAACGCCCAGCCGAGGTTTTGGCGGATATTGGTCATGGTGGCGCGGGAAATGGCGATGGCTTGGACCGCGCCGCGCACATCGCCGCCAACCAGCACCACGCCGGCACTTTCGATGGCCACGTCGGTGCCCGTGCCTATAGCGATACCCACATCGGCAGCGGCCAGCGCGGGCGCATCGTTGATGCCATCGCCGACAAAGGCGAGCTTTCTGCCCTCCGCCTTGAGCTTTGCGATAGCGGCGACTTTGCCCTCGGGCAACACTTCTGCCACCACATGATCGATGCCGAGCTGGTCTGCGATGGCTCTGGCCGTATGCGTATTGTCGCCGGTTATCATTGCGACCTCGAGACCCAGTGCGTGCAGATGGGCAATCGTTTCGGCGCTTGTGGGCTTGATGGGATCGGCCACCGCGACAATGGCGGCCAGCGTTCCATCGATAGCGGCGAAAAGCGGACTTTTGCCTTCACGGCCCAGTCTTTCGATGTCGGGTGTAAACGCGGCGATATCGATACCGAGACGCTCCATGTAGCGGTCTGCACCAACCTCGACCGTGCGACCCGAAACCTTGGCGACAACGCCGAAGCCCGGCACCGAGTCGAAATCTGCAATCTCCGGCAGGACCAAGTCGCGGTTGCGGGCTGCTGTAACGATAGCCTGGCCGATCGGATGTTCGGAGTCGGCCTCTACCGCTGCAATGAGCGAAAGCACCTCGCCATCCTCGAACCCGTCAGCAACGATCATATCGGTCAGTTCGGGGGCACCCTTGGTGAGTGTTCCTGTCTTGTCGAAGGCGATGATCCCCACCGAATGGAGAAGCTGGAGCGCTTCGCCCTTGCGGAACAGTACGCCCAGTTCGGCCGCCCTGCCGGTCCCAACCATGATCGATGTCGGGGTTGCCAGACCCATTGCACAAGGGCATGCGATGATGAGCACAGCGACGGCATTGACCAAAGCGAAGGTATAGGCCGGGTCCGGTCCGAAAACGGCCCAGACGATAAAGGTCAACGCCGCGATGGCCATGACGGCTGGGACAAACCATGCGGTCACCTGATCGACCAGCGCCTGTATTGGCAGCTTGGAGCCCTGGGCCTGCTCGACCAGTCTTATGATCTGGGCGAGCATTGTGTCGCCCCCGATTTTGGTGACTTCGAACCGGAAGCTGCCGGTTGTGTTGATCGTGCCGCCGATGACGGTATCGCCCTCGGTCTTGGCCACGGGTACCGGCTCGCCTGAAATCATCGCCTCGTCGACAAAGGACGAGCCCTCGGTCACCGTCCCGTCCACCGGAATTTTTTCGCCAGGGCGGATGATGACGATATCGCCGACAATGACGCCCTCGAGTGCGATTTCAGCAGGTTCGCCATTGCGCAGCACGCGGGCCGATTTTGCCTGCAGCCCGACCAGCCGCTTTATGGCATCGCTGGTGCGTCCCTTGGCGCGGGCCTCGAGCAGGCGGCCAACCAGAATGAGCGTAACGATGACTGCCGCCGCTTCGAAATAGATGTTGCGCGCCGCGCCAGGCAGCAATTGCGGAGCGAAGGTGACGACGCTCGAGTAGAGATAAGCCGCCCCGGCACCGAGCGCCACGAGCGAATTCATGTCCGGGGCGCGCCGGAAAAGCGCGGGAACGCCCTTGATAAAGAACCGGCGGCCGGGCCCGAACAGCACAGCGCTGGCCAGAAGAAAATAGGCCGGATAGAGCCATCCCATTGGCACCGTCTGCATCAGCCATTGATGGAAGGGCGCATAGAAATGGCTGCCCATTTCCAGAACGAACAGCGGCAGGGTGAGAAGTGCCGAAATGATGACGTCACGCTGCAACGCGCCGATTTCATCGGCCTTTGCCTGTTCGCGGGTCTGGGTGTGCTGATCGGACAGGCGATGGGGCGTATATCCGGCGTTCTTGATCGCTGCTTCGACGGCGGCAAGACCAGACTCGCCGCCCACGACATCGAACGTTGCCCTCTCGGTTGCCAGGTTGACCGAGGCGGAGACGACGCCCGGCGTTGCAGCCAGGGCGTCTTCGACGCGCTTGACGCAGGAAGCGCATGTCATGCCCTCGATGCCGATTTCGAGTTTTTCAGCCGGCAGTTCGTATCCGGCGTCCTTGATGGCTGTGCGCAGGGCAGAGGCGTCGAAATCGGGACCTGGGCTGACGATCAGGGTTTCATTGGCAAAATTGGCATGCGCTTTGATGACGCCCGGCAGATTGGCGGCCGCCGCTTCCACGCGCGTGACGCAGGATGCGCAGCTCATTCCCTCGACGGGAAAGATCAGTGTGGCCGATTGGTGTGAGACAGGGGCGTTCATGGCTTAATTCTTGACTGTGTGAAGCCATGCTAAGGCTTCCCATCATGGTAAGGTCAAGCATTGATATAGGATGGCGTGGGCCACAACTACAGGGCGAAAATGGCGCTGGTGCTGCAATTGCGCACGCGGTCTACGCGGGTGCCGTCCCAGTGGAAATCGAAATGGTCGCCCTGAACCGGGATTTCGATGAGGTCAGGCCAGAAGATACCGATACATTCGCCGCCCGGTGCGCGCACGCTGCGGTAAAGAACGCCATTGCTGCCCGAAGCGCGCAACGTTTTGCCTAGCTTTTGCGGCGGCCCGTAATCGTCGGGCAAGTGACACTCTGCGCATTCGCGCACATCGTGCAGGTCGAGATCGAGCGCATTGACCAGAACGCGGAATTGCGACGTCCAGCCCGGTGCTTCGGCAGTCGCCGCCATAGCTATACCGTGATGATGAGCCACTTCGCGGATGGCTACTTCCTCGCTGCTGCCGGCGCTGTAAACACCGTAGGTTCCGTCGGCAAACCGGCCCGGCCGGTCCGTGCTGACATGAACGAAAGGCGCCATCAACCAGCTTGCCCCCTGCCCGGCCACGCGGCGGTGCGGCGGGATGAGATCGAGGCGTCCCAGATGTTCCCAGACACGGGGGTTGGTTTTTGATTCCGCGGAGGCCAGCGCCTCCCAATCGGCGGGGTCGGCGATGTCTTCGAACAGGTCGATGGGCGGATAGATGGTGCGGATGATCCGAAACGCCCTGGCCCATTCAACCCGGGAAACCGGAACGCTCACCAGCCACCCCGCTCGGCATCGAGATAACTGCGGATGCGGGCCAGAGCGAAAATGGAGCCTTCCGCCATGATATCGACGGGGGTGCGGCCCTCGAGCGCTGCGTTGGGCTTTTTGACCCAGGCATAGCCGCGCGCCGGATCAGCAAAGAGATAGCGCAAGCCCTTATGGATACCCATGAGCAACGAGAGGCGGGTTGCCAGATCGCGGTCGATGCGCCCGACCTCCCCTGCTTTCCAGCGCGCATAGGTCCGGGCGGCGAGACCGCCAAGGATTTCGCGCGCCTCGGCATCGGACAGGTCCCAGCGGGCAAACAGGTTCACAACCGTACGCGCCATCGCGGCGGCTTCGGTCGCCGTGATCTGGGGACGCTCTGGAGCGGCGTTGGCTCTGGGCAGTTCGTGCAACATGCTTTTACCTCTTGGCATAAAATAGGCACAATGATGCCATTTGGCAAGAGCGGGGATAAAAATGTCCTTTGTCACCCTCGGGGGCGGCTAGAGCAGCAGTTCGGAGGTGACTTCGAGGGCCATGTCGTCCCGCACGGCAATATCGCCTTTGGGACGGTGTGCGGCGAGGGTGCGATCGCGCTCGTGAATCAGCGTACGGATTTCGTCATCGTAAGCAGCCAGAACCGCCGTCAGCCAGCGATTGACCAGATAGGAGGGGCGCGGCATGTGGACGTCGAATTTTTCCAACAATGCAATGGTGGGCTCGGCGTCGAGCCAGTCGTCGCCCACTACCCATTGGTTGACCGTAAACAGCCGCTTGAGCTTGCCGAAGGGATCAACGCCAATGGCGATCAGGTGGTGGATCGGGCCGCTGGCGCCGTGGGGCCGGACGAAACAGTGAAAGTGGCCGTGCTCGATGGTTCCGTCGGGCTCGTCGGCAGGGTGCGAGTGATAGAACCACTGAGCGCCGGTTTGCGGATCGAAGACATCGTCCTTGGGGTAATGTGTCCAGACCGAAATGTCGGGCGCGTCGCGCAGGGTTTCGGTCAGAACGGTGAGCCCGCCTTTGGCAAGCACGCTCTCGCAGAAAGCAATTTCGTGCAGAGCCTGGTGGCGGGCATCACTCATCAGTTCACCACGAGATCGGGCGCTTCGACCGCCCCTTCGGGCATGGCCGCCGGAGCCGGTGGCGGCGGGGCCAGTTCGGGCTCGGCCTCCTCGGGCTCCGGCATGGGCGCGGGCGGAGGCGGCGGAGCGGCAAGCTGGCTCGCGGGCTCTTCTGGCATTGGTGCGGGAGGCGGTGGGGCCGAGGCCATCGGCGCTCCAGCCGCGCACGGGGCGGCGGCCACAGGAGCCCCCGCAGCGCAAGGGGCCGCAGCGACCGGCGCACCTGCCGCGCAGGGGGCGCCTGCCGCGCAAGGCGCAACGGCGGGGCTTGCGGTGCCCGCTTCGCTCTGCGCGACGGGATTTGAGGCACGGACAACCGGGTTGGAGATGTGGTCGGCGGCAATCGCCACGGTGCCGAGGGCCAGCGCGGCACCAAACAGAATTGTGTTACGTCCGGTGGTCATTTCTTGGCAAATCCATCAAGTCCGAACAGTGGGCGGGCCCAGATGCCGATAAACGAACCGACAAAGGCGCAGACGAACCACAGCCAACCATGCAGGCTGCCCGAGGCGATTCCCGAAAACAGCGCGCCGATATTGCAGCCGAACGAAAGCCGGGCGCCATAACCCATCAGGATACCGCCCACGGCGGCGGCGATCAGCGAGCCGAGCGGCAATTTCGCCTTGGGCGCGAATTTTCCGGCCAGAGCGGCGGCAAGGCCGGCGCCCAGGATGATACCGAAATCCATGACCGAAGTGTTGTCGGTCAAAACCGAGGAATTGAGCGCCTGCGCCTGAGCGGGCCATGTCCAGAATTCCCAGGTGGCCACGGGAATGCCCACGGCGTCGGCAATTTTGGCGCCCCAGAGCCCGAAGCCATAGGTGATGGACCACGGGTGGCCGGCAACGAGCAGCGTCGCGATATTGAGGATGGCCAGCACCAACCCCGCCCCGACCAACGGCCAGGGACCATAGAGCAGCCAGGACCAGCCAGGGCGCTTGGGAGCGGGCTCGGGTTCAAGATTGCCATGCGCGCGCTTTTCGATGACTGCCGTGACGATGGCAACGAGCGAGAGGGCGATAATGGTCAGCCCGATCGCGGCGGGCAGCCCGAACTGGACCCGCGCATCGATAACGCCAAGCGAGGGCGCTTCGAGCCAGAATGGCAGATGTGCAGTGCCCAGCACTGCGCCGACAATGAAGAAGGCCAGCGTAACCAGCATGCGCGCTGACCCGCCGCCCACGGTAAACAGTGTACCCGAACCACAGCCGCCGCCCAGTTGCATGCCCAGGCCGAACATCGTCGCGCCGACGATGACCGACACGCCGACCGGCGCCAGCGCGCCAACCAGCGGCTGTCCACCAAGATTGCCGGCCGCAATCAGCGGCATCATGGCAATGGCGGTAACCCCGATCATCAGCATCTGGGCGCGCATGCCGCGGCCGCGCTTTTCCACCACCATGCGGCGCCAGCCGCCTGTAAAGCCGAAGGCGCCGTGATAGAGGGCCGCACCAAGTCCACCGCCGATGGCGAACAGAGAGGCCTGACGCAGATCGACGAGGTACCAGATGGCGATGAAACCGAGGATCAGTCCCAACCCGGTCACCAGCGTGGGACCGCGATCAGAGATCGCAGCGGGCAGATAGGACGGGCGATCGAGAGCGACGTCAGACATGTCGGTCTTTCAAAATTTAGGCGTTTTCAAGCGAAACAGATGCCCCGAGCGCCGGGACATCTGCAAGGGCCGGACTGGAGGTCGACCGATTATTCTACCGGGCGCGAGGGATCGGCGGTCCATTCGGCCATCGAGCCGTCATACATTGATGCGTTTTCGTTGCCGAGGATCTCATGCAACCCGAACCAGGCGACCGAAGCCCAATGGCCAGTGTTGCAGAAGACGATGCTGTCTTCATCCGAAGTCACATTCACCGCTTCGAGGAGCGCAGCCACGGTATCGGGCTGGGCAAAGCGGGCATATTCCGAACTGTAGAATTCAGAATGCGGAATGTTCACGGAGCCAGGGATCGTGCCGGCCGTCGCAACGACGGGGCTCTTGGACTGGCCCAAATGCTGTTCCACAGGACGGCCATCGACCAGAGCCGTGCCGTTTTCGAGCGCTTCAAGAACGTCATCGGTGGTGGCAATCAGTTCGGGACGCACTTCAGCGGTGAATTCAGCCGCTTGGGGCGCTGCGAGTTCGGCCACGCGTTCGCCGCCGGCCGCATCGAACTGGCGCCAGCCGCCATCAAGGATCGAAACCTCGTCATGGCCGAGATATTTGAACGTCCAATAGACCCGGGTGGCACCACCGATTTCCGAAGAATCGGTGCCCCAGGGCAGGATCACCACGTGATCGTCATTGTCGATCCCGAGCGAACCGATCAGTTCGGCCACCTGTTCGACGGGCGGAATCTGGCCCGGCACGCCCTGCACCTCGGTGCGCCAACCGGCCGATCCGTAAGGAGCGACGACGGAATTGGCGACGTAGGGCAATTCGCCCAGATCGGTGCTTTCGATATTGTCGCGAATGTCGAGGATGACCACATTGTCAGCCCCTGCATTCTCGATCAGCCAGTTGGCGTCGACCAATGGCGTGATTTCGGATTGAGCGAGGGCCGGCACGGTCAGTGCAGCAGAAATGGCCAGTGCCGTTGCGGTCAGGCGCATTGTTTATCTCCCGGTTTCTGAATTGTCCTATTATCGCTCAATGACGATGGAGGTGCGAGGGCTGGGCTGTCAAAATTTGTGTGAGGTGCAAAAAAGCCTGCCAGTAAACAGTTGACCATGAGCATAGGATTGCCCGGCGCGGCAAATCCTGATCGAACAGCCAGAGCTTGGCCAATCGGTTTGAGAGGGCTAGTAGAGGGGTATCCATCAGCGTCCGGCCCTCCATGCTTGCCCTTATCTTTTCCGCCCTGCTGCCCATTGCGCTGATCATCACGCTGGGCCATCTGCTCAAGCGTTTCGGCTTTCTGGGCGAGGGGTTCTGGCCGCAAGCCGAGCGGTTAGCCTATTTCGTCCTCCTTCCGCTCCTTTTCGCCCATGGTCTCTACAAAGCCGACCTTTCCAACGCCCCCATCGGGCTGATCGCTGCGGGGCTTATCGGCCCGGCGGTGATCGGAACATTGGTGCTTCTGGCGGCCAACAGGGTAACGCGGTTCGACGGCCCGGCCCTCACTTCGGTCGTTCAGGGCGGCATCCGCTTCAACAATTATGTCGGGGTCACCGCCGCCATCGGGTTGCTTGGCGTGCCCGGCGCGGCGCTGGCCGCCGTGGTCAATGCCATCCTGGTTCCTACGGTCAACATCGTGTGTTCACTGGTCTTTGCCCGTTACGGCGATCGCCAGCCCTCCGCGTTGAGCGTGGTCAAATCCATAGCCCTCAACCCGCTGATCCTGGGGTGTGTGGCGGGGGTCCTTCTGCGGTTAACCGGCATCGCTTTGCCGGCCGGCCTCGAAGGCTTCATGCAGGCCATGGGGCAAGCGGCCCTGCCGATCGGCCTGTTGTGCGTCGGGGCGGCGCTCAATTGGGAGGCGCTGGGGCGCGGCATCCGGCCAGCGCTTGTCGCCACCGCCGCGCGTTTCCTGCTCATTCCGGCAATCACTGTGGCGATCTGCCTGGCGGTCGGGCTCACGGGTCCGGCAGCATTGGTGGTGCTGCTGATCCAGTGCCTTCCCACCGCGTCGTCGGCCTATGTCATGGCGCGGCAATTGGGCGGCGATGCGCCGCTTATGGCAGGCATCATCGCCTTCCAGACGGTATTGGGGGTGGTGACCGTCCCGATCACGCTGGTGTTTCTCGCGCCCCTTATTGGTGCCGGGGTTTAGATCAAATCCGCTTTTCTTCGAATCGCAGACTTGATCTGAGTCCTTGTTTTGTCGCGCGTCCGAACCGCAAAACCGTTTCCACTTTTGCTGGATGCGCTCTAGCGCACCGACAAATACCCACCCTGCAGTCCGTCCTTTGAATAGACCACCTGCCACAGATGCACCCAGCGGGCCCGGAAGATGGCGGCGCAGCTCAAAAGGTAATAGCGCCACATGCGATGGAAGCGTTCGCCATAGGCCTCGGAAAGCTCGGGCCATGCGGCTTCGAAATTCTTATACCACGCCATGAGCGTCGGATCGTAATCGGCACCGAAATTGTGCCAGTCCTCCATGACCAGCCTGCCTTCCACGGCAGTCGTTACCTGTTTGGGCGATGGGAGCATGCCGTGGGGGAATATATATTTTTCCAGCCATGGCTCGCCGGCGCGGCGAGTCAAACTCCCGCCGATAGTGTGGAGCAGGAAGAGCCCATCGTCAGGCAGCAACTCGCTGACCTTGGAGAAATATGGCCGGTAGTTCTTGTACCCCACATGTTCGAACATGCCGACCGACACAATCCTGTCGAACTGGCCCTCGAGGTCCATGTAGTCCATGAGCTTTGTTTCGATCGGCAGATCGCCACGGGTGTCGTTGGCATAGGTCATCTGCTCCCTGGAAACCGTGATGCCCAACCCCGAGACACCATAACGCTCAGCGGCGAATTTGAGCAGACCACCCCAGCCCGAACCGATATCGAGGATGCGCATACCCTCTTTCAGACCGATCTTGCGGCAGATCAGATCGAGCTTGGCTTCCTGGGCGGCGTCGAGCGTTTCGGCTTCACGCCAATAGCCGCAGGAATAGATCATGCGCGGGTCGAGCATGCGCCTGTAGAGGTCATTACCGATGTCGTAGTGCTTTTCGCCGACCTCGCGCACGTGCAGCCGCTGTGGATTGAGGACCATGCCCTTGATGGTCAAAAGCGCCAGAGCCGGATCGAATTTGACCCGATTCTGCAATTGCCCGGTCAGGCACCGGTACAAGAACTGGTCGACTGCCTCGCTGTCCCACCAGCCATCCATATAGGCCTCACCCAGCCCCAGTGTCCCCTGGGTCATCACGCGACTGAACAGCCGGTCGTCATGAACCTGGATGTCCCAAGGTCGTGAGCCGCCTACTTCGATGTCGATTTGCGCAAGAAGATCGGTGATAAACGACTTGAACTTTGCCGACATGGCCCCGCTCAAACAAATAATAGTGACGCGCCGAGGCGCGGGGAAAGGATTCTACCTCACTAAAATTTATGGGTGTTGTCCAGTCCCTTGGTCCTCTTACTGCGCCCAGTCTTCCGACTGTCGGGACGGAAGGGAATACCCATCTTCGTCATCTGCCGTTTCCAGAATGCCGATCAGTTCGGCCACCTTGCCCGTCGGCAAATGATCGCCCTCATTGACCCGCGCTTCATCGGCGTCCAGCCACGCCAACGCCTTGGTCAAATCAACCTCGGTGGCTTCGGTCGCCGCGATCTCGGCGGCCAGATGTTCATCGATGGGGCCGAGCACCCGCTCGATCTCGCTGCGCGTCAGCGTCATGGCAATATCTCCAAAAGACCTGCTTACACTCTAATGCAGCACTACCTCTTTGAGTTGCACACCCGCTCTGGCTTTCGGCAGCAACCCGATGCACTCTGCCCTTCCCTTTAACATACAGAAAATTTCACCCGCGCTGTCGGGAACGGCAAACCGGGTGCGTCCTCGCCATACAAGGAGTTTGGCCATGCTCTACGCAATCCTTTGCTACAACGACGAAGCCGCCGTGGGCGGCTGGTCGAAAGAACACGACGACAAGATCATGGCCGATCTTCTCGCCGTCCAGAAGCCGCTGGTCGAAGCGGGCAAGATGGGACCGGTGGCCCGGCTGATGCCAACCACCGCGGCCACGACCCTGCGCAAGACAGCCGGAGAACCCATGGTGCTGGACGGACCTTTCGCCGAAACCAAGGAACAATTCCTCGGTTTTTATGTCATCGATGCGGAGAGCCTCGAGGAGGTCGTGCAAGTCGTGCGCGATCTGGCCGAGGCCAATCCCGGCATGGGGTCCTATGAGATCCGCCCGGTCCGCGATTATTTTCCCGGAGCGCAAGCAAAGTGAACGACAAAGATGCCGACTGGATTGGCCTGACGCTGGCCGGCGCCCGCCCTCGGGCGGTTGCCGCGCTGTACAGGTATTTTCGCGACCTCGATATGGCCGAGGAAGCCTTCCAGGAGGCCTGTCTGCGCGCACTGAAATCCTGGCCGAAGAACGGGCCACCGCGCGATCCGGCCGCCTGGCTGATCCTTGTGGGCCGCAATTCCGGCATCGACAGTGTGCGCCGCCGCGCGCGCTTCACCGCCCTGCCCGAAGAAGACAAGATTTCCGATACCTCCGATGCCGAAAGCGATATCGCCGAACGGATCGACGATTCGCACTATCGCGACGATATCCTGCGGCTGTTGTTCGTATGTTGCCATCCCGACGTGCCGGCCACCCAGCAGATCGCTCTGGCCCTGCGCATCGTTTCGGGGCTGACGGTCAAGCAGATCGCCCGCGCCTTTCTGGTTTCGGACGCCGCCATGGAGCAGCGCATAACCCGCGCCAAGGCCCGTATCGCGAAATCGGGTGCGAGCTTTGAAACGCCCGATGCCGCCGACCGCGCCGAGCGGGTGGGAGCGGTCGCAGCCATGGTCTATCTTGTATTCAACGAGGGCTACACCTCAGCCGGCGAGCGGTCGGAAACCCGCAACACGTTCGCACAGGAGGCGATCCGGCTGGCCCGGCTGTTGCTCGGGCTGTTTCCGACCGAACCGGAACTGATGGGCCTTCTGGCCTTGTTGCTGATCCAGCAATCGCGCGACGCGGCACGGTTCGACAAGGATGGAAACATCATCCTGCTCGACGATCAGGACCGCACGCTCTGGGATCGGCGCATGATCGACGAAGGCCTTGCCCTGATCGACAAAGCGATGCGGCACCGCCGGCCGGGCGTGTTCCAGGTCCAGGCCGCCATCGCGGCGCTGCACGCCCATGCGGAAACACCGGCCGACACCGACTGGACCGAGATCGAATTGCTCTACCGGGTGCTCGAGAGCCTGCAACCTTCGCCCGTCGTGACGCTCAATCGTGCCGTCGCAGTATCCAAGATCGAAGGGCCGCAAGCGGCGCTCGATCTCATCGAGCCGCTGGCCGATGCGCTGGGCGGCTATTTCTATTTCCACGGATTGCGCGGCGGTCTGCTGAAAGACCTCGGCCGCATCGAGGAAGCGCGCATCGCCTTCGATATTGCCATTGCCCACGCCAACACCACTGCGGAGGCCGTCCATATCCGGGCCCACCTCGACAAACTGGGCGGCTCTCCCTCCGGCGCATAATTTTTTTGCTCTTTTTGTCGGGAAGCAAAATGACCGTCCGTCCTATGGGCATCATACCCCAGGAGGACACCATGTTGATCAAGACCACATTTGCAGCGATCGCTCTTGCGACGCTCGTTTCTTTCCCTGCCAACGCCCAGGAGGCCACCATGGCAGAGACGTTCGACCCCATCCAGCTCAGCACCGAGGTGCCCGTCCCTTCCGAAGACGGAACGGTCAATATCGACGGGCTGAACATGTACTATCAGGTCCATGGCGAGGGCGAACCGCTTCTGCTCATCCATGGCGGACTGATGACCATCGAGGCCTGGGGACCCATCCTTTCCGCGCTTGCTGAAGATCGCAAGGTCTATGCGATCGAACTCGAAGGCCACGGCCGCACTGTCGATCTCGACCGTCCCTTGTCCATGCAGCAGTTCGCGGAGGACGTTTCCGGTTTCATCGAGCAGATGGATCTGGGGCCGATCGATATTGTGGGCTTTTCCATGGGCGGCGGTACCGCAATGGGCGTAGGGGCCCTGCATCCTGAACTGGTCAAGAGCCTTGTTATCATTTCGGCCTCCCACCAGGCGGACGCGATCTGGGATTCGGTACGCGCCGGCTGGCCCCACATGACAGCGGAGATGATGGAAGGCACCCCGATGCTTGCGGCCTATGAAGCTGTTGCGCCCCAGCCCGAGCGGTTCGCCGGATTTGTCGAAAAGATCCGTGACGCGATGGTTTCGGGAGAGCTCGGCTGGACCGACGATCAGGTCGCCTCTATCCCGGTGCCGGTTCTTATGATCATCGGGGACACCGATCTGGTCCAGTTCGACAAGGCTCTTGAAACCTACCAACTGCTCGGCGGCCAGTCCTCGACCGGACCGATGGGGCCAGAGCTCGATACGGCACGTCAATTCGCGGTGATCCCGGCCGCGACCCATTACGACATCGTGTTCAAGACCGACCTGCTGCTGCCGTTGATTGATCGCTTCCTTGCCGCCCAAGCCGATTGATAAACAGATTCAATTGGCTGAAGACCGGATTCAGATGTATCATAATCTGAATCCGGTCTTTTGCGTTAGATGTTGAAAATGAACGTCTTTTTCTGATCCGGCCCGAGGAGGCTCCACATGAAGATCACACCGTATCTCAACTTCGCCGGCGATTGCCGGGACGCGATGACCTTCTACCAGTCCGTGCTTGGCGGTGAGCTGGAAATGACCGCGCACAAGGACACCCCTTCGGCCGAGCATGTCCCCGCCGAGATGCAGAACCAGATCATGCATGCGGCTCTCACCTGGAGCGACGGCAGGCTCTTTGCTTCCGATGCCCCCATGGCGCAGGCCAATTCCTTTTCAGGCGTTTATCTCTCGGTCCACCCCGAAACCGTCGAGGATGCCGACCGCATGTTCGCCGCACTCAAGGATGGCGGCACCGTGGAAATGGAGCTCGAGGAAACCTTCTGGGCCAAGCGCTTCGGCATGCTCTATGACCGCTGGGGCGTCAAATGGATGTTCAACGTGGATTAGGATTGGCGCTACGGCGATCCGGGATACCCTCTCGGCTCCTTCACCACCACTCATCCCACTCCCCATTGTCATTCCGGGAGTGAGAAGCGGTTCGGCCTTGGCCGAAGCCAAAGCTCCGGTGGAGCTTTGGCAGCGCCTGAACGCCTTGAGGCCTATGGCCGAAGGCCCCTCGGAATCCATCATGATGCGTCGCTACACTCCCAACCGCAAAAGACTTATCCCCGCTTCCGTGACCTCCCCCATACTGGCTTCA
>DFMV01000063.1:0-137372 GCA_002375765.1 Rhizobiales bacterium UBA3584 | reverse complement strand
CGGGGAAACCCGGAGGGGATTGACCCTAGCCTTCTGAAGGGCGACTAAGCCAAAAACCCTGGGCGCGTGGGGCGATGATCGCTTCATATACTAACTAAACATGCGGAGCGTTCATCGCCCCATGCCGTTCTTCGATCCATCCTTCGGCCAATCGTGCCGGTGGCGCGATTGGAGGTGAGAAGGCCATGAGAGCTAAGCTCGAATGGCGATCATGGCCCGAGGCGACATCGCCGTCGGAGGTTTTGGCATGCGTGAAAAGAAAGGCCCCCTCACCCCATCCCAGGTAAGCCAAAGGATGGGCTCAACCTAAATAAGCCTTGCCTTATCCACCATCCTTCCAGCGGATGCGGTAGAGATCGAAGCGGCGGTCGCGGAGGTTTCTGACGGCACCTTGCGAGCGGGCCCATTGCAGGGTCGAAACATTGAGGTCAGCCACAACCACCATCTCGACATTCTCGCTCGCTTCGGCGGCGATCCCGTCGCGGGCGAAGGGCATGTCCGAGGGGGTAAAGATGGAGGAGTGGGCATAGTTGATGTCGAGATTGTCGACATTGGCCAGGTTGCCGGTGATCCCCGAGGTCACGACATAGCACTGGTTCTCGATGGTGCGGGCCTGGCAGCAATATTTGACGCGCAAATGACCCTGCCGCGTGTCGGTGCAATAGGGCACGAACATGATGCGGGCGCCCTGATCGGCCAGACGCCGGGCCACTTCGGGAAACTCGCTGTCGTAACAGATCATCACCCCGACCGGCCCGCAATCGGTGTCGATCACGTCCACGGAGTCGCCACCAACGATCCCCCAGTAATCGCGTTCGTCGGGTGTGGGGTGCATCTTTTCCTGGGCGTGGACCGTGCCGTCGCGCAAAAAGACATAGCAGACGTTCTGGATATCCTCATCCTCGGTGATCGTGGGGTGAGAGCCACCGATGATGTTGATGTTGTATTTGAGCGCCATTTGCTGCATGCGCTCGATGAATTGGGGGGTGTATTCGGTCAGCCGCAGGATCGCTTCATGGGGTGGCTGTTCTGGTTCGCTCGACAGAAGCATCAGCGTGAACAGTTCGGGAAACACCACGAAGTCCGACCCATAGTCGGCCGCCACGTCGGCGAAATACTCCATGTGCGTGAAAAACGCGTCCGCGTCGGCAAACCGCCGCGCCTCGAGCTGCACGGTGGTCACGCGCACCGTTTCGCGGCTGCGCTTGTGCGCCGGACGGGCTTCGTCCTCCTCGTCGTAACGCGGGTTGCGCCACACCATGAGTGCCGCATGGCCACCCGACGCCTTGTCGTCGGGATGATAATTGCGCAACAGCAATTCGGGCTCAAAGCCGAGCTTCATCTGAAAGCTGGCCACAGGATCGCGCACTTCGCGATCCACCACGGCCTGGAAATACTGGCTGGCGCGCGGATAATCCTTCTTGTTGCGGCGATAGCCCGGCAGGCGCCCACCGAAAGCAATACCCTTGAGCCAAAGCTCTTCGCACAGGCGCTGGCGGGCTTCGTACAGCCTGCGTCCGATGCGGTTGCGCTGGCGGCCCGGATCGACGCAGACTTCCACACCATAGAGCCATTCGCCCTTGGCGTTGTGAAGCGAGCCATAACCGGCACCGGTGATGTTTTCCCAGGTGTGCTGCTTGAATATCTGCTTTTCGGCCAATTGCAGCGTGGCGGCATAACCCACGATCTGCCCGTCATAGACCGCAACGAACTGGCCCTCGGGAAAGGCATTGATCTGCCCACGGATCGTGCCGGGAAGATATGGGCCTTCTTCGGGGTAAACCCTCTGGGTCAGCTTGATGATGGCTGGAATATCGCGAATCTTGGCAGTCCGCACCTCAAGGAGCGGCTTGTCGGAAAGTTTGGGCACGGGGTGGAAACCTCGTTATCGATCAAATCAAAATGGATTGTGCCGGCGGCGCGCCGTCAGCCTATAGCACGACAACGCGCCACCGCCACATTGGCTCCAAAGCAAAAGCCCCGAATTGTCGCGTTTCCAAACGAACAGGTGGTTCCCACCTATTGTGGAAAGGCTCTATCGCGTCTCTTCGGCCACCAACTCAAGCGCCCGCCCATACAGCGCTTCGCCGTCGATACCGTTTGCGGCGGTCTCGGCAAACCAGTTGTCTATGGTCACCTGCGCTGCAGCCCGCCAGCGCGCGGTCTCCTCGGCGTCAAGCGTAACGATGGCATTGCCACGCCCCAGCGCCTCATTGCGAGCCACGATATCGTCGGCATCATTGGCCGCCCCGAACCGCCCGGCCCACTCCACGCCGGTATTGGCATCAATCACGGCCTTGAGGTCGTCTGGAAGGCTCTCGTAGCTGTCGCGGTTCATGACGAAGGCAAAAGTCTGCGTATAAAGCCCTTGATTGCCTGAGAACTCGGTGTGATGGGAAACGATCTCGCTGGTGCGCAACGCCATCGTTACCTGCCAGGGAATGGTCGCGGCATCGATCACGCCGCGCGACAGACTTTCAGGCACCTGCGGGACGGGCATGCCGATGGCCTCGGCGCCCAGATCGGTCAGCATGGCGGAAATGACCCGAGATCCCCCACGCACCTTCAGCCCGGCGAGATCGTCGAGCGTTTCGATTGGACTGGACGAATGGAAAACGCCGGGTCCGTGGGTATGCACGGCGATCAGCTTGACGTCGGCGAACTCGTCCATGGCGTTTTCTTCGACATAACGCTGGAAAGCACGCGAGGTATCCTCGGCGTTTGTCACGAGGAACGGCATCTCGAACACTTCTGACTTGGGAAAGCGCCCCGGCGTGTAGCCGAGCACCGTCCAGATCAGATCGACCACACCATCCTGGGCCTGATCGAACAGGTTGGGAGGTGCGCCGCCAAGGATCATCGAGGGATAATATTCGATTTTTATCCTCCCCTCCGATTGATCTTCTATGGTCTCGGCCCAGGGGATCAGTCCTTCGCGCGGCACGCTGTCGGTCATGGGCAGGAATTGGTGCAGCCGGAAGGTGAACTCCTGAGCCGGCGCGGACGAAATGGAGGCAGCGCCATAAAGCGCTGCCGCGAGCAGGGTTCTGGTGAACATGATTGGTCCCCAAAATGTACGGGACCAGCAAGGGTGCCTCTCACCCTGTGCGAGTTCGATCCCGCTCCGGGCGCCTGGCAGGGCCCGGGCATCGGTTCCCCCGATGCCTGGCCTGATTATCGCATCACTGCGCCGGGCTCAACCGCAGAATCTGCCCCGGATCTGCGTCGGTGATGAGATAGAGTGCACCGTCGTCACCCTGGGTCACATCGCGGATGCGATGGGGAAAATCGTCGCCGAACAGGAATTCATCACCCACGACATCCTCGCCTTCGAGGTCGATGCGGATCAGATCCGTGCCGGCCAGAGCGCCCATGAAGGCATCACCCTGCCATTGGGGAAACAATTCGCCGGTATAGAACGCAAGCCCCGACGGTGCCGGCGATGGCACCCAGGTCCGCTCGGCTTCCACCAGGTCATCGGGCAGATCTTCGGGCGGATTGATGGGGTCGCCGGAATATTCGGTGCCTTCGGTCAGCAGGGGCCAGCCGTAGTTTCCACCGGGCACGATCTTGTTGAGTTCGTCGCCACCGCGCGGTCCATGCTCTGCCACCCAAAGCTGGTCGGTCTCGGGGTGCATGTCGGCACCCTGCATGTTGCGATGGCCATAGCTCCAGATTTCAGGCAACGCGCCTTCGGTATCGACAAAGGGGTTGTCCTCGGGCACCGATCCGTCGGGCAGGATGCGGATGACCTTGCCGAGATGGGAATCGAGATCCTGCGCCTGGACGCGGAACTCGGCGTCGGACCGTTCACCGGTGGTGATGAACAGATAGCCATCCTCGTCAAACGCCAGGCGCGAGCCGAAATGCAGCGTCGAGGGCAGCTTGGGCCGCTGGGAGAAGATGACTTCAACATCGGACAACTGGGTCATGTCGTCGTTCAGAACGCCACGGGCCACGGCTGTTGAATTCGTCCCCGCCTCATCACCGGGTTCGGCATAACTCACATAGACATAGCGATTGGTTTCAAATTCGGGATCGAGCGCTACATCGAGCAGACCACCCTGCCCCTCAAAGACCACCTCGGGTGTGCCGCCAATCGGGTCGGAAATCGATCCGTCCGCCGTGACGTGCCGCAAATTGCCAGACCGTTCGGTCACCAGCATGCTGTCATCGGGCAGGAACACCATGCCCCAAGGCGATTGCAGCCCCTCGACAACCGGAGCAAGCGTTACCGAACCTGCTTCGGTTTCAAAGGTCTGGGCAATGGTGGGTGCGGTAAGCGCTGTCGCGCAGGCAAGGCCGGCAAGAACTTGGCGGAACATTGTTGACTCCTCGTTGATTGGCACACTTTGCCAATCGTACGAGACATTTCTTGTTCCGCCGCTCCACTATCACGATGGCGTCAGTAGCCCGAGTTGCCCCCGACCCCAAACCATTTTTCATAGTCCGACACCAACAGGTGGATGGGGTCGACGTCTTCCTCGATCTCGGAGAACCGCCCGATGGGATCGAGGAACGTGTTGTCGGTGCGATCGTCGTTGACTGTGGAAACCTCACCGATCAGCACGTCGCCGCCTTCGCCCCAGAACTTGTGCCAGTTGCCCGGCAACAGGGTGACGCTTTCGCCGGGCGACAATTCGAGAATCCCGCCGGCGGGCAGAACACGGCGAATCCCGTCAGTAAACACTTCGACTTCCCCCGAGGTGTCGATGCCCTCGCCGGTTCCGTCGTCATTGTAGAGCTGAAGCGCCAGGGTGGCGCCGCCGCGATTGATGATGTCTTCGGCCTTGATGGTGTGACGGTGCATGGGCGAGATTTGGTCGTGACGCGAGATCATGATCTTTTCCGCATACAGCATGCCCCGCCCCTTGCCGAGATCGGCCGCATCGCCATTGCGCACGGTGAACAGGAACAGGCCCAACCCGTCGAAATCGCCCTGCCCGTAATCGGTCACGTCCCAGCCCAGGCCCGACCGCAAGATGTTGTCGATCTGGTCCTGCTTGTCCTTCATTTCGGACGGCGTCCAATAGGCGAAGGGGGGCAGGATATAGCCGAAAGAGCGGATGAATTCGTCCGCTTCAGAAATGATTTCATTGACGCGGGAACGCTTCATCCCGTGATCTCCGTCTGCTCAATATGTTTCCGCCAAATGGCTGATCCGCAATGAATTTTGGAGATCGTCCAGGCCCGGCGCCGCACCCCTGCGAGGCGAGAAGCTAAGGGTTACCGGACGACCGGGCAAGAGGGTGAAACAGTTGTCCGAGAAATATCCCATAGGTTCGACCTGAGCCGTGACAAAGAAGGCACACGCATCCGATTGCAGGGTGAGTTCGGGACCGTTCACGCCTTGCGCCCAGCGCGCGCTGACCGTTGCTGCGGGCAGATCGTAGTATTTATGGGCGCGCGGAAAGAAGTCGTTTCTGCCGATCAGCGCGCCGTTGCGATCGCGCCATTCGAGCATCAGAAACTGTCCGTCCGCCAATGCCTCGCGTGATACGCGAGCCAGTTCAGATGCAGATTCAAGTCCGAGCGAAACATCGAGTCCGTGCAAGGGTTTGACGACACCTTCCATATCCACTGCGATCATATCGAGCGTAATCTCCGCAGGTGTCGGCCCGTCGTTCATGCCCTTGATGACAATGCCATTGTCATCGGGGATAGCGACGATGCTGATGGGCGCAAAAAAGCGCCTGGCGAGGTAGTGCAGCAGCTTCCACTGGCCGCCGTAATCAAGGCTGGACCAACTCGCCACCGGCCAGATGTCGTTGATCTGCCAGTACAGCATGCCCATGCAGCGCGGCTTGGTGGAGCGCCAGAATTCGATGGCCGTCTTGATGGCCAGCCCCTGCTGAACCTGCGAGAGGAACACCATCTCCTCGAACCCCTTGGGGAAGCGGAAATAGCGGCACATGGTTTCAAGAATGCGGGCATTGCCGCCATCGTTACGCTGGTGGGTTTCCATCACCGGCGAGGAGGGATTGCGATCGGAGGCTTGGGTGAAGCTCTCGATGACATTCATCGAGGTGAATGACTGGAATCCGAATTCGGAGGCAAAGCGCGGCTGCACCGTGCGGTAGTGTTCGAAGGGTTTTGCCGAGTGCCATACATCCCAGAAATGCATGTCGCCGCGCGTATCGATATGCCAGCCGTCGGCGAAATCCAGGTAGCCCAGTGAGGGCGAGGACGGCCAGAAGCGGCGCTGGGGGTCCTCGTCCTCGACGATCTCGGCGAGCAGTTTGGAAAGCCTGTCGTAATTGGCAAGGTGCCGGTCGCGATTGGCTTTTGTTTCGGGATACCAGTTAAGCGAGCCGATCACCTCGTTATCGCCGCACCAAAGGGCAATCGAGGCGTGATGAGAAAGGCGGCGGACCTGCTGGGTGATTTCGGCTTGCACGTCCGCAAGAAATGCGCGGTCGGACGGATAGGGCATGCACGAAAACATGAAGTCATGCCAGATGAGCAGTCCCATCTGGTCGCACAGATCGTAGAACCAGTCCGGCTCGTACTGCCCCCCACCCCAAACACGCAGCATGTTATAGTTGGCGGCTCTGGCGCTTTTCAGCAGGTCTTCGACCACTTCGGGCGTGATGCGCGAGGGGATTGCGTCGGCCGGTATCCAGTTGGCGCCCATCATGGTGATGTCGCGGCCATTGATGCGGCATTTGAAGCTGTGATCGATCTCGTCGGCCTCCACGATCCATTCGAGCTTGCGAAGGCCGATCTTTCGGGTGGCTGTTTCACCGTCGAGGTCGGTGACCAGATCATAGAGCGGCTGGTCGCCCTGCCCTGCGGGCCACCAGAGCTTGGGGCTGTCGATGGTTACCCTGTGTTCGATGAGGTTCTCACCCTTGTCCACGGCGGTGTTGCCGCCGAGGGTCTGGCCGTCAATCGTGTGGGTCAGGGAAACTGTACCAGAATCAAAGGTGTGGACTCTGGTCCTGAGAACCAGATTCACCCTGCCCTTATGGTGATGCTGTTCGACCTGGACGCTTTCGGCGCGCGCCAATGCGGATCGGCGCAATTCAATACGGCCATAGACGCCAACAGGCATCAGGCAGATGCCCCAGTCCCATCCCGCGTGACAGGCGGTCTTGCGTACGAAATTGAGGTGCGCGACCTTCTGGTTCATAGCGGCGTAGGGGATGGGAAAGGGGTGGGCATCGGCACGGGCTTTCGCGACGTCGGGCACCACGGCGAAGGCGATGGTGAGGGTATTTTCCCCTGCCCTTATCTTGCCCGTTACGTCGAGATCGTAGCGGATGAACTGGTTCTGGGTTTGCGCGATCGCCTCTCCGTTGAGAAACACCGTTGCAATGCAATCGACCTCGGAGAGGGTGAGCGTCAGATAGCCTTGTGCCATGTCTGCGGGCACATCAAAGCGCCGCTCGATGGTCCAGGGGGTCTTATAGACCCAAGCAACCGCGTCTTCATTCTGGCCAAAATAGGGGTCGGGAATTTCGCCGGCTTCGAGCAGGGCCGTATGAACGTCGCCGGGAAGCGTTATCTCCCCCGACCAGCCTCGCTCCGGTGCAGAAAGGGAAAAGCGGCCGCCGAGATCGAGCGCCTTGTAATCGATTACCTCTTGGAGTGCGGCGCGTCGTTCGGCCATGGCGTCTCTCCTCCTAACGCTCTGGGATGCTTTGCAGGTGTGGTCTCGCCTTCTACTTTAGTTCAATGTCGAGATGAAATGGAAATCTCCAATTGCGCCCAGGAGGCCATTATGAACGATATCGATCGGGACAATCCCGGCCTGCCGCATCTGCCTCCGACCTATCCGGTCGGATTTCTGGTGCTGGCGACGGTTTTGGAATTTGTGGTGCCGATCCGGTTTCTGGCCCCTCCGGCGCTGTTTTCGCTGCAAACGCTGGTGGGCGGGATGCTGCTTGTCGCAGGGCTCACGCTCGATATCTGGGCGTTCAGGCTGTTCAAAGCCGCAGGGACCAATCCGGAACCTTTCAAACCCACAACGACCATCGTTGCGCATGGCCCCTACAGGTTCACGCGCAATCCGATGTATGTCGGCTTCCTGCTGAGTTTTACCGGCATCGGTCTTCTCTTTGCGCTGGAATGGACCCTTATCGCGCTGCCGGTCTTGTGGTTCGTCCTCGATCGCGTGGTGGTTCGGCGCGAAGAGGCCTATCTCACGGGTAAGTTCGGGACGGATTACGAAACGTTTCTGACAAAGACTCGCCGCTGGCTTTAGAGCCTGTCATGTTGAAATGGAAGCACCTGTGTTGTCGTCCACCGGATGCATCCGGGGTTCGAGCGGGCGCATGCGATGCCGGCCATCTCATAAGCCCGTTCGGGCGTCGGGGCACAGGTGTTTCCATTTCAACATGACAGGCTCTAATCACTCAGCCGCCTCGTCCCTGAGATCGAGGAAGCCGCCGGACTGACGCTCCCAGAGCCGGGCATAGTGACCACCCCGCGCCAGAAGCGCATCATGGGTGCCCTCCTCGACGATGCGGCCATGATCGAGGATGACCAGCCGGTCCATGGCGGCAATGGTCGAGAGGCGATGGGCTATGGCGATCACCGTCTTGCCGTCCATAAGCTTGTCGAGCTGGCTCTGAATGGCCGCCTCCACCTCGCTATCGAGCGCGGATGTTGCTTCGTCGAGCACAAGGATGGGGGCGTTCTTGAGCAGCACACGGGCGATGGCAACGCGCTGGCGCTGACCGCCGGAAAGCTTGACCCCGCGCTCGCCTACCTGCGCGTTATAGTCCGCGCGGCCACGGCTGTCCTTTAAGTCCATGATGAACTCATGGGCCTCGGCGCTTTTTGCAGCGGCAACCATTTCCTCTTCGCTCGCGCCGGACTTGCCGAACAGGATATTGGCCTTGACTGAACGGTGCAGCAGGGCCGTGTCCTGGGTCACAACCCCGATATTGGCGCGCAGCGATTCCTGGGTAACGGTGGAAATATCCTGCCCATCGATCAGGATGCGGCCGCTCTCGAGGTCGTAAAAGCGCAGCAGCAGATTGACGAGCGTGGATTTGCCGGCGCCCGAATGGCCGACCAGCCCAATCTTTTCGCCGGGGCGAACATCGAGATCGACGCCCTCGATGATGCCCTTGTCGCGGCCGTAGTGAAATCTGACATTTTCGAATTTGATCCCAGCCCCGGTGACCTTGAGCGGCTTAGCATCGGGCGCGTCGGTCAATTCGAGGGGCTGGGCGATGGTTTCCATCGCATTCTGGGCTACGCCGAAATGGCGCATCATGCCGTTGAGCTGCCCCATGAGGCGCCCCTGCATCATGTTGAGGCGTAGCACAAGGCTGAGCGTGAAGGCGATAGCGCCCACGGTGATGGCGTTCGTCGTCCAGAGCTGGATGGCCAGCCAGCCGAAAGCCATGATCATCACGGTGCTGAGAAGGCCCATCGAGGCCCGCATGCCCGTGACGAGACGGGCCAGCCGCGTCGCGGAATCGAGGAAGCGCTCAAAACCCCTTTTGACGTAGGTATCGTTGTCCTCGGCATTTCCGAACAGGCGCAAGGTCTGAACGTTGGCAAAGCTGTCGGTGATGCGGCCGTTGAGCACCGAGGCGTTTTCGGCATTTTCGGCGGCGCGGGCGCGCATGCGAGGCACATAATAACGGGCCATCAAGAGAATCGCCGCGATCCAGATCACGACCAGTGCCGCCATGCGCCAGTCGAGCTGGGCGAACAGAAAAATAGTCGTGCCGGCAAAAATGGTCAGCGCCCAGCCGATCTGAATGACGCTGGAGACGAAATCGTTGAGCGATTGGGCGGCCTGAGACACCTTGGTGACCAGCCGTCCGGCAAAATCATCGTTGAAGAAGCGGATCGACTGGCGCGACACGTAGGCATATGTCTGCCAGCGCACCATGGTGTTGAATCCCCGGCCTATGGTCTGTTCCTCGACCAGCGCCTGGAGCGAGGGGGCAGCAAAGCGCCCGATCACGACAACGGCCAGCATGATGGCAAGTTCGGTGCCGTGGGCGGAAATCAGTCCGGCCCAACCGCCGGTTGCATCGGTGCTTTCGAGCAGGTCGATAAGCCGGCCCATATAGAAAAAGAACAGCGCCTCGAACAACGAGGTGAGGCCGGTAAACAGCAGGACCGCAAGATAGGGTGCCTTGGCCTGGCGGACATAGTACCACAGGAACGCCCAGATGGTGTCGGGCGGCTGGATGTCGCCCTTTTGCTCGAAGGGCTTGATCCAGGTTTCGAAAATTTTGGAGATTCGGGCCGGAAGGCTGAGGGTTTCTTGCGTCATGTATCGATAAATGGTGCCGGCGGGAGATTATGTCAAGATATATCTTAGACATCACCTTCTGCCGCCGCCAGCCTTCCCGTCTTTCGTTATTGCGCGGCGACCTCCTCGGCATCCGCGTCGATGAACCCGCCGGACTGGCGTGCCCATAGGCGGGCATAGGTGCCGCCCATTTCCACAAGCTCGGCATGGGTGCCTTGTTCCACCACCCTGCCCTCTTCGAGGATGATAAGCCTGTCCATGGCCGCGATGGTCGAGAGCCGGTGGGCGATGGCGATGACCGTCTTGCCTTCCATGAGCATGTCGAGCTGGCCCTGAATTGCCGCCTCCACCTCTGAGTCGAGCGCAGACGTGGCTTCATCGAGCACAAGGATCGGGGCATCCTTGAGCAGTACCCGGGCAATGGCGATGCGCTGACGCTGGCCGCCCGAGAGCTTGACGCCGCGCTCGCCCACATGGGCGTCGTAACCTTTGCGACCCTTTGCGTCGACCAACGACAGGATGAAATCGTGCGCTTCGGCCTGACGCGCCGCGGCTATCATGTCCTCATCGGTGGCGTCAGGACGGCCATATTTGATGTTGTCGGCTACCGAACGGTGCAGGAGCGAGGTGTCCTGGGTCACGACCCCGATATTTGCGCGCAGTGAATCCTGGGCCACCGTGGCGACATCGGTGCCATCGATGAAAACGTGCCCGCTCTGGCGATCGTAAAACCGCAGCAAAAGATTGACGATGGTCGACTTGCCCGCACCCGAGCGGCCGACCAGGCCGATCTTTTCGCCAGCGCGGATGTGCAGGTTCAGGCCCTCGATGACCTTGGAGGATGCATCTTCACCCTTCTTGCCGTAGTTGAACGCCACGTCCTTGAATACGATGTCACCCTTCACCCGCTCCAGTCTCGGCGCATCGGGCTCGTCGGCAACGATTGAGGGCAGCGAGAGCGAATTGATGCCATCGCGCACAGTGCCGATGTTCTCAAAAAGCGCCGACATTTCCCACATGATCCACTGGCTCATGCCCTGGAACCGCAAAACGATGGCGGCGGCCGCCGCAACGGCGCCGGCGCTTACCAGATCATCGAGCCAGAGCCAGATGCCGACAAAGCCGACGGCAAACAGCAGCAAGCCGTTGAGGATGGTAATGCCCTGGTTGAGGATCGTCACATAGCGCATCTGACCATGGACGGTGTCGAGGAACTCATCCATGGCTTGCTTGGCATAGGTTTCCTCCCGGCTCGAATGAGAGAACAGCTTGACCGTTGCGATGTTTGTGTAGCTGTCGACGATCCGTCCGGTCATCATCGAGCGCGCGTCGGCCTGAAGCTCGGAAATCTTGCCCAGTTTGGGCACGTAATGGCGGAGCAGCAGGACATAGGCGACCACCCAGACGACAAAGGGCAATGCCAGCCAGACATTGTTCATGGCCGCCAGCACGACGGCGCCGATGAAATAGACGATGACATAGTTCAAGACATCGAGCAGCTTCATCACCGTTTCGCGAACGGCCAGCGCCGTCTGCATCACTTTGGTGGCAATGCGGCCGGCAAACTCGTCCTGGAAATAGCTCATCGATTGGCGGATGAGATAGCGGTGCGCCATCCAGCGGATTCTCTGGGGGAAATTGCCCAGAAGCGTCTGGTGGATAATCAGGTTGGAGATCAGCACCAGCGTCGGCACGACCAGCAGCACGAACAGGCTCATCCAGAACAGCATCGGGCCCTCGTCGGCCAGAAATGTTTCTTTGTCCGCGGCTGAAAGCCAGTCAATGACATTGCCCAGAAACCCGAACAGGGCGATCTCGGCCAGCGCAACGAGCGTCGAGAGCACCGCCATGGCAATCAGCGGCAGCTTTACGCCATCCATGTAGTGCAGGCAGAAGGCCAATAGCGATTTTGGCGGCTGCGAGGGCGCATCGGGCGGATAGGGATTGAGCAGATTTTCAAACCAACGGAACATCGGACAACCAGAAGGGAAGAGGACAGGCATCACCGCCCGCGCCTTCCCACATGCGCGAACGGAAATAGCGATATTAATTTAGCAAGCTAATACTTGATAAATTCAATTCCGAGCTTCGTCAAGCATTGGCCGGCATAAGGACGATTTCGCGCCGGCGAATCCGACACCCGATAAAACCGGCCAGGCAAGCCGGACAGAATAGCAGCCTTGAGGACGAGTCGCATGTCTCTTCGATGACATATGCTCGGCGCGGCGCAATCCTTAACAAAGCGGAAATATTTTTCTCGGCCCTAAGTGACTCTGCCGACTCAACAATTTTGGCCGGATCAAACACCGGCAAAAAATGCCTATGGACAAGAGTCATTCAACCGATTCAAAGTCTTAGCATCATGGAATTGGTTGGGGCAGCCGCTGGAATGCGGTTGATCGGGCATGGGTTCGGCGGAGTCATCCGGCGTCAGCGATAAGGGATTCGGGGGCACCGCAGGCGGCGTCTTTCAGCGCGCTTCGGCCAGCAGCTTCCCCGCTCCAGTGCTCCTCGTCCTGGTCGCCACTCTGGCTTCGGCCGGCTTTTTCGTTGGCAACGACATCGCCCGCTCCCACGCAGAACTTGAAGAACGCGCCCAACTGGTCGCCGCCCTGGCGGCGGCCCAAATAGAACCCGGACAGTTCTCCACGGCCAGCCCAACCATCCCGCCAGCCCTTTCGGACGGCACACATTTTGCCGTGCTGGCCAGGACCGGGGAGGTATTGTTCAGCTCCGCACCTCAACTGGATGCGGCGTTCCCGCTTTCGCCGGACCACTACGTGCAGGCGACGACAACCTTGTCCGACAACGGCGGAAACCTGGCCGTGTTCGTGCCGAAGCTCTCAATTCTGGAGGATCTCGCCTGGCGCCATGGATGGATCCTTATGGCCTTGTTGTTCGGTATCATCGCGATCAGGCATTCAGCGCGCAAGGCATCGCGACGGCGCACCGCCATGCTTCCGGCCATCGAGGCCGTTCCCTACGGGCTTGCGCATTGGTCCGAGGACGGACGGCTTGTTTGCACCAATCCCGCCTTTACACGTCTCTTGCGGCTTGATCCGGCCGCGACGGCGCCCGGAATATGCTATTCCGATATCAGCAAGACGATCTCGGGCGAGATTTCCGCAAGGCCGGTCCTCGATACAGCACGTCAGCGCGTTGTCGAGGTGGTGCGGGAAGACGGCTCGGTGGTGATGCTGGACGAACGGCCCTGCCCGTCCGGCGGCTTCGTTACGATCGTGACCGACATTACCGAACGCAAGGCAGCCGATCGCCTTCTGGGATCGATCCGCGAAGAACAGCGCCTGTTGGCACGGCGCTATCACGAGGAAAAGATCAAGGCGGAAGCATCGAGCCGCGCCAAGACCAGCTTTCTGGCCCATCTCTCCCACGAAATTCGCACGCCCCTCAACCACATCATCGGCTTTGCCGACATGATCGCGCTGGAGACATTCGGGCCGTTGGGCGACGCCAAATATCAATCCTACGTCGCCGACATCAAATGCGCCGGCGAAAAACTGCTGACCTCTTTTGGGGAAATCCTAGAATTTGCCGAACTCGAAGGCGGTCGCAAGACGCTGAAAAAAGACTCCATCGCAATCGATGATCTGCTTTCGGGCTGTTCGGTCCGTTTTGCCGGTCGCGCCGCCAAGGCAGGCATCCGGCTGGAGGTGGCGCGGCGGACCCGGGGATGGCTTTCCGCCGACCGCCATTACCTCGATCTCATGCTGGCCAACCTCGTCGAGAACGCACTGCGGTTCACACCGGCTGGCGGCATGATCCGGGTCGCCGCCTGGCCGGCGGATAATGGCGTCGTGCTTGAGGTGACCGATACAGGCATCGGGATGAGCGCGGAGCAAATGAGCAGACTTTCCCAACCCTTCGCGCTACCGGATGCAGCCTTCGCGCGCGATCATGACGGCGTGGGACTCGGCATCGCGATGGCGCGCGCCGTCGCCGAACAGAGCGGCGGGCGATTGGCCATCGACTCGCTTGAAGGGGTTGGGACCACAGTGGCAATTTCACTGCCTATGGCACCGCCCACCCAGGACCGGCTTCCGACCCCCATCGCCGCAGCGCGGGCGGCTTAGCCCCGCATTGTTTGGTAGAACTGCGCTGCCGCCTCGCCCACCTCGGCACGCATCGCCCCGATATCGGCTTCCAGCCTGGAAAAGTCCGGATAATTGGCCCGCCGCGCCACCAACTCGCGAAAAGCGGGCGTCCACCCCTCGTCCTTGAGCGGATCAACGAGGCACGCGCTCATCAATTGCAGGATCGTCGCATAGGTCGCATGGATTTCCGCAAGACGTTCGCCTTGCGGCAGGATGCCCGTTTCGGCCAGCCGCAACAGCACTTTGGCCGGCGGCGCCTGTGGCACTTCGAGCTTGGCCCCTTCGAGCAATTGCGCTGTCTGGGCGATGAACTCGAGATCGACCAGTCCGCCATCGTGCAATTTGAGGTCGAACGGGTGTCGGGGCGGGCGCTCCCTGGCCATCAAGGCCCGCATATCTAGCACGTCGCCGACGATCTTTGACCGGTCGCGCGGCAGCGCCATGATGCGGGCGATCTCGGCATCGACGGTTTCGGCCAGCCCCACGTCACCGATGGCCACGCGGGCACGAGTCAGCGCCAGGTGCTCCCAGGTCCAGGCCTCATCGCTCTGGTAGGTTCGGAAGCGCTTGAGACTCGTGGCGAGCGGTCCGGCATTGCCCGACGGGCGCAGCCGCATATCGGCCTCGTAAAGCACGCCCTCGGCCGTCGGCGCGGAAATGGCGGCAACCAGCCTCTGGGTAAGGCGCGTGAAATAGGTGGCGACGTCCAGTTCGCGCCCGCCATCCGAACCCGTTGTCCCTTCAGGCACATCGTAGAGCAGGATGAAGTCGAGATCGGAGGTCAGCGTCATCTCCCGGCTGGCCATCTTGCCGAAACCGAGCAGTCCGACCCGCGCGCCAGGGACCGTGCCGTGACGCTGCGCAAAATTTTCACGCACAGCGGCAAACAGGCGCGCCAGCAGCGTTTCGGCGAGCGCTGTGAACTGGCGTCCGGCCTGCTGCGCGGACAGCGCTCCTCCTACCAGCCCGGCGGCGATAAGGAATTTCTGTTCCTGGCCGATGATGCGCGCCCGGTCGATGAGATCTTCAAAGCTGCGGGCCTCGGCCAGAAACGCATCGACACTCGCCACAAGCGAATCCGAGGTTGCGATATCTCCGGCAAAGTGCGGATCGATCAGTCCGTCCACCACATGGGCCCGGTGGATCACGGCTTCGGCCAAACGGGGAGCAGACGACATGAAATCGAGCAGCAATTGGCGCAGATGAGCGTGGTTGCGCAGCAGCGCAAACATCTGCACGCCGGCCGGCAGGCGGGTGAGAAAGTCATTGAACCGGGCAAAGGCGATGTCGGCGTTGCCGCTGTCGGCGAAGGTCTTGAGCAGCCCCGGAATCAGCTCGGTCAAATGCTCGCGCGCCTTTGAGGCGCGGGTCGCGGCATAGCCGCCATAGTGCCATTTGCGGATGGTGGCTGAAACTGCTGCTGGATCGGAAAACCCCAGATTTGCGAGTGTTTCGAGCGTATCGGGATCATCGTCAGAGCCGGTAAAGACCAGATTGCCCAACTCGCCCGAAAGACTTTCACCCTCGGAAAACAGTTCGGCGTAATAGTCCGATACGCGCGCCAGCGCGGCGCGATAATCGGCCTCGAACGCCTCGCGGGTTTCGCACCCCATGAGCAGTGCGATTTCGCCGACACCCTCTTCGGTCTCCGGCATTACATGGGTCTGCTCGTCGCGCAGCATCTGGAGCCGGTTTTCGACCGCCCGCAGGAACCAATAGGTTTCTTCGAGGTCGTCTGCCGCCGCGGCGCTGATCCATTGGCCCGCGACCAGTGCCGCCAGGGCCTTGACGGTGGGTCGCACGCGCAAGTCGGGATCGCGGCCGCCGGCGATCAATTGCTGGGTCTGGACAAAAAATTCGATCTCGCGAATGCCGCCGCGCCCCAGTTTGACGTTATGGCCGAGCACGCGCTGTTCACCGACCTTGCGGTGAATGTTGATCTGGCGCTTCATGGCCTGAATGTCGGCGATCATGGCGAAATCGAGGTGCTTGCGCCAGATGAATGGCGCCAGTTCCTTTAGGAACTGATTGCCCACCCCGATATCGCCCGCGCAGGGCCGCGCCTTGATCCAGGCCGCCCGCTCCCAGTTCTGGCCACGCGATTCATAGTAGCCCAACGCCGCATCAAACGAGATGGCCACCGGGGTCGAGCCGGGGTCGGGGCGCAGGCGCACATCGGTGCGGAAGACATACCCATCGGCGGTGCGGTCCTGCATGATCGAGACCAGGCGGCGGATGATCCGGACGTAGAATTTGTTGTGATCGGCATCGTCGGGCAGCACCGCCACCATGGGATCGTAGAATGCCACGATGTCGATGTCAGAGGAGTAGTTCAGCTCCTGCCCGCCATGCTTGCCCAGCGCAAAGATCGCCAGACCCGAATTGGCGGCGCGGGCCTGTTCGACCGGCTGGACCAGCTTCCCCTCACGCGCAGCCTCTGCCATCAGAAAATCGAGCGCCGCTTCGAGCGCGGCATCGGCAAGATCGGACATGCAGCGCGTGGTTTCCCGCGCGGTCCAGACACCACCGATTTCGGCAACCGCAGAGAGCAGCGCCCCGCGCGCCTTGCCGATCCGCAAGCGCTGGGCCAATTCGCTCTCGGCTTCACACGATCCCGCCGATGTCATGTCGGCAATCAATTCGGAAAAGGCGGTTTCCGGCTCGAGCTCTAAAACTCCGGCAAACCATTGAGCATGGCGGATCGCGAGGTCGCGCAGATATGGCGCGGTTGAAAAAACCGGTCCCAGGGTGCCTGCAACGCTTTGGAAAGCAGCACGCTCGCTCTGAGTCAGCGCTTCAACCAAATCGTCCGGCAACGCCGAGCTTCCGGGCGCGCCATCGAGCGCGCGCAATTGCAGCCCCAGTGCGGTCATGACAAAATCGCCTTACGGCGCGGGGAAGGTAATGACGGCTCTTGCGCCAGGACCGTTGTCCTCGAACCGAATGTCGCCCCTGTGCAGACGAACGACGGCCGAAACCAACGCCAGGCCCAGCCCCGCTCCCGGCTCGGTGCGACTGGCTTCCAGTCGCGCGAAACGCTCGAAGACCCGTGTGCGGTCCGCCTCGGGAATGCCGGGGCCCTTGTCAGCGACTTCAATGACGATCCTCCCCGCTTCCCGTCGTGCAGAAATGGCTATCCTGCCGCCTTCGGAACTCTGACCGTACTTTATGGCGTTTTCGACAAGGTTCACAAGGGCTTGACCGATAAGTTCGCGGTTCGCATCGAGTCTGATTCCCGAGGCGATGGAGGTTTCCAGCGTCATGCCGGCGTCTTCGGCCACCGGCGTATAGAGCTCAGCCACATCGGCGACCACTTCACTGAGATCTATGTCGGAGAAGGCTCCGGTCGAGGTGCCCGCTTCAGCCCGCGCAATAAGCAGCAGCGCGTTGAAGGTGCGGATAAGCTGATCGGATTCGGCGATGGTGGTTTCGAGCGCCACCCGCCGCGCCTCCGGATCGGGATTGCGCAGCGCCGCCTCGGCCTTGTTGCGCAGGCGGGTCAGCGGGGTCTTGAGGTCGTGGGCAACGTTGTCGGTCACTTCCTTGAGGCCCACCATAAGCCGCTCGATGCGCTCGAGCATTGCGTTAAGGCTCGTGGCCACGGCATCGAACTCGTCATTGCGGCCGGTTACCGGAACGCGCTCGGACAGATTGCCCGACATGATCTTGTTGGACGTCCCGGTAATGGCGTCAATGCGGCGCAGCACATAGCGGGCCGTCAGTCCGCCGGCGAGAACCGAAAGCAAAATGATTCCGATGACGCCCCCGAAAAACGTCCGCAGGATAATGGCATTGAACCCGCGCCGCTCTCCCACATCCCGACCGATGATCAGCCGCAGGCCGTTGGGCAGTTCGAGCGATTCCACGATGGCCGTACCGCTCGTCTGCACCTCGTCTTCGGGCCCGCCATAGATTTCCCGGCCACGCTCGTAATTGAGCTCGTAACGCCCAGGCTCGGCAAGGACGACCGCTGGAAAGTCCGTGACATTGCCGGCGATCATGACGCCGGTAGGATCGCCAAGATAATAGATGCCCGGCCCTGGCCTGTCGGCCAGCCTCTGGACGGCAAAGGCCACGGCGCGCACGCCCGACTGGTTGGCCAGAAGACGTATCTGGACGATCTCACGCTCGACATCGCGCAGTTGCTCGCGCTGGATCTGGATGGCGCTCTGATAGGCAATCAGCCCCAAAAGCACGATGGCAAAGCCCACAAAGATCGCGATGAACATCGCCGTGAGCCGGACCGTGGTGGTCCGCCACAGCGAGCGCAATCGAAAAGTCCGGGGGGCCGTGTCAGTCACGGATCATGTATCCGGCGCCGCGCACGGTCTGCAGCAGCTGGCGTTGATGACCCTTATCCACCTTGCCGCGCAGCCGCGACATATGCACGTCGATCACATTGGTCTGGGGATCGAAGTGGTAGTCCCAGACATTTTCGAGCAGCATGGTCCGGGTCACGACCCGGCCGGCGTTCTTCATGAGATATTCGAGCAGGCGGAATTCGCGCGGCTGGAGGAGAATGGTTTCGTTTGCCCGCTCGACCTTGCGCGACAAACGATCCAGCGTCAGATCTCCCACCTGATATGAAGTGGCTGCCTCGCTCGGAGCAGACCGGCGCGCCATGACCTCGATGCGGGCGAGAAGTTCGGAAAAAGCGTAGGGTTTGACGAGATAATCGTCACCACCGGCGCGCAAGCCGGTGACGCGATCGTCGACCTCTCCAAGCGCCGACAGGATAAGGACCGGTGTGTTGTCGTCCTCGGCCCGAAGGGATTCTATGATCGAAAGGCCGTCGCGGCGGGGCAGCATGCGGTCGATGATCAAGACATCATATTCCATGCCCGACGCCATGGCGAAACCGGTCTCGCCGTCGCTGGCATGGTGGGTGACGTGGCCGCATTCATCGAGGGCCTGAATAAGGTAGGACGCCGCTTCGCGGTCATCTTCGATAAGCAATATCTTCACTGAACGCCCCCGAAAAAGGGACCGGCCCACAGAGGGCCGATCCCATCGGTTCTTACTCTTCGATCTCAAGCGGGACGCCCACGAAGCGAACCACGCCGTCGCGAGACACTCGCAGGGAGACCGCGGACTTGCCCTCGCTCCGGGCAGCGTCGATGGCAGCTTCGAAGTCCTCAGGCGAGGACACCGCACCGCCATTGGCCTGCTCGATCACGTCACCGGGCATCAGACCGCGAGAGGCCGCCACACTGTCGGCTTCGATGGAATCGACCACCAACCCGTCTCCGTCTTCATTGGGGATCACCGTCACTCCGATCGACGAGCTTGTTGTTTCGGGTTCGGCTTCTTCCGCCGGAGCCTGGGGCGTCGGAGCGGCTTCTTCGTCTTCCTCGAGACGATCGAGGGTCACTGTGATGTCGAGTTCCTCGCCATCGCGAATGATACCGAGCTTGACGTCGGAGCCCGGCGACTGCTGGGAAATCAACCGCGAAAGCTCGCGTGCCGTGTTTACACCCTCGCCGTTGACCGAGACGATGACGTCGCCGGATTCGACACCGGCAGCAGCAGCCGGTGCGCCTTCGATGGGCTGGGTAACCAGCGCACCGTTGGAGTTGGCGAGGCCGAGCGCATCCGCCAGATCGTCATTGAGGTCCTGAAGCGACACACCCAGGAAGCCGCGGGTCACAAAGCCCGTCTCCTGGAGCTGGGAAATCACGCTCTGTGCAAGCGAGGCCGGAATGGCGAACGCAATACCGACATTGCCGCCCGAGGGCGAGAAGATGGCGGTGTTGACGCCAACCACCCGACCTTCGGTATTGAACGAGGGGCCGCCCGAATTGCCGCGGTTCACCGCAGCATCGATCTGAAGGAAATCGTCGTAATAGGAGGCGTTGATGTCACGGCCACGGGCCGAAACGATACCAGCCGTTACCGTGCCGCCAAGACCGAACGGGTTACCAACGGCGACCACCCAGTCCCCGACACGGGCCTCATCGGTGGCAAATTCGACGAAGGGCAGATCATTGCGCTCTTCGCGAACCTTGAGCAGCGCCAGATCGGTGCGCGGATCGGTGCCGATGATGTCGACAGCCAACTCGCTGTCGTCCTCAAGCAGCACGGTCACTTCGGTGGCGTCCTGTACGACGTGATTGTTGGTCACGATGTAGCCGTCCGCCGAGATGATGAAGCCAGATCCCACGGCCTGCATGAATTCGCGCGGGCGGTTGGGGCGCTCAGGGTTCGGAGCATTGAAGGGTTCTTCGAACTGCTCGAAGAAGCGGCGCAGCGGATGATCTTCAGGCAGGTCGGGGAATTCGAACTGGAAGTTGGGGCCACGCTGGACCTGCTGGACAGGAACCTCGGAGCTGACCTGCACAGACACGACTGCCGGCGAAACCGACTCTACCAGATCGGCAAAGCCGGTCATGGGGGGCGAGCCGACATTGGTTCCCACCTGCTGGGCAATTGCGGGCTGGGTGTTGACGAAGCCGGCGCCAAGCGTACCTGCCGCGACAATCATTGCCATTGCAGACGCGGCGACCCACTTGCGCTTCGGCGTAGAAAGCATGTTGGACATATTGGAAAAATCCTCTCTGTTACACGCAGTTCATTTCTGCTGTTGGCGTCTATGTAATACGCGCGAGGTTTCCGCACAGTTGCATGCAGATTAAATCTTGGTAATGGAGTGGGCCAAATCGTGACTGAAAGCCGTTCCGATCAAGCGCACTAGCCCCATATCGCCTGCCTGAGCATTTCGAGCGCCATCAGCGTCAAAATCAACTTGAACCCCCTGCGGAAAGTAACCTCGGATACCTTGTCCAGGATGCGACTGCCGATGATCGTCCCCAGAAAACCGGTCAGGATCATGGCAAGGACCAAGGGGAGGTATTGCGCGAACGCAAAGCCGAAAAGAGTAAAGGTGATCGCCTTGGCAGTGTTGTTGAGCGTCATCAGGCTCGCCTGGGTCGCGATCAATTGTCGGCGGTCATCGAGCTTGCGCAGGAAATTGGCGACCAGCGGCCCCACGGCGCCGACGAACATGCCGATCCCGCCAATGATCGTGCCCGCTGCAAAGTCGGCAACAGGTCCGCGTCCCGTCACGCGCGGTTGGGGCACCCACACGCAATAGAGGATGAACAGCCCGATCACCGCCTGGAACAGCGCTTCGGGGATCGACACCGCAAGACTCCCACCCAGAACGATGCCCAGCACGCTTCCCGCGCCGAACCAGACCATCAGACGCCACTGGATATGGGCGCGCTGGACGACGGCGCGGCCGCCATTGGAGCCAAGCTGAACCAGACCATGGACGGGAACGACTACGGCTGGCGGAAAAAACAACCCGAGCGTCGCCAGCATTGCAATACCGCCGCCCAGTGAGAACAAGGCGGTTATCATCGACGCGACGAAACTGACGGCAACCAGCGTCAGCGCGACCCACAAGGAAAGGCCGTCCGGCAAGACTTGAGCAATGTCGAAATTCATATGGCAGGCTCCCTGCCTTTTGATGGCAGAGGCCGTCACCAAGCACAAGCGCGCGTAAGGTTTGGGTTTCCGCAGTGCGGTAAATCCAGGTCCTACCCCTAACTCTTGCGCAGTCTTTCGAGCGCCTTTTCTTCCTCGGAGGATAGACCGGGCTTGCCTGTTACGGTCTTGCGGCGGCGAACGGCCCAGATGGCCAGAACGATCAGTCCACTGCCCAGCAGAATGGGTGTGGCCACCCAGAGAAAGACCGTGTGCCCCCCAAAGACCGGATTGAGCAGTACGAATTCCCCGTAGCGCGCGACGACGAAATCATAGACCTCGGTATCGGTATCACCCGCCACCAGCCTCTCGCGCACCAACAACCGCAGGTCGCGCGCCAGTTCGGCGTCGGAATCGTCGATGGACTGGTTCTGGCACACAAGGCAGCGCAGATTGCCCGATATCGACCGCGCCCGCTGTTCGAGAACGGGATTGTCGAGCACTTCGTCGGGTTGCACTGCGCTTGCCGTCATGGGCAGCATCAATGCCAGCAATACCGAAAGAGCCAAGATCAGGCGCTTCACTGCCCCGCCTCCGCTTGCTTGGCTTTGGACTTGGCGGGCGCGCCGATCCGCATGCGCCGATCGCTCAGGGACAGAAAGCCAGCCCCCGCCATCAGAGCGGTGCCCAGCCAGATCAACAGCACGAACGGCTTGTGCCACAGGCGCACGACCCGACCATCCTCGCCGAAGCGCTCGCCGAACTGCACATACATCTGGCTGAAACCGTAGGTGGCGATCCCTGCCTCGGTGGTCGGCGTGCCGCTCACCGCGTAAACGCGGCGCTCGGAGGTCAATTGCCTGTCACGGCCCCAGGGCGCGTCGATCAGGAAAGCGCCCCGGTCGGCGGAAAAGTTCGGGCCTTCGATGTGAGTTTCACCCTGATAGGAGATTGAATACCCTGCGATATCGACGGCTTCCCCGGCCTGCATCGAAGTGACGATCTCAGTCTGGAACGCCGTGGCGCAGACAATGCCGATCACCGAAACCCCCACGCCGAAATGGGCGATAGCCGTCGACCATGCGGTCTTGGGCAGCCCCTTGAGCCGCTGCCAGCTCTGTGCCCATTTCGTCTTGCCGATGGCGGCTCGCTCGGCCAGTTCGGCAATGGCGCCGACCATGACCCAGATGCCGATGCCCAGCCCGATGGGAGCGAGAGAAATCGGAAAGCCCATAAAGCCGAAGACCAGAAGCGTAAGGACCAGTGTCGCGATCATCGCCGCAAAAAGCCTTTGGCCCACGGCAACCAGATCGCCCCTCTTCCAGGCGAGGAACGGGCCGAACGGGATCAGCAACAACAACGGCACCATCAGCGCCCCGAACGTCAGATCGAAGAACGGGGCGCCAACGGTAATTCGCGCGCCGGTCAGGGCTTCGAGGACCAGCGGATAAAGCGTCCCGATCAGAACGCCCGCCGTAGCCGCCGAAAGAAACAGATTGTTGAGGATCAAAGCGCCTTCGCGGCTGATCGGCGCAAACAGGCCACCATGGCGCAATGTGGAAGCGCGCAGCGCAAACAGCGCGAACGCGCCGCCGATAAAGGCCGCCAGCATGGCCAGGATGATAATGCCGCGCGTTGGGTCCGAAGCGAACGAATGTACCGAGGTCAGGATGCCCGAGCGCACGAGGAACGTGCCGAGCAGGCTCAGTGAAAACGTGATAATGGCCAGAAAGATCGTCCAGATCTTCAGCGCGTTGCGCTTTTCCATGACGATGGCTGAATGGAGCAGCGCCGTTCCGGCCAGCCAGGGCATGAAACTGGCGTTTTCCACCGGATCCCAGAACCACCAGCCGCCCCAACCAAGCTCGTAATAGGCCCAGTACGAGCCCATGGCGATCCCGAGCGTCAGAAACGACCAGCTGGCCAGCGTCCATGGCCGCACCCAGCGGGCCCAGGCCGCATCGATCCGCCCGGAAACCAGGGCGGCCACCGCAAAGGAAAAGCAGATCGAGAACCCGACATAGCCCAGATAGAGCAGCGGGGGGTGGATGGCCAGGCCGATATCCTGGAGCACGGGATTGAGTTCGGTGCCATTGAACGGCGCCGGATCCAGTCGCCAGAACGGGTTCGAGGTAAACAGCACAAAGCCGGAAAACGCGGCGACCATGAGTCCCTGATTGGAGAGCACCAGCGTTTTCAGGTCATCGGGCAGATTGCGCCCGAACGCCGCCACCGCCGCCCCGAACAGGGTCAGGATGAAAACAAACAGCAGCATGGAACCTTCGTGGTTCCCCCAGGTGCTGGTGATCTTGTAGAGCATGGGTTGGAGCGAATGGGAGTGCTCAACCACCAGCCGCACCGAAAAATCATCAACGGCGAACGCTGAAACCAGCGCTGCGAAGGCCAACCCGACAAGCGCGAACTGCAATATCGCCGCCTGCGAAACGAACCGTTGCGCCAACGCGCTGCCGCGCCAGAACGCAAAGCCGGCCCCGGCCTGGACGATGGCCAGAACGAAGGCCAGAACGAAGGCGAAATGTCCCAGTTCGATGGTCACGCTGCGCTATCCTTCCTCGCCCTGCCAGACGCCTTGCTCGCGTAGCGAGTCGGCCACTTCACGGGGCATGTAGGTTTCGTCATGCTTGGCGAGCACATTGGTGGCCAGGAAGGTGCCGTCGGCCTGCACGCTGCCCTCGGCCACAACACCCTGCCCTTCCCGGAACAGGTCGGGCAGAATGCCGGTATAGTGCGCGGTCATCTCGCCGGCGCCGTCATGGACGACAAACACGTTGTTCTCACCATCCTGTTGCCAGCTGCCCTCGAGCACAAGCCCTCCCAGCCGGATCGGCGTTCCCGGCGCTATGCCCGCCTCGGCAATCTCGGTGGGGGAATAGAAAAACACGATCTGGTCGCGCAGCGCGGTCAGGATCAGCCCCGCCGCCAGCGCAAGAATGACACCGAGGCCGGCAATGACGCCGAGGCGTTTCTGTTTGCGTGTCCACGCCATTGGCTTACTCCATCAATCCCGCTTCGCGCCCGAAATCCTCGAGCGCCAGCCTGTCCTGCCCTGAAAGTGCGGCAAGACCGCGTTCGAGGTCGGCCAGCGCCGCATCCTCGCCATCCAGCTCGATGCGCGAGCGCACCAGCTGTATCCATTCGGCCGGGCTGCCGCCTTCGTCGTACAGCCGGGCGGCGAGCCCGTCGACCATGCCGCGGATCATCACGTCCATTGTTGCGTCGGGCTCGCTCTGACCCAATGTTCCGCTCTCAAGCCCTGCCTGCGCGGCCACCAGGCCCGAACGCGCCGTGTCGACCCAGGCCTCCTCGCCGGTGGCAAGGCCCAGCAATTCTTCCCAGAGCGCCACAGCCTCCTCATATTGACCCGATTGGGTCAATTGACCAGCCAGATAGAAGCGCGAACGGACGTGAATCGGGTCCGCCTCCACCGCGCTGCGCAAAAGCGTCATCGCTTCCTCGCTGGCCACGCCGTCATTGCCCAGTATCAGGGCTTCGGCCAGATTGGTTTCCCGGTCCGCCGTCGGCGGCTCAAGCGCCATAATACGGCGCCAGGCGTTGGCGGCCTCGGCAAAACGGCCCTGTTCCATATAGATGGGGGCCAGGACCAGCCATCCGCGCACATCGTCGGGCGTCTGCTCCATCTGTGCTTCCACGGTCGCCACAGCCGCCTCGATATCGCTGGCCGATATCTGGGTTGGCGGTTCACGTTCGGCCAGCGGAAGGGCCGGCAAATCCGCGCGGCCGATCCAGGCGTAAAGTCCCAGGCTTGCTGCCGCGACGACCGGCAAACTCGCAAGCATGATTATCCGGCCGCCGCGCCCGCTCTTTTGCGCCCCGCCCTCTTTTTCATGCAGCATCACTTCGCGCGCCAGTTCCGCCCGCGCTGCTGTCGCTTCGTCGGCCGAAAGTCGGCCCGCTTCGAGATCGCGGTCAATTCCCTCTAGCTGGTGGCGGAAAAAGGCGCGTGCCGCGTCGGGGCTCTCGCCCGTTCCTGTGGCGTGCGGCGGCGTGCGCAGCCCCCAAGCCAAAGCGCCAAGGCTCGCCACAACCAGCAATATCGCGAAAATCCAGAACAAGTGTGAGACTAACCCTTGAAAACCAATGAGATGCCGTTTCTATAGGCCAAACTCGTGCAGATTGCAGTCAGCGATTGGAGCGCGCTTTGCCGCACCTTGGCGCCGATCGGCACCGCAGAGTGAGGGGCCGGACGGGACGGACATGACCGAGCAAGTCAAAACCATTGCCGTGGTCGGCGCCTCCCCTTTTGCGTGGCTTCTAGCAGGGCTTTTGGCGTCTGACCATTCACGAGCAATTGTGCTGCTCAGCCCACCGGCCAATCCCTACGCCCTGCGCGCCCTTCCCTCGCTGTCATTTGCGCCTGTTACACGACCGGAAACCTGGTCGATCCTTTTGAACCACACCCGGCCTGCCTTGCGGCGCCTCTCGCGCATCGTGCCCACCATCGGTGAGCGGATAGACATCCGCGTCCTGGCGCGATCGGCCGAAGCGATCGTGGCGCTGAGCCATATGCGCCATAGCGCCCAAGGCTTCCGCTATCCCGCCGATCCGATCGAAAAAGATGCCAACGGCACCTTCATGGGGCTGCGTGATGTCCGGTTGATCGATGCCGCTGCCCTCTATCGTGCCTCGCCGTCCTGGCTTGCCGCAGCCAATGTGGCGGTGCTCAATTCCCTCGATGGGCTCAAGATTCGCCGCGATGGCAGCGCCCAGTTCGGAACCACGTCCATCGATCAGGTGATCCTGGCCGATGATACCGCCATTATGGAATGGCTGGACGCCGATGAAATTTCCAAGTTCGCGCGCATCGAACATTGGGCCGGCATCGAGACGGCCCCACAGCGCCCTGGACGATACCGGGCCGGCTTCGATCTCGATACAGGAACCGTCTTTGCCCAGTCGGGCGACGGCACCATCCGCGCCGCGGCCCGCAACGACGATGGCAGGGCCCTGGATCGCATTGCAGATTGCCTGTCGCTGGACCCCGCCCCGCGCCTGGCCGCCCGGACCAGCCTTACGCGGCTTTTTTCCCATGATGGCGCGCCGGTGCTCGGCCCCACGCGACGCGACAAGATCTTCGTTGTCGCCGGGCTCGGAACGCTCGATCTGATCCTGGCGCCGCTTATCGCGGGGATCATTGCGGAACAGGCAAGCGGGGTGGAGGCCGAATGGGCAGTTGCCCATGGCACCAATCTGCGGCAACCGCGACGCGAGGTCGCCGAATTCCATCCCGGGCTCGTTGCTGGGGGTGTCCAATGAGCGAAAGCTGTCGCCTTGGCGGCGACCTGCCGCCCGAATTTGCGCGCCCGGTCATCGACCGCACCCGTCCCATCCGGTTCCGGCTCAACGGACGCCCGGTGAGCGGCTTTGAAGGCGATACGGTTCTGTCCGCCCTTCTGGCCAACGGTATTCACACAGCCGGACGCTACGGCGAGGACGTAATCGCGCTCGATGAGCACACCGCCCCACCCATAGTGCTGGAAGGAAACGAGAACCGTCCGGACCTTACCATGCCCATGGCGCTCTGCCCGGCCAGCGATGGCGCATCGTTTGTCTCGGTCGGCCCGCGCCGCACCGTCACCAAAACGCTGCTGGCCCGCTTCCTGCCGCGCCGCAAGGATACGCTTGGCCTGCTCTACAGCACCGGATCTGCCGCGCCGGGCGGCTGGATCGATACCGAAGCGACCCGCCGCATCACCGCCGATGTCGCCATTGTCGGTGGGGGCGTTGCCGGGCTTTCGGCGGCGCTTGCCGCCGCACGCAAGGGTCTGCGCGTCTGTCTTGTCGAAAAGGACGCAACGCTTGGCGGATTGTCGGTGTTTTTCGGCAAGGCGGAAGGCGAGCCGATCCCTGAGGACATGATCGGTGACCTCGCCAGCCAGATCGGAGAGTCCGGGCTCATCACCCTTTCATTGGGCACGCTGGCCTTCGATATTGCCAATTCGGCCATCGAGGCCGTCCGCGTTCACAAGGCCAGCGGGCTGCCCCAGCCCGAACGCCTGTCGGTAAAGGCGGACACCATCGTTCTTGCCACCGGAATGGTCGGCCGCATGCCGATCTTTCCGGGCAACAGGCTGCCGGGTGTGGCCGAGGCAAGCGCCGCGTGGCGGCTGGCTGCACGGTACAACATATGGCCGGGAGAAAACGCCCATATCCATTCGGTGACCAATGTGGGCTACCGCATGGCGCTGCTTGGCGCGGCCAGCGGCAAATCGATCCTGCGCACCAGCGATCCGCGCATCGATCCGCAAACCCGGTTCATCGAATTCTGCAAGGCCTATGGCTACCGGCTGGGTTGGGGCATGGGGATCGGGTCGGTAGCACAGGCGCGCGGCAAAGGGCTGAATGTGCATCTGGCCAATGCCGAAAACGGCACGCCCGAAAACGAGGCCATCGCCTGCGATCGCCTCATCGTTTCGGGCGGCTGGCAGCCCGATCTCGACCTCTGGCTCAAGGCGTCAGGGCCGGTCAGATGGGACGGGAACGCCCAGGCGCTCGTGGCGGACGGCTCTCTCGACGGCGTCGTTCTCGCCGGCAGTGTTGCGGGCTATCTCAGCCTTGGCGGCTGTGTTGCCCATGGCAAGGCTGCGCTTGAAACAGCCATCGACGGGCAAGCGCGCCCTGTCGCCGATCCTCGCATCGACCCCATTTTCGATACGCCGGACGGCCCTCTGCTCGTGTCGCCGCCTGACCGGAACAACGGCGCCTTTGTCGCGCCGGGAGCATCGCGAACCATCGCCGCCCCGATCACGCGCGGTTGGCAGCGCCCCCAGCCCCCCGCCTCCGGACCGTTGGCGGGGCCGCTCACCGCGCTGGACGTCGTTGGAGAAATCGTCACGCAGCGCCTCGATCCCGCGTTTGCGCCGGCACTCTGCGCCGAACGCTGCATCCTGCCGAGGGCACTGGAAAAGACCGCCAACGCCGCGCCCTTGCCGACGCATGTGCCCGAGGGCATGCCGCTCTATCTCGACCACCGCTTCGGCGCCAACCAGATGCAATGGACCCTCACCCCGGCAGAGCACCGGCGCTTTGATCCGGGATGTCTGGTGTTTGCCAACACCGACAACCGCTCACCGCTCGAGGCGATTGGCGTGGTGCTGGCGGACGAGCGCGGAAAGGTCCGCGCCCTGCTCGGCCCCCTGGGGATGAGCACCGGCGATACCGTCTTTATCCGGGATGGCCTGACCGTTCTCGCCGCCCGGCTCGAACAGCCCTTGTAACCTGGCTAGCCCTGCGCGGTTCGGCGTTCGGCGCCGTCGCGGGCCCTGCGCAGGATATCGGCATATTCGGCATTGAAGCGGATTTCGGCCATCTTGATGCCCGCGTCCAGCCGTTCACGCGCCACCGGATCGGCCGGGTTGGTCCGGTACATGTCGAGCGCACGGGTCACCAGCACTTCGACCGTCTGCCCGGTATCGGCCCAGGCCTGATCGAGCAGAGCGTTGACCGCCAGGGAGTCGCGGCATTTTCTGACGGTCATCAGCAGATACAGCCCGTTGAGCGCAGCGAGCACGTCATCGGCATCGACCCTGTCATTGCCATCACGTGGACGCCGCAGCGCCTGAGTAACGTTGAGCGTGATTTCCTTCATCGGACGTTCGAGCCGCTCGGACAATCGTGCCGTGAGATCGGTCATGATGGTCCCCCACAGCGAACGTCTCTCAATGTCCAGATTGTAGGTAATGGCGCGCATCAGCCTGTGGAACCGGTCAATCGCCTTGCACGAGAAATCGATGTCGGCGAACAGGTTGGGCTGGCTGGCAAGACAGCCGATCTGACTCTGGGCGTGGCTCAGCAGCGCCTCGACCAGCGCGCCATAACCGGCATTGGTGATCCGGGTTTCGGTGTTGCCGCCCGCTATGGCCACCGCCGCCGCCATGACGCGGCTTGGATTGGCCATGTGCCCCACCATGGCTTGCATCCAAAGCGCGCGGGTCAGGGGGTTGGTGATTGAGATCGATTGCAGCGCCGTCGCCAGCGCCGCCTCATCGGAAATCGATCCGACTGCGACGCCGAATTTTCCCGCCTGCACCAGAAGCGGACGCCGCCGCATGGCCATGATGATGGGCGCGAGGCGCAGTCGCGCGTCCTCGCCTCCCATCTGCATCGTGTTGCGGCGCTCGAGCTCGCGATCGTCCTTTTCGGCGACAGCGTTGGCCTTGAGCCTTTCGAGAATTTCGGGGAGCAGCAGGTCGAAGGCTTCCAGAGGATCAGCGCCCGACTCAATCGCGTCGGCCAGTCTCGAAACCGCGTCGCCGGCGATGTCTCGCGCCATCCACGTCCAGACCTTGCCCGCGGTCTCGCGCTCGATGGCGCCCGCAAACCCATGATAGATCGGGGGATCAACCAGAACCCCGGCCAGCGCTTCGAGAAAAGCGTCCTTGCCCGAATCGGCCCCGCGTTTGGCGCCGGCGGCGCCCCGCGGCTGGTTCTTTGCGCCGGGAAATGTATCGGGAAGAGCCATGAAATCCTATAAGCGGTGCTGCGTGAGGGACCGGACGCCGAGGTTATCGGCAACGGGCTAAAAAAACCTTTCAAAGTATTAAAAAAAGGGTGCCGCCAGTGGCGACACCCGTCAATTGCTTTGAGGGTTGGGATAAACGCCTAAGCAGTCACACCCCAGGCGCCATCCAGCTCGCGGCAGGCCTGGCCGGAGCGTGTGTAGGTCTGGCCGCCCACGGTCACGCGGTGCGAGAATTCGCGGCAATCGAGATTGTTGACCCGCACATAGGGCCCGACCGAAACCTGACCGGTCGCCCCGCCCGAGGACCAGGTGCGCGGCGCGCCGGGACGACCGAACTGGAGGGCATAGAACTGGGCGTCGTTTGCTGCCGAGCGCTGGGCCGGGGTCAACTGACCGATAATCGCCGCATCGATATAGTCGTAGCTGCCAGGCTCCAGACGCGCCTGCTGAATGGGCGTCGAATCGCTCGGCGTGACGGTATCGGGCGTCGGGTTGGTCTGAACAGTCGGCTGTGGCATCACCGGCTGGGAGGTCTGGAAGTTTGCCGTGCGGGTACAACCCGCGACCACCAAAGCCAGCGAAACAAGTGCAATCGCCCTCAACATTTTCATTGCGCAATACCTTTCATAGCGGCCCATGAGCCATTTAATGTCTATCTCAGCCAATACGGCCAAATTGCGGTTTGCCGCCCTTGGTTCAAGTCTGTTGCCGTGCCTGACGTGCAGCAGGAAGCCGAAGTGTTGCCCGGAGGCCACCGAGGTCCGAGCGTGTCAGCGTCAATTCTCCCCCGTAAATATCGACGAGTTCCTTGACGATATCGAGTCCAAGCCCGCTCCCCGGCGTTTTTTCGTCCAGCCTGACCCCGCGGCGCAACACATGCTCTGCCTCCGCATCGGTCAGACCCGGTCCATTGTCTTCAACGACGATCTCGACGCTCCGGTTCCCCGCAACATGGGCCTCTCGCGCTGAAAGGCGGACTTCCGAGCGCGCCCATTTGCAGCCATTGTCCAGAAGGTTGCCGGCCATTTCTTCCAGATCGCCCTCATCGCCCCGGAACCACGGGACGTCTGGCGGCAGGTCGATGGCGATATCGCATTGCTTGTTGAGCTTGCCCATGACGCGCCCGAGCCGTTCGAGAACGGCGCGCGTGTCCGCCCTTTTGCCCACCACGCTCGAGCGTGCGGCCAGCCGCGCCTTGTCGAGATAGGTGGAAACGATACGGCTCATGTTGTCGGTCTCGTGGAGCACCGCCTTGGCCAGCGCTGTCTTGCCGCCCTCGGCCTCGTTGCGCAGCACGGCCAAGGGCGTTTTCAGCCCATGGGCGAGATTGCCCACCTGGGCCCGCGAGCGCTCCACTATCTGGGTGTTGGAGCGCAACAACTCATTGAGTTCGTCGGCCAGCGGCGCGATCTCTTGCGGAAAGGCGCCTTCGACGCTGGGCTTGTCGCCCTCGCGCACCGCCTCTATGGCCTCGCGCAGCCGCTCGATGGGTTTCAGGGCAAAGCGCGCGATCATGCCGCTCATGGCGGCCAGGATCAAACCGACCACCGCAAGAACGATAATGGCCTGCCCACGAAACGCGGCGGCGCGGCCCTCCACATCGGTATAATTGCCCGTCACGGTGATGACGTGGCGGCCCAGATCATCGAGCGTCACCCAGCGTTCCACAGCCCGCAGGGTCTGCTGGCCGTAATCGTCGTGGATCATGCCCGAACGGGTGCCTGATGCGTTGAAGGCGCCCACCAGATCGGGCAGCACGGTGCCAACCATGGAGGGAGAGAAATTGACCAGCGTTCCCGCCTCATTGCGGATCTGCCAGTACCAGCCGGAGGTGGGACGCGAAAACCGCGTATCGGCCAGTCCGATCTCGCCGGACGCTGCCGAATCGAGCTCGAGCGTCTGCCCGACCAACGACGAGATCTGCAGATCAAGGCTTTCAGTCAGGTCCCTGTCGAGGGCCTGCGAATAAAGCTCGGTCAGAAGGAACGCCGTCGCGACCAGCGCGACGATCAGCCAGCCTGCCGAAAGCCAGAACAGCCGGAAGGCGATGGAGCCCCGAGTCACTAGAGCAGGTCCAGGAAAAGTGGGAACCGGTTTTCCGTCCGGACCTGCGACCACAAGGAAAATTGAGCCAGTTTCGGGTTTCGCAGAAAGCTGAACACGGCTCAATCCGCCAGGATCTGATAGCCGAGCCCGCGAATGGTCTGGATCAGTTCCTCGGGCAGCTTCTTGCGCAATCGCCCGACGAAAACCTCGATCGTATTGGAATCGCGGTCGAAATCCTGATCATAGAGATGTTCGGTCAGCTCGGTGCGCGAGATCACCTTGCCCTTGTGCATCATAAGGTAGGACAAAAGCCGGAACTCGTGACTGGTCAGCTTTACCGCCTGGCCGTCCACGGTCACCCGGCCCGCCTTGGTGTCGAGCCGCACTTTTCCCGCGGTAATCTCGTTGGACGCATGGCCCGCCGCCCGGCGCACCAGCGCGCGCAGCCGTGCCAGAACCTCTTCCATATGAAAGGGCTTGGCCACATAGTCGTCGGCGCCGGCGTCGATCCCCTGCACCTTGTCGCTCCAGCGGTCCCGCGCCGTCAGCAAGAGAACCGGCATCATGCGGTTTTCGCGCCGCCAGGCTTCGAGCACCGAAATCCCGTCCATGCGCGGCAGGCCGATGTCGAGCACCACGGCATCATAGGGTTCGGTATCGCCCAGGAAGTGCCCTTCCTCGCCATCCGTGGCGCTGTCACAGACATAGCCGGCGTCGGTCAACGCTTCGCAAAGTTGCCTGTTGAGGTTTTCGTCGTCTTCGACAACAAGAATCCGCATCGTCCCGCCCCGCCTGCGTTTGGCCTATTGTGCATTCAACGTGAGATTTCGCGCCTGCCCCGAGGATTCGAGCACCGCAAGCACATAGACCAGCGCCCCGCTCTGCTCACAGACCTTGACGCTCAGTACTTCGGTGGAAGGATCAATCCCCTCGCGCGAGAGCACCGCAGCCACCGGCTGAATGCGCCCTTCAGCGAGGGCGGCCTGGATCGTCGAATTGTCCCAGCATGCGTCCTGCGCGAAAGCGGCTCCCGAGCCGGCGGGAGCAAGCAGGGTCGCGACGACAATCACAGACAAAAAGTGGCTAAAAAGTGCGTTTTTCATATCCGCATCTTTAGCGTGATCTTTCTGAACTTCAAATGAACGTTTGCGGCCTCCCCACCGATCACATCATGGTGCCCTACACCCCATTCGTCGTCGAGGCGGGCGGCAAGCGATATCTCCTCGATACAGGCTTTGCCGACAATGGCCCGGCCGGAACCGGGCTATTGCATGAGAACATGGAAAAGGCCGGCATCGAACCCGCCAGTATCGACGTTGTGCTGATGAGCCATTTGCATGGCGATCATATCAATGGTCTGCGCCGCAAAGACGGATCACTGGTTTATCCCGATGCCACCGTTTACATCCCACAGCCCGAATTCGATCATTGGATGGATGACGAGAAGATGGCTGGCGTTCCCGAAGCTGGGCGCGGGGGCTTTCTTGCGGTCCGGCGTGTGCTGGCCGACTATCCCGAGGGCAAGATCGTGCTCTTCGAGCCTGGCGCGACCGTGGAAGACGTCTTCAAGACCACCCCCTGTTTCGGCCACGCGCCGGGGCAAACCGCCTTTACCATCGGGTCGGGAACCGCGAGCTTCAGCTACATTGCGGACGTGGCACACTACCCGGCACTGTTTGTGACCAATCCCGACTGGCACGTCCAGTTCGACATGAACCCCTAGACCGCCCACGTCACGCCATCCTGCAACAGATGAGCGAACAGGGCGGCCTGGTCGGCGGGTATCACTTTCCGTTCCCGTCTCTGGGCGCGATTACCACGGCGCAGCCTGGTGAAACCTATCGCTTCGACACCAAATCGGCCTGATCTCAAGCAGCGGAAACGCCCTTCACCCGAAGGGCGTTTCTGCCGAGGTCTAGCTGTTTGAAAGCTCGCTTTTGAGCCCGCGCCGCAGGAAGATCACCGCCAGTGCCTCCATGACCATCTGCGGCCCCGAATATTCCCCGAACATGGGGATATCGAACCCCAGACTCTGGGCAATACCGACAACCAGCATCAGAGCGCCGACGATATAGGTCTTGTAGCCGTCGAAAACGTTCATTTCCTTGATTTCCTTTGTGCTTTGCGAAGGTGGTTGCAGTCCGACAGCAGAAAGCGCCGTCGCACGAATGTCCGTGACGCGGCTCGTCCAACCCCGCCCGAAGGTCGCCCATGTGGCAAGCCGTTGCAGAAAGCCCATGCGCTGGTCGCACAGCGCTTCGATCAGGGCGCGCGGGTCGCGCTTTTGCACGGCCGCCAGCGTCAACGGCCCCACGAATCCGTCCTGCACCACGCCCACCAGCGCCTGCAGCACCCGCACCGCGCGGTCGGGCCCGGAATTGACCGCATAGTCGAACACGGCGAGGTCCAGTCCCGCCGGAAGCGAGCCCGCTTTGCATCTATCCCAATACAGTGCCTTGTAGATCGCCGACGCCTCGGCCCGCTCCAGCGCCTTGATCTCCGATTTTGGCAGATTCCACCACGGATCGGCCCCGCGCCAGCGGGCCAGCGTTTTGTGGGTGATCCCCATATTGGTCGCCCCGCCCGGATCGGAGGGATGGTCGGCATAACCGCCCTCATGCTCCAAAATCTTGGCAAGGCAAAGCGTCCAGCGCGAAGCCGGCATATTGCTTCTCCCTTTTGAATCAATGATTTGCACCCAATGACTGCCTTCCCAAAGACCCGTCACCCCGGCCTTGAGCCGGGGCCCAGTACACTCGGTGCTTGAGACAGAACCACAAACGCTGCCGGTTCCTGGGTCCCGGGCCCTCGCCCGGGATGACGATGGGGAGGCCAAGAGGCCTGTGGTCCCTCGAAATCAGCCGTTGTTGGAAAACGACAACTCGATCCAGTCGCTCCCGCGCCTGACGAGCATCAGAGCATCCTCGAAAGCATCGAGCACCCGATCGCCGCCCAGCTTCAAATTTCCGGTCCCGTCGCGAAAGGTCAGCGCATTGCCCGCCGTCCCGGTGACAATCAGCGTTGCGCCATCGAACCCACCTTCGATGGTATCCACATCGTCGGTCGTCCCGCTTTCAGGTGTCGGAACCACATAACCGGTCTCGGCGGCCAGAAAGCCTCCGGCAATTGTGGGAAAGCTCACCGCGCACCCCGCAAAGCTCGAAAACCGCACGAACCCGGTTGCGCCTTCCAGGCTCATCGCGGTCTTGAAATCGGCCCCGTCATCGGAGACCTTGAAGGTGAAATCATCATCCCCCGCCAGCCCGATTTCGGCCCGCCCCGACCAACCCGACTGGAAGATCAGCGTCGCGCTGTCGGCCCCGTCCTCCTTGTTGAGCGTCAGCCGCACATCGCCATTGCCGCCCTCTCCATCAGGGATCGCTGTAAACAGAGCCGCTTCGGAACGCACGGCCAGCCGGTTGGTCGCATCAGGGTCCGTTCCGATCCCCATCCCCGCCAATCCATTGAAAAGCGGCGCCCAGTTCCCGGCCCGAAACATTATCGGCTGGCCGCCGGCGATATCCCATGCCAACCAGCCCTCAGCCGGTTCGGCAAACCGCCAGCCGCCCTCGCTCCAGGCCGCCAATTGCCCGTCACGGCCTTCCCACGCCCCTGTCGCCATCGCCCCGATGCCATAGGTGTCGCCCGCCTCGGGATCGGCAGGCGGTTCAATCACCGCCAGCCCGACAAGCCGGATCTGCACCAGCGCATCGAGCAATAGCAGCGCCTCATTGTGGGTCACGTGTTTTTGCGCCTGCTCGGAGGCGATCAGCGGCAGATCGAGCCGCGCCGTCGAACTCATGGATAAACTCCCTGTGCGGCCAGCCCCGCGCCAAGGACCGGGCTAACCTGTTGAACTGTGAAACTGAACCCGCCCGCCGGACCCCCGAAATCGGCTGTCTGGTCGGCCGCCGAATAGGTCCAGCCCGCCGCGCCGACATCTTCGACGCGCACCGCTGTCCCGCCATCGAAAATACAAACCCGATAGTGCTCGGGCACGACGTCGAGCGGAATGTCGCCATAGGTCCAGCCGTTGCCGCCCACCCGGCCCCGCCGGATCCAGCTCAGGGCAATATCGCCGCTCCCGTCGCGAACCGCCCGCAGGTGCATCGGCGCCAGGGGCAGCGCCGTGCCGATATCCACATCAACGCCCAGCGCCGTGCCCTCCGCATCACGCGGCCCGGCATAGGCAAGCAAAGTCCGCGTATCGCCCAGCGCGCTCTGCGGCACTGCAAACCGCACGCAGGAGCCGTTCAAAACCAGCACCCGGTTGCCCGCCGACGCTTCACCGGCCCGCGTCCCGTCCTGCCCCCGCAACAACCCCGTCAGCCGATAGGTCGAAGCCTCGATCAGTTCGGCCTGTTCAAACCCGACCAGTTCCCAATGTCCGGCATCGGTCTCCACCGCCACCCGGTTGCTCGCTGCCAGCACCGCCTGCGGCGCGGCAGACGCCAGATGCCCGCCATACAATGACAGGACGATCCCACCCGCCCGATCCCAAATTCCGCTTGGCCCCGCCGCCAGAGGCTGCGCCAGAACACCCAGCGTCCCTGCCCCCGCCAGCCGCGCCAGCTCGGTTCCCGTTTCGGTTTCGCGCAGGCTGATCGGCCCTGGCCAGGGATCGCACATTGCCGCCGCTACAAGCTCGGTCCCTCCATCGCCCGCCGGCAGATGCGCAATGGTGATGAGCGGGGTCGCGGCAATCGGGGGGCTGATCTGCGGCATGCGTCGCTCTGCAGTGCCTGCCACCCCGTTGATCGTTCCCCCGAAAGCCAAGGCAGAAACCTGCCGCACCGCCCCGTCGCGCACCGTGCCGATCACGAACGGCCCGTCCGCCTGCCCCTCGACGGCCACCATATCGCCCGCCTCGAGCGCCAGCATCGAAGGCGGCAGCGCAAACTCCAATCCGTCCTCGCCCCGGCGCATGGCCCGCAACATGGCTTCAGCCACGCCCCCCGCATCCGCCGGATCGAGCACCAGCCCCATTTCCGCCCCCGCATAGCGTTCGCCTTTCGGCGCCACCGCCAGGGCGGTCGCCGTCTGATAATCGCGGTCCCTGTCGGAATAGCTCAGCGTCAGCCGCCCGGCCCGCTCGGCCCAATCGCCGCGCTTGCGTGAAACGATAGCCCCCTCGCCTGCCACCAGATCCGCGTGCGCCATCTCGACAACCGACCGCGTATCCCCGGCCCGCCAGACGATCCCCGCCTCCCCATCGCGCACCGAAAGTCCCAGCGCCTCGACCAGCCCCGCCGACGCGTCGCGCAGACTGGTCACCGCCTCGATTCCCAGCCCATGCACCATGGGCGCCCGTATATCGATTGCCTCGACCGGCACTCCGAACTCATCGGCCATGGCGGCCAAAAGCTCCTCGGCACTCGCCGCCCCCAACCGCCCGTTCAGCCAATGCCCCGTGTCGTAATTGGCAGCGTCCGACCAGATGTCGGGCATGCCGGGAAACGCCGGATAGGGCCGCGCGTCCCAGCACCAGAGATATATGCGCTCGGCATCGAGCATCGGTGCGCCATAGATGCCCGACACGGGATTGTGCGCCCCCGCTTCCCGCCAGTATTGGTGGCACGCCCGCAGCATCTGGCGCTGGATCAGCGGATCGGGCGCGCCGCTCGAAAATGGCGGTCGCTTGTCCTCGGCGCTTTTGGGGTCGCCAAACGCGTTGGGCGCGTTCGGCCCCTTGTCCACCGCACCGCATCCCAATTCGTCGCACCATGCGGCGGCAAATTGGGGCCCGCGAAACCGTTCGGGATCGTTGGCCGGCATCAGCAGCGCCACAGCGCCATTGGACCAGACCAGCCGCTCCGCGCTCGCCTCATAGCGCGGCGCCTCATTGTAGGGGTGGATCGCCTTGAGCCCCGAAACACCCTCGACCATGACCGCGCGCGCCTCGGCCATGGTTTCGCCCACCAGCGCTATGGGGCTGACGGGTCGCTCGCCGGTCGCAAGTTCGCGGACCCATTCGGCACCGGCCCGTGTCTTGCCCGAGCCGCGTCCACCAATCAAAAGCCAGGTCGTCCAGTCGCCCTTGGGGGCGCGCTGTTCGTCACGGCCCCATAAATCCCAGGCGAAGGTCCATTCGATGACCTCTTCGTCCGGCATCCTGTCGGCATGCTCACGCCAATAGGCGACCCGCTCTTCAAAACCGGCAAGGTCGTCGTCTCCCGCATGGTCATCGACGCTCACTTGCGTTCGATCTCGGCCATGCGTTCGGCCAGCCGTTGCTTGATGGCTGCCATCTCGGCGCTCGGGCGCTTGGTCTTTTCGATCTTGCGTTCGGCATTGTCGAGGTCGATCAGCTTGTCGAGCGATCGCACGAGATTGCCCAGCATTGTCACTTCCGTGTTGCTCACCGATGTCATCTCCTCGTCGAGCAGGTTGAGTTGGCGTTCGAGAACGCGAAACATGCGCCTTATCAGCGTCGTGCGTTGCGTATGGCCGACCGTCGGCTTGCGCATCGGCCAGCCCTTGGCCTTGACGCGCGCATTGATCCCGCTGCGCGAAACGCCGTGACGCGCGGCAATTTCCGAAATCGGCACTTTGCCGGCCTCATATTCCGCCCGCACGGCATCCCAGTCCGGCTCCACCGTCCCGCTCATCGCCCGATCCATCGCTGTCGTTGAAAAAAGGTCCGGTGAGACCCTGCGCCCCGGAGCACCGTGGAGGGGCCGTTGCTCTCGAGTGCGACCCAAACAAGGTCGCGTCCGCAGTAATCTCACCGTGCCACAAATCTAACCGAGCGGCGTGACGCGGGGATAAATCCCCTGGTATTTTTTGAAACTCCCGCCCGCCCGGCGCGTTCAACAGCCGCGCTCCCCTCAAAGCGTCGCCGTAAGATCGCGCCGCCGACGCGGATTTGCGAGAGAGATCAATAGCCCGGAGTTTCATCAATGAACCGCCTCCTGCCCGCAGCCCTTCTTGCCGCTTTCGCCTTGCCCGCCTTCGCGCAGGACGCAACTCTGGAGATGGGCCGCGAACGGTCCGAAGCGTTCCTGTCCGGCGATCTCGAGGCGATCTGGAACGACATGACGCCGCAAATGCACGAAGCCCTCGGTTCGCTCGAGGATCTTTCCGCCTTCCACCAGCAGATCACCACCGATCTGGGCGAAGAAACCGCGATCCTCGACGAAGAGGCGACCGCCCAGGGCGAACTTGCCGTTTACACACGTATTGGCGAGTGGTCTGCGCTCGACACCCCCATTGTCATGGAATGGGCGTTTGCCCCCGATGGCATGATCGCGGGCTTTTTCATCCAGCCCCAGCCCGAGGCCGCTCCTTCGGCCTATTTCGACTATGAAACCAGATCCGATCTGCGGCTGCCCTTTAGGGATGAATGGCACGTCTTCTGGGGCGGGCGCGACATCGCCGACAATTACCACGCCACCGATCCTGCCCAGCGCTTTGCCTATGATTTCGTGGTCCATGAGGACGGCCAGTCCTACACGGGCGATCCCCAACAGCTGGAAAACTACCATTGCTGGGGCCGCGACATTCTCGCGCCCGCCGACGGTCAGGTCATCGCCATGGTCAATGATCTCCCTGACCAGCCGATCGGGCAAACCGATGCGGAAAATCCCGCCGGCAATCATGTGATCCTGGCACTGGCAAAAGGCGAGTTCGCCTTCCTGGCCCATATGCAGCAAGGCTCGATCACCGTGCAGCGCGGCCAGGATGTATCGTCGGGCGATGTGTTGGGGTTGTGCGGGAACTCGGGCAACACGTCCGAACCGCACCTGCATTTCCACCTCCAGACCACGCCTGATCTGAGAGATGGCGAGGGCCTTCCCGCCCAGTTCCAGAACTACATTGCAGATGGTGAACCCGTGGTGCGCGGAGAACCTGTGCGCGGCCAGACGGTTGCTCCTGCCGCGTCCTGAGAGGGAAAAAACCACTTGGGAGAATTTAGGAACCCGATCCCGCCGGGCTGTGTTGTGTCCTGAGAGGCAATCGCACCGGGAGAGCATCATGGACGACACGCATCGCGCGCGCCGCGGCTTTGGCTTTTGGGCCGCAATGGTCATTGGCGCCATCATCGCAATTTTCGGAGTTCCCATTCTCGCCGGCGGCGTCTGGCTCGCTGCGCTCGGCGGGTCCTGGTACTACATTCTCGCCGGTATCGGTCTTCTCATCACCGCATTCTTTCTCTTCCGACGCTCCATGCTCGCCGTGTGGGTTTATCTGGTGACCTTTGCGGGCACCGTTGTCTGGGCGCTCTGGGAGGCGGGGTTTGACGGATGGGCACAGGTGCCGCGCCTCGTGGCGCCCACCGTGGTGCTCGTTCTGGTCCTTGCCACCATTCCCGCGCTGCGCGGACGCTTCGCCCGCCCCGCCAGCACCGCAGCCGCGGCCATTGCGGGCGGATTGGCACTGGCCGGCTCGCTCTCGGTCCTCACGATTTCCCAGCAGGGCACCGCCATAGCCCAGGACGCCCCCGCGGCCGATGAGGCCGCACCGGTGGAAGAAACCGAAGCTCCGGTGACCGAAATTCTGCCCGAGGAACCCGGCGAAGTCCCGGAAGGCCAGGCGCCGACCATCGAAACCGATGAAGCGGCTCCGGTCCAAGGTGCCGCGCCGCCGTCACCCGAAGCCCCTGCGGCGCCGGAAACGGGCGAGGAAGCCACGGGCGATACCACGCCCACCGGCGTTGAAGCGCGCGCGCCCCTCGCCACGATGGAGGTCGGTGAAAACTGGCCCGCCTATGGCGGCACCTATCACGGCACCCGCTATTCCCCCCTCGATCAGATCACCCCCGACAATGTCGGAGAACTGACCCGCGTCTGGGAATTCCATTCGGGCGATCTGCCCGAGGGCGATGCCTCCAGCTATTCGCCCGAAAACACCCCGCTCAAGGTGGGCGACGATCTCTATCACTGCACCGCCATGGGCATCATGGTCGCCATCGACGCCGCGACCGGCCTTGAGGAATGGCGCTACGATCCTGAAGTCCCCACCGATGCCATTCCCTACGGCGCAACCTGCCGTGGCGCCGCCTATTTCGAGGTCCCGGACGCCGATCCCGATGCCATCTGCGCCACGCGCATCCTGTGGGGCACGCTCGACGCCCGCCTGCTCGCCGTCGACGCGCGCACGGGACAGCCCTGCCCCGATTTCGGCCTGGCCGGTGAGGTCTATCTCGAAGAGGGTCTGGGTGACACGGTGCCCGGCTGGTACGCGGTCACTTCGCCCCCCACAATCGTTCGGGGCATCGCGGTGATGGGCGCCCAGGTCAATGACGGCCAGGCCGAAGACGCTCCCTCGGGCGTCGTGCGCGGCTATGATGCGGTTACGGGCGAACTCGCCTGGGCCTGGGATCTGGAAAATCCCGACAGCCGCACCGCGCCTCCCGAAGGGGAAACCTATTCGCGCGGCACGCCCAACATGTGGACCATCGCGGCAGCCGACGAGGAACTGGGGCTGGTGTATCTGCCCCTGGGCAATTCGGCCGTCGATTATTACGGCTCGAACCGCTCGGAGCTGGAAAACGAATACGCCACCTCGATCGTCGCGGTCGATGCAACCACGGGCGATGACGTCTGGCACTTCCAGACCGTCCATAACGACGTCTGGGACTATGATCTGGGAAGCCAGCCCGCGCTGGTCGATTTCCCCACCGGCGAGGGCAGTGTTCCCGCCATCATCGTTTCCTCCAAGCAGGGCGACATCTACATCCTCGACCGCGAAACCGGCGAGCCGCTCTTTGCCCCCGAGGAACGCGAAGTGCCCCAGGGCGGGGTCGAACCCGACTATCTCTCGCCCACCCAGCCCTTTTCGACCTACCACACGCTCGCCTTCGAGCCGCTTGAAGAAAAAGACATGTGGGGCATGACACCGCTCGATCAGCTCTGGTGCCGCATCCAGTTCCGCCAGGCCCATTACGAGGGCATCTACACCCCGCCCACCTCCGATCAGCGCTGGATCCAGTATCCGGGCTATAATGGCGGGCAGGATTGGGGATCGCTGGCCGTCGACGAAGAGCGCGGCATCATGATCGCCAATTACAACAACATGCCCAATTACAACCGCCTGATCCCGCGTGAAGAGGCCGACGAGATGGGCGTTCGCGCCATTTTCGAGCCCGAATGGGAGCGCGGCGCGGAAGGTCCGGGACCACAGCTCGGTTCGCCCTACGCCATCGCGGTCAATGCCGGCTGGCGCCAGTCGACGGGGCTTTTGTGCAGCGAGCCGCCCTATGGCGGCATCCGGGCCATCGATCTGGAAACCGGGGAAACGCTCTGGGACAAACCTTTCGGTAGCGCCCGCAAGAACGGTCCCTGGGGTATCCCCTCGATGTTGCCCATCCCTATCGGCACGCCCAACAATGGCGGCCCGATCGTTACGGCCAGCGGCCTGATCTTCATCGCCGCGACAACCGATGATCTCATCCGGGCCATCGATATCGAAACCGGCGAAACCGTCTGGCAGGACACCCTGCCCGGTGGCGGGCAGACAACGCCCATCATCTATGAAGTCGCGGGCCGCCAGTTCCTGGTCATCGCGCCGGGCGGCCACCACTTCATGGAAACCCCGGTCTCGGACGCCGTCATCGCCTGGGCCCTGCCCGAGACCGTCCAGGCGGTCGAAGGCGCCACCGGCGATTAGGAGGACAAGGCTAGCCCTCCCACCTTGGTCATCCCGGGCTCGGCCCGGGATCCAGTAGCCGCCAGCGTCGGCGGTTCCATCTCCGGCGCTGAGTGTACTCGGCCCCGGCGTCCGCCTTGCTGCGCCATCATCGCCCCTTGACCACCCCCATCAAATCCGATTTGGCTTGCCGCGCCGAAATCACTTCAGGATCGTGTGCCCAGGATGCGTGGCCAGCTTGCCCTCTTGCTCTCCTCCCGCCGCTGGGAGCAGTTCATCATCACGGTGATCGTTATCAATGCCATCACGCTGGGGCTCGAAACGTCCCCGGAGGTCATGGCGGCCATCGGCCCGGCGCTCGTCGCGCTCGACTCGATCATCCTGGCGATCTTTGTCGTTGAAATCGCGCTGCGGCTCTACGCGCACGGGTTCAAATTCTTCCGCGATCCGTGGTCGATCTTTGATTTTGCCATCGTCGCCATCGCGCTCATTCCCGCCTCGGGCCCCTTCACCGTTTTGCGCGCCCTGCGCATCCTGCGGGTCTTGCGGCTGATTTCGGTGGTGCCATCGCTGCGCAAGGTCATTGGCGGGCTGGTTGCGTCCCTGCCCGGCATCGCCTCGATCTTTGTCTTGCTCATGCTGGTGTTTTACGTCTTTGCCGTCATGGCGACCAAGCTCTACGGCGCCACATTCCCCCAATGGTTCGGCTCGATCCCAGCTTCGTTCTACACCCTGTTCCAGGTGATGACGCTGGAAAGCTGGTCGATGGGCATTGTGCGGCCGGTCATGGAGGTTCACCCCTCCGCCTGGCTTCTTTTCGTGCCCTTCATCGGCGCCACCGCCTTTACGGTGCTCAACCTGTTCATCGGTGTGATCGTGTCGGCCATGCAGGAAGAACACGATTCCGAAGCCACGACCCAACGCCAGGAATTGCGCAGCGAAACCGAGCTGGTTCTGGCCGAAGTTCGCGCCCTGCGCGCCGAAGTTGCCGAGTTGCGCCGCGAGCAAACGAGCGGAAAATAGCGGTTCCGGCCAGAACTTATCCACCGTCACCGAACCGTCATGCGCAGGTGACCTGACCGTCACACAACACAAATAGCGTCCGCCCCGATCGAAACCCCATGGAGGCAACCATGTTTCGTCGGACGCTAGTGTCTACCCTTTCCATCGCGCTTTGCGCATCCACCGCCCTCGCCCAGGATCTTCCCCAGGCCGGGAGCGACTATTACACTGCGGCTCAGGACGCTCTTGCTGAGCGCATCAACCTGCAGCCCAACACCAACAAGGCAATGAACGTCATCCTGTTCGTGGCCGATGGACAGGGTGTCCATACAAACTACGGCATTCGCCTCTATGAAGGCCAGCAGAACGGATTTTTGGGCGAAGAATATGATCTGCCCCATGACCTGTTCCCCAACTCGGCCATCATCAAGACCTACAACATCAACTCCCAGACTCCGGACTCCGCCCCGACCGCCGGCGCGATGAACACCGGCGTCAAGCAGGTCTTCAACACCATCAACATGGCCGATACCGTCATCCACGACGATTGCTCGACCGAAAGCCCGCTGCGCCTGTTCTCCGAGATGGCTTCGGACGCCGGCATGTCGGTCGGCGCGGTTTCCACTGCGTCCATTACCCATGCCACCCCGGCCGCCGTTTACGCCAAGACTGCCAACCGCAACTGGGAAGGCTCCGCGCCGGAAGGCTGCACCGACATCGCGACCCAGCTCATCGAACAAATGGAAGCTGGCGTGATCGACGTTGCGCTCGGCGGCGGCATCCGCGCCTTTGCTCCGGCAGGCGTCGAGATGGAAACAGGCACCGGCAACCGTGAAGACGATGTCAACCTCGTCGAACGCGCCACCGCCTCTGGCATCCAGTATGTCTATGATGCCGAAACCCTTGCTGCGGCAGACCGCAGCCAGCCGATCCTGGGCCTGTTCTCCAACTCGCACATGTCCTACGAACATGACCGTCCCGAGGACGAACCCTCGCTGGCCGATCTGACCACGGCAGCGATCGAGCAGCTCTCCGGCAATGAAAACGGCTTCTACCTCGAAGTCGAAGCTGGCCGCGTCGATCACGCCAGCCATGCGGGCAACGCTCATCGCACCTTCACCGATGGCGTGGCGTTCTCGGACGCCATCCGTGCCGCTCAGGAAATGACCGACCCGGAAAACACGCTCATCATCGTCACCGCCGACCACGAACATTCGATCGTCTTCAACGGCTATTGCGGCCGTGGCACGCCGATCACCGGTCTGTGCATGGGCGTGGCCAAGGGCCAGGTCGAACATTCGGGAGAGCCCGTGCTGGCCGCCGATGGCCTGCCTTACACCGTGGTCACCTTCGGACAGGGCGCCGGTTCGGTTCTCGTCGAACAGGAAGACGGCACCTATGCCGGTTCGCGTCCCGACCTGACCCAGGAAGAAGCTCAGGATCCTGATTACCTCCAGCAGGCGCTCATCCCGATGGGTTCGGAAACCCACTCCGGCGTTGACGTTGCCCTTTGGGCCACTGGCCCCTGGTCGCACCTGTTCGGTGGCACCATGGATCAGGAAATGATCTTCCACGTCATGAACCACGCTGTCTTCGGCGCCGCCGAATAATCGGTCCCGATCACAAATTTTGGGGAGGGCCGGTCCACCGGCCCTCTTTTCATATCACTGTCACACAACAGGGGCCGCTGCCTGCTAGTATTTTCGCACCAGGCAAAGGAGATTTCCCATGAACCGACGCGGATTTTTCGCCACCGCCTCCGGCGCCGTTCTGGCCGCCCCCTTCATCGTCACCCGTGCCGTGGCCGCCGAACCGCAAGTGCGCCTGCGCGAGCTCTATGAAAAAGACATGAGCTTTACCCCCTTCGCGCTTGAAAACGAGGGGGCACGCGTGGCCATCGAGGGCTTTATGGCGCCCCCGCTCAAGGCGGATTCCAATTTCTACGTTCTGACCAATATCCCCATGGCCGTCTGCCCGTTCTGCTCTTCGGAAACCGAATGGCCCAACGACATTCTGGCCGTCTATGCCCAGCGGGTGGTCGATACCATTCCCTTCAACGTCAAGATCATCACGCGCGGCACGCTCGAGTTGGGCACCTACACCGATCCCGAATTGGGCTTCGTCTCCCGCGTTCGCCTTGTCGATGCCGTGCAGGAACGCGCCTGACCGTACCAAGCGGGTCGCCGCTCTCTGCAGGACACGACACGAACGTCTAGCCCCACCCGATGTCATTCCGGGCCTTATGCCCGGAATCGATCATGACGCCTCTCCACGCCCCTGGCCCCTCGGCACCCCCAGCACGTCCATGACCCTCGGCCTTACCATCACAGACCTTGCGGTCACCGCCCCCTCGGGAAGGACCCTGCTCGCGGTCCCCGCCTTCACCCTGGCGCCCGGCACCTGCCTTGGCGTGCGTGGCCCCTCGGGCGCGGGCAAATCGACCTTTCTTTTCGCCCTTGCCGGGCTGGCCGAAAACGCCAGAGGCGCCGTCACCTGGGACGCAACCGATCTGATGCCGCTTTCGGCTGAAGCGCGCGCCAAATTCCGCCGCCATCATGTCGGCATGGTGTTTCAGGACTTTCTGCTGTTCGAGGAACTGTCCGCCGCCGCCAACGCCGCCCTCCCCGGCGCCTATGCGTCCCGTGCCAGACAATCGGGCATTGCCCAAACCGCCCAATCGGTCCTTGCCCGCCTCGGCATCACCCATGGCGCGCGCACCGTCGAGAGCTTTTCGGGAGGCGAGCGCCAGCGCGTCGCCATTGCCCGCGCCCTTGCGGCAAACCCCGAAATCATCCTCGCCGACGAACCCACCGCCAGCCTCGACCGCAAGACCGCAGATGCACTGATAAACGATCTGGTCACCCTCGCCCGCGACGAGGGCAAGACCCTGATCGCCGTCAGCCACGATCCCGCCGTCCATTCCCGCATGGACCGGGTGATCGAAATCTTCGATGGCCGCATCGTTTCCGACGAGGCCCAGCCATGAACCCCCTCGCCCCGCTGTTCCGCGCCATCGAGTGGATGCCGGTTGTCTGGCAGGACATGACCGTGCTCATCGTCCTGCTCTTGCCCGCCATTATCGTCGGCGCCCTTGTCCTTTTCGGTTTTCGCCCCTTTGCGCTGGTTCGCGCCATGCTCTGGCGCTTCCGCTGGACCAATGTGCTGTTTGTTACCCTGATTGCCGTTTCGGTCGGCATCGGGGTAGGCCTGATTGCCCAGGAGCGCGGTTTGCGCCAGGGCACCGCTCGCGCCGCCGATCCGTTCGATCTGGTCATCGCAGCGCCGGGCAGCGAAATCACCATGCTGTTCGCCGCTGTCTATCTCCAGCCCTCGGACGTCCCCCTGCTCTCGGGCGAAATCTACGATCGGGTCGCCACGGCGCCCGACGTGTCGCTTGCCGCCCCCATCGCCTATGGCGACAGCTACAATAGCTTCCCCATCGTCGGCTCGACGGCCCAGTTCGTCACCCACATGTCCGATACGCTGGCCGAGGGCGAAATGTTTGCCACCCACACCGATGCGGTCATCGGCTCGCGCGTTGATCTTTCGATTGGCGAAAATTTCTCCCCCGCCCATGGCGTTGGCGAGGTGGCCGAAGACGATGCCCACGCAAGTTTTCAATACACCGTATCGGGTCGCATGGCCCCCACCGGCAGCCCCTGGGATCGCGCCATCATCGTGCCGGTCGAAGCGGTCTGGGAAATCCATGGCCTTGCCAATGGCCACGCCCCGCAAAACGCCGATCAACTCGGCCCGCCCTTCGATCCGGCCTATTTCCCCGGCACCCCGGCCATCCTGGTCTCCGCCGAACAGCTCTACGCCAATTACGCCCTGCGCGCCCAGTTCACCACTGCCGAAACCATGGCGTTCTTCCCCGGCGCGGTCCTTGCCAGCCTTCACAGCCTTATGGGCGATGTGCGCCAGGTGATGAGTGTCATGGCGGTCGTGACGCAAATCCTCGTCACCGCGGGCGTTCTGACCGGGCTCGTCATCCTCACGCGCCTGTTCGCCCGGCGCCTCGCCCTTTTGCGCGCGCTCGGCGCCCCGGCCCGGTTCGTCTTTTCGGTGGTCTGGTCCTACGCGGCCACGCTGATCGTCCTGGGCGCCATTGGGGGCGTCGCTGTGGGCTATGGCGCCTCGGCCATCATTTCCCGAATTGTCACCGAGCGCACCGACATCCTCGTCAACGCCACGCTCGGCTGGCCCGAATTCCATCTGGTTGCCGCCTTCGTCAGCCTCACGGTCATCCTTGCGCTGCTCCCGGCGTTCATCGCTCTGTCACGTCCCGTCGTTACCGATCTGCGCAGTTAAGATATAACATTTGCACTGGAGCACGATCATGATCCGCGCCGCCCTCTTTTCCCTCGCCCTTGTCGCAAGCCCGACCTTCGCGCAGGATGACCATTCCGACGAGCATCACGAAGAGCACGCGCAGGAGGAGGACGAGCACGTCTCCGAAGCCAATGGCATCCGCGCCGTCCACGCCTGGGCCAACGCCACCGACGCTTCAACCGCTCTGGTCTATGTCGATATCGAGAACGGCTCGGACGCGCTCGTGACCCTCATTGGCGCCGAAACCGAAATCGCCGCGTCAGCGGAAATCGTCGGGCTGGAAAACACTGGCGGCGAGCTCAGCTACACTGCCATCCCCGCCCTGCCCATCCCGGCCGGCGCCGATATGGTCTTTGCCCCCAACGGCCTCGCCATCGCCCTTTCCGGCCTCACCGGCCCCCTCGCCGAGGGCGAACATTTCGATCTCGAACTGGAATTTGAGATCTTCCATCTCGACCTCGAAGTCGAAATCGAATCCGCCACCGCCACCCAGCACAGCCACGCCGGCCACAATCACTGAGCGGCAACCGGCCGGAAAAATTCGGCGATCACCGGATTTTCAGCCTGGTGATCGCGTCCCCATTGAGGGTGAACGAAAACGTCAGCTTGACCGGACTGCCGGGGAAATCGCCGGCCACCGGGCCCTCGAGTATCCAGGTTCCCGCCTCCTCGCGCGCCGAAACGGGGGAGAATACCGCCCGCACCGCGATAGTGGCGTTTTCGATCCATTCCCGGATTTCCGCCTTGCCCTGCGGATGATGCCCGTCGCCTGAATCGTCGACCACGGCATCCTCGGCAAAGGCGGCGACCATGCCGTCGGCATCCAGCCTCCGGCCAGCGGCGAGATAGGCGGCAATGGGGGCGGGCAGATCGACGATCATTTTATCTCCTGGCAGATCTGTGTTGCGGGAAACTGAAGATGGCTCTAACCTGCCTCGATGACAAGTACAGACGAAAAAGTAGGGTACTTACCGAAAGGTAAGCGTTATTCCTATTCCGCGCTCAGCGGCGCCCAGAGCGTCCAGAACACGCTCCGGATCGTCGAAGGCCGCTGGAAGCTGGTCATCCTGTTCCAGTTGTTCGGCGGCCAGCGCCGCCGCTTTTCCGAACTCGAGCGCGCCATTCCCGGCATTTCGCAGAAGATGCTCATTCAGCAGCTCCGCCGGCTCGAAGAAGACGGGGTCGTCGCCCGCATCGTCCATCATCAGGTTCCGCCCAAGGTCGAATACCACCTGACCGAATGGGGCCAGGCGCTCTGCCCGGCGCTCGACGCGCTGCTCGTCTGGGCCGAAGCCGCACCCGAGCCTGTGCGTGACGCGCTGATATCGAGCGATCCTCCGCAAGAGGGTTAAGCTTGGCCCGAACACGCGCCCGTTAACCCAGGCTGGCCGCCTGCAACGAAACAGCAGCTGGCCGTTTTCCCTTGCACACCGAACCTCAACAAAGGAGTTCGCGCCATGCAAGGCAAGAAAACCCACGAGCAGTTCGAAAGAAATCTCGAGCACAAATCCGACGTGCCCAAACCCGGCGAGGTCGACCGCCACCCCGAACAGTCCCACAGCCGCGCCCCGCGCGACAAGGACGCTCGCGACAGCGAGTACGCCGTCAGCCGCCACGGCATGAACCAGGAAGACCGCCAGCACAATTCCGGCGGCGATTCCTGAACCTTGTACTGGACGCGCTCTTAGAGCGTGTCCAGCAAAAGTGGAAACGGTTTTGCGGTTCGGACACGCGACAAAACAAGGGCTTAGAGCCAAGGATTTGATTCAATCAAATCCTTGGCTCTAGGGCTCGATTAACGCCATCATTTCGGCGGCGGTATCCGCGTCTGACCACTGGACCGCCCCCTGCCGCCGGAAAACGATCTCTCCGCCGTCATCGACAACAAGCGTGCTCGGATATCCCAAAATCCCGAACACGCTCCCCACATTCCCCTCGATCTGCTGGTAACTCTCCAGCCCCACCCCCAGATCGCCGAGATAATCGGTAATCCGCTCATATCCGGCGGTATCGACCGAAACCACAACCAGTTCGCCCGGCTCCAGCCCCTGCGCAAACGCATCGAGTTGCGGCAATTCCTCAAGGCACGGCGCACACCAGGTCGCCCAGAAATGGACGATCGTCGGCCCGCCTACCAGATCGGACAGCGCCGTCGTCTCCCCCGCCGCATCGCGCACGGTGATGGTCGACAGATCGGCTGCTGTCGCCTGTCCGGATGCAACGCCGGGCACGAGCAGAGCGGCAATCAGCAAATTTCGGGCAATCCTCATCGCAACACCTTCTGTTCCGACCAATGTTTTCGCGCCGATCTCAATATGCGCCTCATCCAGCCCATCGATGCCGTGCCTGTGGCCATCGCCGCTGGATTCCGGGAACAAGTCCCGGAATGACAGAGTGAGTTTGAAGCAATACCATCTCCATACCCCAACATGTCACCCCAGGACTTGTTCCCGGGGTCCATCTAAGGGCCTCTCAGCGCCCCACCCGGCAGTTATTCCCGCAACGTCTCGCCCAGTCGCCCTACCCCTTTCCCACGACACCCAAGTGACACACACGCCCATCGGCGCTATGTCGGGGACAAGACGCGTCCGAAGGCTTTGTCATGCAAGAGATCATCCGCTCCATCCTGTCCTCCTCGGTCTATGACGTTGCGGTCGAAACCCCGCTCGAGAGGATGGGGCCGCTGTCCGACAAGCTCTCCCGCCCGGTCTTTCTCAAGCGCGAAGATCTTCAGCCGGTCTTTTCCTTCAAGCTGCGCGGCGCCTACAACAAGCTCGCCTCGCTCACCGATGCCGAGCGCCAGAAAGGCGTCATCTGCGCTTCTGCCGGCAATCATGCGCAGGGGCTGGCCTACTCTGCCACCCGCATGGGCACGCGCGCGGTCATCGTCATGCCCACCACCACACCTTCGATCAAGGTCGAGGCGGTCAAGCGCCTGGGCGGCGAAGTGGTGATAAAGGGCGACAGTTTCGATGACGCCCGCATTCACGCACTCGACCTGTGCGAAACCGAAAACCTCACCTTCGTCCACCCCTATGACGACCCCCAGGTCATCGCCGGCCAGGGCACCATCGGGGTCGAAATCCTGCGCCAGCATGGCGGCCCCATCGCGGCGATCTATCTGCCCATCGGCGGCGGCGGGCTGGCTGCCGGGGTCGCGGCCTACGCCAAATTCCTGCGCCCCGACATCAAGCTGATCGGGGTCGAACCCGAAGACGCCGCCTCGATGAAAGCCGCGCTGGCCGCCGGGCGTCCCGTGCCGCTGAATGAAGTGGGCATCTTTGCCGATGGCGTTGCCGTCAAGCAGGCGGGCGAGCACACTTTCGACATCCTCAAGGACACGCTCGACGACATCGTCACCGTTTCGACCGACGAGATCTGCGCCGCCATCAAGGATGTGTTCGAACACACGCGCGCCATCGCCGAACCCGCGGGGGCCGTATCGCTGGCCGGGCTGCGCAAGCACGCTCCAACGCTCCAAACCCGTGGCGCCGCCATCGCCATCTGCTCGGGCGCCAACATCAATTTCGACCGTCTGCGCCACGTCGCCGAACGGGCCGAGTTGGGTGAGCGCGCCGAAGCGGTTCTGGCTGTCACGATCCCCGAAAAACCCGGCGCCTACCGCGCCTTTATCGGTCTTTTGGGCGCCCGCGCCATCACCGAATTCAACTACCGCATCGCGCCGGGCAATTCGGCGAACATCTTTGTCGGCATCGGGCTCAAGCGCGGCGATGCGGAAAAGGCCGAGATCATCGCCATGCTGCGTGAACACGGGCACACGGTTCTCGATCTGAGCGACAATGAGGTCGCCAAGCTGCACATCCGCTACATGGTCGGCGGCCGCGTCGAGGGCTTGAGAAACGAATTGCTCTACCGCTTTGAATTTCCCGAACGGCCCGGCGCGCTGCTCAAATTCCTCGAGGGCCTGGCGCCCGACTGGAATATTTCCCTGTTCCACTACCGCAATCACGGCTCGGACTATGGCCGCATCCTCATCGGCATCCAGGTTCCGCCCGCCGAGCGGGACGTGTTTGAAACCTATCTCGATACGCTGGGCTACGCCCATTGGGACGAAAGCGGCAACCCGGCCTATGCGATGTTCCTCGCACCGGCGTAAAGCGGCGCAGGCTCATGCACCCGCGTTCACGCCATCCACCTCGACGGTAACGTGCGAGAGTCTGCCGATCTTTGCGAGACGCGATTTGTAAGCCGAGGGCTGTCGAGGCTCGCTCGACACCAGCGAGACGATAGCCGCGTGATGGCCCGGCCCCACCTGCCAGACATGCAAATCGGCAATCCGGTCGATCTCGGTTTCGAGGGCCGAGCGGATTTGTCCCGGCAGATCATCGCTGTCGGGCGTCCGGTCGAGCAGAACACCGCCGGAATCGCGGATCAGGCCCCATGACCAGCGGGCAATCACCAGCGCGCCGACAACGCCCATGGCCGGATCGGCCCAGTTCCAACCATAGCTGCGGCCCGCCAGCAGCGCCGCGATGGCCAGGATCGAGGTCAGCGCATCGGCTAGAACGTGCAGATAGGCAGCGCGGAGATTGTTGTCGCGCGCGTGATTATGACGACCGTCATGGCTGTGGCCGTGCGCGCCGTCATCGTCGTGGTGATGATGGGCGTGCCCATGCCCGTGATGGTGGGAATGGTCGTCCCTGAGCAGCCATGCGCAGACCAGATTGACCACCAGCCCCAGACAGGCAACGGCGATGGCCTGTTCAAAGCTGATCGCCACCGGATTGGCCAGCCGCGTCAGGCTCTCCCAGCCGATCAGCAGCGCGACCAGCGCCAGAATGATGGCACTGGCGAAAGCCCCGAGGTCTCCGAGCTTGCCGGTTCCGAAGGTGAAGCGCGGGTCGGCGGCGTGGCGGCGGGCATAGAGATAGGTCAGCGCGGTAATCAGCATCGCCCCGGCATGGGTGGACATGTGCCAGCCATCGGCAATCAGCGCCATCGAGCCATAGATCGCCCCGGCACCGATTTCGGCCACCATCATCGCGGCGGTCAGACCTATGACCAGCCAGACGCGCCCCTCGTTGCGCCGATGGTCGCTGCCGAGAAAATTGTGCCCATGGGTGTGGGCCGAAACATCGATTGCTGACATGGGGAAACTCCCGCCGGTAAACCGGCCTATTTCATATAGGTTCGGATGATTTCGATCAGTTCCTGGCCGCCCGCATCGCGCAGCGCGTCGGTCTGGGGTTTCAGCACATGCTCGCGCAGATGGTCCTCCATCACCTCGGCGGTCAGTCCGCTCATCGCCCCGCGTGCCGAAGCGAGTTGGCGCAGAATTTCCGCGCAGGGCTTTTCAGCTTCCAGCGCGCGCTCGATCCCCTCGATCTGGCCCTTGAGCCGGCGCACCCTGGCCGTCAGCTTCTCTTTGTTGCGGATGGTGTGAGACATGGCGATGGCAAACCCGATTTCAATATAGTATAGGGGACTATATTATAATTGGGCGCAATGGTGAAGCCGTGGAATGGACTGAAGACCGGATCGAGTGGACGGCCGACGGAAAGCCCGTCACAATCGGGCTGACGCGCGCCGGTTCCGGGCCGCAACTCCTTTTGCTCCCCGCGCTCAGTTCGATTTCCACCCGGCACGAGATGCGGCCGCTGCAGCAACGGCTCGCCGCCCATTACGCCACACTGGCCATCGACTGGCCCGGCTTTGGCGATCTGCCCCGTCCCAGGATCGATTGGCGGCCGAGCCTCTATCGCGATTTCCTGCGGTTCGTTCTGACCGAAATCGCTCACCCTTTCGCCACCATCGCAGCCGGCCACGCCGCCGGATACGCCCTCGCGCAGGCCACCGCCGCGCCCTCGAGCACCGGCCAGCTCTGCCTTCTGGCCCCAACATGGCGCGGGCCGCTACCCACAATGACAGGCAAGCGCATGGCACTCTTCAAATTTCTGGCCAGGGCCGTCGATATCCCCATAGCCGGCGCGGCACTCTACCGGCTCAACGTCAATGGTCCGGTCATCGGCATGATGACGCGCGGCCATGTCTATTCGGACCCGGCGTGGGTCACGTCGGAGCGGATGGCGGAAAAGCGCAAGGTCACCGAAGCGCCCGGCGCCCGCCACGGTTCGTTCCGCTTCGTGGCCGGCGAGCTCGACCCCTTCGAGACCCGCGAGGACTGGCTCGACGCCGCTCGCCGCGTACCGGGCACCGTTGCCCTGATTTACGGCGAACACACGCCGCGTAAATCCAAGGCGGAAATGGCGGCCCTGGCGCAATTGCCCGGCGTCGGCGCCAGTGTCCTGCCGCAGGGCAAGCTGTCATTTTACGAGGAATACCCCGACGAGACCGCCAAGGCGGTCCTTGAGGCCCTGGCCTAGCCTCTCCCTGCCCCCTTTGTCACCCCGGCCTTGCGCCGGGGCCCGGTACGCTCAACGCCAGAGACAGAACCGCAAACCCCGCTGGTTGCTGGATCCCGGGTCTGCGCCCGGGATGACGTCGATGGAGAAGAACCGGCCCTGTCCTCCCCACCCTTGTCACCCCGGCCTCGAGCCGGGGCCCAGTACGCTCAGCGCCGGTGAAAGGACCGCCCGGAAATCGCCGGCCCTAACCCTCGCCGATCAGCCGCCTGAGCTTGCCCACAGCCGTCTCGGCGCCTTCCCCGTAGGCAATCGTGCCAAACAATTGCCCCGCGCTATCGATCAAAAACACCGAGGCGGTGTGGTTGACGTTATAGCCGCCGCCCTCGAGCGGCGCTTTCTCGGCAAACACGCCCCAGGCATTGATGGCCTTCTCGACCTCCTCGGGCTCGCCGGTGATCCCGGTGATCCGCTCGGAGACCCAGCCAACATATTCGCCCAGAACCTCGGGCGTGTCGCGTTCGGGATCGACGGAAACAAAAAAGGCGTTCACCGCATCGGCGTCATCGCCCAGTTCGGCATACCAGTGCTGCATGTCGCCCAAAGTGGTCGGGCACACATCGGGGCAATGGGTGAACCCGAAAAACACCATTGAGGGTTTGCCGGTGAATACCGATTGGTCGACCGGCGCGCCGGTGTGATCGACAAGCTGGTAATCCCCGGCCCCATATTGCCCCTGGGGCGCTGCGGCCAGTTGGCTGGAGGGGTCGGGCCGCACCTGCGTCGAATACCAAAGCACCCCCGCCCCGGCGGCAGCAACCATAACCAGGGTCCAGAGCACGATACGCACCGTATGAAGCATCGAATTGGCCATCGGATCAGTGCCCCTCATGGCCGGAAGTGTTCATCCCCGATGCCCCGAAGGCCTGCACCGCCAGCTCGATCTCGACCTCGCCGGCCTTCTCGAACACTAGCGTCACCGGCACGGTCTCGCCCTCGACGAACGGGGCGGAAATGTTCATGAACATCATGTGCAGCCCGCCGGGTGCCAGCGTCACGGTCTCACCGGCCGGAATTTCGAGCCCCTCGGGCAATTGCTGCATTTGCATCACGTCATTGACCACCGCCATTTCGTGGATCTGCACGTCCGGCGAAAACGACGATTGCGCCGAGACCAGCCGGTCGGCCTCGTCCCCCTTGTTGGTGATCGTCACATAGCCCCCGCCGACCGGCGCGTTGGGCAGCGTGGCGCGGGTAAAGGCGCCGGTCAGTTCCAGGTCGCCCACGGTGATGGCATCAGAGCCGTCTTGCCCGTGAGAGACCGGCTCGTCCCCAAGGCTCACCGCCGGCTCCCAGCCCAGCGAAACCTCGCCACACATCTGCTCGACGGCAAACACCATGTCAGTCTCGGGCAGGTCGGCGGCAAAGGTGCCGGTAAAGGCGAACGTCTCGTGCCCGTCGTCTGGCACCGAGCCGCCCGACCAGACGATCTGGCTGACCTGACCATCGCTGCCCGGCGTTTCGAGCGTCCAGCCATCCTTGGCCTCGGCGCTGACGTCAACAAAGCCTTGGGGCAGCGTCACACGGATTGTGTCGGTCGGCGCGCCATCGCAGCCATGGGGCAGGACGAGCACGCCCCGGAACTGTTCACCGGGCGCCGATTGGGCGGTCTCAAAGGTCATATGCGCCAGGGCGGGCGAAGCAATGGCAAATGTGGATGCAGCGGCGAGCGCCGCGCGGGAAGCGATGCGGATCATGGATGATCTCCAGCATGAACAAGATTGGTCTGAAAGAAATTCGGCTTCAATCAGGCCAGTGCTGGCGGCGCTCGGGATTTGCGGGTCGAAAACGCGTGCTGCTCGGCCACCAGGTCGTCGGCGAGCGAGAATCGGACCTGACTGAACCGGGTATAGGCCGGCTCATTCTCGCAAGGCGCTTCCGGCAGGTCGGCCACCCCGGCCCGGCAGGCATGACACGGGGAATGGCCCGCACCGTCGCCCTCGGGCGAGCCGCCGCAGAACGAAAGATCGGCGAGAGAATAGGACAACCCGTCATCGGCTGTCGCAATGGCCACAGGCTGATGGGCGAACGAAAGAAACACCACCGCCAGCACCGCCAGCGCCTTGATGATTTCTCCGCCGATGTCGCGCGCAAGGCTCATGCCCTCGCCACCCTCAACCGTTCCGTTTCCTGCGCTTTTACAGCAAGCGGGCAAAAAGCCAATGCGGCCTTTTGTGTCCATGCCCCGCCTCGGCCAACCAGACGATTTCGCGTTTAGTCATACTAATTGACCCATTTTCGCCCCCGCCACCCCCTTCCCGGTTCGCCGCCAGGCCGGAAACCGAACCACGATCCTTACAATGTAACCGATAACACTCCATATTTCCCGGCCTTCCCGGTCCTGACTATTCAAACTTTTTCGGTCTTTACATATAGTAATACTATATGCAATCTTTCCTCCACGGCACGGGTCGGAGGGAGGCTCCGATCGGCGCCATCAGGAGGAAAAATCAATGAAATTCATCAAGCAACTCGCGCTTGGCGTGAGCACTGTCGCCCTTCTCGGATCCGCCGCCATGGCGCAGGAAGGCCTTGAGGGCATGACCATCGGCTTCTCGCAGATCGGCTCGGAATCGGGCTGGCGCGCCGCCGAAACCTCGGTCACCCGCCAGCAGGCCGAAGAATGGGGTGTCAATCTGCAGTTCTCGGACGCCCAGCAGCGTCAGGAAAACCAGATCCGCGCCATCCGCTCGTTCGTCGCCCAGGGCGTCGATGCCATCCTGCTCGCTCCCGTGGTCGCCACCGGCTGGGAAGAAGTTCTGAGCGAAGCCAAGGACGCTGACATCCCCGTGGTCCTTCTCGACCGCGGCATCGAGGCACCCGAAGATCTCTATCTTACCTCGGTGGCGTCCGATCAGGTCCTTGAGGGCCGCGTCGCCGGCGACTGGCTGGTCGAGACAGTCGGTGACGAGGAATGCCGCGTTGTCGAACTCCAGGGCACCGTGGGGTCCTCCCCCGCCATCAACCGCAAGCAGGGCTTTGAAGAAGCCATCGCCGATCACGACAACATCGAGATCGTACGCTCCCAGACCGGCGATTTCACCCGCGCTCTGGGCAAGCAGGTGATGGAAGGCTTCCTGCGCGCCGAAAATGGCGGAGCCGACATCTGCGCCCTTTACGCCCACAATGACGACATGGCCGTGGGCGCCATCCAGGCCATCAAGGAAGCCGGCCTCAACCCCGGCGAAGACATTCTCGTCGTCTCGATCGATGCCGTGCCCGACATCTTCACCGCCATCGCCGCGGGCGAAGCCAACGCCACCGTCGAGTTGACCCCCAACATGGCCGGACCCGCGTTCGAAGCGCTTGCCGCCTATCTCAACGATGGTGTGGAACCTGAAAAGTTCATCATCACCGAGTCCAAGCTCTACACGGCCGAGGACGATCCCGAAGGCGAAGCCGAACGCCGCCGCGATCTGGGGTATTGATCGCCTGCCATCGCGCCTGACACAGTGCTGACTGGACCCCGGGAATAAATCCCGGGGTGACAGGCGGCGGTTGGATCGAGCGAGGTGGCCAATCTCTCTGCTGTCATTCCGGGGCTTGTCCCCGGAATCCAGCTGGCAGCTTTGCCGCACGCGCTGCCTTGGTTTGACGGAACGGACTTCATGCCCCAACCCGCCCCCATCCTCGCCGCATCGGGAATCGAGAAATCCTTTCTCTCCCACAAGGTCCTCGACGATGTCGGCATCGAGCTTTTCCCCGGCGAGGTGCATGCCCTGCTCGGCGAGAACGGCGCGGGCAAATCGACCCTCATCAAGATCCTCACCGGCGCCTACACCCATGATGCCGGCACCATCATGCTCGATGGCCAGCCCATCCATCCGCGCGACACCCGCCACGCGCAGGAAATGGGCATCGGCACCGTCTATCAGGAGGTCAATCTCCTCCCCAATATGAGCGTTGCCGACAATCTCTATGTCGGCCGCCAGCCCATGAAATGGGGCCTGGTCGACACAAGAAAGATGCAGCGAGACGCCCGCGCCCTCCTCGCCCGCTACGACCTCAAGATCGATCCCGGCGCCCAGCTCGACAGCTTTTCGGTCGCCGTGCAGCAGATCGTCGCCATCGCGCGGGCCGTCGATATTTCGGGCAAGGTGCTCATCCTTGACGAACCCACCGCCAGCCTTGACCAGCACGAGGTCGAAATCCTGTTCGAGATCGTCCGGCAGCTCAAGGCGCAGGGCATGGCGATCGTGTTCATCACCCACTTTCTCGATCAGGTCTATGAAATCGCCGACCGCGTCACGGTGCTGCGCAACGGCCGCCGCGTCGGCTCGCGCCCCATCGAGGGGCTGGGCCGCATGGACCTTGTCACCATGATGCTGGGCGAAGCGCTCGAACACGAAGACGCCATGCGCATCGGGGTCACCCGCAAGCCCGGCGAGCTCTACGCCTCGTTCAAGAACTATTCCCTCACCGGGAAGGCCGCCCCGTTCGATCTCGATCTGCACAAGGGCGAAATCGTCGGTGTAGCCGGCCTGCTCGGTTCGGGCCGCACCGAAATGGCGCGCCTGCTGTTCGGCATCGACAAGCCCGATACCGGCCAATTGACCGTCGCGGGCCAGCCCGCCACGCTGCGTGAACCACGCGACGCCATTGCACTGGCCTTCGCCTTCGCACCGGAAGATCGCAAGCTCGACGGCATCGTGGGCGATCTCACCGTGCGCGAAAACATCATGCTGGCGCTCCAGGCCCATCGCGGCTGGACGAAACCCATGAGCGGCGCCGAACAGTCCGAACTGGCCGATCGCTACATCAAGGCGCTCGATATCCGCTGCACCGGCCCCGAACAGCCGGTCAAATTCCTCTCGGGCGGTAATCAGCAAAAGGTGGTGCTGGCCCGCTGGCTGGCCACAAACCCCAAACTCCTCATCCTCGACGAGCCCACCCGCGGCATCGATGTGGGTGCCCACGCCGAAATCATCAGGATGATCAACCGGTTGTGCGATGACGGCATGAGCCTGTTCGTCATCTCGTCCGAACTCGACGAAATCACCGCCTATTCCTCCCGTGTCCTCGTCCTGCGCGAACGCGCCATCGCCGGGGAGTTGACGGGCGAAGCGATCAACACCACAGCGATCATGGAAATGATCGCCAGCGAGCCGGAGGCACGGCCCCAATGACCCGCTCGATCTTTTCGGTCATCAAGCCGCAATTTATTGCGCTTGCCGCCATCCTGCTCATCAACTGGATGCTGTTTCCGGGCTTCTTCAACCTCTTCATCCGCGATGGCCGTGTTTATGGCTCGCTGATCGACGTGCTCAATCGCGGCGCCCCGGTCGCCATTCTGGCCATCGGCATGACCGCCGTCATCGCCACGCGCGGGGTCGATCTGTCGGTCGGCGCGGTCATGGCCATTGCCGGCGCGGTCGCCGCCACCATGGTTCAGGGCGATGGCAACGCGCTCATCGTGGTCCTTGGCGCCGCCCTCGGGGTCGGCCTTCTCTGCGGGTTGTGGAACGGCGCCCTCGTCGCCGTGCTCGGGCTGCAACCGATCATCGCCACTCTGATCCTCATGGTCGCCGGGCGCGGCATCGCCCAAACCATCACCGAAGGCTTCATCGTCACCTTCAACGATCCGGGCCTGATCTTTCTCGGTTCCGGCTCCATTCTCGGCCTGCCCACGCCCATCATCATCATGCTGGCGCTGGCCATCATCACAACGCTGGTCATGCGGCTGACCGCCCTCGGCCTGTTCATCGAATCCGTCGGCATCAACCGCTCGGCCTCGTCCTATGCGGGGTTGCGCGCCCGCTCGCTCCTGATCGGTGTTTATGCCTTCGCCGGGTTCTGCGCGGCCATTTCCGGCATCATCGCCGCCGCCGACATTCGCGGCGCCGACGCCAACAATGTCGGTCTGTGGCTCGAACTCGACGCCATCCTTGCCGTGGTCATCGGCGGCACCTCATTGATGGGCGGGCGGTTTTCCATCCCCATGTCGGTCATCGGCGCGCTGATCATTCAGGCCATGAACACCGGCATTCTGGTCTCGGGTTTCCCGCCCGAATTCAACCTGCTGGTCAAGGCGGCGCTCATCATCATCATTCTGGTGGTCCAGTCTCCTCTCGCCGGCCGGGCCTGGCACTTCGCCGCCCGCCCCCGCACCAAACGTTCCGAGGTCAGCCCGAAATGAACCCGCGCTACTGGCCGCTGATCGCCACCATCACCATTTTCGTCCTCGCCTACGCGCTTGCCGTGATGCAGTTCCCGGCGCTGTTTTCCACGCGCGTTCTTGGCAATCTCTTGACCGACAACGCCTTTCTCGGCGTGGCGGCGGTCGGGATGACCTTTGTCATTTTGTCAGGCGGCATCGACCTGTCGGTCGGCTCGGTCATCGCCTTTTCCTCGGTGCTGATCGCGGTGCTCATCACTCAGCTCGGCATCCACCCCCTGCCCGCCTTCGCGATAACGCTGCTGGTCACCACCCTGTTCGGGGCTTCCATGGGCACGATGATCCACTATCTCGAAGTCCCGCCCTTCATTGTCACACTGGCCGGCATGTTTCTGGCGCGCGGGCTGACCTTCCTTCTGACCCAGGATTCGATCTCGGTCAGCCATGATTTCTATACCTGGGTGCGCCAGTTCTATTACGTCATGCCCGGCGGCGGGCGCCTCACCTTCAATGGCGGGCTGATGCTTATTGTCTTCGCCATCGGCATCATCGTCTGCCACCGCACCCGGTTTGGCGCGTATGTCTATGCGCTGGGCGGCAATGCGCAGTCCGCCGCCCTGCTCGGTGTCCCCGTCGCCCGCACGACCATCGGGATTTATGCCGTCTCGAGCTTTCTGGCCGGGCTTTCGGGCGTGGTCTATTCGCTCTACACGTCCTCGGGCTATCCGCTGGCCGCCGTCGGTGTCGAACTCGATACCATCGCCGCCGTGGTCATCGGCGGAACGCTGCTTTCTGGCGGCTTCGGCTTCATGCTCGGCTCGCTGGTGGGGGTGTTCATCCAGGGGATGATCCAGACCTATATCGTTTTCGACGGCACGCTCTCGAGCTGGTGGACCAAGATCGTCATCGGCGGATTGCTGTTCGGCTTCATCGTCCTCCAACGCATTATCATCGCCGCCTCAAAACGCGACTGGCGCAAAAAGAAGGTAGAAGCGGTTCGGGCGTAGAGCGCCTGCCCCCTTGGCCCCCGACACTGCCAACCCTCCCCTGTCACCCCGGCCCTGAGCCGGGGTCCAGTACACTCGGCGGATATGACCGAACCACTGGCTCTGCCAGTTACCGGATCCCGGGTCGAGCCCGGGACAGCGAGGGGGTGTTACTGGTTTCTTATTCCCGCACCTTACCCCGCAGCACATCCTGCCATTCGGGATGCCGCTCGATCTGTGCCTTGGCGAACGGGCATAGCGGGATGATCTTGACCCCCTCGGCCCGCGCGTCCTCGACACCGCGCAGCACCAGCGCTTCGCCTACCCCGCGTCCGCGCAGGGCATCGGGCACGCCGGTATGGTCGATGATCCGCTGGCGCGTGCCCACCTTGGTGTAGGTCATCTCCGCTTCATGCCCGTCGAGACGGACCACGTAGCGCCCCTTGGTCTCGCCATCCTCGCGCTCGATGGTAAAGTCGCTCATCGTCAGAAGTCCTTTCAGATCGCACGCGGCTGGCGCGGCCTGCCGGGATGGCAGTCCAGTTTCGTCCGGTCCCAATTGCCGAGACTCGCTGCCGCATCATAAGTGCTCTGCAAAAAGGCCAGCAGCGTTGCATCGGGATCGTCGGCCTTCCGCACCGCGTCATAGGGCAGAACGAACTCGCCCAGCGTGTCGTGGAAAAACGCCGCCTCGGGCCGGACCGCCGCCTTTGAAAACGCATCGGGCGTTGGGTAGGTGTAGGAATAAAACGCCGGATAATCGATCCCGCCACCGCCCGGCCAGAACCCGGCCGAGGAAACCTCATGGCTATAGGCCTCCCGCGTCACCTCATCGGGCAAGGCGGGAATGCCGCCGGGGTGCAAGGGTGCGTCGCGTCCGGAAAACCGCGTCACCGCCATATCGAAGCTACCCCAGAACAGATGGACCGGGCTGACCTTGCCCAGAAAGCCAGTCCGGAAGGTCTCGAAAACCCGCGTGATCTGCACCAGAGCCCCGTGAAAGCGCCGCACTGCGTCGGCATCATAGGGGCGCTCGGCCACATCCTGAGCAAAAGGAATCGCGTCGGGAATTTCGTTGGGCCTGCCGTCAAACTCGGGGGTCGCACCAATTTCCCGCAGCAGCCCGGCGAACTTTTTGGCGAATCCCGCCACCGACATGGGCTCCAGATCAAACCGGGCACTCGTCCCGTCCGCCGCCATGCCGATCACCGCGTGATCGTGGAAATCGAAAACGATCTCGGCCCCGCCGCCCGCGCCGTCGCTCACCATGCCCGTGGTCAGCCCGCGCGGCGTGACATAGAGCGTGGCGTGCCAGGAATGGTTGACCCATGGCGTGTGCGCCAGCCGGTATTTCCCGACGATCTGGGTAAAAAGATGGAGCGCCGCGCAGCTCTCTTTCCATGGGGTGAAGGGAATATCGGGCCAATTGGCGTTCACAGTCATCGGGGTGCACCTTTTCCGTTTCAAAGAGCGATTTTGCGCAGGTTGGTTCGAGATCGGCAAGGGAGCGGCTGGAGCCGGTCTTGTGGAAAACCTGCCGCCGCGCGGCCGTCCGCCGCCGTGATTTCCCCAGCCGAGAGCGCCCACGGCAATAAATCGAGACTCCTGCGACAATTTGCGCTTAACTTGTTGTTAAGGGGACCAAATGGGTATGCCGGGCTGTTGCGGATAATAGAAAACCAGATGGCGCCCGATTGTGGCGCAAAGCCCCCTTCATCCGATCCGTACTTGTGCTGGCGAGTTGAGGGGAAAATGGATGTCGGACATCTATATAGTGGGCTTCGACGGGACCGAAGCTTCGGGGCGCGCCGCTGATCTTGCGGCCAGCCACGCCAGAACATCGGGCGCCACGCTGCATCTGGTGTTGGTACTCGAATGGTCGCCCTACAGTTTTCTAAGTCAGGAAGAGCTGGCCGAACGCCACAAGCGCCGCGAGGAAGAACTGGTTCGCGCCGCAAGGGTCGTCGAGCCGGTCGCCGCGAAATACAGCGCCATGGGCATCACCACCACCCATGAGGTGCGATATGGCCACGCCGGCGAGATCATTTCAGACATCGCCAAAGCGTCGGGCGCCAGGCAGATCTTTGTGGGCCGGCAGGGCTCGCGCAAGCTCACCGATCGCCTCCTTGGCGGGCTGACCATGGCGCTCGTCCAGATCGCCACGGTTCCGGTCACCGTGGTTCCGTAAGGCGTCGCACCAATCAAAAACTTCGCCCGCGTCCGACGGCAAAACGGGCCGGAGCGAAGGTTCAAGGGGATATCAAAAATGAGAAAACTGTTTTTGGCACTGGCGCTGCTGCTGCCATTGTTCGCCCTCCCCGCCTTCGGGCAGGAGGCAACCGAGGAAGCCGCCGAATCCGCGGCCGTGGCGCAGGAGACCATCGAGGAGACCACCCGAACCATCGACATGATGGTCAACGACGCCATTTCACCCATCTCCAACGCTGTCGTCAGCGTCATCTTTTACGCCGTGCCCATCGCAGGCGTGGACTTCCCCCTCATCGTGGGCTGGCTGGTTCTGGCCGCGACCGTATTCACCCTCTATTTCGGCTTCATCCAGTTCCGGGTGTTCGGCCACGCCATCGCACTGGTGCGGGGCGATTATGCCGATCCCAATGATGCGGGTGAGGTCTCTCACTTCCAGGCTCTGGCCACGGCTCTGTCGGGAACGGTCGGCCTGGGCAATATCGCCGGGGTTGGCGTCGCCGTCGCCGTCGGGGGTCCGGGGGCGACATTCTGGATGATTTTGGCCGGTCTATTGGGCATGGCGTCCAAGTTCACCGAGTGTACATTGGGCGTCAAATACCGCAATGAGCTGCCCGACGGGCGTGTCTCGGGCGGTCCGATGTACTATTTGTCCAAGGGCCTCGCCGAGCGCGGCATGACCGGATTGGGCAAATTCTTCGCCGTATTCTTCGCCATCTGCTGCATCGGCGGGGCGCTTGGCGGGGGCAACATGTTCCAGGCCAACCAGTCCTTCCAGCAACTCGTCAACGTCACGGGCGGCAACGGAAACAGCCCGCTCGCCGGCTTCGGCTGGCTGTTCGGATTGGTCATGGCGCTCATCGTCGGCGCGGTAATCATCGGCGGCATCAAGTCGATCGCCAAGGTCACCGAAAAGATCGTGCCCTTCATGGGCATCCTCTATGTCGGCACCGCGCTCGTCATCATCCTGATGAACATCGGTTCCATCGGCTGGGCCTTCTCCCAGATCATCGGCGGAGCGTTCTCGCCCGAAGGCGTCGCGGGCGGTGCCATCGGCGCGCTGATCCAGGGCTTCAGGCGCGCTGCGTTTTCCAACGAGGCCGGCATCGGCTCGGCGGCCATCGCACACTCGGCGGTGCGCACCAAGGAGCCTGCAACCGAAGGCATCGTCTCGCTGCTCGAACCGTTCATCGATACGGTGGTGATCTGCACCATGACCGCGTTGGTCATCATCTTCACCGGCTCGCTCAGCACCGGGCTTACGGGTGTTGAGCTGACCTCGGCCGCCTTCGGCGCGCAGTTCAGCTTCTTTCCCTATATCCTTGCGCTGGCCGTGCTGTTGTTCGCGTTTTCGACAATGCTCAGCTGGTCCTATTACGGGCTCAAATCGTGGACCTATCTGTTCGGCGAGGGCAAGAAAAAGGAAAATGTCTTCAAGATCATCTTCTGCGTCTTCGTGATCATCGGCGCCTCGATGAGCCTGGGTCCCGTCATCGACTTTTCGGACTCGATGATCTTTGCGATGGCGCTGCCCAACATCATCGGGCTGTACCTCTTGATGCCGGTCGTCAAACGCGAGGTGAACCAGTATTTCGCCAAGATAAAGTCGGGTGAGATCCGCAAGATGAAGGGGCATTAGAGCGAGGGGCGCTGGCCCCGTACCCATACTGGCGAGGGGCGGGAACTCCCGCCCCTTTCCGCCGCTCCTTGTAATAGCCGCTTTCAATCGCCATATAGTTAAATACGCTGTGTCGCTCATCGGAGCGCAGTTCTGTCCGGCGTTGTCTCTTTTCGATCAGAAATGGATTTGATTGGTTTTCCTGAGACAGGAAACGCAGTCGCTGTACTCCAGGCTTCCGACAGCTGGCGGCAGCGATCTGGAGAGGTATGCCTGATGATCGCCTATTTTGTGCTCGTTCACCGTTATCCCGCGCAGTTCAAGCGTCTCTTCAAGGCGATTTACCTGACGGGGAACCAATATGTTGTCCATGTGGACAAAACCTCGGGCGCCGAACTGGCGAACGACATTTCGGCCTTCCTCGAGCCCTACCAGGGCGTTGAACTCCTGGAGCCGCAGGATGCGCTTTGGGGCGGGTACAGCCTCGTCGAAGCGGAGCTGCGTGGCATGGCCCGACTGCTCGAAATGGATAGCGGCTGGACCCACTACATCAATCTGTCAGGGCAGGATTTTCCGCTCAAGAGCCAGAAATATATCCGCGAATTCTTCGCCGCAAACCCCGGCAAGCAGTTTATTTGCGCGCTCGATCAGCGCAAGGAACGTCCCGACACCCTGAACCGGATCAGCCACCTGTTCGTCGAAGAGCGAGGAAAGATGACCGCAACCGGCGTTGCACGTCCCTTCCTCTCAAGCGACACGCCCTTTATCGGGACACAGTGGAAAGCGGTCACCCGCAGCTTTTGCGAGTTTGTCTGTCATGATCCCCGGGCTGACCGGTTCAAGACATTCTATCGCAACAGCTTCATTGCGGATGAGGCGTTCTTCCAGACCGTGATCATGAACAGCGGAGATCAGGGCATCGTTATGAACGACGATTTGCGCATGATCGATTGGGTTCCGGATGGCGATATCAAATTGCGCCCCCGCAATTACGGGGAGAAAGATCTCGACCAGCTTCGACGGAGCCCCGACCTTTTCGCACGCAAATTCGATGCAGAGGACGACACCGGGATCCTTTCCCTGCTCGAACGCCACCTGCAGTCACCAGCGGCCAATACCTACAGCGTCCCAAGCCATCAGCCAAAGGCACCTTCCTATGCCAACGCCCTGGACGTCGCCTTCGTTTGATCGGCCCAATTGTGACGATCAAATGCACCGGAAATCATTGACCATCTGATTCCCGGCGGCCGCTTCTGCCATGAAGCCGAACCTGAGGGCGGAAACACAGTTCCGCCCCTTCAACCGGCGCGTTCAAGCACTGTTCAAGTGCAAGATGTTGCCGTCGGGATCCTTGAACCAGACCATCTTGAAGTCGCCCGAGCTGTGGATGCCGTTCTCGAAATCGAGGCCCATGTCGGGATAGTGCTCGAAGGTGACGCCCTTGCCGCGCAGGCTTTCTACAATCCCCTCAATATCCCCTCCGCAATCGAAGACCACGGCGTTGGCCTTGTTGGTGCCGGCAAAGTCGGAGGGATAGACGAGCAGACGGGTACTGCCCGTCTTGTACACCAGCACGCCGCCCATCCCGTCCTCCTCCAGTTCGAGGCCGAGCGTTTCGCTGTAGAATTTGCGCGCGCGCTCTATGTCGCCGACCGCGATGATGGCCGACGAAACCTTGTCCTTTAAATGCGCCATAATGGTTCTCCTCTCATGTTCCTCCTCAAGGACGCGGCAGCCTATTCCGTTCCGACACGACAAAAAGAAAAAGGCGGGATCGCTCCCGCCTTTCCAGAACCTTGGGTTAGAGGCACCGCACACTAGCGGGCCGCTTGAACGTCTTCGGTCGTCAGCACGCCGAAATCATTGCCCCACGAATTGCGGATATACGTCCCGATCTGGGCGATGTCTTCGTCGCTGAACTGGCTGCCGAAAGCGGGCATGTAGCCAAAGCCGTGGACGATGGTGTTGGCAACGAAGCTGGCGTCCGCCAGATTTTCGTTTCCGGCCAGCACCGCACCGGCTCCCCCCTGCCCGCCGGCGCCATGGCACATGGCGCAATTGGCGGCAAATTTGGGGGCGCCCAGATTGGCGACTTCGGTGACGTCAGACTCGCTGGTGATGGCACCGGCAGCCGCTTCGTCGCCCATTTCACCTTCGGCGGGCGCAGATTCGTTCCCGGTGTTGGGATCTTCCCATTCTGCCGGGCCCGCGGCCCCATCTGTGGCTGGCGCGGCGTCGTGGTCATTGCCTTCGACAAGGCCCAGACCGCCGCCTTCTTCACCATAGGTGAACATCAGGATCGAACCGGGATTGTGCAACACGGACGTGTTGAGCCCCTCGCCGAATTTCTGCGCGGCCGAGCCAAACGCGTCCGTTGCGATGAACACCGTCCTGCCGTCGGGCGAAACGATGACGTCGCGATAGCGGTTCTGGGTCGAAAGCCAGGCGGTCGGCAGGCCCTCAGCCTCCGTTCCATCTTCGCTCAGCGCCTGCACATAAAGCGTGCCGTGCTTGAGGGTCGGGATCAGCAGCGAATTGTCCCATTCGGCGATGCCGTTCTCGCCCGCGTCATAGTAACGGACAGAAGACGGAGCGATGGTGGGATCACAGATATAGCCGCAGATTTCCCCGATCGGATAATCGTTCTCAACCACCCAATAGGCCGCCAGCGGATCGACCATGTCGCCTTCAAAGTCGCTTTCTGCGAACTGCGGCACGCTTTCGGGCAGCGGGTCGGCGTTCTGGTCCACATCCTCGGGCGCTTCGCTCCAATTGATATAGGTGTAGGCCTGATCGTCGATATAGCCAGAAACATTGGGCCAGCCGTAATTGCCGCCGGGCTCGATGATGTTTAATTCGTCGCCGCTGGCAGGACCATGCTCGGTTTCATAGAGCGTACTATCGGGTCCGAAATCGATGCCCTGGGGATTGCGATGCCCATAGCTCAGGATGTGGCTTTTGACGCCTTCGATCTCGGGATTGTCCTCGGGAATCGAGCCGTCGAGGTTTAGCCGCAATATCTTGCCTGAATAGGTGTGCCAATCTTCGCTCTCGACCTCATCCTGGGTCGGCAGGGCCTGGGCCAGATTGGGCCGGCGCAGGTTGCGACCGAAATTGGCGCCCTGTTCGCCGATCGAATAATAGAGCTTGTCGTCAGGTCCAAATACGACGCGCCCAGCGTTGTGATCGTTCCACGCCGGCAGGCCCTCGATCAGGACCATCGGATCGACGAGTTGCTGGAGGCTTTCGTCGTAGGTGAAGCGCACGATCTGGGCGGAGGGGTCGGGCTCTTCGGCCGTGCCGTTGTTTATCGTGTAGCCGATATAGACGTAGTCATTCCCCGTGCCCTCGAGCAGTTCGGGATGGAGCGCCATACCCAGCAGGCCCTCGTGCTGTGGCCCGGTATAAACGTCATCGAGCGTGAGGAGCAGCTGCTGGGCTCCCGTCGTCGGATCGACGCGGGTAACTTCACCGCTGGTGCGCTCGGTGACCCAGATCATGTCGTCCGGACCCCAGCGCAGCGCCCACGGATTGGAAAGATCAGTGGTCAGTACGCGAGAGGAAAACAAAGAATTGTCGCCACTTTCGATTTCGACTGGCGTAACCTGTGCGGACACCATGCTCGTGGACAGCATGAGGGCAGCGGCAACCGCGCCTCCCATAAACGCCTTCGCAACCGGAGTCCTGCCTCCGCGTGCTGAATGTCGCGTAGCCATGAGCAATCTCCTGTAAATTTTGAAAAAGTTATGAGTCTGCGGCCACAAAAACGATGCGGCTGCCCGTCAGAAAACGTACAAGCGGCGAGTGCGTTCCACAACAATCAAACTTTACTTGCATTAAATAAATGTGACGGCTTAAGGCGTTGCCTTTACCATCCGCAGGCCAAGCGGACCGGCTGCAGTGCCGTCTCGATTCCCTCGAGCCGGAAACTGACCGTCACCGAGCGCTGGGACTGCGGCGTGGCGCGCACCAACAGCCGCTGGGTCTGTTGCAGTTGCCCGATCACCGCCCGAGCTTCTTCGGTTTCGAAAAATCCGATAGCCAGCCGATCGGGGGACAGATCGACCGATTGGGTCCTGGGGGGCTGGCGGTCGTATTGGAGCGTGATCGCGGCGCTATTGGACGTCGGAGTGCCCATGGCCGAGCCGGCAAAGCTGAACTGAAGCGTGGTCTCGCCATCGACGCACAACACCGTCAGGCGAGCCGGCGCTCGCCCACCGGCAAGTGCGGGAATCAGCTGCTCGGATTCGAGCGTTGCAAATGGCACCTCCGTTCCCTCGATCTGGGAAACCTCGATGCCACTCGTCCAGAGCCCCTGATCGGCATCGGTCTCGCCATTGCCGCCGGTGAACTGACCCGAACGAAAAATCGAATCATAGCAGGCAAGCCGCTCGCTCGCCGGTCCGATAGCGGCGCAACGTTCGGGTGCGGTCTGGGCCAGCGCGGGTATCGGGGCAGCCGAAAATCCAGCCAAAGCCATCATCGCCGCCAACCCAAATCGATTCATCCGCCCGGTCTCCCGCGATATTTTTCATTATTGATCAATGTGGTGGCCCCGAACGCTCAAGTCCATACATTTTCACGACATTGTTTGCGGGAGGTTGGCAGCGGCCATGCTCACTCCTACATTGTCGCACACGTCCCGCCCAAGAGGAGCCCTCCATGTCGCACCACCCCGCCTATGAGTTGATCGCCGAAGAGCAGATCGACGAGGTCAACGCCTTGGTGCGCCATTACCGGCACAAAAAGACCGGCGCAGAGGTACTTTCGCTCATTAACGACGACGAGAACAAGGTGTTCGGCGTATCCTTTGCCACCCCACCCGACGATTCCACCGGCTTGCCCCACATTCTCGAGCATTCAGTGCTTTGCGGCTCGGAAAAGTTCCCCGTCAAAAAGCCGTTTGTCGAGATGCTCAAAGGTTCTCTGCACACCTTCCTCAACGCGATGACCTTTCCGGACAAGACCGTCTATCCGGTGGCCAGCCAGAACCTCGCGGATTTCTACAACTTGACCGAAGTTTATCTGGACGCGGTGTTTTTTCCGCTCCTGACCCGCGAAACCTTCCAGCAGGAGGGCTGGCATTACGAGGCCGAAAGCCCCGATGACCCGCTGATCTTCAAGGGCGTGGTTTTCAATGAAATGAAGGGCGGCTTTTCGTCACCTGACCAGGTCAATTACGCCTACGCGCTGCAATCACTTTTCCCCGACGCAGTCTATTCCAATTATAGTGGCGGCGATCCGCGGGTCATGCCCGACCTGACCTACGAACAGTTCAGAGATTTCCACAAACGCTACTATCACCCTTCCAACGCCCAGATCATTTTCTACGGAAACGACGACCCCGAGAAGCGGCTTGAACTGCTCGATGCCGTGATCTCGCGCTTTGAAAGAGGCGATAAAGCACCGGCACATACGCCACAAAAGCGCTTCGATGCGCCGCGTCGCTATGAAAAGACCTATCCGGCCGACGACGCCAACAAGCGATCGTCCTTCGTCACACTGAACTGGATGGTCGATCCGACCGATGACATCGAGGAACAGCTGGCTCGCACTGTCATGCGCCGCGCACTGGTCGGCAATTCCGCGGCGCCGCTGCACAAGGCCCTGATCGAATCCGGGCTGGGTGAAGCCATCATTTCCTCGGCCATCGAATTGTCCCAGCCGGTTCTCAATTTCGGCTTGCGGGGCGCGGATGGGGACGATGCGGACCGGATCGAGACCCTGATCCTCAACACCCTCGCCCATCTGGCCGAGCATGGCATTGATGATGCGACGATTGAAGCGACGCTCAACTCGCTGGAGTTCGAGTTGCGCGAACGGAACACCGGCGGCTATCCTCGCGGAATTGCTTACTTTTTCGGCGCCTTGAGCAACTGGCTTTATGGCCGCGATCCGCTCGACGGGCTGCGCTTTGAAAAGGCGCTGACGAGCCTCAAGGCCCGCATCGCCTCGGGTGAGAAGGTTATCGAAAATCTCATTCGCACCAATCTGCTCGACAACACCCACCGCACCACTCTGGTCCTGCGCCCCGATCCGGAGCAGGCCGAGCGCGAAGAGGCGGTCGAACGGGCACGGCTCGATGCTGCGCGCGCGGCGATGAACGACGACGACATCATCGCCGCGGTCGAGACCACCAAGAAGCTCAAGGCCCTGCAGAACACTCCCGACAAGCCCGAAGAGCTCGCGAAAATTCCGACCCTGACAGTGGACGATCTGCCGCGCGAGGGGATGAGCATCCCCACTGAGGAATTGGCAGTTGAGGGTGTGCGGACGCTCTATCACGACATCGCCACAAACGGTATCGTCTATCTCGATCTTGGCTTCGATCTCAAAACCCTGCCGCGCGAGCTGCTGCCTTATCTCCCGCTGTTTTCCCGCGCACTCAAGCAGACCGGAACCTCCAAAGCCGATTTCGTCGCGCTCACACAGCGCATCGGGCGCTCGACTGGCGGCATCGGGATTTCGCGCCTCAATTCGGCAATCCTCGACAGCGACGAAGCGGCTGCCTTTTTGATCCTCCGGGCCAAGGCCACGTCCGATAAAACCAATGAGATGCTTGATATCGTTCATGATATCCTGACCGATGCCCGGCTGGACAATCGCGATCGCATCCGTCAGATCGTTGCGGAAGACAAGGCGCGAACCGAGGCCTCGCTTGTCCCTTCGGGCCACCAATATGTCTTCACCCGGCTCCGCGCCTCGCTGCACGAAGCCGATTGGCTATCCGAGCAGACTGGCGGCGTCACCCAATTGCTGTTCCTGCGTGAGTTGGCGCAAAAGATCGAGAACGACTGGGCTTCGGTCCAATCGGCGCTTGAGGATATTCGCGCCCATCTCATCAACGCCAATGCGGCAATTGCCAATGTCACAACCGATGGTGCGGCATGGCCGGGGTTTGCGGACGAGCTCAGAGCCTTCATCCAGCGTCTCCCGCGTCACGATTTTGTCCGGGCCGACTGGTCGCCCCTGCCCCATCCGGCCAATGAGGGCCTGACCATTCCGGCTCAGGTCAACTACGTTGCCAAGGGGGTGAACCTCAAGGCGCTCGGCCATGAGCCGTCGGGCGCGCTGTCGGTGGTCACCAAATATCTCGGCACCACCTATCTCTGGGACAAGGTTCGCGTCGAAGGCGGAGCGTATGGAGGGTTCGCGAGCTTCAATCCTCTCGCCGACACCTATGCGTTCGGCTCCTATCGCGACCCCAATCTGGTCGCAACGCTCGAGATCTACGACGCCGCCCCTGCCTATCTGCGCAAGGGCGTTTCACAGTCCGACATCGCCCGTTCCATCATCGGCACAATCGGTGATCTCGACCCTTATCTTCTGCCCGATGCCAAGGGCTATACCGCGCTGGTTCGGACGCTGACGGGCGTGACCGAAGACTACCGGCAAAAGCGCCGCGAGCAGGTGCTCTCGACCTCTGAAGCCGATTTCGCGAAGGCGGCGGATCTTCTCGATGAAGTCGCCCGCAACGGGCATATCGTTGCCATGGGATCGGAGAAATCGATAACTGCCGCAAACCGCGAGCGGAACGGATTTCTCGCCGTTTCCAAGGTGCTGTGAATCATGGCCGCCGGTATCTTCGGCAAGAAGGGTTTTGAGACCTTCGTTTTGGCAATGGCGGGGACCTCACTGGTCGATCAGTGGGAGTCCCATGTCGCCAAGGTCGGCGGCAAGGTGTTCGTTCTTTTGAGCGCCGACAAGGATGAAGCGCATGTCACCTTCAAATGCACCGAAGAGAGCTTTGAACTGCTCACAACGCTCGATGGCGTCGACCAGGCTCCCTATTTTGCCAAGCGCAAATGGGTATCGGTCGCGGAAGGAGCACCGCTGTCCGCGTCCGAACTCGAAGCCTATGTGAAGCGCTCCTATGCGCTTGTGGCCGCCGGCCTGACGCGCAAGGCGCGTCAGGAAATCGGGATCACCGACTAAGCGGCGGTTACGCGCCAGACGATGTGACCAACGTCGTCGGCAACCAGCAATGCACCATCCTTGGCGAGAGCGACGCCCACCGGGCGGCCATTGGAGAATTTCTCATCCTCGGAAAGGAAGCCGCCAAGGATTTCAATGGGTTCGCCTGACGGCTTTCCGTCCTTAAAGGGCACGAGAATAACCTTGTAGCCCGAAAGCTTCGAGCGGTTCCAGGAGCCGTGCTGACCGATCACCATGCCCTCAGGAAGACCAGGGAGCGTACCGGCCGGCAGCCAGCACAGCCCCAGCGAAGCCGTATGCCCGCCAAGTGCATAATCGGGCGCCGTTGCCTTGGCGACCAGATCGGTCCGCTGCGGCTGCACGCGGTCGTCGACCGTGTCGCCCCAATACGAATAGGGCCATCCGTAAAAGCCGCCATCTTTTACAGAAGTCAGATAGTCAGGAGGTGTTTCGTCGCCCAGACCATCACGCTCGTTGACGACAGTCCACAATTTCCCGTCCGTCGGTTCCCAGGCCATGCCGACCGGGTTGCGCAGGCCGCCGGCAAACTCGCGATTCTGGCCTGTCGTCAGATCGAGCTCGACAATGCAGGCCCGACCCTCCTCGACTTCAAAGCCTTCTTCAGCAATGTTGGACAGTGAACCGATCGCAACATAGAGCTTGGTTCCGTCGGCGCTGGGGATAAGGTTCCGGGTCCAGTGGCCGCCATCCTTCATTGTGAAAATGGTCTTGCCCTGAGCCTCGATGCTGGTCTGGCCATCCTCATAGGGGAAAGCAACAACGCTGTTGGAATTGCCCACATAGAGAGTCGAGCCGATCAGGGCCATGCCGAAAGGCTGGTGCTGGCCCTTGAGGAACACTTCGCGGATTTCGGGCACACCGTCGCCATCCGCGTCACGCAACAGCGTGATCTGATTGGCATTGGGAAACGTCGCCCCCGCCCGTTTCATGGTGCGGTTCATGGCGTAATCCATGAAGCCGCTGACCTTACGGGGAATGGTTGCAGATTCAGCGACCAGCACATCGCCATTGGGCAGCGCATAGACCCAGCGGGGGTGCTTGAGTTTCTCGGCGAACACGGCGACCTTGAGGCCCGCCGCCGTTCTTGGTTTGGCGCCGCCAACCCAGCCGCGCGCCGTCGGCATCTTGAGCATGGGAACAGCGCCCTGGGGCTGGGCAGAGGGAATGGACGGCTTTGTGCCGAATTGGGGAGTGTACGTTTTGACGCGCGTATTCCACCACACATAGAAGCCGCCAACGATTGCGACCGCAAGAACCGCGATCACCAGCAAGATTGTCCAGACCGACATAAGGCCCTCCCCGAGGCGAAACTTCCAAAAAGTGATCTATTGCGCGATCCGGCCCGCCGGGGCAACCGAGCAGAACAAATTTCTGCCGTACCGTACGTTACGGTACGGTTTGTCTTTACACTCCGGCCCAGCGGCGTTAGAGATAGGGGGTGGTTCCGGCGGTGCCCGAGGAGACGCCGACCGGGACGGGCCAAGAGCCGACAATTTTTCTTTTTCCGCAGGTGACCTCATGCCCGCATATCGCTCTCGCACAACCACCCATGGCCGCAACATGGCCGGCGCCCGCGGCCTTTGGCGCGCCACCGGCATGAAGGATGGCGATTTCGGCAAGCCGATCATTGCCGTCGTCAATTCTTTCACCCAGTTCGTGCCGGGCCATGTGCATCTGAAAGACCTGGGGCAGATGGTGGCGCGAGAAATCGAGCGCGCCGGTGGTGTGGCCAAGGAATTCAACACGATCGCGGTCGATGACGGCATCGCGATGGGCCATGACGGGATGCTCTATTCCCTACCCTCCCGCGAGGTGATCGCCGACAGTGTCGAGTACATGGTCAACGCGCACTGTGCGGACGCCATGGTTTGCATATCCAATTGCGACAAGATCACGCCGGGCATGCTGAATGCCGCAATGCGGCTCAATATTCCCGTGGTCTTCGTTTCTGGCGGCCCGATGGAGGCAGGCAAGGTCGTTCATCGCGACAAGTTGCAGGCCCTCGATCTGGTCGATGCCATGGTGGTTGCCGCCGATGACAGCTACACGGACGAAGAAGTCGCCGCAATCGAGGAGGCCGCCTGCCCGACCTGCGGGTCGTGCTCGGGCATGTTTACCGCCAATTCGATGAACTGCCTTACCGAGGCGCTGGGCCTTTCGCTGCCGGGGAACGGTTCCACATTGGCAACCCACGCCGACCGCAAGCGACTGTTTCTGGAGGCGGGCCATCTGATCGTCGACCTCGCCCGTCGCTATTACGAGCAGGACGACGAAAGCGTTCTGCCGCGTTCGATCGTGACGAAAAAAGCTTTCCAGAACGCCATGGCGCTCGATATCGCCATGGGCGGTTCGACCAATACCGTGTTGCATATCCTTGCCGCCGCCTATGAAGGCGAGGTCGATTTCACCATGGACGACATCGACGCGCTGTCGCGCAAGGTGCCGGTGTTGTGCAAGGTAGCCCCCGCCAAGCAGGACGTTCACATGGAAGACGTCCACCGCGCCGGTGGCATCATGAGCATTCTGGGCCAGCTTGATCGCGCCAATCTGCTGCATCGCGATCTGCCCACGGTTCACAGCGCAACCCTGGGTGACGCGCTGGATCGCTGGGATATTTCGCGGACCAATTCAGAAAGCGTGCGTCAGTTCTTTATGGCCGCACCGGGCGGTGTACGCACGACGCAAGCCTTCTCGACCGAAAATCGCTGGGCCGAACTCGATCTCGACCGCAAGGACGGAGTCATTCGCACCACCGAGCATGCCTTTTCCAAGGATGGTGGGCTCGCCGTGCTCAAGGGCAATATCGCGCTCAATGGCTGCGTGGTCAAAACGGCCGGCGTTGACGAGTCCATCCTCAAATTCACCGGCAAGGCTGTGGTTTTCGAAAGCCAAGACGATGCGGTCTCCGACATTTTGACCGGCAAGGTGAAGGAGGGCGACGTGGTCGTCATCCGCTACGAAGGCCCCAAGGGCGGGCCGGGCATGCAGGAAATGCTCTATCCGACCAGCTATCTCAAGTCCAAAGGACTGGGGAAGGCCTGCGCCCTGCTGACTGATGGCCGCTTTTCGGGCGGCACATCGGGGCTTTCCATCGGGCACGTTTCACCCGAGGCAGCGCAGGGTGGCGCAATCGGATTAGTGGAAGCTGGCGACCGGATCGAAATCGACATTCCCAATCGCACGATCAACCTTATGGTTTCCGACAGCGAGCTGGAGCGTCGTCGTGCTGCCATGAATGCCAAGGGAGCCGATGCATGGAAGCCGGAAGCGCCGCGCAAGCGTAAGGTGACCACCGCCCTCAAGGCCTATGCCGCCTTTGCTTCGAGCGCCGATCTGGGCGCTGTCCGCATCCTTCCCGAATAGAGAGAATGCCGGCTCTGGGAGCCGGCATCTCCATTTCATATGCGGCGCAGTGCTGCATACGAAATGGCCCCTTGCATAGTGATGCAATTGGGCTAGGTTCGGCCATAACCTCCCCGTTCCTGCCAGGCGTACTTCATGTCCAGTTCGACCATCGGGCACCAGGACCGCCGTTTGTTTGCGATCGGCCTGGCGCTTGTCACCTATATTTTCTTCACGATCTGCGACACCTGCGCCAAATGGATGGCACTTTCGGGCATGCCGCCCACCCAGGTTGCGTTCGGGCGTTATTTCGTGCAGTTCGCCTTCATGGCCGGACTGCTTCTGCCTCAACTGGGGCTGGCCAGCTTCAAGACGGGGCGACCTGTGCTGCAAATCCTGCGCGGTTTCGGGCTCCTTGGCATGACAGCGTTCAATTTTTTTGCGTTGCTCTATCTGCCGCTGACGGTGACGTCCTCGATCATGTTCGGGATGCCGCTGCTCATCACCGCCCTGTCCGTCCCGTTTCTCGGCGAGCAGGTCGGCTGGCGGCGCTGGATGGCCATTCTGGCGGGGTTCGTGGGTATCGTCATCATCATCCAGCCATGGGACGCCAGTTTCCATTGGGCGATTTTTCTGTCTCTGGGCAGCATCCTTTCAGCCGGCTTTTATTTCATCCTGACCCGCAAGCTGACGGAGACCGAAACCACGGCCAGCCTGCAGCTCTATGCCGGGCTGGTTGGCACCGTTTGCCTGTTGCCGTTTGCCCTCGCGAACTGGACCTGGCCCGATGGCCCGTTGACCTGGATCATCTTTCTGGGCGTGGGTCTGGCGGCGATGACCGGGCACCAGATTTCGATCATCGCCCATCGATATGCACCGGCATCTATTCTGGCGCCTTTCGGCTATAGCCAGATCATCTGGATGACGCTGTCGAGCTGGCTGATCTTCAATCAGCCGCCCACGCTGTGGCTGTATGTTGGCGGACCGATCGTTATCGGGTCGGGGCTTTATATCTGGATGCGAGAGCGCCAGCTGGCGAAGAAGGCCGTCCGCCCCGTCACCACCGCCGATGCCGATATCGCGGCTGAAAAGAAGAATGCGGAAGCCCATCCGGCCCGACCATTGCCCGTGGCTTTCTGGCCACCCTTTCGCAAGCGGTAAATTTTTCTACGCCGAGGCTCTTGGCGAGACATTTTTTCGCATTTATAAGAATGTGATTGTTTGGCGCGAACCTACAAGGAGGCGTTGCATTGACGAGTATCACCGCCCCCTCCCAGGGTTATGAGCGCCACCGTTAGGTTGCCAGCCACGCCCCGCGTTCGCCGCCTCTGAAGGCCGCCGCGCATTTTCCTTCATTTGAAGCGACCGTCACACGGGCACAAATCCGTCTGTCGTTCGGCCATACCATTTTCAGTTTATAGGACCGGTGCGCCTGCATCCGCGGCAGCCGGTATCGTGACACATGACTCGCAAGAAACTCGATATCAACGGAGCGACCTATCGGGCCGTCCTTGGTTACACCTTCAGACATTGGCGACGCCAGCCCTGGCGCATCGCTGCAATTTTGGGCTTCATCATGCTGGCGACGCTGGCCGACGTGATGACGCCCTATTTCGCCGGCCGCCTTGTGGAGGCCATCGCATCGGGTTCGGTGGGTGACCAGGCAACCCTGGACGCGACGCTTTCCGCCCTTGGCATTCTCGTTGCCCTCGGTGCGAGTGCGGTTGTTCTGCGGTTCGGCGCCTTCCGCAACATCATTCGGTTGACGCTGTTCATGATGGCGGATGTGGTCAACGAGACCTTCCACCGCGTGCAGCGGTTCTCGACCGACTGGCACGCCAACACTTTCGCCGGTTCCACCGTGCGCAAGATCACACGCGGCATGTGGTCGCTCGATCTCTTGAACGACACGTTGCTTGTCGCGCTCTTTCCCTCAACGATCATGCTGGTGGGCACGACGGTGCTGCTGGCCTCGTTCTGGCCGGTCATGGGGCTGGTGATCGGGTTTGGATCGCTGCTCTTTATTGCCGGGACCATCGGCATCACGGTGGCTTACGTCTCGCCGGCGGCTTCGCTGTCCAATGCCTGGGACACCAAGGTCGGCGGTGCCTTGTCCGACGCCATCGGCTGTAACGCCGTGGTCAAGGGCTTTGGCGCTGAAGCGCGTGAGGAAGCCCGGCTGGGCGGCGTTGTCGCCAAGTGGCAGAAGCGTACGCTGAGAACATGGAACCGCTACAATCTCAACGGCGTAACGCAGGATACCGCTCTGCTCATCCTGCGCGCAACGATCCTGGGCACGGGCGTCCTGCTCTGGCTGCAGGGTGTGGCAAACGCTGGTGACATTACCTTCGTTCTGACGTCGTTTTTTGTGTTGCAGGGGTATCTGCAGGACGTGGGAATGCATTTCCGCAACCTGCAGCGGTCGGTCAACGAGATGGAGGAACTGGTCGAGCTCGACGCCGCACCCTATGGTGTCGCGGACAGACCCGGCGCTGCGCCGATCCATGTCAGCGCTGGTGCGATCGATTTCGAGAGGGTGACCTTCCAGTATGGCGGGCACGAAACCGCCCTCTACAAGGACTTCTCGGTGACGATCAAGCCGGGCGAGCGGGTCGGTCTGGTGGGACATTCGGGGTCGGGCAAGACGACTTTCGTCAAGCTGATCCAGCGTCTGCATGACATCAATGGCGGCCAGATTCTGATCGACGGGCAAAATATCGCCGAGCACACGCAGGCGAGCCTTCGTGGCCAGATCGCCATTGTGCAGCAGGAACCGATCCTTTTCCACAGGACCCTGGCCGACAACATTGCCTATGCGCGGCCCGGTGCAACGCGTTCCGAAGTGATGGACGCCGCCAGAATGGCCAACGCCCACGACTTCATCGTCTCCCTGCCGAAGGGCTATGAGACGATGGTGGGTGAGCGTGGGGTCAAGCTTTCCGGTGGCGAGCGCCAGCGAGTGGCCATTGCGCGGGCGTTTCTGGCCAACAACCCGATCCTGATCCTGGACGAGGCGACGTCGAGCCTGGATTCAGAGAGCGAGTTGCTGATCCAGCAGGCCATCGAACGCCTGATGACCGGTCGTACGACGCTGGTTATCGCGCATCGGCTGTCGACAGTGCGGGCGCTCGACCGGATTCTGGTCTTTGACAAGGGCCGGATCGTCGAGGAAGGCGATCACATGGCACTGATCCGCCGCGAAAGCGGTATCTATCGGCGGCTGTTTGAAAAGCAGGCGCTGGAACTGACCAAGGGGTTGGTGGCCTAGAGCCACCAACCTGCCCTACAGCCGCGTGAGCACCATCGCCTCGAATATTGCGATCAGATGCAAAGTCGCGCCTGTTATCACGAAAGCGTGCCAAAGCACGTTCTGAAATGCCAGCCTTTCCCACAGGTGGAAAATGATACCCGCCGAATAGGCCACGCCGCCCGCCACGATCAGCCAGAGCGCCGTCGTGGGCAGCGCGGCAGCCAGAGCCTGGAAAGCCACGATGCCGCTCCAGCCAATCGCGAGATAAAAAGGGATGGCCAAACGGCCGAAATGCTGCGGCACCAACAGCTTGAGCGCTATGCCGATCAGGGCCGTGGCCCAGACGAAGATCAGCAGCTTATCGGCTATGGCAACATCGCCCAGCGCGACCAGCAGCGGTGTGTAGCTTCCGGCAATGAACAGAAATATGGCTGCTTGATCGACCCGCGCGAGCCAGGCCTTGATCGGGCCCAATGGGCAAAGATTGAACGCCATGGAAGCACTGAGTAGCGCAACGAAAGAACCAACATAGATCGCGACGGCGGCGATTTCCGCGCCGGTCGCGTGAACAACGGCGAGAGTTATCAGCACTGTGCCGGCAATGATGGCTACCAACAGGCCAACGCCGTGGATGATACCATCGGCAATCAACTCGGCAAGCGTGAAGGCTCGCCTGTGTCTCAGGACGTACGCCCTGGCGTTGCGACGCAGATTTGTGCGCATGCCTGCCACCTCCTGGTGCCTTTAACTCAGCCTAACACAGCCATTATAACGCTGTGTAAGGCAGAATGGTGAACCAGGCGCAGAGACTTTCCAAAAACGGAAGATTGCGAGCTTGTATGCCCGCTCTTCAGTGTAGCCCCGGAGGCTGGATGGGGTCGGTTTCCTCCGATAACGCGCCGGTGTCTTTTGGTAATGCCGCAAAGCTGACGCAGTTGCGTCCTGCCTTTTTTGACTCGTAAAGGGCGATGTCGGCCTGGGCAAACCATTGTATCGGCGAACCGAGACGGGCGTCGAATGGGGCTATGCCAAAGCTGGCCGTGACCGAAATGACCTTGCCGGAAAACCGGAAGCGCAATCCGCCGATTTCCTCTCGCAAGCGCTCTGCACACTGGCTGGCTTCATAGGCCATCGTCTCGGGCAAGAGCATGCCGAACTCTTCTCCGCCCAACCGGCCGAGCCTATCGGTGGTTCGAAGACATTCCGCAGCGCGGTTGGCGACCGATTTGAGAACCTCGTCAGCAATCTCGGCCCCAAAGGCCGAATTGACCCGGTGAAATCCATCGATATCGACGAAGATCAGGGTGGCCGGCCGGTCGTATCGCAGCGCTCGCGCATATTCGCGGTCGACCTCGGTCCGGAAACTGCTGCGGGTCAGAGCGCCGGTGAGATAATCGATTTCACTCGGCTGATGCGATGCCAGTTCGGACATCACCAGATGGGCCAGGTGGCTGGCCAGTGTGACCTCCCGCTCACCAAACCGGCGCGGGCCATTGTCCATCATCAGCAACGTGCCGATGACATATCCGTCGGGGGTTTGAAGCGGCACGCCAAGGCACGACCCCATCGTGGTTCCACTAGGGCTGCGTTCGAGGTTGGCGCAGCGAGGGTCGGCCGCAACATCCTCGATCGCTATAGGCTCTCCGGCATCTATGCAAAGAGCAGCGACGGAGCGGTCACGCTCAACCCGTTTGTAGTTTATGCCGCGCGCAGCAAGCACAATCTCGGCGTTGCGGTCGACGATGGAGATCGCCACCATTGGGGCGATGCTGATACGGGCGAGTTCGAGAATGTGGTCCAGGGTCTCGATGGGAGTGACCAAAGCGGCGGTCATCCGGTTGAGCGCCGCCAACCGTCCCTCCTCGCCCGTCGATATTTCCATAACCATGGGACGGTCCTCTTGCCCTCAGGATCGATCTGAGAGCCTACCCTAAATCCCGCATTCTATGGAATTCCAATGGGTTGTATGGTTACCCAGTCCTCACTTCTGAAGGACCCTAGCGCAGCGCAGAAAGCAGGCTGCTCGAAGCGTGACCGTCTGCCAGAAGGCCGGCCGCGCGCTGGAAGGCGATTATTCCCTGGCGAGTTTTGGGGCCGACGACGCCGTCTGGAGTGCCGACATTATAACCTCTGCGATTGAGAAGACTTTGAAGTTCTTCGCGCTGTGAACGGGTCAATCCAGTCTCGTTGGCAGGGAACGAGCGGACAAAGGGACCGACCCCGAGAATACGGTCGGCCAGGTGGCCGACAGCAAGCGCGTAATTGTTTGAATTGTTGTAGCGCTTGATCACATCGAAATTGGCCAGCAGCAGGAAAACCGGGCCGCTGCCGCCCGACGGCATGAAGATGCGTCCCATATCGCCAGCGCGCGGGAAGGTCCGTCCACCTGTGCGACGGACGCCCATGGCCTCCCACTGACCGAGGGTCTGGTTCCCGATATCCCAGGCGCGACCGTAGTCGAAATTGGATGGGAGCTGGACTTCGTAGCCCCAGGTCTCGCCGTTTCGCCAGCCGTGCGATTTGAGATAGTTGGCGGTCGAGGCCAAGGCGTCGGGTATCGAGTTCCAGATGTCGCGCCTGCCATTGCCGTTGTAATCGACCGCATAGGCCACAAAACTGGAGGGCATGAACTGTGTGTGCCCCATTGCGCCGGCCCAGGACCCGACCATTTGCGGCGCGGCGACATGCCCCGCCTGCAGGATCTGCAGCGCAGTCAACAGTTCGTTCTTGAAGAAATCACGCCGGTAATTGCCGTAGGTCAGGGTTGCCAGTGCGTGAATGACGTTGTTGCCACCCATGTACGAGCCATAATTGGTTTCCATGCCCCATATGGCCAAGACGATCTCGGGTTGAATACCGTACCGCTGCTGGGTCCCGCCAAGAGTCTGGCTCCACTCGCCACGCATGCGCTGACCATTGGAAACGCGCGCGGACGACACAGCGTCAGACACGTACTGGCCGGTCGTCTTGACCGTCTCGGGCTGGCTGCGCGTGAGGCTCATGATGCGATCCGAAGGCGCAAAACCGGCAAAGGCCTGCTCGAATATGGCGCGGGAAACGCCGCGGGCGGACGCTTCCGGCCAGACCGAGGCGACGAAATTCTGAACGTTGGCGAAAGCCGGGCGCGGGAGAACGAGCGCTGCGCCAGCAGCCAGGCCGAGCGCCATCGCACGGCGGCGCGAAAGAACTGGAAACTCAATCGTAGGGGCGTCGTTACGCATGGAGGGACCTTTTCCGCTTCCAATCGCAAGCCACCCTGTCACGCCTTTATGGCGATACGCTGTCCGCCCCCAACGGGACAGCATGAGGTGACTTAGCGCTACTGAACAAACTCAATGGGGTGAATCTGCCTGAAGTGACTTAAGGTCGTGTTAAGCACGTTGCCTCACGGCGTTCTGACGCTTAAACTCATGTTCACTCTCTCGTGAGCGCCTGCATGCCCAAGTTTCTGTCTTGTACCGATCTCGTTGCCGATCTTTCCGAAATCGGGGTTCGTCCCGGTGATTTCGTCATGGTTCATGCGGCCATGAGCACTGTGGGCAACCTTATCAATGGGCCGGATACGCTGATCGAAGCGCTTATGAAGACTGTCGGGGCGACGGGCTGCGTTGTGGCCTATACCGACTGGGATGCGCGATACGAAGAGCTTATGGACGGAGCGGGCCGCGTACCCGATGCGTGGCGGGACCGAGTCGCCGGGTTCGATCCGATGCGCTCGCGGGCCGTCCGGGATCATGGTGTCTTCGCCGAGTTTCTCAGAACAACGCCGGGAGCCCTGCGAAGCGCCAATCCGGGGGCGTCGATGGCGGCGATCGGGGCGCGGGCCGAATGGCTGGTTGCCGATCACCCGCTCGATTATGGCTACGGTCCCGGCTCACCACTGGCAAAGCTGGTCGAGGTTGGTGGCAAGGTGCTGATGGTCGGGGCGCCGCGTGATACGATGACGCTCATTCACCACGCGGAATATCTCGCCGATATTCCCCACAAGCGGATCAAACGCTGGGAAGTGCCGTTTGCCGGGCCAGAAGGCACTGTGTGGCGGATGAGCGAGGAATTCGACACCTCCGACGCCGTTGCACCGCAACTTGACGGTATCGATTATTTTACGGCGATCGTGACGTCCCATCTCGATACCGGCCGGGGGCGGCAGGGCAGGATTGGGACGGCGGAGAGTTTGCTGGTCGACGCAAGAGAAATGCTCGAGCACGCCGTGGCGTGGCTCGAGCGGAACGGCCGATAGCAGCGATTTCCATTAAAGCGTCTTGGCCAGCGCTTCGAGCTGGTCGGCACATTGGCCCCAGCCCTCGTGGAAGCCCATCTGCTCGTGCTGCTGCTTGTCTTCCAGCGTCCAGTGTTTGGCGCGGGCGATGTAGCGGGTCTTGCCGCCTTCGTCGGCGAAGGTCAGCTCGCAGGTGAAGAATGCCTTATCGGTGGGCTGCCATCCGGCCGCAAATGCGTCGGTGAAAACCAGTTTTTCGTTGGGCACCACATCAAGATAGATGCCGGGGTTTGGATATTCATTGCCTTCGGGGTCGGCCATTGTGACGGTACAGGCACCGCCGGGGCGGACGTCGATATCGACCTTGGGGGTGGTCCACGGTTTGGGCGCGAACCATTGCTTGATCAAGTCAGGCTCGGTCCAGCAACGGTAAACCTTGTCGCGAGGTGCATCGATCAGGCGATCAAGCACGAGTTCCTTGTCGGTATTGGGCGTGGCAGTCATCGGTCGTCTCCATTTGCAGCGTTGATGCATCCAGGACGTGGCAGGTTGGCCAGAGCCGACAAAATTTCCTATTTTTTTCTTCAGTCCCTGCACCCGTCTATTGACGCGAGAGGCAATCTGTATATAACTGGTTAGCTATCAATCTCTATGGTTATACAATGACCGAATCCGAACGCCTCGACGCTACGTTCATCGCTCTGGCCGATCCCACGCGCCGTGCCATTCTGGCGCGGCTGATCGAGGGTGAGGCGACGGTGATGGAACTGGCGGCGCCATTTGACATGAGCCAGCCTGCCATTTCCAAGCACATCAAGATGTTGGAGCGAGCCGGCCTGGTCTCGAGAAGCCGCGATGCACAGAAGCGCCCGGTCAAGATCGAAGGCATTGCGCTCAAGGAAGCCACGGACTGGCTGGAGAATTATCGTCAGATCTGGGAAGCAAATTTTTCCCGACTCGACACCTTGCTGGACGAGATGAAGGCTCAACGCAAAAAGGAACAGAACTGATGAGCTTTTCCACCACCCTTACCGTTGCGACACCGAGCGATCTCGAAGTGACCATCGAGCGTATGTTCGATGCCCCCGCCGATATGGTCTTCGATTGCTACACAAAGCCCGATCTCGTCCGGCGCTGGATGACCGGCATGGACGGGTGGTGGGTTTCGACGTGCGATATCGATCCACGACCCGGCGGGACGTATCGCTATGTCTGGTCAGGGCCGAATGGCGAGAGCATGGGGCTCAAAGGCATCTTTCACGAGGTCGAGCGCCCGGTTCGCCTCGTGACGACCGAGTCGTTTGACGACGATTTCGGCATGGGGAAAATGCTGATCGAGACCGCGTTTCATGCCGAAAATGACCGCACGCGGCTCAAACAGACAATCACCTATGAATCCAAGGGTCAGCGCGACGCATCGCTGGCGACCGGAATGACCGATGGCATGGGTATCAGCTTTGCCTCGCTCGACGCGCTGCTTGCCGAACTGGCCGGAAAGTAAAAGCACGCAACCTACCATTGGCCGCGGGCGCGGGGAAAAATATTGCTCAGCGCCGCCAGAACGCGGGACTGAACAGGACAAAAATCGCAAGGATTTCAAGACGTCCGGCCAGCATGGCAAAGATCAGCGCCCATTTGGCCAGCGGCTCGAGCGTGGAGAAATTGCCGGCCGGGCCGATGATATCGCCAAGGCCAGGGCCAACATTTGTGAGGGCTGTGAGGGCACCGGTGAAGGCCGTCAGGGTATCCAGACCGGTAAAGCCGAGGATCAGTGTGACGGCCAAAAGGAGCGCAAGGAAGGCCGAGACGAAATGGTACACCGATTTGAGGGCCTGCCAGGGGACTTCGCGGCCCTCGTAACGCACGACGAACATGCCGTGCGGATAGATCAGTTCCTTGAGCCCGTTGCGCAGCGACTGGAAAATTATGATGAGCCTGTAAGTCTTTATGCCGCCGCTGGTCGAGCCAGCCGCGCCGCCAAGGAATGTGGCGAGCAGGAAAACCACGTTCACGAACGGTCCCCAAAGCGTGTAGTCGGTCGAGGCGAAACCGGTGGTTGTGACCACTGACACTATATTGAACGCCGAATGGACACCCAGTGCACTTGGGTCCGACGGCCAGTGGACAAGCGCCGACAAGAAGACGACGAAGCTCAAAACCGCCAGAATCGAGAGCAGCACCGGCACCTGTGCCTCAAAGGCAGCAGAAATCCGTCCGGTGGTGACCGCCCGCAAGATCGCGATGAACGGCATCGCGCCGCCAATCATGAACACGATGCCGACGACGAGGACCGGAAGGCCGAAATGGCCCATCGACGCATCGTGGGTGGAGTAGCCGCCGGTGGAGACGGTGCTCATTGCGTGGTTGATGGCATCGAAGGTGGACATGCCGGCGACCCAATAGGAGACGGCGCAGGCGAGCGAGAGGGCGAGATAGAGCCCCACCATGGCCCATGAGAACTTGGTGAACCTGGCGAAAGGAGAATCGGCCTGGGCCGAGGATTCGAGCTTGTAGATCTGCATGCCGCCGACGCGGAGGAACGGCAGGAGCAGAAGGCCCATGGCAATGATGCCCAGCCCGCCGAACCACTGCGTCATCGAGCGCCACAGAAGAAGGCCCGGAGGCATGTCATCGAGCCCGGAGAGAATTGTCGATCCGGTGGTGGTGATGCCCGAGGTCGCTTCAAAGACCGCATCGGTAAACCCGATGGAAAGCCCCGAAAGAAACAGCGGCAGCGCAGCGACGATTGAGGTGGACGCCCAGATCATGTTCACGAGCAGGAAGCCGAATTTGAGACTGAAGGGCGGCATTTCGCGCCGTGTGGCGAGCACCATGAACCCCGATGGCACGCCGGCGGCGAGCGCCGAAATGAGAAAGGCCTGCCAGTCCGGATTGCCGACCGAGAGATCGACAAACATCGGGACGAGCATCATGCCCGCAAGAACGAGCGTAAAAAACGCGGTGACGTAAGCAGTTGCACCCAGCATGTCCCGGCCCCTCCAGCGTGGCGCGGGACCGTTTACGCCCATGAGCGGCGGAAATCAACGCCATGATGAAGGGCGCATGCCCGGACGGGCAGCGCCCTCAGTCATAATGGCGGTGCAATTTACCAGCCGAAGACGAAGCCAAGCCCGGTCTGGCCGCCCGACTGGTTGACGTGGGCATCGGTGCCCTCGCCGAACTGGAACAGGCCGTAGCTGTTGTTGCCGCCCTGCTGGTTGAGGGTTCCGTTGTGATTGTTGCCTTCCTGATGGACGATGCCGAGATTGCCGCCTCCGCCCTGGGTGAGGCCGGCCATGTTGTTGATTCCGTTCTGGGTGATCGAGCCGTTCTGGATGCCGTTATAGAGGGCATAAAAGCCCAGGCCGGCCTGCATCATCTGCTGCTGCTCGGCGTTGGCGGGGCTCAGATTGATCGAAACCTGCCCGGCATTGGCGGGGGCCGTGAATGCGGCCAGCGCGATGGCGAGTGCGAGGCCGGCGGCCTTTGCGGTGTTGGTGTTGCGTCCCATGGTCCTGCTCCTTTGGGTTTGTTGCGGCGGTGTTGCGCCTCCATGACCGCGACTATGAGACAAGCGGGCTGAACCGACCTCGAAGGGTACGTTTATCTGGCGTTAATGTTGATCCGGACGCCAAAGCCCTGTCACTTTGGAACCTGCGCAGCGCGTTGCTTGTTGTTCAAAGTGAGGGGCCGGGCCATTGCCGGGACGCTCCTGGACTTTATTCGTTTTCCCAATTCGCTCCGAGAACGGGGCCAAAAGGATTTGCCATGGACGACACCGAAACTTCCGCCCCCAAAAGAAATCCGCTCGTGATCGGACTTGCCGCTGCCGCCGTGCTTGGCTGGGCGGCCTTCGTGATCTTGTGGTTTGCCTCTTCCACATCCACCGGAGGCCTGCGCAATGAGATCAATGCACTGACCTCCGAGCGCGACCAATTGGCAACCGATGTGCGCACCATGGAGGAATCGGGGACCACACTTGAGGATCTTGAGGCCGAAATCGCCAGCCTGACCCAAGAGCGCAACAGGTTGACGGAAGAACGCGAGAGCATTGTCGCCGAACGCGACGAGGCGCAAGCCGCGCTCGAGGGTGCCAACGCCGAGCTGCAAACCGTCACCGATGCACTGGCCGAGCGCGAGGGCCGGATAGAGGAATTGCAGTCCAATCTGGCCGAGGCGGAAAGCTCGTTCTCGGAGGTCCAGGACCGGATTGCCCAGAGCACGGCCGAGTTGGCCGATGTGGGCAGCCGCCTGCAGACCGCCCGCAGCGAAGAAGCCGAGTTGCGCGAAACCGCGGCTCAGTTGACCCAGGAAGCCGCCCAGGCGACGCGCACTTCGGCGGAAATGGAGAGCGAAGTGCAGGCCGCGCGCGAAGCGCAGGCAGAAGTTCAGAACCAACTGGCGCAATTGCGAGCCAGCCAGGCGCAATTCGAGGAGCAGCGGGAAAGTCTGGAAACGACCGTCGCAGATCTCGAGGGACAGCAGACGGAACTGGAAAGCCAGATCGCCGACGCGCAAGCGCAGCGCGACGAGGTGCAGGCCCAGCTTGAAACGCTTACCGCCACCCTTTCGGATCGGACCGACGAACTGGCGGCGATCGAATCCGAAGTCGCAGCCCTTCAGGACGAAGCGGACGCGGCGGCTCAGGCTGCAATCAGCGGAATCGTGCCCGGGCGGTTTGTGGCGCAGGGCGCAGGCACGAACGGCCTGACTTTCCTGTTCGGCGATGACGGCTCGTTCGCGGCCTGGGAGAGCGTGGTGCTCGAAGCTGAATCGGCCGAACCCGATGTCAGCGGCACATATGCTGCGGGCGAGGGATCACTGACCATCGAGGAAATCGACGGCGACAGCTCCGTGCCCACACCCATCGCGTGCGAGATCGTGGCCGGTGACAGCGGGCTGACCATAGAGGGAGACTGCGTGCTCTCGGGTCTGACGTTGCGGCAGGTGCGGTAGCACCTGGGGCACGCAAAGAAAAAGGGGCTCCGATTTCGGAGCCCTTATTTTGTCACGCCCAGCCGCCCTTCGGAACGAGGCAGGTGTGGGTTACGCCGTCCACTTCGACAGTCAACGAGATGTCGTATGCCGGGGCGTTGCCGACCGACACGCGGCCAAGGCTGACGGGACCGGCGGCGTGCGCTGCAAAGCCGCCGCCCTGATTGATTGTCGAGCTGTTGGCGCCGCCCACGGTCTTGACCGAAAGACGGTAGGTGCCGTTTGCGGGGCCTTGTGCATTGTAGATGGCTTCAAGTGCCAAGCCGTTGCCAGTGTCGGTCGACACCACTTCGCACGGTACCGGGCGGGTTGAGCCTGCTACATCGTCGGTCGAGCGGGCGTAGCTGGCAGTACCAACGGCTACGAGCGCGACGACGGTGCCGAGGAGGGAAAGCGAATAGGCCTTGCGGCGATCGATGGTCATCGGATGCGTCCTTCCTTGATGCCGGGTGGGCCCTGTTTTTCGCCCTACCCGGCCTGAGACATGAGGTGAGCCATTCGTGGCCGATCAGGGGCAAACCTGAACGAAGGCGGCGACATTGCCCGACCCGTTCTGATCCACCGAAGCGGTGCAGCCATCGCCAACCTGAACACCCGCGGCGACGTTGCCGTTGCCGTCCTGAGTGAGAACGGAGGTGTGGTTGGCGCCGAACTGGCCAACACCGGCCTCATTGAAATTGCCATTCTGCCAGGTTTCCGACTCGTTGTTCCAGCCGGTCTGGCCGCTGGCGGAAACATTGCCGTGGCCCGATTGATGATGGGTGCTCGAATTCCACCAGCCGTCCTGGAAGACGCCAATGGTGTTGCCGGTGCCCGACTGGGTGCCGCCAGCCGAATGACCCCAGCCGAACTGGTTGATGTAGATACCGTTGGCCATGGCGGGAACGCTCACGGCACCGAAGCTGGCAGCGAGGGTAGCTGCGATGATGATCTTTTTAAACATTGTTCCGTCTCCTGGTTGGGTTGGGCGGGTGTTGCGTACCGCCGGTTGCCTCTTGCAGGATCAGGTTTAGACAAGGTGGCCGGAACGGGCCCTGAACTCGATATTCAGAAAGCGTTCATCACGATTTTTTTCCGCCGGAACCGTCTGACAGCGAGCGGCGGCCCTTATTCGGCCGGCTCCCAATCGACCCAGTCGATGATGTGGCTTTCCCAATCGGAGGTGTCGGCGTCAGCCTCGGCGATGGTGCGGCCGCGTACCGAGATGCCGGCGGCGTGAACCGTTTCGGGATCGCCCGAAACCAGCGGGTGCCACCAGGCCAACCCCCTGCCCTCGGCGATGCGGCGATAGGCGCAGCTTTTGGGAATCCAGGCGATCTCGCGGACCTTTTCAGGGGTAAGCTTGATGCAGTCGGGGACCTTGGCCTGACGGTTGGGATAGTCCGAACAGCCGCAGGTTTCGCCGTCGAGCAGCTTGCAGCGCACATTGGCGGGAAAAATCTGGCCGCTGTCCTCGTCCTCGAGTTTGAGCAGGCAGCATTTTCCGCAACCATCGCACAGCGCCTCCCACTCTTCGGTGGTCATTTCTTCAAGCGGCTTTTCATCCCAGAATGCCATTGGCGGCACCAACTCCACACTTTTAACCCCGTTGGCAAAACCACATAAAATTGTGATGACCGGTGGGAGCTTAACGCCATACAATAGCATTTGTTCGGGACCGAGCGCACCCGGACGGGCAATCAAATGAACCCGAGCAGTAAAAGGCCCAAGGTGCAGGACCCGTTTTACACAAAGCAGAAACGCGCCAAAGGCAAGAACCGGCTGCTCGAGGCCGACGCCTGGCTGGATTCGTTTCTCTATGACGGGATGCGTTCGACAGGAAGAGTCTATACCAGAATTCAGGATTTCTTCTCGCTTTTTTCCGTGCGCGGACTGCGGCGAATTTTCGTCGAGCTGGCGTCGGACGCCTTGAGCTTTGGCGCCATGGGCTCTGTGCTGATGGTGGCGCTGGCGCTTTCGGCCATGGACGCGACGGCATCGGGCGAGTTCAACCGGGCCGAGGACTATTCGGTGATCTTCCTTGACCGGTACGGCAACGAAATCGGGCGGCGCGGCATCAGGGCCGATGATTCGGTGGCGCTGACCGAAATTCCGGACTTTCTGATCAAGGCGACGCTGGCCACCGAGGACAGGCGGTTCTACGAGCATTTCGGCATCGACGTCTGGGGCACGATCCGGGCACTGCTTTCCAATGCCGAAGGGGATTCGAGCCTGCAGGGCGGTTCCTCGATCACCCAGCAACTGGCCAAGAACCTGTTTCTTTCCAATGAACGCACGCTGGAGCGCAAGATCAAGGAGTTGTTCCTCGCCTTCTGGCTGGAAGCCAATTACTCCAAGGACGAAATCTTAAAGCTCTATCTGGACCGGGCCTATATGGGCGGCGGCAATTTCGGGGTGGTCGCGGCGGCGGAATATTATTTCGGCAAGCCCGTGCAGGACATCGATCTGGCGGAAGCCGCGATGCTGGCAGGCCTCTACAAGGCCCCCACCCGGTTTGCACCGCATGTGGACATCGCGGCGGCACGGGGGCGGGCCAATGTCGTGCTCTCCAACATGGTCAATGGGGGCTATCTGACCGAGGGCCAGGTGACGGCGGCACGGCGGGGGCCGGCCGAACCGATCGACCGCTCGGCCGAGGCCAATTCGCCCAACTATTTCCTGGACTGGGCGTTTCTGGAAACCAAGCGGCTGGTGGGTGACAGTACCGAGGTCGGGTTCGTGGTGCGGACAACCATAGACCCCGATCTGCAGGTTCATGCCGAAGACGCCATCATTTCGGTGCTGCGCGAACAGGGCACCGCCTACAATGTGAGCCAGGGCGCGATGGTGGTCATGGAACACAATGGCGCGGTGCGCGCCATGGTGGGCGGAACCGATTACGGACAGAGCCAGTTCAACCGGGCCGTCGCGCCCAACCGCCAGCCAGGCTCGGCGTTCAAACCTTTCGTTTATGCGACGGCGTTCGAGATGCTGGGGCTGACGCCACGCAGCCCGATCACCGATGCGCCGATCTGTATCGGCAATTGGTGCCCGCAGAATTACGGGCGTTCGTTTCGGGGCGGCACGACGATCCGCTCGGCGATGGCGGCTTCGATCAACAGCGTTCCGGTCCGGCTTTCGACCCAGACCGGGCGCGAGCCGATTGCCGAGATGGCGCATCGTCTCGGTATCCGCAACGAATTTCCGGTGACACGTTCGCTGGCGTTGGGGGTGGCCTCGGTCAGCGCGCTCGACATGGCTTCGGCCTATGCGGTTTTTGCCAATGGCGGCTACCGGGCGACCGGTTTCGGGGTGACGCGCATTACGACATTGCGCGGCGAGGTGGTCTATGAGGCCAATCCCGACGAGAACCGCGTGCGACTCCTGGACGAGCAGATCGTGCTGTCGATGAACGACATCCTCAATGCGGTCAATTATGGCGGCACGGGCGGACGGGCGGTCGTCGAGGGTGTGCCGAGCGCTGGCAAGACCGGGACGACGAGTTCGTACCGCGACGCGTGGTATGTGGGCTATACGGGCAATTACGTCGCCTCGGTCTGGTATGGAAACGACAATTACACGGCCATGAACAATCTGACCGGCGGCAGCCTGCCGGCCATGAGCTGGCAGAAATTCATGACCTACGCGCATACCAATATCGAGGTGAAGCCGGTCTTTGGCGTGGACATGGAGCCGCGCCCCTTCATCATCGCAGATGCCGAAGGCGGCGAGGACGGCGAGCAGGCGCCGCAACGCGCGCCAACGCTGGCCCCGGCGGCGGCGATCAAGCTGCTTGATCTGTCGGAGAAAATGCGCCAGTCCCTTGCCGAGGGTGGGAGTGGAACCATCGACCAGGCGGCTGCTCCGGTTGCCGGCGCAAACGAAAGTCTATGACGTCTTGGGACTGATTTTCCGACTGTTGGTTGGCCTTGCGGTCGCCCTCTCGGTGGGGTTCGGCGCAAGCTATTATGCGCTGACCGATGGAAGGCTGTTTGCGGCGGTCCGGGTGGGCTCATGGGCCGCATGGCCCGATATCGGGCAGCCGACACCGAATCCCTACAGCCGGGCCTATCTGGCCCGCAACGGGCACCTCCAGCTTGGCTATGCCGAGGGGCTGCAATTTACGGCAGCCACCGACGATGCAGGCGATCCGCTGGACGCGCGGTGCCAGTACCGGGTGACTGGCAAGGTGCCGGGCGCGAGCTTCTGGACATTGGTGGCAACCGACCTGACGGGCGCAAACATCGCCGCTTCGCGCGAGCTTCCCGCGCTGCACAGCGAACGGGTCGCGCGATGGGACGATGGCGGGCTCAATGCGAGCATCGGCGCCAGCATGGGACCGGGCAACTGGCTGGAAATCGAAGGGACCGGTTCGTTCACCCTCGCCCTGACCCTTTACGATGCCGTGGTTTTTTCAGGCGCCAACACCACAATCGAGGCCATGCCGGCAATCGAGAAGGTGGCTTGTCAATGAGCCGGCTGCTGTTCTGGATATTGGGCGGGGTGGTGCTGGGCGGACTGATCCATCTGGTTGTCATTCTCACCCTGCCCGGCGCGGCAGTGCGCGACGTGTGGCATCGGCTGGAGGACAGCGCGCCGCTCGAAACCCTGGTCGTGTTCGACGATCTGGCCCCGGGCCAAGCCAATCCGTTGGGACTGGACCCCGAACTGCTCTATGGCGTGTGCCGCCTGGAACTGGGCGACGGGCCGGGTATCGTCAACGGGGAGTTGCCGCTGGCGTTCTGGTCGGTCGCGGTGTTCAACAATGACGGGCATGTGATCTATTCCACGACCAACCGTTCGGGATCGGGGGATCTGCTGGATATGGGCCTTTTCAACCCCGCCCAGACCCGGCTTCTGGCCGAGCAGCGTTTCGAGATCGACGAGGGACTGTTGATCGTTGAGGCACAAGGCAACGACGTTGCTGTCGTGGTGCGGCTGGCTCCGCCGCATCCGGCCATGCGGGAGCGCTATCGCGAGGCGCTGTCGCAGCTGAGCTGCTCGACTATCCGGTAGGCCTACTTTCGTACCAGCGGTTCAGGCGTGAACGGCGCCGTCGCGTAACGCGAGGCGATGGCCGTGTCCTTGACGATCAATCCGTCCCCGCCGGAAAGGCAGAAATCGCCCGCCTGGGCCCGAGCCACGTAAGGTTGCATCCGCGCAAGCTGGGCGTCCACGACGCGACCTTCTTCATGCGGCGTTTCGACGAGAAGACGCTCAAGCGCGACAGAATAGGACTGATAGCGGTAGGTGAGCGCCCGGGTAAACCAGCCGATCGTCTGGTCGTTTTCCCATTTGCGGGCCGCGACCTGCGCCGCCGCGTCGGGGGCGGCGAGTGTCACGTTGGAAACAGCTATGGCGCGCTGGCGGTCCACTTCGATGACGCGGCAGATGGCGGCGAAGGTTGTGGGAATGGTTGCGATGTCGATGGCGATATCATCTGCCACCTTGCGGTATCGGACCCGAGAAGACTGGTACTGCGTGCTGCGCAGGGTCGAATAATAGCGATCCGCGATAAACCGGGTATCGAGATTGGCTGCAATGCGGGTGCGCTGAAGTTCGACGGCTGTGTCGTAGAACCAGTCATGAGCGTGCGGCGCGATGAGGAAACGCCAGACACGGTCATGCATCTCGCGTTCCTGATCGGTCTGATTGAAGGCCGAAACGGGCTCGCCATCGGCTGCAGCGCGCGCATTTCCCAGGGTCGGCATGATACGATCATGGAGCACGCCGGGCGCTGCGCGGCCGAAATCACCCGTTGGCCGGGCGCAGCCGGACAGCAACAAACACGCTACGGCTGCACATGCGCCGCCAAGCAACCAGTCCTTCAAAATCTTCAGCCCTTGCGGGTCCGCCTGATCTTTGGCCCCGGTGCGGGCTTATGCCCCCCGGCCCCGCGCTCATAGCGAACCCCTGTGAACAATATGACCTGCGCGCCCGGTCCGCCGGCTTTTGCCGGTGCAGAGCGGGCATCCTTGGGGCTGAATTTTACCAGCATACCCATAATTGGCCTCGTGGTGCGTCCGGTCCTCCGCTTACCCCAGCCGGCACCATGCCGTCCCGGATCCGAACATTACGCATTAAGACTTCGTCAAGGTTAACAGTCCGCTAACGAATCTCAGTCAATAGTGAGCAACAAGCAAGAGTGGACCGGGGGATCGAGTCGACCAAATGATCGGCTTTCAGCCATACGAAACGTTTCAGCTGCTGATTGAAACCGGCGGCGTCGAGCGGGCCAACACACTTCTGGTGGCCGCATGCGATGCCTATGCGCGACGCAGCAAGCCTTTGGCCGCCGAGGCCGAGCAGTTCGAGGCGTTGGCCCGACGCCTGTTTCCCACAGCCGCACCTACGGCCCGAGCCAAGGCGGCGGGTATTCTGGCGAGCGCGCAGCACCTGACACCCCAGCTCGAAATCCTGGTCTATGACCATCTGGGCACCGGTCTGATCGCCCATCTCGAACGCGCGCAATCGCTTTCAGACGATTTGCTGGAGCGGCTGATCGACAAGGGCAACACGGACGTGATCGCGGCCATCGCCCGGCGCCCTGCCCTGTCCAATGCCATCCTGGCCCGGCTGTTTCCGATCAACAGCCGCAAGGTCTATCGCGCGCTGGCTGCCAACACATCCATTGCGCCCCGTGGCGCCTACCTCAACGCGCTGACCCGTTCCGCCGAGATGGACCACGAAGTCGCCGCGATCCTTGCCGGGCGCGAGGATTTCGACGCGGCGCTTCTGACCGGCGTATTCTTCGATCTGCCCGAGGAGGGCCGGATCAACGTGTTGCGCGCCTATGCCCGCCGCAATCTGCCGCAAGCGCCCATGATGCGGACATTCGAGCAGATTTCGGTGGCCACCAACGAATTTACCGGGGCGCTCATGAAGCTGTTCTCGGAAAACCGCCGGCCAAAGATCACGCGCCTTCTCAGCCAGATCACCGGGCTCGATGAAATGCGTTGCGCCGAAATCGCCCACGACACGAGCGGCGCAGCGCTGTTCGTGGTGCTGCGGGCCTTCGGGTGCACGTCCTATGACGGGCTCAAAGTGCTCATTCATGCGACCAGCCACGATGCCGACCGATCCAAGACACTCGCGAGCTTTGCGCGGATGTTCGATGAAATCAGCGTCCCAGCCATGGTCTATGTGATGAGCGCCTGGCGGGGCGATGTCCGGCCCGCCGAACTCACCCGGCCCGAGTATGCGCGTTTCGTCGAGCCCAGCCGGCGGACACCCGAAGCCAATCCGGCGTCGAGAACCGGGACCGTGGGCGATCAGGCCATCGAGGCTCTCGACCGGATGAAATCCGCGCGCAAGGCGGGCTAGGAACAATCGGCAACCCTGTTGGGGCATCAATGACTGAATGTCGATTTAGTCCTAAGGTCTGGCCCTAGATCAGATCGAGCCCAAGGTCATCGGTGCGACAATCGACAGAGAGGACCCAGAGGTCCTGATCGAACTCGATTTCTCGCGCAATGCGATCCCTGACGGTCTGCGGGTCGGTGCGCTCGAAACGCTTCTGGAACACACGGTCGTCAGGAGGCGTGTCCATCAAGGCGCCGGGGGCCGGGGTAAAGAGCGAGACCGTACCGTCCAGGTGGTCGACTTCGATCCAGATCTGGCCGGCAATCGAATCGCCACGCCGCGAAACGACGCAGAAATTGCCCATATTGTTGTGGCGGCGCACGAAAGCGGCGCACCAGATGTCCGACCGAAGCTGCTGCATGAAGGCCAGCGTTACAGGAAAGCCCCGGCCTCGACCAGCATCTGACGCAGCACGGGGCTGACTTCGCCTGTCGGCCGGTAATTGTTGAAAATCTGGAACTGGCGAATGGCGCGCGCCGTCGCCTCGTCGGCAACACCATTGACCGGCCCTTGCAGGAAGCCAAGACGGCTCAGGCCGCGCTGAATATCGCTGACCAGATCGCCATTAAGAACGGCTGGAACGCTGGGCTCGGCCGTTGCCTCGGGCGCCTGGGGATCGGCGACGGGTACATCGGGCGAAATATCGGCGACCGTCTGGCGCTCGACGCTATTGGCCGGCGTCGGGGCCGTTTCCTGCATCTGGGCGAGAAGCGGGGCGATATCGTCGGTTTGCGGGGCCGCGGCAACCGGGGCCGGTTGCGGCGCCTGAGAGGTTTGCAAGGGAGCTTCCCTTACGGCCTTGATCACCTGAGGCGTTGCGGCGCCGGTGCGCGGGAGATTGAAGCGTGCCTCGAAATCGCGAATGGCGTCAGCAGTCCGGGGGCCGTAATAGCCATCGACAGTGCCATCGAAAATACCCATCGCCTTGAGCTTTTCCTGCAGGTCGGCAATGTCCTGGTTGCCAATGGCCGGGGGTGCGGACTCTTGCGCGGCCGGGGCGGGCGCTTCTGCCTGCTGGCTCGTGGCGGGCGCTGACACAGGTGCGACGGGTTCAGCAACGGGCCGCTGCGGGATCTCGGCGGGCTCGACCACGACCGGCTCGATCGACACAGGTTGCGCGGCACCTGCCGATCCTGACGTAAACAGCGGCGCGGGGTGGCGCGTGTCTTGCAGAAACAGCGCGTTGGTGGCCGCCATCAGGGTCAGACCGGAGATCAGCACAAGGCCGGTCGACGCCATGGGCGAACGGGCAAAACGCGTAGCGCCCCACGAAAGGGCGTGACCGATCATGCTGGCGGCACCAGCGCCTAGAGCGAGGGGAATCTGGGCAATGCCGGCGTTCATTGTGCTGCGCTTCTTTTTTCGTCTTCGAGCCATTTGTTTTCGTCGCTATCGCGCTTGGTCGCGTAAAGATGTTCGATGGTTGCCGAGCTTTTGCCTGCGCCCAGCGGGCCTTCGAGTGGCAGGAGCACGCTTATGGTGGTTCCCAGGCCCTGCTCGGACGCCACATCAAGCAGGCCCCCGTGCAGGCTGACCAGCCCCTTGACGATCGAGAGGCCCAGCCCGGTGCCCTCGTAGCGCCGTGAAAGGCTGTCCTGACCCTGCAAGAACGGCTCGCCGATCCGCTCGACCGTCTCGGGGGGCATGCCTATTCCCGAATCACTGACCGAGATGGCGAGCACTTTGCCCTGGCGGCGCATGGCCAGCGTGACTATGCCACCATCATGACTGAATTTCACGGCGTTGGAGAGCAGATTTATCAAAATCTGCCGGCAGGCCCGCTCATCGCCCATGATCTGGGGCAATTTCTCGGGAACCGCGGCCTCGATGGTGACGGCACGATCGCGGGCCAGGGTTTCAACCATCTGCATGCACGGCTCGACCAGCGCCTGGGGCGCAAACAGTTCGGCGTGAACCTCGAACTTGCCGGCCTCGATCTTGGACATATCGAGCAGCATGTTGACGACGTCGAGAAGGTGATGGCCGCTGCGGCTGATGTGGCCGGCATATTCGGCGTGGGTCGGAGACAGCGTGCCGCCGATCCCTTCGGCCATCATGTCGGAAAAGCCCACAATGGCGTTGAGCGGCGTGCGCAACTCATGGCCGATGGTGGCAAGGAAGCGCGATTTGGCTTCCGAGGCCTCTTCGGCCTGCTTGCGCGCCGCATCGACCTGACGCTCGGCGTCCTTGCGCGCGCTGACATCGCGAAGGACCGCCAACACGTCGTTCGATGAACCGGTGGCACATTCGCCTTCCAGCGGCGCGAGCGCGAATTCGACCCAGATATAGCGCGCTCCGGCGCCCGGTTCGGCATCGTCGCGGCGCAGACGCAGTTCGATGGTGCTTGCCCCGGTGCCATTCGATGCGTCCGAAATGGCCTTGCGGTAAGCGGGACGGTCCATGACATGGACGCGCTCGAAAAGGCCGGCGCCGTCGAGCTCGAAGGTGCGGCAGCCCAGGAGATTGCCCGCAGAGCGCGAAATGAAGACCGGGCCGCCATCCGCGCCATAACGCACCACGGCGCCGAGGATGTTTTCTGCCAATACTGCAAAGGCGCGGGTCTGGGATACCGGGGATTCGGCCGAGATAATTTCGAGCCGGGTGGCACTGATGGCCGCCACCGCCGCGAAAACGGCAAGTGCTATGAATGCGAAGGGTTGCAGCGAGCCTTGCAATGCCGCCGAAACGGGGCCGGTTGCAAATGCACTGGCCAAGAGAACCAGCGCCGGAATGGACCAGGCGAGCACGCGGTATCGGCTCTTGGCGAGGACCTGGCCGTAAAGCGCGGCCATAAGCGCGAAAGCAAGTCCAAGATCGATCATGGCCGGATCGCCCACGGCGATCACTGCGGCGGCTAGGCCGAGCGCCAGGGCGTGAACCGCAATTGTGGGTTCGAAATCGCCGCGCAAAAGCAGGGCACCCGAAACCGCGACAAGCCCCGAGGCGACCATTGTTGCGACCAGGGGTGCAACATTGCCGCCAAAAAGCATGACGAGGGACAAGGCCATCGTCAGACCCAGGCCAGCCATCATTGCGAGTGTGTTGAGCGCCAGAACACGATGCAGCACGGTATTGCGCTGGCCGGACCGTATGGGGGCCGCCGCAAACTGAGAGGCAATAGTGAAATCCGCAAAGGGGTTACGCATGAAATGCTCAACTTTTAGATGCCGCGATACGCTGCGGCCTTGCTTCAGGACGGCGTCCCTCGGCTGGACCACACTTCCACCCAAGCCCTAAGACACCATTAAGTCGGACGGCCTGAGGCAGGCTCGAACCGGAATCGGTGAACGTTCGGGGCAGGTTTCTGGGGGTAGCGTAAACAGAGTCTTGCTTAACGGCGTGCTGTCGAGACCGAAGGCATTTGGACAAAATACGCATAAAATTTTAGGCGAGTTTGCTAAAAATGCTTCACGGCGGAACGCTAGCCTGTCCCTCGACGCTGTCCATATGTCCCGGACGACGAGGTTTGGTTTCATGTTTGTTGTTCGTTCCGCCTTCTGGCTTTCCGCCGCCTTTCTCATCATGGCGCCCAGTGCGGGCATGGATGTCGGCGCTTCAGCGCGCACGACCGGCGAACGCCTGGCCAGCCAGGGCGCCCAGGCGGTCAGCCAAACGCTGATGCCCGCAGACTGCCAAAGCGTCGAGTGCGCCGTGGGGCGGACGGTGTTGGCCCAGATCGCCACGCCGCAGGCAACGGAACCGGCGACAATGAGTGCCTTCCCCCCTCCCCGTCCCGCTTGGGCATACTGATGGACCTGCCCCCTTCCAATGGATGGGATCAGGGACTAAATAGCGGGCATGAATACTACAGCCGCTTTTGACGAAATCGCCGACAATCTGTCCTTCCTCGACGACTGGGAGGACCGGTATCGCTACATCATCGAGCTGGGGCAGAGCCTGGCTCCACTGACCGAAGACGAGCACAGCGCCAGCAACAAGGTGCATGGATGCGCATCGCAGGTGTGGCTGGTGACCGAAAGCGAGCCAAGTGACGCGGGCACGGTGCTGACCTTCCGGGGTGATTCCGATGCGATGATCGTGCGGGGGTTGGTGGCCATTGTCCTGGCGCTTTATTCGGGCCGCACGGCAGCCGATATCGCGGCGACCGACGCGCTTCCGATTCTGGATTCGATCGGGCTGCGCGAGCATCTTTCCACACAGCGCTCGAACGGGCTGGCGGCCATGGTTACGCGCCTGCGCGCTGACGCGCAGGCCGCTGTGCAGGTTTAGCCGAACTCGGTGGGTCGCGCACCGTCGCCGAGCCAGTTTCGGGTCGTGGCTGTTTCCCGACCGGTGACGCTGGCGGTCAAGCCGAACCGGGCTGCCAGCGCTTCGAGCCCGATACGCAGCACCAGCTTTGCGCTGCGCCGGGGCCATCCCCGTTCGCGCTCGATATCCTGAAGACCCTTTTCATAGCCGCAGACATCCAGGACGATCTGAGCGCAATCACGGGGCAAATCGGCGTAGATCGCCGCCAATTGCCGCCGGGCATCAAGCGCCATATCGCCAACATCGTCAGTATGCCCGCCGTGCCCCCGATCCACGCGGGGGCCATAATTCATGGTGGTGCGGGCCCGTAGCCGGCTGCGCTCGAACAGCTTCTGCAGACGCGAGGCCGCCTCCAGGTGATGAGCCTCGAGAAAAGCCGGTTCTCCGTTGCGGGCGCGGGACAACTGCCCCAACGCGGCCGGCCAAGCATCAGCCGCGGGCATAGTTGTCCTCCCCGATTGCGATCTCGAGCGCGCAAGGCCGATGTCGCGCCTTGTCGATGCGTTCTTCGAGTTCGAGGAGGCGACGATCGTATTCGCCTCCATCGTCGCGCATGTCCTCGACCTGCCCGCAGGCATAGGCGACCGTTGTGCGGTCCCGACCGAAGAACTGGCCGACCTGGGTCATGGTCATGCCCAAAAGCACGTGACACAGATACATTGCCAATTGCCGAGCGCCAGCCGTGTGCAGGCGCATGCGCGAGGGAGCGAAAAAATCGCAGTACCGCACCCCCGTTTCGGCTGACACGGTGCGGACGACAAGCTTGCAGTTACGTCGTTGCGCCTCCGACAACCGATTACGTTCAAGCCGTGCTGCCGTGGATATCCAAATCGCCATAGGACCACTCTCTCATAGATAGGATATAATTCCTATACGGGAGACGTGGCAATGCGGGGATAAGTGGGTGTCCGGAAATTCAGAAACCGGGAGCGCGGATACGAAAAGGGCCGCTTACGCGGCCCTTACACGATTCAAATGTGTTGAGTATCAACCGGCCTTGCGGCCCAGTCCATTGTCCTTGGCCAGCTTGGAACGCGTGGCGGAATAGGACGGCGCGACCATCGGATAGTCAGCAGGCAGGCCCCATTTTTCGCGGTATTCTTCCGGCGAAAGATTGTAGTGGGTGCGCAGGTGCCGCTTGAGCGACTTGAATTTTTTCCCGTCCTCAAGGCAGACGATATAATCGGACGTGACCGATTTGCGCACGGGAACCGCAGGCTTTTTCTCTTCGACCGGGGCGGCGGCTTCTTCCGCGCCAAGCGAACGAAGCGCTGCATGGACTTCCGAAATCAATTTCGGCAGATCGGTCGGGCTGATAGCATTGTGGCTGACATAGGCAGCGACAATTTCTGTACTGTATTCAACAAGGTCCAACTCGGCCCTGTTCTCGGCATTCGCCGGAGCGGTCATCGAAAATCCCTTCTTGCGTATGGGAGCTATTTGCCGGGGCGGGCTGAGCCCGGGGGAACCCCTTACTCCGCAATTAATGTTGTTTTGCTAATTATGCAACCATCGGGCAACAACTTGGCAAAATTTAGAGTGAATTATTCTTTACTTGGCAACCCGCCGGATTTCTCCAGATCATCGACAACGAAGTGTGTCGTGGGACGGTAGCCGGCGATGTAAGACGCCCGCGCCAACAGATGTGCCGAGATGGGCGCAGTCAGCATGAAAAAGACAAAGCCGATCAAGGCGCGCAGAATCACAGAACCGTCAAAGCTGACCAGCGCTATGGCAAGTAGCGTGAGCCCCGAACCGACGGTGCCGGCCTTGGAGCCTGAATGCATGCGGGTATAGAGGTCCGGCAGCCGCACAATGCCGAGGGCGGCTGCGAAACTGAACAAGGCGCCGACGATCACCATAATGCCGGCGAGATAATAGAGCGTCTCGACGATCATTTCCGGCTCTCCTCAAGATGATCTTCGCGAGCGGCGGCGTCGATCTGCCAGCGCTGGAGAATGAACCTGGCGAATGCGACGGTGGACAGGAACCCGACCAGCCCCAATGCAATGGCGATGTCGAGATAGAGCATGAAGCCGGTGCGCAGGGCGATTGCGGCGATATAGCCGATAACCACGGCGATCAGCATATCGAGGCCCAGCACACGGTCGGGCAGGCTGGGGCCAACGACGATGCGATAGATCGTGACGAGAAGCGCCGCGGTGAGAACACCGAGCGAAACCGTGGTGGCCAGATGGAGAAATTCGGGGCCCGACATCATTCAAACACCTCGATGATCCGTGCTTCGAACCCGTTCTTGATCGAAGCGATGACATCCTCGCGGTCGTTCATCTCGAGCACGTGGATGTAGAGCGTCGCGCGATCATCGGACACGTCGACGCTCAACGTACCGGGGGTGAGCGTAATCAGGTTTGCAAGCAGGGTGATCTGAGCATCGCTCGTGACCGTGAGCGGATAGGCGATGATACCCGGAGCAAGCCGCTTTTCCATATTGGGCGAGACGACAAGGATGGCCACCCGCCACGCCGACAAGGCAAGCTCATAGAAAAACAGGGCGGCGAGAGAGATCGCGCGAACAAACCGGCGAGTCATATGGGGCCGATCCACCCGATCACGGATGAACAGGACAGCCATCGCGCCAACGAAGGCCCCGAGCAGAAGATTGAGCAGCGTGAAGGAGCCGGTGACGGCCGCCCAGACCAGCGACAGTGTTATGACCAGAAAGGCAAAGCTCATGGCTGGGGCACCTGTGCAAACACGGCGTCTATATAGCTTGTGGGCGAGAGCATATCATGAGCGGCAATGCCCGATGCGGTAAAGAGCCAATCGGGGAAAAGGCCGAAAACCACGATAAGGGCAAAAAGGGCCGCTGTCGGCACGAGGCCCATGGCAATTTCGCGCCCGGACAAGGGCCGCAAATCGTCATTGGGCTGTTCGGATCGCTCGCCCTCCTGCCCATTGCGCCAGAAGATGTGCGCCCAAAGACGGCTGGCGGCGATGACGGTGAGGAACGAGTTGAACAGGACTGCAAAAACCAGCCACCAGTTTGCGGCGCGGATGCCACCCTCGACCAGCAAGATCTTGGGCCAGATGCCAAGGAAAGGCGGCAGGCCGGAAATGGCAAACACCATGATGACAAAGAGGATCGACATGGGAGCGCTGGCGCCATAGATGCCGCCCATCTTGCGAATATCGCTGGTGCCGCTCATGCGCTCGATCAGGCCCGCCAGAAGATAGAAGGCGGTAACGGTAAGCATGGAATGGAAGGCGTAAAAGATTGCGCCGCCGATGCCATGGGTCGTGCCCAGCGCGAAGCCTGCGAAAATGGCGCCGATGCCACCGATGACCAGAAAGCCCACGGCGCGGCGCAGATTGGTCTGCGCCAAAGCGCCCAGCGGCCCGAGAATAAGCGTCGCGAAGGCGACAACGGCAATCACGGTCTGGATCTGGGCATAGCCTTCGGGCAGCGCCATGGTGAGCACGCGAATGGCGGCATAGGCGCCAACCTTTGTCAGCAGACCGCCAAAGATGGCCGACACGGAAACGGCGGGCGTGTGATAGGAGGCGGGCAGCCAGGCATTGGCGGGAAAGGCCGCCGCCTTTACGCCAAAGGCGAAAAGAAACAGCACCGAGACCGTGACCAGGGGACCGATGGGCAGATCGGCGCCTTTTGCGACCAGATCGGCGAAATTGAGCGTTCCGGTGAGGCCGTAAAGATAGGCGATGGCGACGAGAAAGAACGTGGTCGCGAGGAAATTGAGAAAGCCGTATTTGATGGCGCCATCAAGCTGAAGCTTTCGCCCGCCAAGGATCATCATGCCGAACGAGGAAATCAGCATGACTTCAAACCACACATAGAGGTTGAAGATATCCCCGGTCAGGAACGATCCGCTGACCCCGCACAAGAGCAGCAGCAGCATCGGGTAAAATCCGAAGCGATGCCCCCGGTCAGTCAGCTCGACCTGGGCGTAAAACGCGACGACGAGCGCGGCAATGGACGCGGCGAGCGAAAACAGCGCGCTGGTCATGTCCGCAGCAAAGGTAATGCCGAAAGGCGGCAGCCATTTGCCCATGGTCATGGCGATCGGGCCGCTCTCAAAGACGCGCAAAAGCAGGTAGATGTTGGACACCATGATCGCCAGGATCACCGCCGCGGCAAAGGTAAGCTGGACGTGGCGCTGGTTGCGCAGCATGACGAGCAGACCCGCGCCGAGAAGCGCCAGGGCAACCGGCCACACGACGATCCAATCGGCAGCAGGGGTTGCCACATCGATCATGGCCGTGGGCAGTTCGAGCGAGTCGTATGATGTACCGGCAGTCGCCATTATTGTTTTGACCCTAGTAACTCAGGGGAGGCCGAGGCGCATTTTCAGGCTCGGCGACGCGCATGTTGTCGGTGTTGTCGGCATCGAGTTCCTGATAGGCGCGATAGCCGAGCACGAGCAGGAACGAGAACAGGGCAAATCCAATGACGATGGCGGTCAGGATCAGCGCCTGGGGCAGCGGATTGGCCGACCCTTCGAGCGGGAAATATTCACCCGCCGGAACGATGGGCGGCACCTCGGCCGTCAGCCGGCCAATGGTGAAGATCAGCAGATTGACGCCATTGCCCAGGATCGCAACGCCCAAGAGCATGCGAATGATAGCCTTGGATAAAAGCAGGTAGGCGGCGGCGGTAAAGAACAGGCCGATCAATCCTGCGAGCGCAACTTCCATCAGTCGTCTCCCTCTTCGCCTTCTTCGCCTTCGAGCGCCAGAGCAATGGTGCCCACAGCGCCCACGACGACCGCATAGACCCCGATATCGAAAATCAACGGCGTGGAGAGAGCGATTTCAGTGCCCTCGAACTCGAATATCCACCACAGGCCGGTGAGGAACGGCACGTCGGCGGCCAGCGAGATGAAACCGGCCATGGCGGCGAGCACGACGCCCAAGCCCGCCAAGGCGATCGGATGGACGCGCAACGCCTGTCGGCAGGCGCTTACGCCCGCGGCGATACCGTAAATCGCGATGCCCGACGCGCCGATCAGTCCGCCGATGAAGCCGCCACCGGGTTCGTTGTGGCCACGCAGCAAAACAAAGATGGAAAAGACGATCATCAGCGCCGTCAGCACCGGTGCGGCTGTCTTGAAGATAACGGTATTCATTTCGAACTCCCGATCCTGCGCCCGCGCCCGGCCCTTGCCCCTTGCGTCCCGCTGGTCGAGGCGCGCAGACGGATGAGGGCGAGGATCGCCAGGCCGGCGGCCATGACCACTGAAATCTCGCCCAGCGTATCAATTGCGCGATAGTCCACGAGGATGACGTTGACGACGTTTCGTCCGTGGGCAATTGGCGTACTGGTCGCCCGGAACAGCTCGGTCAGTGACAGATCAAGATCAGTCTGGAGCACGACGAGCAACAATATCGTGATGCCAAGGCCGACCGCCAGGGAAACCATACCGTCGCGCAAGCCGGTTTCGAGGTCGCGGCTGTCAGCTTCATCAAGGTGCAGCCGGGTCATGACGAGAGCCAGGATGATGACGGTCAGGGTTTCGACCATGAACTGGGTGAAGCTCAGATCCGGCGCGCCGAACAGCATGAAGATGACGGCGACCGCAAAGCCCTGAACGCCCAGAGCGACGATGGCGGTAAGGCGGGTTCGGGCGGCAAGGACGGCTACAAGCCCTATAGCCGCTATGCCGATGGCACCCCACTCATAGAAATTGAGCGTTGGCCAGGCCGGCATCGGCGGCAGGCTGTCGGTAACCAGCAGGGGCGCAAAAATGGCAATGGCCAGCACCGTGAACATCAAGAGCAGATACCACTCCAAACGCCCGTGATGGAGAACCCGGGTTACCCGATCGGCGACCCGCACAAGGCCGAACATGAGGGCATCGAAGCCGATATCGAAGGTCCAGCCGATGGCCTCGCCGGTGCGCCGCAGTGTGGAGCGAACCGCATCAGCCTTCCACAGCAGCACACCGCCCAGCGCCCATGTGGCGATGGACGCCCAGACGGCGGGGTTGGTGAGATCGAAGGCGAGATGGATATGGGCATCGACGGCGGAATTGTAGATCGCCCCGCCCGCCGGATCGAGCACGGCGTGATTGAGCCAGTCTGTAAACAGGCCCGCTGAAATGCCGAGGACGGCCAGAGTGACAGGGCCGGAATAAAGGCTCAGCGGGCCTTCATGGGGGGCGTGCGGGGTCGGACGGAGATCGCCCAGGAAGGGTTTGAACGCGATCATGAGCCCGACAACCATCATAAGCGCATTGCCGATGATGAGCACGGCAAGGAACATGAGGTCGGGCCACAGACCGGAGGTCAGCGCCAGATACATTTCTTCCTTGGCCAGAAAGCCGATGGCGATGGGGAAACCTGCCATGGAAAAGCCGGCCAGAACGGCCGCGATAAAGGTGATCGGCATGGCCTCGCGCAGCCCGCCAAGGAGGGTAATGTCGCGCGTGCCGGTGCCATGATCGATGGTACCTGCGATCATGAACAGTGCGCCCTTGAACAGGGAGTGAGCGCAAAGGTAAAGCAGCGCGCCGAGAATGGCCTCCTTGGTACCGAACCCGATGAGCATGACCAGAAGACCCAGCGAACCCAGAGTGGTGTAGGCCAGCATCTGCTTGAGATCGGTCTGTCGAACGGCCAGAGCGCTGCCCATCAAAAGCGTTGCGCCGCCAAAGAGGGTCAGAATCCAGAACCAGGGCTCGGTATCGCCCAGAATGGGCGTCATGCGGGCCAGAAGATACACGCCGGCCTTCACCATAGTGGCCGAGTGCAGATAGGCCGAAACGGGCGTTGGCGCTTCCATGGCGTTGGGGAGCCAGAAGTGCAGCGGAACCTGAGCTGATTTGGCGAAAGCTCCGGTTACGACCAGCAGCATGGCGACGAGATAAAGGCCGCTCTCCTGCGCTGTGCCGGCGGTGACAAGCATGCCGGTCAGCGATTTTTCTCCGGTGATGAGCGCCAAGACGATGAGGCCGGCCAGGAGCGCAAGTCCGCCGCCGCCAGTAACGACAAGCGCCTGAATGGCGGCACGCCGCGCGGCCTGGCGGGAGTGATCGAACCCGATCAGGAGGAAGGAGGTGATCGAGGTCAACTCCCAGAAGACGAACAGGGTGAAGATATTGTCGGCCAGAACAAGGCCGAGCATCGAGCCCATGAACATCAGGATGTAGGAAAAGAACCGTCCCTGGTGGGGATGACCGGCCAGATAGCCGCCGGAGTAAATGACGATAAAGGTGCCGATGCCCGAAATCAGCACCCCGAAGATCAGGCTCAGCCCGTCGATGAAGAAGGAAAACGAAATCCCATACGCCGGAATCCAGTCGAGCCCGACGCGAATGACAGAAAAATCGGCAATCGGGCCGATGAAAGAGAGAAAAGTCGCAAAAATGGCGGCGGGAACAATGGCCAGTATCCAGCCAGCCGATGGCCCGGCAAAAGTCTTGATCCAGGGCGCGAATACGGCCGCTATGAATGGAGCGACCGCGATCAGCGCGACAATCACATCAAGACCTGGTCCCAAGCGAGCCCCCGAACTTCATTTCACCATCCAATCACTGCCGGGCGCAGCCGAAAGGAATCAATGGCGCAAACAGTACCGATCCCCGCCGCAAGCTCAACCAAAACCGGTCGATTGGAACGCAATATTGACCCGGACAGTTGTGATAACCACATTGACACCGGCTGATACAAGTCTGAGTGCACAACCGTCAGGAGTGGCGCAAGATGAACGATACGCAGAAGACATCCAATAGCGAGTGGCGCGATAAATTGACGCCCGAACAATATCATGTAACACGCGAACATGGCACCGAGCGTGCCTTTTCCCATGCCTATAATGTGGAAAAACGCGAGGGCGTGTATCACTGCGTGTGTTGTGACGCGCCGCTTTTCACCTCCGATACAAAGTATGATTCAGGTTCGGGCTGGCCGAGCTTTTTCCAGCCGGTTTCCGAAGATGCGATCAAGGAAATCGACGACAGAAGCCATTTCATGCGGCGCACAGAAATCCGCTGTGCCAATTGCGATGCCCATATCGGGCACGTCTTTCCAGACGGCCCGGCCCCAACGGGCCTGCGCTATTGCACCAACGGGCTTGCACTGGACTTCAAGCCCGAAGAATAGTGGCGACGTTCTTTTAAAATTTTTGCCGAGCCCTTCCGCGTTTCGTTTTTCTGGAAGCGCTCCAGCCTCTCAAGGATAGACCATGACCGACATCGCGCCACCCGTTGCCGCGCAACGCTCCCATTCGGACACGCGGCACGGGATGACCCGCAACGACCCCTATAACTGGCTGCGGGCCGACAATTGGCGCGAGGTCATGGCCGACCCCACTGTCCTGCCCGGCGATATCCGCGAGTATCTCGAGGCGGAAAACGCGTGGTACGAAGCGGGCTTCGGGAAGCCGACCGAGGCGCTGCGCGAGAAGATCTATTCGGAAATCCGCGGGCGGATCAAAGAGGACGACAGTTCGGTCCCCTCGCCTGACGGACCGTTTGCCTATGCTTCCCGGACGCGCGAGGGCGATCAGTATCCGCTGATCGTGCGCACGCCCCGCGACGGTGGCGACGAGAGCGTGCTGCTTGATTGCAACCTCGAAGCCGGCGAGGGCTATTTCGGGTTTGGGGGCGCCGAACATTCGCCATGCCACACGATGATGGCCTGGGCGGCGGACCGGAACGGGTCGGAGTACTACACGATCTTCATCCGCGACCTCGATACGGGCAAGGATCGCGACGAGCGGATCGAAAAATCCGGCAGCGGCGCTGTTTGGGGCAATGATTCAGCGCGGTTCTATTATGTCGAACTCGATGAGAACCACCGGCCCTTCCGGGTGCGCGAGCATGTGCTGGGCACCAGCCAGGCCGATGATGCGATCGTTTACGAAGAAAAGGATGCGGGCTTTTTCGTTGGTGCGGGGATGACGCAATCGCGGCGCTACCTCACCATTTCCGCCCATGACCATCAGACCTCGGAAGTCTGGCTGATCGATGCGGAAAAAGGCGGCGCGCCATTCTGCGTGGAAAAGCGGCACGAGAACACCGAATATTCTCTCGAGGAACGGGACGGCACGCTTTACATCCTGACCAATGACGCTGAGGCCGAAGACTTCAAGATCGTCACCGCTCCGGTCGACGCGCCTGGGGTGGACAACTGGACCGATCTGGTGCCGCACGAGGCGGGGCGGCTGATCCTCGATGTCGAGGTGATCGCCAACCATCTGATCCGGCTCGAGCGCAAGGACGGCCTGCCGCGGATCGTGGTGCGCGACCTGCGCGATGGACACGAGCAGACAATTTCGTTTCCCGAGGAAGCCTATTCGCTGGGGCTGATCCCGGGCTACGAATTCGATACGGCAACGATCCGGTTTTCCTATTCCTCGCCCACCACACCGGCGCAGATTTTCGACCTCGATCTTGCGAGCGGCGAGCGGGTGTTGCGCAAGCAGCAGGAAGTGCCCTCGGGGCACGATCCTGACCTCTATGAAACGCGCCGACTGTTTGCCAAGGCACCGGACGGCGAGGATGTGCCGGTCACTTTGCTTTACCGCAAGGGCCTCAAGCTGGACGGCAGCGCCCCTGCCCTGCTCTACGGATATGGTGCCTATGGGCATTCCATCCCGGCGGGCTTTTCGGTTTCGGTGCTTTCGCTCGTCGACCGTGGGTTCGTCTATGCAATTGCCCATATCCGCGGCGGAATGGACAAGGGGTATCGCTGGTACAAGAACGGGCGCGCGGCGCACAAGACCAACACGTTTTCCGATTTCATCGCCGCAGCGGAAATGCTGATCGAAAAGGGTTATTCGTCCAAGGGCCGAATCGTGGCCGAAGGCGGGTCGGCGGGCGGCATGCTGATGGGCGCCATCGCCAATATGCGGCCCGAATTGTGGGCCGGTGTCATGGCGATCGTGCCGTTCGTGGATGTGCTCAACACCATGCTGGATGACACGCTGCCGCTCACCCCGCCCGAATGGCCTGAGTGGGGTAACCCGATTACCTCGGAAGACGATTACCGGCGGATCGCCGCCTATTCACCCTACGACAATGTCGAGGCCAAGTCCTATCCGCCAATCCTGGTGCTGGCAGGGCTGACGGACCCGCGCGTCACCTATTGGGAGCCGGCAAAATGGGTCGCCAAACTGCGTGCAACCAAGACCGACGAGAACGCATTGTACCTGCGCACCAACATGGATGCCGGCCATGGTGGCGCGTCGGGACGCTTTGAACGGATCAAGGAGACGGCGATCACTTATGCCTTTGCACTGAAATGTGCCCAATTGGCATAAGTTTTCCCGCGCAACCGTTGCACCGGTGTCATGGCGACGGTATATAAGAAGCATTAGCTTGGTAAATTCATGCTCAATTTATCGAGCGAAAGATTTTCAGAACCCTATAAGGAGGCCCTCCAATGAGCTTTTCACTTCCCGATCTGCCCTATGCCTACGACGCGCTCGGCCCGTATATGTCGGCTGAAACGCTTGAGTTTCACCACGACAAGCACCATCAGGCCTATGTGACCAACGGCAACAAGCTGCTTGAGGGCTCGGGCCTCGAGGGCAAGAGCCTCGAAGAGATCGTCAAGGAAAGCTTTGGCAAGAACCAGCCGCTGTTCAACAATGCCGGCCAGCACTTCAACCACATCCATTTCTGGAAGTGGATGAAGCCCAATGGTGGCGGCAAGTCCCTGCCCGGCAAGCTGCAGGCGGCTATCGATTCCGACCTTGGCGGGTTTGACAAGTTCCGCGAGGATTTCCTTGCCGCGGGCGCCGGCCAGTTCGGTTCGGGCTGGGCGTGGCTCACGCTCAAGGACGGCAAGCTGGCGGTGACCAAGACTCCCAACGGGGAAAACCCGCTGGTGCATGGCGGCACACCGTTGCTGGGCGTGGATGTGTGGGAACACTCCTACTACATCGACTACCGCAATGCGCGTCCGAAATATCTCGAAGCCTGGTTCGACAACCTTGTGAACTGGGAATACGTGGCCGAGCTGCACGAAGCCGCCTCGTAATTTATCCCAGTTGGATCAATGCTATATGGCCCGTCTGTCCACAGGCGGGCCATTTGCTTTAAGGTTACCGGTGCCGGCATCTTCCGGCTGCGCGATGAGCGTGTTAAGGCTTGGGTAACCATTGATATCCCATGCCGAGCGAGCCGCCCGTGTTGCCTGTTCCCACCATTGCCGTTCTTTCCAACAGCCCGGCTCTGGCCTCGGTTCTAGGCGCCACATTGCGCAGGGGACATCGCTGGCGGGTGCGCGAATTTTGCGACCACAGGGCACTGGGCGACTATATGCGCATAGCGCCGCTGGCGCTTCTGGTCGCAGATTACGACCTTGAGCGGGTCACGGCGGCGGATGTGGCGCTCTCGATCCGCAACAGCGACGATATCGCCTCACGTCATGTACAGATCATCGCCCTGAGTCGGACCGTCGATGGCGAGATGCGGCGGCAATGCGTGCAGGCGGGCATCGATGAGGTGATCGTCAAACCCATGAGCCCGGTTTATCTCGAAGAGCGGATTGCCGCGCGACTGGGCAACGGAACAGGCGCTTATGTCAGTGCCGAGCCCAGTTATGTGGGACCGGAGCGGCGCAACCGGATTGCGCTGGACGATACGCGGGTCATCCCCGTGGAGCGGCGCGGCGAAAACATCGTCTCGTTTCTCGCGCACAAGGCAATGCGCGAGCAGCGCCCGGACTGATCTAGGTCAGTCGCGCAAGCCTGTTCCAAAGATCGTCGAAAGTTTCCGATATCTGGATGAGGCTATCGATATTGCCGCGCCCGACCCCTGCCACGTCGGCGGCAAAGCCCTTGACCACCTCGTAGGCCCTGCCCTGATTGAGCAGACCGACCGGGCGTTCGCTTTGAGCCCCACCTGCAGCGACCCAGGCGGAATAGAGGGCAGCGACGGTATCGATGCCGCCCGGCAGGCCGATCAGCGCCTGTCCGGCTTGAACAATGCGGGCTGCTGCGGCGGCTTCGGTTTCCTCGGCGATGATTTCAACGCCCTGCGGCACGTCGAGACGGCGAGCGACGGGCCCCGTGGCCACGGTGACGCGGCCACCGCTGGCCAAAGCAGATTCCACGAGCGTTCTTGGCCATTGGCCGTTTCGGGCAATGCAGTGCAGATGGGCACTATTGCGGGCGATGGTGGCACCGGCCTGCCGGTAAAGGGCCTGGTGGGCGGTTACACCGGTATCAGCAAATACGGCGACGGCGCTGAGCTTTGCCATAAGTCTAGCGCCCCCTGGTGAGCGTGCCGAGCACGCTGCGCACAAAGGAATCCCCGGCGCGGCGGGCGACTGTGCGGGCAAAGCTGGTCAGTGCTGCTTCCATCGGCGTTTGCCGGGTCGAACGGCGGGCCGTCTGTTTGGTCCGAGCCTGCTCGATCTTTTCCAATTCCGCCTCGCGGGCGGCGATCTCGGCCTCGCGCAGCGCTTGCGCGGCGCGGGCGTCGAGCAGTTCATAGGCCGACTCGCGATCAAGGCTGGTATCGTAGAGCCCGGAAACCGGGCTTCCGGCGATGACGGTGGCGCGCTCGTCGGTGGTGATCGGCGCCATGCGCGAGGATGGCGGACGGATCAGGGTGCGACCGACGATCGAGGGAATGCCCTTTTCTTCGAGAACAGAAACCAGCGCCTCGCCGGTTCCCAGTTGGGTGATGACTTCGGCGGTGTCAAAATCGGGATTGGGCCGGAAGGTCTCGGCTGCGATCCGGACGGCCTTTTGCTCCTTGGGCGTGTAGGCGCGCAGGGCGTGCTGGATGCGATTGCCCAATTGGGCGAGGACGCCTTCGGGCACATCGGCGGGATTTTGCGTTACAAAATAGACGCCTACGCCTTTCGAGCGCACGAGTTTTACGACCTGCTCGATCTTGTCGAGCAGAACCTTTGGCGCCTCGTCGAACAGCAGATGGGCCTCGTCGAAGAAGAACACCAGTTTGGGCTTGTCAGGATTGCCCACCTCGGGCAGTTGCTCGAAAAGTTCAGACAACAGCCAGAGCAGGAACATCGCGTAGAGCCGGGGCGAGCGCATGAGTTCGTCGGCGGCAAGGATCGAGATGAAGCCGCGCCCTTGCGTATCGGTGCGCATGAGGTCGGAAATCTTGAGCGCCGGCTCGCCAAAGAAGTTCTCGGCGCCCTGCTGTTCGAGGACGAGCAGCGCGCGCTGGATGGCACCGACCGAGGCCGTGGAGATGTTGCCGTAATGGGCGGAAAGCTCGGCACGGCGCTCGGCGACGTGACTGAGGAGCGAGCGCAAATCCTTGAAATCGAGAAGCAAAAGCCCCTCGTCATCGGCCAGTTTGAAGGTGGCGTTGAGGATGCCTTCCTGGGTGGCGTTGAGGTCAAGCATGCGCGAGAGCAGCAGCGGGCCCATCTCGGAAACAGTGGTGCGGACCGGATGGCCCTGACGACCGAAGAGGTCCCAGAAGATGGTGGGAAAGCCTTCGAAGGCGTAGTCGGAAAAGCCGATCTTTTCAGCGCGGGCAGCCAGGAAATCCTTGGGTTCGCCGGGCTTTGAGAGCCCTGCGACATCGCCCTTGATGTCGGCGCAGAAGACGGGGACGCCGGCGCGGGAGAAGCCTTCGGCAAGTATCTGGAGGGTAACGGTTTTCCCCGTACCGGTGGCGCCGGTGATAAGGCCGTGGCGATTGCCGGAACCGAGGTGGAGGTATTCGGGCCGGGTGCTGGTTCCGAGGTAAACGGCGTCGTCGACAAGCATGGGCGGGGTCCGATTCAACAGCGGGGTCCAATCTATAGCGGGGTGCAAGCGCGCACCGCAAGGATTCACTATTGCGCGTAAAAAGGGTGGAGTTGAGTGAAGTTTAGCCTTTAGTTGCCGGAATTCGGAGTGAACCATGAAAATCAACCGGCGCAGATTTATCGCAGCGACACTTATCCCGGCGCTTTCGGGCTCGCTTATGGCGCGGGCAGCCTTTGGCCAAATGGTGCCGGCGTGGCCAGACGCGGCGACGGACCTGACCGGGACGTTGCAGGCGGCGATCGATGGCGCGCGCGACACCGGACACCTGGCCTTGCCCGCCGGACGGTTTTCAACGCGGGGGCTGCGATTGCCCTCCGGGTTCATGCTGACGGGAGTGCCGGGGGCGACCCAGCTGGTTCACCTGGGCAGCGCTCCCTTGCTTGGCGCCGAGGGTGAAGCCAACATCGTTCTGGCCGGACTGTCGATCGACGGCAGCGGTGCGGGCGGCGAGGTGTGGCATGGCGGACTTGTCCACTTTGCCGATTGCGAGAACGTGACCATCCGCGATTGCGTGGTTTCCAATACGGCGCTCAACGGCATCACGCTGATGAAATCATCAGGGCGGGTCGAAAATTGCCGGGTGAGCGGCAGCGACTATACGGGGCTGTTCGTTTACGACGCCGCAGGCGTCTCTATCGAGGGCAACACCATTGCCGAATGCGGCAATGGGGGCATCAGGGTTTGGCGCGGCGAAGCGGGCGCCGACGGCACAATCATTTCGGGCAACCGGATCTCGGGCATCGACTGGGCCGATGGTGGGAACGGGCAGAACGGGAACGGGATCAACATTTTCCGAGCCGACGAGGTGATCGTTTCGGGCAATCATATCTCCGATTGCGCCTTCTCGGCGGTGCGGCTCAACGCCACTAACAACACCCACATCACCGGCAACACATGCCTTGCGAGCGGTGAAGTCGCGATCTTTTCGGAGTTTTCGTTTACCGGCTCGGTGATCGCCAACAACATCATCGACGGGGCCGCAGCTGGCATCTCGATGACCAATTTCAACGATGGCGGGCGGCTGGCGGTGTGCACGGGTAATATCGTGCGCAATCTTTATGAAGGGTCCGAAACCAACCCCGATCTCGATACGCCTTATGGGATTGCGGCGGAGGCCGATGCGATCATTTCCGACAATGTGATCGAGAATGTGCCGGGGACCGGCATCAGTGCTGGCTGGGGACCATATCTTCGCGACGTGACGATCAGCGGCAACTTGGTGCGCGACGTGGATGTGGGCATCGTGGTGAGCGTGGCCGAGGGCGCGGGCGCGGCGAGCATTACGGGAAACACGATCATTGGGGCGCGCCAGCACGAAATGGTTGGCAGCGCGTGGTGGGATGTGATCTCGAGCGATCTGGCGGGGGAGGCCGAGCGGTTTCCGCAGATCGTGGTGGAGGGGAACCGGGTTTCGTAGGCGGTTGCAGCCCGGCGCGAAAGTCGCGGGCGCTGGCGGGTACTGGATCCCGGACCTTCGCCCGGGATGACATTGGGGGAGCGGCGGGCGTTGGTTCAGAGTTTGAGACGCGCGGCCTCGGTGGCTTCGATGTAACTGATTTCGTGGCCCGCCCAGTTGCGTTGGTGCTGGCGGGCGCGGGACTGGAGAACTTTTGCCTGTTCGGGCGTCGGGCGGGAAATTTCGAGCAGAAGGGCGGCGACCATTGCGGTTGCAGCGGGGACGCTGCCATCGTCGCATTTAAGGGCAAAGCCGATCCCCTGTTCGGGCAGGGCGCCGCAATAGATGCCGTCCGCGCCGAATTTGAGCATCAGCCGGCCATCGAATGCCGCCATGGCCTCTGTATCGAACGAGCCGGTGCCACCGACCAGGAAGGGGTGGGATGTGGCAGAGGCAAATATTTCGCGCGCGGCGGCAGCAGTTTGTTCGTTCAACCCCTCGCCTGTGGCCATGCGGGCAAAGCCCTTGGCGAAGGCGTGAATGGGAGCGGCCCATGTGGGGATCGAGCAGCCGTCCGTGCCGCACTTTCCCTCGGTAAGAGGATGATCGATCACCTCTTCGACCGCCTGCCGGACACGCTGCTGGACCGGGTGCTGGAGCGTGGAGTATCCCCTGGGGTCTTCGCCGAGAGCGCGGGCCACGGCGAGCATGCCGGCATGTTTGCCCGAGCAGGCATTGTGGAGAGCGCTGGGCTTTCCCCCTTGCGCAAACAGCGCCTTGCGGGCGGCCGGATCGATGGGCGGATGGGCGCCGCATTCGAGCGCGGCTTCGTCGAGGTCTATGGCAGCGAGCATTGATGCGGCAAGGCCGGTGTGGGCGGGCTCGCCGTTGTGGGACGCACATGTGAGGGCAATGGCCGGACCGGCAAGGCCGTAGCGCGCATTGGCGCCAGTGGCGAAGATCGGCAGGGCCTGCATGGCCTTGATCGCCGAGCGCGGGAAGACCTCGGCGGCAACATCGCCGATCGAGGCGAGGATATTGCCTTTGGCATCGGACACGCAGATAGCGCCCCGATGACGGTTTTCGACCCAGTTTCCACGCACCGATTGCGCCAGGACAGGATTGGCGGCCATAAAAAATCCCCACGAAAAGCTGGACTGGATGGACCGCAGGCCGTGGGGAAAGTCAAGGGTGGAGGTCAGAGTCTTCGGCGTGTCGAGATCAGATTTCTGCGGGAGTGAGATATCTTGAGTTTACCCAGCCCTTGGTGGTGTCACGTTCCACCAGGCACCAATCGCTGGAGTGCTCGACCTCGATGCAGCGTTCGACCCAGACGTGGACGAGCGGGGCGAGGTGGCCGACCTTTTGCGAATAAGATGCGGGCCAGCGGCGGACATTGAGATGATCCCATGTGGCGACGCCGGTGACCAGCGCGAGCGTATCGACGGGATAACCACGAGCCTGGACTGGCGGCGCGAAAATACCCGAGGCGACCAGAAGAAAAAGACCCCCGGCGATGGCGGGCAGAGCAAGACGTGATGAAAGCGACATTTCAGGATCCCCAAAGCGCGAGATGCGCGGTTCAATTTGTCTGTGGAGAATTACCCTGAACCTTTTGAACACACCCTGATTTGACTATTCAGCCACTGTTCAGCACCATGAACAGGTATTAACTCTGGTTAAAGGGGCGGGGGCGTTGCAAAGGGCACATTTATCGGTGCCGGGGAGGTTATTTGATGTCGGCCACACGATTGCTTGTTCTTGCTTTCGTCCGTGCTCACAACCGTGCGCACGGCTATCTTATCGGGCAAGAACTCATGGCCTGGAATGCCGACAAGTGGGCCAACACCAAGACCGGCTCAATCTATCACGCATTGCGGCAACTGGCCAAAGACGGGTTTCTTGAGGAGATCGTTGTCCCGCCCTCCGATACTGCTCCGGCGCGAACCGACTACGCGATCACCGAAGCGGGAGATGCCGAATTCCATCGGATGATGGAAAAGGCTCTCACATTGCCCCAACCGCGCCCGGACATGCTGTGCGCCGGGCTGGTGCTGATGTCCGCCCTGCCACGACGCACTGTGCTCGAGCTTCTGGGCAAGCGACTGGCAACATTGGCGCAGCATAAATCCGAGGTCAGCAAGGCCAATGACAGGGCGTCATTCAGCGGCGTGAATGCCCTGCCCCCGCATGTGGAGGCTCTTCTGAGTTTTTGGACCAGCAATACAGACTGCAACCACGATTGGGTTGCCGGGCTGATCGCAAAGATCGAGGCCGGCGCCTACGTATTTGCCGACGAAGATCCCCAGGCCTTTGGTGTACCGGGGGGAGCACTGGTCATTCCGTAAGCGGCCCCGACCGGTTTCGGCCGGTGCGCGCGGCTGGCTTGTCCATGAAGGCGTCGATGGCCCGCGTTGCACGATGACGGCAGGCGTTCTCCCCTTCCGTGCGGCTCGCGCGGATCTTTTCCATTGCCTGCGCGGGCCGAAGGGGCGGCCACATCCTGATTTTCCAGTCTTTATCGAAAACCGTTCTCACGCGAAATCCGCGATATTCGAACTCGCCCATACCCATCCTCCGCTCTGGGTTTTATGATCGCACGGCACCAGATATGCATGGCGCTAATGTGACGATTTGCGGGCTTTTGATGCCCGTCTGATGCCGTGGATCAAACGCACAAGCCGCCCGCTGACGATTGGTTGCGGACGGCGCAAGGTTATTAATCGAAAGCAATCGAAATCTGGCCGGAACGGCCCGGGGCAAAATCCCGCCGTCGGCCGCGGATTGCTCAGTTGAGCGTGGCCCGGTTCTCAAGTCCGCCGACGAAAACCAGAATGATATCGGCCAGCCGCTCGGGGGTTTCCACGCATGGGAGGTGGCCGGCGCCCTTGATGACTTCGAACCTCGAACCGGGAATGGCTTTGGCCAGACCGCCGACCATTTCGACGGGCGTGGAGCCATCCTGATCGCCCACGACACAAATGGCCGGAACGCCGATCTGTCGGGCTTTTTCGCGAAGATCCGCGTCGCGGATGGCGGCGCAGGTCGCGATATAGCCATTCGGAGACTGACGTTCGAGCATCGTGCGATAACCGGCAAGCTCTTCGCTGCGGTCAGCACGGAATTGGGCCGTGAACCAGTTTGCCATCACCGTATCGGCCAGCGAGGAGATGCCGTTGGCCTCGACTTTGGCGATGCGCTGGTTCCAGCTATCCGCATCGCCCAATTTGGCGGCGGTATCGCACAGGATGAGAGCTGATACGAGATCGCGGCGGTCGATATAGAGCTGCTGGGCTATAAGCCCGCCGACCGACAGCCCGCATATGACGGCCGAACCAAGCCCGGCATGATCCATAATCGCGGCGAGGTCTTCTGCGTGGCGCGCGATGGTCACAGGACCTTCGCCCGTTTCGGACAGACCATGGCCGCGCTTGTCATAGGTGAGGATCGTGAACTTGCCCACGAGGCGCACGATCACATCGCGCCAGATGCGGAAATCTGTACCAAGCGCGTTTGCGAACACCAGTACCGGCCCGTTTTCCGGGCCGCCGATCACCTGATAATGGAGGACTGCATCATCGACTTTGAGAAACTGCATGGGCGCTCCGGGGGTGACATTGTCGCGCATTTCGGCGCATCCGAACCGGGCAACGGTACCCGCTTGTCCGGCACACACTCTAGCCAGATTCGAAGGCCAGACCCAACCTCTCCAGTGACTGGCCGGATCGGTCTGCCGCAGACCGGAGAGGCAATGGTTGCCCCAACATGGCCACATTGCCTCACGAGAACGTGAGGGCCTTCGGTTGCGGCGGACCTCCCCGCTACGGGGGCTGGATCGGCCCGCATCTTTGAGCCCCCAATCTCAGCGGGCCGATCCTTTGCGGGCGTAGTTCTGCATACCGCTCAGTTGCGTATGGCTTTGGCCCTACCGCACGGAGCATCGGCAAGTGCCTGGCCGCAGGGGACGGCATGCCGTCCCGTCCAGCCGGATTGTTATGCGACCTGCCGTTTTTCGAGCCGGGCCCATTCGGGCAAGATCTCGCCATGCGCCTCGAGAAGCGCGTCCACGAGCTTCCATATCTGGTCCAGATCAAGTTCGGCTGCCGTGTGGGGGTCCATCATGGCGGCGTGATAAATATGCTCGCGCTTTTGCTCGACAAGTGCCCGAACCGTCAGTTCCTGAACGTTGATGTTGGTGCGCATCAGCGCGGTCAGTTGCGGGGGCAGCTCGCCGATGGTTGTGGGCTGAATGCCCGAAGCATCGACGAGGCACGGAACTTCGGCCGCGCATGCGTCGGGCAGCGAGGTGATCGCACCATTGTTGCGCACATTTCCGTAGATCACCGAAGGCGCGCCGGTCCAGACCGAATTGATGATCTCGGAGGCGTATTCGTGGCTTGGTTTCACCTCGATGGTATCGGCGTTGCGGTACTTTTCGGCCTGGCTCTTCCAGCGCTCGATCTGCTCGATGCAGCGCTTGGGGTATTCATCAAGGGGGATGCCGAATTTCTCGATAAGGTCCTCGCGACCTTCCTTGATAAAATAGGGGGTATATTCGGCGAAGTGCTCGGAGCTTTCTGTCACGAAATAGCCCAGCCGGATAAGCATCTCGTAGCGCACCTTGTTGGGGCAGCGCGGGTTCCAGCTGCTGGGCTTGGGGAATCTCCCCTCCCAATAGCCGCGCAACAGGTCAGGATAGAGATCACGATAGGATCCATCCTCCATGCGCTCCTCGAAATTGAGGTAGAACGCCATGTGGTTGATCCCGGCCGCGCGGTAGCGAATTCTTTCGATCGGAATGTCGAGGTCGCGCGCCAGTTCATCGGCTGTGCCCTGTACCGAGTGGCAGAGCCCCACCTGCTTGATCTGCGGATATTTTTCCGCGATAGCCCAGGTGTTGATGGCCATTGGATTGACGTATTGGAGCATGATGGCGTCAGGGCAGACCTCCAGCATATCCTCGCAGATCGCCCAGAGGTGCGGCACCGTCCGCACGCCGCGCATGATCCCGCCCACGCCCAGCGTATCGGCGATGGTCTGGCGCAGACCGAATGCCTTGGGAACTTCGAAGTCGATCACCGTGGAGGGCTCATAGCCACCGATCTGGAAGGCCACGACGACGAAGTCCGCACCGTCGAGCGCCTCGCGCCGTTCCAGCGTGGTTGAAACCGTGGCAGGAACGCCCAGCGTCCTGACAATCTTGGAAACGACGATCTCGCTTTCTTCAAGACGGATGGGATTGATGTCCATCAACGCAATATGCGCCCCCGAGAGCGGTTCGCGCTGCAAGATGTCGCCGATGATGTTTTTCATAAACACCGTCGAGCCGGCCCCGATAAAGGCGATTTTGGGGTTTGCCATGAAAAGTTCTCCTAGCGATCGAGCGCGCGATATCTCAAAATGTCGGAAAAACCGACGAAAGTGTGTCCGCTCCGGCCCGAAAAATCCGGCGGCGGTGTTGTGGGCTCGATGGCCGAAACGCCCAGCAGAAGGCCGGTCCCACCGAAGGCCAAGAGATTTCTGCGCACAGCTCCTCCCAACCAATGAAGACGCCCGAGAGGCGAGCCTCCTACTGCACCTCAGACCTCAAGGGTAGCTCTTGCAGAAACTGGTGCAATTCAGATATCCAACCACTTCTTCCGGTTTTTAAAGATCGTCGATTGGTGAAGCCAGCCCCCGACAACCGCCGCGCCGATGCACCACATCCGGGCCCGCGTCCGGACCGGAAATTTTATGCTCATACGCGGGCATTCGGACGTTTCGGGATGCGCTGGTTTGATCCGCAACTGATGAGCGCCGAGCATTGGCACGGCCATATCGAGTTCAACTGGCTGACCGAAGGATCGATGGATTATCGTTTCGACGGTCGCCCGGTGACGCTGCCAGCTGGCCGCATGGTCGTGTTCTGGGCCGGCATCCCCCATCAGACCGTGCAGATTGACCGAGGTCCCTCGGGCGCGGGCCGCCAGTGCAACATCTACCTGCCGCTCGATGTCTTTCTTTACATGCCCAATCTGGGCGCGCTAACCGAAACCATGATGGGGGGAGGCGTCATAGCGTTGCCTGACGATGCAGCGGACAGCGGGCTGCTGCAGCGCTGGTACACCGATTACCGCAGCGGCGATGCCGAGCGGGTCGACATCTTGAAATCCGAAATCGCCAACATGCTCCGGCGCACGGCCATGGTGGGCTGGGATGTGCTTTTGCCGCCCTGGATCGAAAAGCCGACACCGGGCGCCCGCACCACATCCCCCCTGCGCTATGTGGTGGCCATGGTTCGGCACATCATGGAAAATCTCTCGTCGCCTTTGCGCGCCGCCGATATCGCGCAAGTCGTCGGGCTCCATCCCAACTACGCCTTGAACCTTTTCACCCGCGTCATGGGGATCGCGATGCAGCAGTTCGTCATCCGCATGCGACTCATCCGCGCCCGCTCACTGCTGTTCGCCGGAAACATCTCGATTGCCAATGTCGCGTTTGAATCCGGCTTCACATCGCAGAGCCAGTTCTACGAGCACTTCCGCGCCGCCTATGGCATGCCGCCAAGCGCCATGCGCAAAAGCCTTGTGGCGAGCGCAAGCCTACCGGGAAGAGAAAAACCATTCTGACCCATCAATGGCACGGGCGCGAAACAAGACGAGCGCGTCTTCTCAGATCAACAGCTTGCGAGAAATTGGCTGGGGCGGCAGGATTCGAACCTGCGAATGTCGATACCAAAAACCGATGCCTTACCACTTGGCGACGCCCCAAGGCGCGTTGGTTCCTACACCGTTTGCACAGCACCCGCAACACCTCCGGCGCCCGGGTTTGCCATGAGTTGTGAAAATTTCCAGAGCGCGCTCACGGCTCTTGTCGCAAGGCAAATCGGCAGCGAAATTTGCTTGGGCGGCGGGCGCGAACAGGCTTGAACCGGCGTCGGGCGCATTATATAAGGCGCGCAAACGTTGCTCTGTCCGGCCATGCCGGGCTGGCAGCGAGCCTATCGGAGTATAGCGCAGCCTGGTAGCGCACCTCGTTCGGGACGAGGGGGTCGGGTGTTCGAATCACCCTACTCCGACCAAAATAAAAGCCGGGGGCTCCAGAGCCGCCGGCTTTTTTATGCGACAAGGAGGGCCGTTGATGTTGGCACTGCCAATCATGTTTGGCCTGGGAAGCACGGTTCTGCTTTTGGGCGGCTTGCCGGGTGTTATCGGCGCCGTGCGTTTTCTAGCGATACTCGGCTAGTCCAGCGCGATGTCATGGAAGGGCGCCGCAATGCGGCGCCCATGCATTCATTCGGTCACGCAGTGGTAGCTTGACGCTTCGTCGATGTCTCCGTCCCCATTATATCTGGGGAATGCAGGATACTCACATACCGGGCGAGTCCGACCGCGCGTTTCGCTGTTGGTTCCATCGACCATGACAAGGCCGGAGGGCGGAATACCGTTTTCCACCCAGTTGTCGAGCGCGGTCAGCGTATCGATCTGCGGATTGAATGGGGCCCCCCAGTGGAATTCGCCAGGCTCCTGGATGTTGAATTCCAAAAGATCGAAATCTTCAGATGTATCGACAAAATTGGACATGAACTGGAACGCCCGATTAACGTGGTGTGCATTGGGGCCGGACGGCGGGGGTTGATGTACTCGGCCTGGGTGCCGATGTTCATCACGACGCCTTCCAGGCTGTTGTAGCCTTTGTATTCCGACCATCCCCCGATTTCGCAGGGAAGCGTGTATCCGTTGTAATAGACATCGATAACCCGGTCGATCTGTGTCTGGTTCAGGCAGTTTGCAGCGACCTGATCGGCGGGGCATCTGAGGTCTTCGACAATGGACGAGGATATTGCCCGACATTCCGCGGGGTTGCTGACGATCCCGTCTTCCGCACCGTCGAGCGGATCGCGCAGGGTAACCGCCCGTTCGGCGATCGTCTCGACGATTTCCAAAGGAAACCAACCTGCGGAATCATCGCTGTAGATGGCGTCGGCCAGGGCCACACCCCACAGGCGCAATCCCATGAAAAACGCTGTGGGATAGTATGTGATGACCCCATCAGAGGACTCCGGCCAGCGGGTGGCGGCAGTCAGACCTTCGCGCCCCCCGGTTGACCCGCCGAGGAAATAGACGCGTTCGGGGGCCGTATCATAAGCCGTCTCCGCGAGAAGGCTCATCACGTCATAGGCCTTCTTGATATGGGCGTATCCGTAGTTGACCAGAGCCTCGTCATTGCGGGCAAATGCCGCGCCGCCCCCGGACTCCGGCGGATGACCGGAATCGTTGCCGAAGGTTACCCCTGGGCAAGAGAACTGGGCATGCCGGCCGGTCCGCGCAGCGGCACAGTCATTGAAAAACCAGCGGAAGCAGCGCCTCTCCACCGCCGGCACCGAGCGCCATCACGAGAGATCCCGCATTGCGGGATGATCGATCGATGTCGGGGCTTTCTGCGTATGCTCAGCGCTTCTCCTCAAAAGCGACCGGCCCCACAAATCTACTCGCGCAAGCTGTCGGGATGGTTTTTGTATCCATCCGCATGCAGTTCCAACATGCGCAATGATTGGAACGGGCCTGGAGCCAGCCCTTCAAGAACGCCGCAAATGGAAAAGGAAAAAGCGGCTAACCCGGCGCGTTGATCGTCTTGTCGAGCTCCTCATCGACAGCTTTGGGGTTGTCGAGGGCGCGGGTGGCGGCTTCGTCGGGGCCGGTGATGAGGCGGGCGCCCTTGGCATAGGTCAGCCAGCTCCATAGCCAGTTGACCAAGACGTTGATGCGATTGCGGAAGCCTACGAGATAGGCGATGTGGACGGCACCCCAGAGCATCCAGGCGGGAAAGCCTTTAACTTCGAGCTTGCCGAACTTGCCCACAGCGGCGTAACGCCCAATGGTCGCCATGGTGCCCCAGTCCCGGTAGCGGAACGGGCCCTGTGGGCTTTGGCCCTGTTGCTGCCGAATTATGGCCTCGGCGACATACTGGCCCTGCTGCTTGGCAACAGGCGCGAGGGCGGGCAGTGGCTTGCCATCCTGATCTGCCACAGAGGCAGCGTCGCCGATGACGTAAACGCCGGGCAAATCGGGAACGGTGAGATCGGACGCGACGGAAACCGTGCCGTTCTTGTTGGTTTCCAGCCCCAGCCATTTGCCGACCGGTGTCGCCTCGACCCCTGCGCACCAGAAGATGTTGGATGTTTCAAAAAAATCTTCGCCGGCGAGAACACCATTTTCATCGATGCGTTTTACGGGGGAATTGGTGTGAACCTCCACCCCGAGATGAGCCAGTTTGCGCTCCGTATAGGCACCCAGATGGGCCGGATAGGCGTTGAGGAGAGTATCGACGGCCTCCACGAGGATTACGCGCGTATCGCGAGGATCAATATTGGTGAAATCCTTGGCCAGCGTGGCTTTCGCCAGATCAGCGAGCGCGCCGGCTGTTTCGACGCCGGTGGGGCCGCCGCCGATGACGACGAAGGTCATCAGGCGTTTGCGCAATTGCGGATTGTCGGTGGTTTCGGCCCGCTCGAACGCGAGAAGGACGCGGCGGCGGATGTTGAGGGCATCATCGATGGATTTGAGTGCGGGGGCAAAGGGTCGCCATTGGTCCTCTTTGCCAAAATAAGTGAAGGATGAGCCGGTCGCCACAATCAGATGGCTGTAAGCGATTTCATCGCCACCAGCAGCACGAACGACGCGGCGGGTGGTATCGACCCCTTCAATCTCTTCCATGAGGATCTCGATCGCGCCGCCCTTACCAGGCGAAAGGACGGCTCTGATGGGCACGGCGATTTCTGCGGGCGACAGGGCAGCCGTTGCCACCTGATACAGCAGCGGCTGGAAAAGATGATGGTTGCGCTTGTCGATGATGGTGAATGGCACCCCGGCACGGGCGAGAGTCTTGGCCGCACTCAAGCCCCCAAAGCCAGCGCCAACAATGACGACGCGTCCCTCATCTGTCATCAGTCCTTGCTTTCATCCTTGTGATAGAGATCGTGCGCGGCATGCTCGGCTGCATCTTTCTGGCGCGGCGTGGCTTTGGACGATCTGATAGCGCCATAAGCGATGACAAGGCCGAGAATGACGGCGCCGCCCAGTACGGCGAACAGCCAGGGGAAGGATTCCATTTCGTTCTCCTTTCGATTATGCGCCTTGAAAAGAGAACGCCCTGCACGCCGGGGAGTTGCAAAAACAAAGGGCCGGTCAGTGACCGGCCCTTCACGATTTCATCAGGTCTAGAGCGCCTTACTTGCGCTGAAGCAGGGACCAGCCACCAACGACGGTCATGGCAGCGAAGGCCATCTTGACGATGTCCCAGACGATGAAGGGCTGAACAGCAAGCTGGAAAGCTGAAACCAGGGCATTGGACTGATCGATCCATGCAGCCTGGCCGGCCATGGTGAGCAGCCATGCGAACCCAAACATGAACATCACGATGTTACCGGCCAACATGGCGGTAAAGCCGGTAAAGACGTTGCGCATCGCGCCGCGGTCGGCCAGCCAGCCGATGATGGCGGCCATGACCAAAAAGCCGATCAGGAAGCCACCGGTGGGGCCGAAGAGGTAAGGAATTCCGGCAAAGGCGCCGGCAAAAACGGGAATGCCCACGGCGCCCTGTGCGAGATAGAGACCGACCGTGGCGGTTGCCATGCGGAAGCCAAACGCCCCCGCGATCAGCGCAATGGCCATGGATTGCAGCGTGACCGGCACTGGCCAGACCGGCACATTGACCTTGGCGGCCATGGTGATCAGCAGCGAGCCCAGGAATGCGACGGCAATCGCTGAAACGATGCGTGCAGCCTGCGACTTGGGCTGATAAAGACCGAGAAGCGTGTTCGAAGTGGCTAAAGTCGTGGCCATAACTTGTCCCTTTGGGTTAAAGCCGAAGCAGAGACCATCGTTCTAACCACACACGGCACCGCGCGCAATGCCCGCAAGTTCGGCCTCCCCACCCTATGACCGCGCATTCGACCCTCGCACCGGCGAAATGGTGGAGGTTGCACCCGGCATCGCGCGGATCACTGCACCCAATGCGAGCGCCTACACGTTTACCGGCACCAACAGTTTTCTGATCGGCGGCAATGAGATCGCGGTGCTCGATCCGGGCCCCGACGATGACGCTCATCTTCGCGCGCTACGCGCAGGGATCGGAGAGCGCAAGGTGGTGGCGGTAATACTGACCCACACCCACCGCGACCATAGCGGGCTGGCGCGGCGGCTGGCGGCGGAAACGGGAGCGCCATTATGGTCGAACGGGCCGCACAGGCTCTCGCGGCGGCTCAAGCCGCTGGAATTCAATCCCTTCGGGCGATCAGGTGATTTCAGGCTCAAGCCCGACAGGGTGTTGAACGATGGAGATGTGCTGGTCATTGACGGGATGAAGCTGCGCGTCGTCGCCACGCCCGGCCATTGCGCCAACCATATCGCCTTGGCCCTTGAGGGCCAGGATTTCGTGTTGATGGGCGATCATGTGATGGGGTGGAACTCCACGGTGGTGGCCACGCCCGACGGGGATCTGGGCGATTATCTGACCTCGCTCGACAAAGTCATCGCCCTGCCCCAGACCCGGTATCTGCCCGGGCATGGGGGCGAAATTGCCGATGGACGTGCGTTTGCGCGGGCGCTCAAGGCACATCGGCTGATGCGGAACGGGCAATTGCTCGACGTGGTGCGGCGGGGCCCGACCACACTTTCGGCGGCGGCGCGTGCCGTCTATCCGGGCCTTGAAGGAAAGTTCGCGATGGCGGGAAAGCAAACGCTGCTCTCGCATGCCGAATATCTGGCGGAGCGCGCGGAAATCGGGCTCCGGCGCACCCTATTGGGCGTCCGTCTCTTCCCCCGGCGCTAGCTCGGTCTGCGGCACTGGCAGTTGGTCTGGAACGGGCTGCGCCATATTGTTCTGAATATAGGTCGAAACCCTGTCATCGAGTGCGAGCAGAAACGCCTCAATGGCGCGACCGTTGTCGCCGAGGTCGTGATAGACCGGGTGGAGCGAGGCGGCCCGCAGATCGATCAGCGCGCCTATGGGATTGGGCGCCACGCGGAAGGCGATCTCGTTTTCAAACCCAAGCAGGGAATGACGCAGCGCATTGAGCTGACCGGTGCTGGTTTCAGTCGGCGGCGTCGATGACAGGATTTCCCAACCGTTTGCGCGGGCCAGCGACTGGCCGAGCGAAAACAGGGTTTCAGGGGGCAACTGGTAAATGCGGGTGATGAGGTTGGGAAAGCTGGCCAGCACCGTTTCCGAATCGATTTCGGATTCATTGGGCCGCGCTTCGACCAATTGGGGGGGATCGACCAGGGCTGTGGTTACATCGGCCGTCGAGGGATAGATCTCGCTCAGGGTCAGCGCCATTCCGGCGGGCGCCAGACACACAAGGCCAAGAAAAAAGCCGACGCTGGCCGGGCCCCACCCCCTATCGCCGGTAAACCAGAGCCGGACATAGGCAGCAATGCCGATCAGAAAGGCCAAGGCGCCGCAGACCGTGCCGATCGCCAGGCTGATTTCGAACACGTCGGCGGTGATCTGACCGAAATAATGCAGCCCGGCCGAAATGAGAATCAATGCGGCGGCAAACAGTGCCAGCCTTCGCGCCCAGATCGCCAGTTTCGAGGTGCGGACGAGGATGCGCATGGACTTACGGATAAAGCCGGGTGCGCGACCAGCCCGTGCTGAGATCGGGGCGTGTGAACAGCACCCGGTCATGGAGCCGGAAGGCGCCATCTTTCCAGAATTCGATCTCAAGCGGCTGGATCCGGAAACCAGACCAATGGGCCGGGCGCCCGATTTCACCATCGGCAAACTGTTCGGTCAGCGCCTCGACGCGCTCGACAAGCGCGTTGCGGCTTTGAAGCGGGCGGGACTGGTCCGACGCGTGGGCGCCAATGCGTGACTGGGCCGGGCGCGAAGCAAAGTAGGCATCAGCCTCCGCCTGGCTCACCGGTTCGACCGGACCGCGCACACGAACCTGGCGGCGCAGGCTTTTCCAGTGAAACAGCAACGCGGCCATGGGGTGGGCAAGCAGCTGGCGACCCTTTGCCGATTCGAAATTGGTGAAAAAGACAAAACCCTCGTGAGAATAGCCGTTGAGGAGCACCATGCGAAGATCGGGCATGCCGTTCTGATCCACGCTGGCAACCGCCATGGCATTGGGATCGTTGGGCTCAGTCTCACGGGCCTCTTCGAGCCAATGGGGAAAGAGTTCGAGAGGATCGATAGTGCCATCATAGGCATCGTCGAACAGCAGATCAGTGAGCGAAGCCGTCACGGCAAAATCCATCCCGTCTGGACATTATGGGGGGCCGTGGCCATATAGAACGCAAAGCTGCGGTGCTTCAATGCCCGCAAATCGTGGATCGAAAGGACGTGGCGCTGCCGGACGACAAGCCGGAGCGCCCTTTCAAGGTGTAACAAAGCGAATGCGCGACCCCTATACAGTGCTCGGAGTGTCAAAGAGCGCCAGCGAAAAGGAGATCAAGAGCGCCTACCGCAAGCTGGCCAAAACCTATCATCCGGACCAGAACCCGAACGACAAGAAGGCGCACGAGAAATTCGCCGAGGCGACGGCGGCCTACGACCTGCTTTCGGACAAGACCAAGCGGGGACAATATGACCGCGGGGAGATCGATGCCGACGGCAATCCCAAATTCGCCGGGTTCGGCGGATTCGACCCGTCGGGAATGCGCGGCGGACGCCCCGGCGCGGGCGCCGGAGCGGGCGGGTTCAACGCCGAGGATATTCTCAAGGAATTCATGAGCGGATTTGGCGGCACGCGACGTGGCCCGGCGGGTGGGAATCCGTTCGGCGCGGGCGCGGGCGCGGGCAGCGCCAGTTGGGATCCGTTTACCGGCGCAACGACCGGCGCTGCCGGATCGGCCAAGGGCGAGGACGTTGTGGTCAATCTGGCCGTGTCGCTGGAAGACGCCCATAAGGGCGGCTCGGTCCCTGTTACCCTGCCCTCGGGCAAGACGGTATCGGTCAAGCTCCCCTCACCGCTCGAAGAGGGCCAGCAGGTGCGGCTGCGTGGCCAGGGCAGGCCTTCGCCGCTTACCGGGCAGCCCGGCGATGCGCTGGTGACGGTCAAATTTGCCAGGCACAAGCAGTTCCGCAAGGACGGCCATGATCTGCGCGTTGATGTGCCGATTACGCTCTATGAGGCCGTTCTGGGCGCCAAGGTGCGCGTGCCGACACTGGATGGGGCCGTGGAACTCAATCTGCCGCCGGGACCCGATACGGCAAAGGCCATGCGGCTCAAAGGCAAGGGGTTGTTCGGCAAGGGCGATCTCTACGTCAATCTGCGGATCGTTCTGCCCAAGGGCGGCGACCCGGACCTCGAGAGCCTGATGCGGTTCTGGAAGGATCAAAAGCCCTACAAGGTGAGAGACTAGAGCATTTTTTGCGCTTCTTTGAAGCGCTTCAATTGCTCCAGGTCTTTGCTTTGTAGCGCGATCAGGTGCGCGGCGCTGCCGCCCTTTCAAGCCGATCGTTGATTGCTTCCCCCAACCCATCATGGGGGATGGGAGCAACGGCGATGGCCTTTGTGCCTTCGCTATCGAGGCAAGCCAGGTGGGAAAACAGGTTTCGTGCCGCCTCACGCAGATCGCGGGAGGGCGACAGGTTCAACATCGGTCCCGAGAAGCCCTTTGGTTCGCTCCCGAAAGCGAGATAAGCCTCGTTGCGTTGGGGCGTGGCGGCGTTGAGCCTGAGAGCTGCGTTTGGGGCGTAGTGGCTTTTGAGCATTCCCGGTGCGGTGATGGCAGCATTTGGGGCGGCGATCGCGATGGGGTACCCGAGGACGGTTTCGATGTCCTGCCGCGCAAGGGCACCGGCGCGCAACTGGGTGACCGTATCGTCGGTGACGGCGACGATCGTGGATTCCAAACCGCTTTGGCAGGGGCCGCCGCCGAGAACCGGAACCGCACCGACAAAGGCTGTGCGGACATGGTCGGCCGTGGTGGGTGAGAGTTTGCCCGACGGGTTGGCCGACGGAGCGGCAACGGGACGGCCGAGGGCGGCGATCAAATCGCGGGCCATGGGATGGGCCGGCACACGCAGGCCGACCGTATCGAGCCCGGCCGTAACGAGATCGGAAAGACCTGCGTCGGGTTTGAGGGGAACAACCAGGGTCAATGGACCAGGCCAGAAGGCGTCGGCCAGACGGAGGGCGAGTGGGGGAAAGTCGCCGAAGCGCTCGGCCATTGCCCTATCGGCGCAGTGGGAAATGAGGGGATTGAAGCGCGGGCGGCCCTTGGTTTCATAGATTTTGAGGACAGCATCTGAATTGGTGGCGTCAGCGCCAAGGCCATAGACCGTCTCTGTCGCAAAGGCGCACAACTCGCCCCTGTCAAGCAAGGCTGCGGCTTCGGCAACGGTCTGGGGATCGGTGGGTGCTGGCTTCATCGACGTTGTTTGACAAGCGCCCGGTGCCGCGTCAAGAAGAGGTGACAGCCGAGGCCTAAGATCGGGACCTAGATGACGACCCTTCTCATCAGCCAGACAAACGGGTCTGCGCATGCGACACCGAGCGGCCACGTCGAGCGACAGGAGCGGATTGAAGCTGCGGCCAAGGCATTGTCGCATCCTCGCTTCGGGGCATTGACCCGCGAGATGGCCGGGCCGGGCGATCTTGAGCTGGCCGAACTGGTCCACAGCCGAAAGGTCATGGATACGATTCGTGCCACGCGGCCGGCCGAAGGGATCGGGCAGATCGATCCCGATACATTCGTCTCCTCACGCAGTCTTGAAGCGGCGGCGACTGCGCTGGGCGGGGTGTTGCGGGGTGTTGAGGCGGTTATTCTGGGCGAGGCGCATAATGCGTTCGTGCTGGCGCGCCCGCCGGGGCACCATGCCGAGCGCGACCGCTCGATGGGGTTCTGCCTCGTAAACACAATCGCCATCGCCGCACGGCAGGCGCAGCGGCTCCACGGCGCCGAGCGTGTGGCAATCATCGATTTCGACGTGCATCACGGCAATGGCACGCAGGACATTTTTGCCGACGATCCCTCGGTTTTTTACGCTTCGTCGCACCAGATGCCGCTCTATCCGGGGACCGGCGCGCCGCACGAAGACGGTGTCGGCAATATCGTCAATGCCGCACTACCAGCCGGCAGCGGCGGCGCCGAAATGCGGGTGGTTTACAAGGAGCAGATATTGCCGGCGCTCGATAATTTCGCGCCGGACCTCATCCTTGTATCGGCCGGGTTCGACGCAGAGCGGCGTGATCCGCTGGCGCAGCTCGAATGGGTGGGCTCCGATTTCGCCTGGCTCACGGGAAAGTTGATGGACATTGCCGAGAAGCGCTGCTCAAACCGTTTGGTCTCGATGCTCGAAGGCGGCTACGATCTTGGCGGGCTTGCCTCAGGGGTATCGGCGCATGTAGGCATGCTGCTGACCGGCGAAGCCGGACCCGAATACGACGATTAAAGACAAAGGGGCAGTTATGACCGAGATCGCCGAAATGAGCTTTGAAGCGGCGCTGGACGAACTTGAAAAGATCGTTGCGCAGCTCGAAGGCGGCAAGGCGCCCCTGCAGGAATCGATTGCGATTTATGAGCGCGGCGAAGCGCTCAAGCGCCATTGCGAAGCCCTGCTCAAGCAGGCCGAAGCGCGGATCGAAAAGATCACGCTGGCCAAGGACGGCACGCCCGTCGGCGTCGAGCCGCTGGATCAATAGGTCAGGAATTTCGCAGTGCTGGGAAAAGTGCGCATCGTTCTGTGGGCCCTCGTGGCGCTTGCAGCGGTTTCGGCCACGGTCATCTATCTGACAAAGCCCATCCAGCCCTCGGGTGCGATGTTTGGCGGGCCGTTCGAGATGGTGGCGACATCGACGGGCGAAACGTTTACCCAAGACGATTTGCTGGGCACGCCAACGCTGATGTTCTTTGGCTTCACGCATTGTCCCGACGTGTGCCCCACCACGCTTGCCGAAGCGACCGGCTGGAAGCAGTCGCTCGGGCTTGAAGATGACGAGTTGCGGATCATCTTCGTTTCGGTCGACCCCGAGCGCGATACCATCGAGCATACGCGCGAATATCTGTCCAATTTCGGGCCCGATGTGATGGGGCTGGTGGGCGACGAAGGGCAGACCGAGCAGATCAAACGCTCCTACGGAGTGTTCTCCGAAAAGGTCGAAGCCGAAGGCTCGACCGACTATCTGGTCAATCACACCGCCTCGGTGTTCATGATCGATGCCGAGGGCGACTTTTTCGGCACAATCGCCTGGGGCGAGGACAGCCAAACGGCACTCGACAAGGTGAGGCGCCTCACGGCGTCATGAGACGGATAAGGCTCGATATCGCGCTTGAACAGCGCGGTCTCGTCCAGTCACGGGCACGGGCGCGAGACGCTGTTCTGCGTGGCACGGTGACCGTAAATGGCGCTGCGGCAGGCAAACCCAGCCAACTTGTGGCCGAGACCGATGCCGTTGCGCTGGATGATCCGGCCTCACGCTATGTTTCCCGAGCGGCGCTCAAGCTGGTCGAAGGGCTGGACCGCAGCGGGTTCGATCCCAAGGGCAGGATCTGTCTCGATCTTGGGGCATCGACGGGCGGGTTCAGCCAGGTGCTGGCCGAGCGCGGTGCCCGGTTGATCTATGCCGTCGACGTGGGGCATGGACAATTGCATGATGATGTTGGGGCGCTCGGAAATGTGGTGTCGCTCGAAGGGGTCAATGCCCGCGACCTGACGTCGGAGCTGATTGCGGAGCCAATCGAGCTTCTGGTCTCCGATGTGAGCTTTGTGTCGCTGACCAAGATCATTGATGCCCCGTCAGCCCTGTGCGCGCCGGGAGCGCAGGCAATACTGCTCATCAAGCCGCAGTTCGAGGTGGGACGTGACAATATCGGCAAGGGCGGCATTGTCGTGCCCGGGCCGCATGTGGAGGCGGCGGTTGAGGAGGTTCTGGCCCATATGGACGCACTGGGCTGGGAACGGGCAGGACTATGGCCTTCCCCTATCAAGGGCGGGGACGGGAATGGAGAGTTTCTGGCCGGCTTTCGGCGGCGCTGAAAAATGCTTGCGGACGGGAAATTGGCGGCCTTACTAATAGACCGAGCAGATTTCTGGGGACCCAAGATGAAACACGCAATCGCCACGGCCATACTTGTCGCGAGTGTTCTGTTGAGCGCCTCGGCGCCGGCCTATACGATCAAGGGCGGGGTTCTGTGCGATGAAATCATGGCCGAACACGAGGTCGAAGATTATCACAACATGAACCGCTGGTGGTTGCTGGGGTACTTTACGGCACGGAACATGTATGAGGACGCCGATGTCGGTTACGGCATCGATGACGAAGTGATCTACGAGCGGGCCTACAAATTCTGTTCGGCCAATCTGGTCAAGAATTGGGACGACGCGGCCTATAGCGTTTACAACGACATGCGCTAATTGCTTGTTTTGTCGCGTTTCCGAACCGGATAAGTGGTTTCCATTTATCCTGGAAACGCTCTAGCCGGGGCGGTGCGGGCGGGAGCGTTTGAAGGTCCGGGCGATGGTGCCTGCAGTGCGTGTTTCAAGGTGGGTCAGGGCCTGGTCAAGGCCCTTCCAGCGGCGGCGCAGGCGGCGAACCGAGCGCAAGGCAAATTTTGAGCTGCCGAGCAAAAGGAAAATGGCGAGAGCCATCATCGGCACTCCGACCGGGATGGGCGTCGGCGCCAGAATAGCTCCCACAACAAGGAGCACCAGCGCGACGGGAATCGTTGCGACCCTCCACATATCCGCCAGTCTCCCGATCCTGAGCGATCAGGTCACCGCTAATCGATGTTGGCCACAAATTGATGACGGCGGGCAGTCAATTTCTAATCGGAAATCGTAATTCCGAAGGCCTCAAGTCCGACATAGTGGCGCGAACGTGAGGACATCGGCTTGATGGCGGAGATGCCGAGATCTCGCAGGATCTGGGCGCCGAGCCCGACTTCACGCCATTCGGCATCCCGATCACGCGCCGAACCATGGTCTTCGCGCTCGGCTTCAGCGGCGGCCTTGTCATAGGCGACACCTGCATTGCCTTCGCGCAGATAGACCAGAACGCCACCGGTTTCGGCCAGAGCGGCAATCGATGCGTTGAGCGTTTCGGCGCCACCGAACACGTCGGTCACGATATCCTCACGTTGGAGGCGGACGTTGACCGACGCGCCCTGCCCCACGTCACCGAACACCAGCGCGAGATGCTGCACGCGATCAAACGGGGTTGAGTAGGCATAGGCGATGGCGCGACCGGCGACGGTATCCATCTCGAAGGTCGCGACCCGCTCAACGAGCTTTTCGCGACGCTGGCGGTAGGCGATCAGATCAGCGACCGAGATCAGCGGCAGGCCATGAGTTGCCGCAAAATCGGCGACCTGCTGGCCACGGGTTACCGTGCCGTCATCATTGACCAGTTCGCAGATCACCCCGACATCGGGCAGATCGGCGAGTTTGCACAGATCGACTGCGGCCTCGGTGTGGCCCGAGCGCATGAGGACGCCGCCCCGCCGGGCGATCAGCGGGAAGATATGGCCGGGGCGCGAGAAATCCTCGGCGGCCACATTGCCGTTGGTCAATGCGCGAACAGTTGCGGTGCGGTCCTCGGCGGAGATGCCGGTCGTGGTGCCGTGCTTGAAATCTATGGTGACGGTGAATGCCGTCGAATGCGCGGAATCATTGGTGGCGACCATCGGATCGAGGCGCAGTTTCTGGGCACGCTCGCCAGTTATCGGGGCACAGACGATACCAGAGGTGTGGCGCACGATGAAGGCCATCTGCTCGGGCGTGATGGTGGACGCGGCAGCAATGATATCGCCCTCGCCTTCCCTGTCGTGATCGTCAATCACAACGACCATCTGGCCGCTCTTCATGGCTTCGAGCGCCGCCTGGACGCGCTGATCGGATTCAGAGATCATTACAGATCGTTCCTTCCAAATCCGATGCCGCCTTCGCGGCCGGTCTGGCCGCGGTGGCGCAGCATGTGATCGGCCAAAACGCAGGCCATCATGGCTTCGCCGATAGGCACGGCGCGGATGCCGACGCAAGGGTCGTGGCGGCCTTTGGTGATGATATCGGCGTCCTCGTTTTCCGTGGTGACGGTCTGGCGGGGCGTGAGAATCGAGCTGGTGGGCTTGACCGCAAACCGGGCAACGATGGGGTCGCCATTCGAGATGCCGCCGAGGATGCCGCCGGCCTTGTTGGACAGGAATTGGGGCAGCGGGCGGTCCGAGCGCATCTGATCGGCGTTTTCCTCGCCGGTCAATTCGGCAGCATGCATCCCCTCGCCGATCTCGACGCCCTTGACGGCATTGATCGACATGAAGGCAGCAGCAATATCGGCGGACAATTTGCCATAGATCGGCGCGCCCCAGCCAGCGGGCACGCCTTCAGCCACGACTTCGATAATGGCGCCGACGGACGAACCCGCCTTGCGAATGCCGTCGAGGTAGGTAGCCCAGGTTTCTGCGGCCTTGGGATCGGCGCAGAAGAACGGATTCTGATCGACCTGGTCCCAATCGAAATTGGCGTAATCGATCTTGTGGGGTCCGATCTGGACGAGCGAGGCGCGGATGGTGACATCGGGAATTACCAGCTTGGCGACGGCGCCGGCGGCGACGCGGGCGGCGGTTTCGCGGGCCGAGGAGCGGCCACCGCCGCGATAATCGCGGATGCCGTATTTCTGGAAATAGGTGTAATCGGCATGGCCGGGGCGAAACTTGTCGCGGATGTCGGAATAGTCTTTCGAACGCTGATCGGTGTTTTCGATCATCAACGAAATCGGCGTACCGGTGGTGCGCAAACCGTCTGTGCGCTCGTCCTCGAAAACGCCGGAAAGGATTTTGACCTCGTCGGCCTCGCGGCGCTGGGTGGTGTAGCGCGACTGGCCCGGCTTGCGGCGGTCAAGATCGCGCTGGATCACTTCGGCGGAAATCGGCAGATCGGGCGGCACGCCATCGACGACGACGCCAAGCGCCGGGCCGTGGCTCTCACCCCAGGTGGTGAAGCGGAAAAGATGGCCGAAGGAATTGTCGCTCATGGGAAGTGCCCCTGAAGTGTTGGGGGTGTTCTAGGCAGCGGCAAGGGTGCGGTCAATCATTCGATGGGACTAGCGGGGGCGGCAGCGGGCTGCCAAGGCGCCTTCTTTTCAAGCACGCCAAAACCTCCGACGGCGATGTCGCCTCGGGCTATGATCGCCATTCGAGCTTAGCTCTCATGGCCTTCTCACCTCCAATCGTGCCACCGGCACGATTGGCCGAAGGACGGATCGAAGTAGACGGCATGGGGCGATGAACGCTCCGCATGTTTAGTTAGTATATGAAGCGATCATCGCCCCATGCGACCGGGATTTTTGGCCTAGTCGCCCTTCAGAAGGCTAGGGTCAATCCCTTCCGGGTTTCCCCGGTACGACGGCGTTAGCAAAATCGC
>DFMV01000075.1 GCA_002375765.1 Rhizobiales bacterium UBA3584 | reverse complement strand
GCCAGGATGCCGAAGGCGACGCCAGCCGAGAACAGCCCGACCAGCCCCGCGCCGATCAGGCCGGAGCCGGTCTGGTAGGCGAACTGCGCGGCGGCCAGCCCGACGAAGAAGGGCAGCGCGTAAATGGCGAGCGTGTAGGCGAGAAGGCAGAGAAGCGCGACCAGCGCAACGCTCATGAACATGACGGCGACCATGATCTTGTTCCTTTGAATTGCCAGCACCGCCTTTCGTGCAGTCGTCAACACTGTCGCTGCACATCTTTATGGTGCCGCTATCGTTCCAATCTGTCGAGGTCATCCGGCCGCGCGGGGAAGCCGCGCGGCCGCGATTTTTAGGGGGTGGAAGGCCGGGGCCGCTTGCGCGATCCCGGCCCGCCTTTCATTCCGCCGCGACGGGGAATGGCTCGTCTTCGCTGGCCTCGGTGCTCTCGGCCTCCGGCATGTCCTCGGCGGCGGGGACTTCCTGCTGCTCGTCATCCAGCCATGCGGGCCGTTCGGTGCGCAGCACGGGCGGCAGCCAGCCGGTTCCGGCCAGAAGCTGTTCGGCGGCCTCCGCCATTTCCGGCTTCTTCCTGTCCGCGATCTGGTCCGCCGCCTCATCGCCAAGGGCATCACGCACGGCGGCGAGGATTTGCGCCTTGGTGACGCGCCCGAGATAGGCCCGAACCGTGGGCGTCCAGTGCGCCGTCATGTCGAGCGCAACCGCCGTCGCCAGCTTGTCGGCGGTGGCAAGGGAATGGCGCTTGTGGGCCTCCCATGGCTGCTTGACGGCATTGACAGTCAGCGAAGCGCAATGCGCGAACAGGGCCATGACGCTGGCATGATCCAGTCCGGCGATGAAGCCCCAAAGGTCCACCACGTCGCGCGGCATGTCCGCCGCCCATCCGGCATGACGGTCCTCCAACGCCTTCGCCGCCGCCGTGTCCTCAATCCCGTCCGCGTGGCTGGCGAGGTAGCCGCTCGTCGGGCGGATGTCGAGGCAATGGGCGTCCCCGCCGCCGCGATAGAAGGTCTGTGCGGCGAGCGCATGGGTAACGGCGATCAGAGCCATGTCCGGCTGCTCGCCAAGGGCGAGACGCAGGGCAAGGGTGCGATGCGCGGTCAGGTCGCGAATGAGCGCGTCCGACAGCGGCTTGCCGTCTTCCTCCGCGTCCTCGTCCTCCGGCCCGTGGTCGGAAACGGGATGGCCGTCACATTCATGTTCGTCGCCGTCCACGATTTCGCCATCACCATTGACGCGCACCCCGTCGATAACGGTGCTGCCGTCCTCCGCTTCTTCTTCCTCCGGTTCCGGGTCTTCGTCCTCAGGCAGAATGAACCCGCGCTCGATCCGGGCTTCCCCGTCATGGTTCAGAACCACGAACACGCCAGCACGCGCGATCTCGTCGGCCTCATAGGCGTAGCGCTTGGCGTCGATCCGTTCGATCTCGGCTTCAAGCTCCGCGAAGCGCTGATCCACTTCCGGCGGCAGGTCCACGTCCGCGTCCGCCCATTCCGCCGAGAGGCGTTCAAGGTCCTCCTGCGCGGCGTCGTAGGCGGTTTCATCTGCCTCCGAAAGCTCCACCGATTGCGGATAGGTGCGGCGCAGGCCATGGGCGTGGGGCCAGTCGATATGGGCCGAAACCCACTTCCATCCCTCGACCTCCTGCACCTGCGCCGCGATGCCTTCCAGCTTGTCGAGCGCCAGCCGGTCCAGCAACGCGGCATCTTCAAAGAAGCCGCCGCGATCCTCGGTGAACAGGTCGCGGATGATAGTGCCGCCCGCCTCGGTATAGGCTTCCGCCCCAACAAGGATCGCCCGCCGGTCGGTCGCCGCCACGTTGCTGGCGGTCAGGTCGCGGCGGATAATCCACGGCTCGCGGTTATAGGACAGGTTTTCGTAAACCTGTTCCTGCCGGGCATGGTCCTCGGTGATGGCGAAAGCCATCAACTGATCCAAGGTCAGATCGCCGTCACGATAGACCTGCATCAGCTTGGGGCTGACCGCACCGAGGCGAAGCCGCTGCTTCACCACATGGGCGGTGACGCCGAAGCGGGCCGCGATTTCCTCCGCGCCCCATCCGCGCGTTTCCGCGAGCTCGCGGAAGCGCTCGAACTGGTCGGCGGGGTGCAGGTCTTCGCGGGTCACGTTCTCGTCAAGGCTGATCTCGGCGGGATCGTTCGCCGTGTCGATGACGCAGCGGATCGGTTCGGTCCGCTTGATCTCCTTGCGCTTGGCGCGCAGCAACTGCGCCAGCCTGCGGCCTTCTCCGACGCTCACCAGATAGCAGCCGGTCGGCTCGCCCTCCGCGTCAAGTTCCGGCTCCACTACCAGATTTTGCAGGATACCCTTGGCGGCGATGCTCGCCGCTTTCGCCTCGATGGACGCCTCGCTATGCGGGGTCTTCCGGGCGTTCTGCGGGTGCTTCTTGAGCTTGTTGAGCGGGATGAAAGCCGTTTCGCCATGTTCGGGAACGGTCGGGGTCTGTGTCTTCGTCGCCATGGTCTTTCCTTTCATGGGCTTGGGTTGGAGCGCAGCGCTGCGCTGCAACCCTGCCCGTCGGCGAGACCGGGGGGTGCAAGGTGCAAGGGCGGACGGGCGGAGGGGGATCACCCAGCCTGCACAAGCGGATCAAAGTCGTGACGAAGATGCGAAGCATGTATCCGCGCGGAAGGTTGGGGATACCGCCCGGCCGCCCTTGTGCCGCGCCAGGGGGCGGCGCCCCCAAGCAACCGGCCTTGCTTCTCTTTTGCTTAGTCATGCAGAATTCGGTGTCGTGGAATAGAGACAAACCGCCTATGATTGATCCTGTGAGCAGGCTGAGGGTTCTCCTCTGGCGCAATGAAGTATTTATAGTAATGTTGCCAGGGGGGCATCGTGATCGAAGAAATCCGAATTGCAAAAGTCGCAACCTACGGCGATGTTCCGCAAATTTTGAATGGCTTGCGGCCAGTCAACTATTTCTTTGGAACCAATGGATCCGGTAAAACAACGATATCACGGATTATCGCAGATCCCGCTTTATACCCAACCTGCACCGTAGCTTGGCGTAACGATCGTATTCTGGAAGCCCTTGTCTACAACCGGGATTTCGTTGCTCAGAACTTTTCGCAGCAATTGCGCGGAATTTTCACTCTGGGCGAAGTCGCGGCTGAGAAGCTGAATGAGATTGAAGTGGCCCGAGCAAAGGTAGAAGAAATTGAAAAGCAGATATTCACGCTGAAAGGTACGCTGGGCGACCCCTCCGAGGCCAGCGGCAAGCATGGGGATCTCAGCGTATTACGTGACAACTTCGAAGCAGAATGTTGGAAACTAAAAACAGCGCATGACAGAAATTTCCAAGCGGCATTCGCTGGGGTGCGAAATTCTCGCGCTCGATTCTGTGACAAGATTCTGGAGGAAGCCGGAGCAAATCAAGCCGCTGTTCACCCAGTCGATGACTTGAAGGCCCGCGCCGACACCGTTTTTGCAGAAGGCGTTGGTAAATTGCCGACGCTATCGAGCGTCAATGGTGCTGAGGTAATGGCCTTCGAGGAGAGTCCAGTCCTTGCAAAGAAGGTGGTCGGAAAAGAAGATATCGATATCGCCGGCCTTATTCGACGCCTGGGCAATAGCGACTGGGTTCGCGAGGGTCTTAATTTCGCTGAGGGGGCTGGATCGCCGTGCCCCTTCTGTCAGAGAGCGCTTGATGCGGAACTGCTCGAAAAGTTGAACGCTTTCTTTGATGAAGCCTATCTTGCCGACATTGGTGAAATAGCGCGGATAGAGGGGGCATATAGGACGCTTTCGGACGTGCTCCTAAACGAAGTTGATGCCGCGCTGACTTCCGGCAGCCCGCACATCGATGTTGAAGTCCTGCGCCCTTTGGTGGAGCGGCTCCGTTCTCTCGTTGCTCTGAACCAGCGTCATATCGAACGTAAACGGAAGGAACCTAGCCTGCCGATCACGCTGGAACCTCTCCACGATGCAATTGAAGAAATCGCCGCGCTCATCGAAAGGGCGAATGCTGAAACCACGAAGCACAATGGCTTGGTCGATAATCTAACCGCTGAACGTCGCGCGCTTACGTCCGAGATATGGAAATGCCTGATAGACGAAAAAAAGGGCATCATTGACTCATACGTCTCTGAAAAGGCAGAGCTCGACAAGGCTATCGCGGGCCTTGCCAGCGGCCTTGAAGGCAAAGCGAAAGAACTAGCCACTGCACAAGGCGTCCTAGCTGAACTAGAGAAAGGCGTAACTAGCGTCCAACCAACTGTTACAGAGATAAACAATACCCTTTCCTCATTCGGGTTTACAAGCTTCAAGCTGGCAACAGCCGGCGAGAAGGAGCAGTATTACCGAATTGTGCGGGACGATGGCAGTGATGCCCAAGAAACCCTCAGTGAAGGGGAGAAGAGCTTCATCACCTTCTTATATTTCTATCATTTAATCCGAGGCAGTACTACGGCGAGCGGGATAAACATCGACCGCATCGTTGTTTTCGATGATCCAGTATCGAGCTTGGACAGCGATGTACTCTTTATCGTCAGTTCTCTTATCAAGAGAATTCTGGCTGAAGCCGTGGAAGGTAACGGCCGCATAAAGCAGATCTTCGTGCTGACCCACAATATCTATTTCCATAAAGAAGTGTCGTTTGACCCGAAGCGGCAGAGCACACGGCGCACGCATGAGACGTTTTGGGTCGTGCGAAAAGTTGACGGCGCCACCCTCCTTGACGGCTATGAGGCCAACCCGATCAGAACATCTTATGAACTTCTCTGGGCTGAGGTGAAGAACCCAGATCGTTCAAATTTGACGATTCAGAACGTCCTGCGACGCATCCTAGAACACTATTTCACCATCCTCGGAAACATGGACAAGGACGCGGTCATTGCGAAGTTCGAAGGGCGTGACCAGCAAGTCTGTGCGTCCTTGTTTTCATGGATCAATGACGGCTCACACAATTTTGCAGATGACCTGTATCTCGCAGCAGATGATACGACGGTTGCCCGCTATCTCGCTGTGTTCAAAAAGATATTCGAAGTAACTAGTCATGGCGCCCACTACGCGATGATGATGGGAGGAGAGGCGACAATCGAGGAGCCTAGCCCCGATAATTCACCCGAAATTCGGGGTTCAGAGACGTTGGTTGAGCTCTCCCCGTCCGCCGGTGGAGTTAGCACTGAATGACGGCCGGCGACGATCAGGCAGTGTCTACACCGCCCCGTGACCGTCATGCTCACGGCCCATGGAGTGATTTGGCGCTACATACCATCGGCTGGCGCGCGTTTCAGGACCTTTGCTCCCAAGTGTGCGAGGTGGTGCTGGAGCGTCCAGTCGAAATCTTTCGCGAAGCGCAGGATGGTGGCCAAGACGCGGTATTCCTTATTCCGGCAAAGCCCGACGCGCCGCCGATTGGAACTGTCCAATGCAAACACACGTCTGAATCCAACAAGGCATTGAAGGTTGGCGATCTCACTGCCGAGATCAACCATGTCGAAGATTTGGTCAAAGCTGGCCAAGCAGACACTTATGTCTTCATGACCAACATGAGCGTAGACGCGCCTGTCGCGGCCGCGATGCGCACCAAACTACGTGCCCTCGGTGTGCGCAAGCCGCATATTCTCGGTCGCCAGTACATTGTTCGAGCCATCAGGAGCAGCGCAAAATTGCGAGCCCTGGTCCCCCAAGTCTATGGATTGGGGGATCTTACATCGATCGTCGATGAGCGGCTTAGCGAGCAGAGCCGAGCGCTGCTCGATAGCTGGATTCCGAAGCTGCGGACCTATGTGCCAACGAAGGCGCATCGTGACGCAGTCAATGCGATCTCTGAACATGGTGTGGTTCTCCTGCTCGGCAATCCATCAAGCGGTAAGTCGGCGATCGGCGCGATTGTATCGACCATAGCCTCGGAAAATCCCAACAACACGGTCCTCGCGCTCACGAGTCCGCGTGATTTCGAGACTGGTTGGAACCCGAATGATCCAGGTCGTTTCTTTTGGATTGATGACGCTTTCGGATCGAACGTGCTGCGCGACGATTACGTTCAGGACTGGGCATCCGCCTTTTCGAAACTGCGGGCAGCGATCAAGCATGGTAACCGCTTTCTCCTGACTTCACGAAAACACATCTACGAAGCAGCACGGCGTCGGCTCGGACAACGCAATCTTGCACAATTCGTCGATGGCAGTGCTGTAGTTGATGTTGGCGATTTAACCTTCGAAGAGAAGTCGCAAATCCTCTATAATCATATCAATTTCGGTGAGCAGAGCGAAAGCTGGCGTTCGAGTGTCAAGCCCCACCTTTCGGCGGTGGCCGCGGTTACCGATTTCTTGCCGGGCATCGCCGAAAGGCTGGGCGACCCAAACTTCACAAAGGGCCTGACACCGCGCGAGAGCTCGCTTGTCCGCTTCATGAAAGAGCCACGTGAGCATCTCATTGATACCGTCAACGCCCTAGACGATCAGTTGCAGGCCGCGTTGATCCTCGTTTACGTGCATCAGGCCGGCTTCGATCCGAACGACTATAATCCGTCGGCTGCACAGGCGGTCGCGGAGCTTACCGGCTTTACTCTGACCAAGATTCAGGATTGCTTCGCCGAGTTAGCAGGGTCTTTCCTCAAGCTCTCAGGGTCCAAATGGACCTTTGCACATCCTACGATATCCGATGCGTTGACTGAAATCCTGCGGCAAAAGCCTCATATGATGGCGGCGCTTATTAGAGGCGCGACCATCGATACTATCCTCAGCAGCTTCATATGCGAGAACTCGCCGCATGTTCGAGATGCGCTCGTTATTCCAGCCACACTTGACGACGCGCTGGTCAGCCGGCTCGGTCGCACACCCGACGAATGGCATAGGAATTGGCTGCTATTCCACTTCCTCTCTTACCGCGCCAGCGAAGCGGTATTCACCAAAACGATACAGCAGTTCCCGGGGTTACTTTGTCGCTCCTGCTGGCAGACGGAACTCGTTGGCAACGATCCCCAGGTTGCTGCCCATGCCCGAGCCCATCGCCTCGGTCTCTTGCAGGATGATTTGCGCTTAGAGACAGCAGACCGACTCGAATCCGCTGCGCTCACAGACCTTGATCTGTCCTTCTTCGAGGAGGACGACATGCTCGCACTCATGCCCTCGCTACGTCTCGTCGGCGTAGGCTTGGCGCTACGGACAACCATCTTTCCGTCGCTCGACGACCGCATTGAGGAGATCGCCGCGGACGCCGACTTGGACGAAGAGCCTGAAAGCCATTTTGAGAAATTACTTGGCATGTTGGATCGTGTAGAAACGATCGGCGTCGATACCGACACCGCCGACTTGATCGTCGACGCCCGGAATCAAGTTAAGCGATCTGTTGAAGCGCTGGAGGAGCGGAAACGGGAACGCGATGAAGAAGCCGAAGACGAGACGGACTGGACTCATATCGTGACACAGAAGAAAGAGGAGTCTCCTCCTTCCACCGCCACCACGAACCGCTCAGTTTTCGATGATGTCGATAAGTGAATCTGAGCGCCTGTGCCGTTTGATGCAGTCGTTGTACAGGCGCCTAGCAGGGAAACTGCCTCTTCCTGGGGTGGAAGCACCTGGGTCCTAAGCGATGAGCATCAGACCGCTATCCCGTTTGGGTGGCGGCAGCTTTATTTTAGAGGGTCATGGAGGGCTATAGCGTAAACGTAGTTCTCATCGCTATCCCGCGTGCCCCGCCATTAACTATCTATATGCCTAACGATTTGAAATAGAATCGACTTTCCGGTTGCTTATTGTGGCTCGGCGCCCCAAGCCGGTGCCCCAAAAGGATTTTTGGCCAGTCACTTCCTACGCCCTGCGTTTCTAAGGTCCAGCATTTCGCGCAGCTTCGTAATGTGCATGGAAGCGCGGTCTTTCGCTTCTATTGGTTTAAAGCCTTCGCGCCTCAGCCTTTTTGCAATCAGGTTGGGATACATGCGCTGCCAAACTTCGTAAAACTCACCACGAGGTATCTCAACTGTCATCGTGGGGCGGTCCATCGTTCTGGATATCACGTCTCCCGGCCTGCCAGCCCGAAGCGCCAAGCCTTCAGCCAGCAGTATTTGATCTATGATGGAACTATGTTCTTCGAGGTCGAAGGCAATTAGTAGCGCCATGCTCGTTGGTGATAGTGATTCCAGTATCAGCGCCACATCCGTAATATCCTTTATCGCACACCACCTGCTCCGGATCGCGCCAAGGCCGGAGTCGGCGTGCAACACAATGTGATCATCAATGTCGGATCGACCTGCCGTATCGAGGATCAAAAGGGGGATCGTGCGACCTTCCGCGACCCTTAGAGACGCAGCCCCGCCAGGAGTGGGGAAATGCACCATCCGGACGCCATTTGCGTCGGCTGAAGAAGCACTTCTGTAGCCTGTAGCGTCATTGTCGTCTCGGGGCCATCTGCCGATGAGTAGCTGATCACAAATTCAGCGTTCAGAACGGAGGTGCTGGATGCCGATTCATTGACCACGTCCACTTGGAAACAGTAATCCCTGCTCCGGTCCAGCTGATCGAAGAGCCTATAATCTCTGAATCCAGGACTAGCTTCGGCTTGGCATCTTTGAGCTGTTGCCGTGCTATGACCTTCGCGTCTCGGGCATAGAGTAGACTTACGACCGACACAATCGCCGCAAGCACGCTTCCGCCACCTGAAAGCCAGTCGGAGTTTATGCTGCTTAGCGCCTTCCAAAAGTCATTCACGCGAACTCTCCTGACCCATCGGTCATACTATGGAGAGCCAAAGGCGATCTGTCCAAGCGCAGTAGTCACATATCCTAAGCCAATCAAAAGCCCGTACTTGTGGAGTGTTCCAACGGCCCCCGTTCGGTCCTCCATCATGTTCCCCACCACGTGGCCTCCGACCACTACCGCAAAGCTCACAATGGTTGCACGTCACAGATGGTTTGGAGTGCCGCTGCAGGCCATGATCGCTCCGTCGCCTGAGCCAGAGTGCGCGTCGTGCTACGTCGATCAGGTTGGTCTTCTTGCAGGCTCGACGAGGGTGAAATTCGCCGCGAGCGTACAGTTACCCAAACTGGCCTGCGATGCGCCCGAGGGCGTCTGCCCTGCCATCTAAAAAATTTAGTTGACGAAGACTATTGCGGTATTGCAGTGTTCTTTCTGCGCATAAAAAACACAAAGGTAGGAATTCTGATGTCGCGCTTACTCATATCGCTGCCGGTGGCAGCCACCCTGGCTGCCGCTTTCGCGCCAGCCGTTTACGCCTCCACACTTAACGTCCAACTGTCTGCGGATATCCGCAGCTCGCACCCTGGCGTCAATCGCGATGCCATCACCGATTCTGTTATGCTCAACGTCGTCGAGGGGCTCGTTGCGGCAGATGAAGGTGGTGTCATCAAGCCGATGCTGGCGAGCGACTGGACGGTGTCCGATGACGGCACCGTCTATACATTTTCGCTGCGGGACGACGTGGTTTTCCACAACGGCGCCCCGATGACCGCAGACGAGGTCAAATGGACCTGGGACACAGTGCTGGGCAACCCAGAACACGCCTGTACGACGTTCTTTGACGGCAGCCGCGGCTCGGCCATCGAGTCCGTGGAAATTATAGATCCGCTGACCGTGGAATTTACGCTTAGCGAACCTAATGCGCTGTTTCTGACCTATATGGCGCAGTCGCAATGCGCCTCGAACGGCATCCTGCACCCGGACTCGTTTAACGAAGATGGAAGCTGGAACAAACCCATCGCGACAGGTCCATTCCTGTTTGGCGAATGGTTGCGCGGGGAAAGCGTCACGCTCGAAAAATTCGACGATTACGCCATCACCGGCGAAGAAATCGACGGATACGGGGGCCGCAAGGAAGTTCTGGTCGATGAAGTCAAGCTCGTCGTCGTACCCGACAATGCTTCGGCGGTTGCGGCACTACGCTCGGGCAACCTGCACGTTTTGCCATATCTGCCGCCCAGTGAAGCGTCCGAATTGAGGGCTGATCCCAACTTCACCCTGGTGGCCGCGCCTCATGGAGGGCTGATCACCTTCCTGTTCCAGACCGAAGACGCCATCATGTCAAATGTCGACATGCGCCGGGCCGTTGCTCATGCGCTCGATATTCCCGAGATCGTGGCGGCCGTCACTTATGGCCTGGGGATCCCCAATCCCTCCCTCGTTTCGGTCGGTTCGGCGTTCCACACCGAACTTCACGACCAGGGATTTGAGTACAATCCCGAAATGGCCGCCAGCCTGCTGGCCGAAGCCGGCTACAATGGCGAGGAGATCGTCATTCAGACCAATCGCCGGTCAGCCATCAGCTACGATGCGGCCGTGATCGCCCAGGCCATGCTGCAGGCATCGGGAATCAATGCAACGATCGAGGTGCTCGAGTGGGCAACTCAGCTCGATCGGTTCAATTCGGGCAATTATCAGGCGATGGCCTTCAACTACTCGAACCGCGCCGACCCTGCGCTGGCCTATTCGGCTGTTCTTGCATCCAAGGAGGACCGGGCCAATGCGATCTGGGACAACCCCGAAGCGATTGCCCTGCTCGACGATCTGCTCCAGACAGCCGAGCCCGCCGAACGGCAGGCCCTGTTCGACCAGCTCCATGAGCAGTTTATCGAGGACGTTCCGCTGCTCATGCTCGCAAACGGTCTCGATGTCGGGGTTTCGTCGGCCAATGTCGAGGGATACCGCACCTGGCAGGGATTTGCCCGCCTGTGGGGCGTGAGCCTTAACGAATAGGCCCACGCTCTGACGCCTCCAGGGATTTGACATGCTCAGATTTGCATCGACACGTATCCTAGCTGCCATACCGACGCTTCTGATTGTCGCTGTGGCCGTATTCACCCTTGTCCGTCTGATCCCCGGAGATCCTGTCAGCCTGATGCTGGGCGATCTGGCAGATGATGCTACGCGCGCCCAGCTTCGGGAACGGTTGGGACTCGATCAACCGATCTACCTACAGTTCGTCATCTGGCTGTCCAATCTGTTCAGGGGTGATCTGGGCCAATCGATAACCACGGGCCAGCCTGTGCTGCCACTGGTTCTCAGCCGCTTTTTCACCAGCGCGCAGATGGTTCTGCCCGCCATTGTCATCGCCATCATTATCGCGGTGCCGCTAGGGATGATCGCGGCCTGGCGCCAGAACAGCAAAATCGACCTGTTCGTGGTCGGGCTTTCCACACTGCTGCTGTCCATTCCGACCTTCTGGCTGGGCCTGATGCTGTTGCTCATGTTCGGCATGACGCTCGGCTGGTTGCCGGTTCTGGGCTATGTCTCGATCGCCAACCGGATGGTTGACGGCGTCATCTATCTGATCATGCCCGTCGCGACCCTGGTGCTGCATGAAGTGGGCAGTCTGGTCCGCATGGCCCGAGCCTCGACGCTCGACGTCCTACGCCTCGACTACATCACCCATGCGCGCGCCAAGGGATTGAGCGAGGGAGAAATCCTCATTCACCACGCCGCCCGCAACGCCTTCGGGCCGACATGGACGCTGGTCGGACTGATCCTGGGAAATCTGCTGGGCGGCGTTGCCGTGGTCGAAACCGTTTTTACCATCCCGGGCCTTGGGAGGCTGATCGTGGAATCCATCTATGGCCGCGATTATGCGGTGGTGCAGGGCTGTCTGTTGTTCGTGGCGCTCACCTACGTACTGGTAAACCTTCTGGTCGACCTTCTTTATCCAATCTTTGATCCTCGCGTGACAGCAGAATGACCGCCAAAAACCTCAACCTTATGCTGGGCGGCACGCTTGTCCTGCTGTTTCTGGCCGCCGCAGCTATCGGCTCTGTGTGGACCCCGTACAATCCGCTCGGTATCAATCTTTCAGGCAAGCTCCTGCCCCCGAGCGCCGAACACTGGCTGGGAACCGACGAATTTGGCCGCGACGTGCTGTCCCGGCTCATGGCTGCAGCCGGCACCAGTGTCATTATCAGTCTTTTGACTGTTAGCCTTTCCATCTCCGCCGGCATCGTTCTGGGCCTGATATCGGGCTATGCGCGTGGTGCCGTCGACCGCACCATCATGACGCTGAACGACGCGCTTCTGGCGTTCCCATCCATGCTTATGGCGTTAGCGCTGCTCTCGATCACCGGGGCCAACATGTACGGCATCATCCTGGCGCTTGGGCTGGCCTATACACCGGCGGTGGTACGTATCGTTCGTGGAGCGGTGCTTTCGCTGCGCGAGCGCGAATTCATCGAAGCCTCACGCGTCATGGGGAATTCGGGTGTTTACACAATGGCTCGGCACATCCTTCCCAACTGTCTTGCGCCGATCATTGTCTTTGCCACCACCATGTTCGGGTCCGTGCTTTTAACCGAAAGCGCCCTGAGCTTTCTCGGTCTGGGCGTTCCCCCTCCTGCTCCCACCTGGGGCAACATGCTGGCCAGCGCCCGCCCGCACATGGCTCAGGCGGTCTGGCTCGGCATTTTCCCCGGCCTTTGCATATCGCTCGCCCTGTTGGGCATCAACCTGTTCGGCGACGCTGTCCGCGATCGTTTCGATCCGCGCATGAGGGGCATTTAAATGAGCGAGCAAACACTGCTTGAAGTTCAAAATCTCAGCCTGCGCTTGCGGAACATCCGTGCTGGCGGACGAATTGTCGATGCGGTCAGTTTCGGGATGGGGCGCGGGGAGATCGTCGGCATTGTCGGGGAATCGGGATCGGGCAAGACGATGCTCGCGCGCTCGATCATTGGTCTTCAGCCCGATGCCATTGTCGTTGAAGAAGGTGACATTACCCTCAAGGGCCAATCGGTCGGGGCGATGAACCCGCGCGAGCTGCGCAAAATCCGTGGTGCCGAGGTGTCCATGGTCTTTCAAGAGCCCATGACCTCACTCAATCCGTCCATGAAGATCGGCAGGCAATTGGACGAGCCATTGCGTGTTCACACCGACCTGCAGCCGGCAGAGAGGGTGCAGCGCTGCCTCGAAATCATGAGACAGGTGGGCATCTCCGATCCGGAGAGTGGCCTTGAAGCGTATCCGCACCAGTTTTCCGGCGGTATGCGCCAGCGCATCATGCTCGCTTCAGCGATGCTGCTGCGACCTTCTCTGTTGATCGCCGACGAACCCACGACCGCTCTGGACGCGATTATCCAACGGCAGGTTCTCGAATTGATGATCGACCTCACCCAGTCTCAGGGCACCGCGCTACTCATGATCAGCCACGACCTGCCGATGGTCGCGCGCTATTGCCAGCGCATCCTCGTCATGCGCCAGGGACAGGTGGTCGAAAGCGGTCCGACCGCCGATATTCTGGCACGACCGCAACACGACTACACCCGCGCCCTGCTCCAATCAATGCCCGGGCGGGGACCCAAGCGAGGGTTTTCGCCCGATGCGGCACCACTGGTTGCAGTGAGGGACCTCGAGGTCGAATACAAAAACAAATCCAACCCGTTTCGACCCCGTACGACAAAAAAGGCGCTCAAAGGAGTCAGTATTACCATTCGCCCTGGCGAAGTGCTGGCCGTGGTCGGCGCTTCAGGATCGGGAAAAACCACGCTGGGCAGAACGATAGCCGGGCTGACAGAAAAAACAGCCGGTGAAGTGCTGTTCCGGGGGCAGTCCATCGAGAAAAGCCAGAGCACCTACGCCGAGTATCGGCTTAACTGCCAGATGATATTTCAGGACCCCTTCGGCTCGCTCAACCCCAGAATGAAGGTCGGGCAACTGGTTGCCGAGGCTCTGAGGCACGAAAAGGACCTTTCTGCCAAAGAGCGGCATACCCGGGTCATCGACATTCTCGCGGAAGTGGGATTGGGCGAACAGTTTCTGGACCGCTTTCCGCATGAGTTATCCGGGGGGCAGCGGCAACGGATCGCCATTGCGCGGGCCATCGTGCGCAGGCCAGAATTCGTCGTTGCAGACGAAGCCGTTTCGGCACTGGACGTCACCGTGAGGGCTCAGGTCCTCGACCTGCTGGCCGATTTGCAGAAGCGCTATAATTTCTCGTGCCTTTTCATCAGTCACGACCTTGCTGTGGTCGAAAAGCTCGCCGACCGTGTCGTTGTCATGCGGGACGGAGAAATTGTCGAGCAGGGGCTTCGAGATGAAGTGTTCGACAATCCCAAGACCGACTACACGCGGGCGCTGCTTTCGGCCATTCCGATGCTGGAGCGCACCCAAACAGGGGTCAACATGCGTTGGCGCTTCGACCAGCCCGAAACCACCGGGTTGGAGGGCCAGCCGTGACAGCGCACGAGGATGGTCTGAGGCGCGCCAGCCCCATGAGCACAGGCACTGACCCCGCTGCGATCCTGGAGGCGCTCGACGTCATCGAGCGTGAAGGAATCGAGCTGCACAGCCTTTTGATCTGGCACAGTGGTGCCTTGATCACCGAGGCCTATTGGAAGCCGTTTGCGCCCGAACGTCCGCATATGATGCATTCGGTGACCAAAAGCTTCACATCGATGGCCATAGGGCTGGCGATCGAAAACGATCTGCTCGCGCTCGACGATCAGATCGTGGGCTTTTTTCCCGATCATCTGCCCGCTAGCGTGCCGGACAATCTTGCCCGGCTGCAGGTGCGGCATCTGCTGACCATGACGAGCGGGCATGAACGCGGGATATCGGGCGGCGCCTGGCGTCAGCTCAAGACGAGCTGGATCCGGGATTATCTAGCACGCCCGATACCCTATCGGCCCGGCGATGTCTTTGTCTATGACAGCGCTTCAAGCTACATGTTGGCGGCCATCGTTCAGAAGGTAACAGGGCGGCTGCTCGTCGACTATCTGGACGAAAAAGTCTTTTCGCCCATGCAGATGAGCGACGCGATCCGTTGGGATGTCGGGCCCGACGGCGTCAATACCGGTGGAAACGGTCTGGTTTGCTGCGCATCGGACATGCTCAAGCTCGGCATCGTGCATTTGCAGAATGGGCGGTGGAACGACCGGATCATTTTGCCGGAAGATTGGGTGCGGGAGGCGACCAGCCCGAAGCTGCGCGACGTCGTGCTAGGAACCTTCACGGGGCAGCACTATCTGGGGCCCAACGAGCTTGAGGAAGGCTCTGTGCCCGATCGGCGGGAGGGCTATGGATATCACTGGTGGATCGGGCCGCATGACAGTTTTTCGGCAAACGGGCTGTTCGGCCAGTACTGCATCGTGCTTCCGAAACAGAACGCCGTCGTCGCGTTCACTGGTGGACTGCACGATGACGACCGGCGTGTCCACTCCATCGTCTATGACCTGCTCCGACCAGCCCTCGGCGCAATGACCGCTCAAGATTTCGACAAGCGCGTTGCGGATCTGCACCTAGCGATCCAGCCGGGCTCCGCCGAAACGCGGAACGCTCCTGCGAACTGGAGCGGTGTCTATGGCATCGGCGACAATGACCACCATGTGCAATCGATCTCGCTCTCTTCATCGGACGGGCAGATCGTTTTTCAAATGAAGGACCACCGCGGCAGCCACACTATTGCTGCGGGCATTGGGTGCTGGGTGGAAAGCGTCACGACCATGACCGGTGCGCCAATCCACCATTCCTACGATCCCCCCGAGGGGCTTCGGGTCTTGGCCTGCGCGCGTTGGCTTGCTCCAAGGAATGGCTGGGCGTGCCTGGAAATGGATTGGCTGTTTGTGGAAACCGCGTTCCGCGACACTGTTCGCTGCTGGGTAAATGATGGGCTATTGCGGCTGGAGCGGCGGGTGAATGTCAATTCCTCGCTGCTGGCACTGCCGGAGCTTTCGGGCCGCAAATGCATCCAGGCAAGCGAAGAGCGGGAAGGGTTGTCGTCATGATGAAAGTCAATCTGCGCGACATGAGCCATACCGAATTTATGGAGCGGCTCACCGACAGGACTGTCATCCTGATACCCCTGGGTTCCCTAGAGGTTCAGGGACCACACGCGCCCATGGGCGATTACGCGCTGGCGGAGCGTCTGGCGGAGTTGAGCGCTGAAAAGGGACAGGGATTATGCGCGCCGGTCTTGCCTTTCGGGCATGCCGATTTCTTCCGCGGCTTTGCGGGCGGTATCCAGTTGCGCGCGCGGACGCTGGCAATGGTCCTTGAGGACGTATTGACCGGATTTATGGACCACGGGCTGGATCGCCTGCTAGTGTTCAACGGCCATACGACCAATCTCCCGATCATCGATCAGGTGACGCGCAAGCTGCGGCGAGAACGGGGGATCATGGTTCCGACGCTCAATATATGGAAAACAATTCCCGACCACATCTGGACCGATCTCTACGGCCAGCAGGCATCCGTCGTGCGCGGGCATGGTGGCGAGCCCATTACCTCGGTTGCCGCCCATCTGTTTCCCGAGCGCATGCGTTTCGATCTGCTCGGGGAGAAAACGCCGCGCGGTCAGGTGATGGGACTGACCGCGACCTCAATTTCAGGGACAAAGTTCAACGACCAACCCTTGCATCTGCCGCTCGACGCGCGTGATGTGGATGCCAATGGCTTGCTGGGCGGCAGCGCCGCCTATGCATCGGCCGAAAAAGGCGCTGCGCTATGCGATCATATCGTTGATCATACCGCGCAGCTCATCACCCATCTCATGGAACACTCTCCCAGAGTGCCGGGATTTCCTTTTCGGCAGCGCACGGAACATGACAATGAATAAATACCGGATCGCCCCCCTCCCCGCCCAGGCCGACGCCGGCCTAATCGCCGACTTGGAAACCATCGAAACCGCGACGCTCGGACATGTCCGCTTTACCGGCTTTCTGGATCGCCGCATCCAGGCGCTGGACACTAACCAACCCACAAGGGCGGGTTGCGCGGTCACGCTGGCGCTTCCGGCCATGTGCTCGAGCCTCATGCACTATGCCGCTTCGTTCCTGCGGCCAGGCGACTTTCTGATCGTGGACAGGCTGGGCGACGACCGGTACGCCTGTCTTGGCGGTGCAGTGGCCCGCGCCATCAAGAATGCCGGTGCGGTCGGGATCGTTGTCGATGGGTGCGTTACCGATGTGGCGGACATACTTGACGAGGGCCTGCCCGTCTGGTGCCGGGGCACATCGTCCCTCACCACCCGTCGGGCCGATCTGGGCGGGACCTTCAACCGTCCCATTGCCTGCGGCAATGTCCCTGTCCTACCGGGCGACATCGTGATTGCCGATGCCTCGGGCGTTGTGGCGCTGCCAGCGGACGAAGCCAGGCAGGCGACCGACGAGGCCATGGCCCGGGAAAAAAGGGTGCAGCGCACGATGGAGCGGCTCGCAGCCGGCGAAAAGCTGGGTGAGATAACCGGCGTGGTTGCATCAATCAACTCCCAGCCGGACGGGGAAAGCAAATGATGCCGGCGATCGGACCCGACCGGGCTGGGCGGCCCTTCCCTGCTCCGCCGCAGGATTTTTCCCTTCCAGGGGTTTTATCGGTCGAGGGGCCGAAAGCCCCTTATCTGCCTCTTGTCTTTGACAGTCCGCACAGCGGGCTGGAGATACCGGCAGATTTTCACCCCGCCGTTGAAGTAAGTGACGTGCTGATCTCCGCCGACACGCATGTGGACGATCTGTTCTCTAGTGCTCCCGATTATGGCGCTCCGCTTTTGCGGGCCCATTTCCCGCGCAGTTTTCTCGATCCAAACCGTTCGCTGCTCGATATGGATCTCGAGATGGTTTGCGGGAACTGGCCGCATCCGGTGGGGCAAAGCCCGACGGCCAAGCGCGGCATGGGATTGATGTGGCGCTATTGCTGGGGCAATACGCTCATGCATGCGCAACCGCTGAGTGTTACCCAAGCGGAAGATCGGATCGCCCGATACTGGCAGCCCTATCATCGGGCACTACGCAACCTGCTCGATGCCGCATATGAGCGCTTTGGCCGGGTGTTCCACGTCAACTGCCACTCGATGACCGCTACCGGGCACGCCATGTCATCAGACGGCGCCAGCGCCGCGCGGCCCGATATCTGTATCGGCGACCTTCACGGCACTTCGGCCGGCAAGGAGTTTGTCGATGTGGTTGCCAAAGCACTGGAAGGCGAAGGGCTTTCGGTAGGTCTAAACAAACCATTCCGGGGTGCAGAACTGGCGAGGGCCTACGCGAACCCTTCTATCGGCCGCCACAGCATCCAGCTCGAGATCAATCGCCGCCTCTACATGGACGAGACGACGCGGGAGCGAAGCGAGAACTACCAAAGCCTCAAGGCCACCATCACGCGGCTCAATCACACCCTCGCCGACTACGTCGCGTGAGGCACCAGCTCTTTCAAATCGGTATAGTCCCATGGCAACGCCTCAACTAAGCAAGCTCAGTTTCTATCGCCGCGGCCGCACCACGCTTTATGCCTCGCGCTACGATCAGCGCTTCTCCTATTGCTGCTATGTGCCGGAAAGCTATGACGAGGAGGCGCAGGATGTCTATCCGCTGACCGTCCTGATCCACCATACCGGCCGCACGGCCAGCTTGCTGCGCGACGAGTTCGTCGATTTTGCCGAAGCCAACCAGTGCATTGTTCTCGCTCCGCTGTTTCCATCGGGAATCATTCATCCGAACGATCTCAACAACTACAAGCACGTCCTCTATCACGGTATTCGGTACGATCTGGTGCTGCTCGACATGATCGAGGAGATATCCGCGATCTACCGGATACATGCCGACAAATTTCTCATGCACGGCTTTTCCGGCGGCGGGCAGTTCGTCCATCGCTTCCTCTATCTCCATCCACGGCGCCTGATGGGAGTCTCGGTCGGCGCTCCAGGGACCGTCACCCTTCCCGACGACGACAAGGACTGGTGGATCGGGACACGTGGCATGGAAGAGCGCTTCGGCATCAAGCTCGATGTCGACGCTTTGCGGTCAGTCCCGGTTCAACTTGTGATCGGCGACAAGGACGTCGAGACCTGGGAGGTCACGGTACGGAGCACCTCCAATTTCTGGATGGAAGGCATCAACGATACTGGAGAGACCCGCATCGATCGCCTGAGGGCACTGCAGATGGGGCTGGAGAGCCTCGGCGTGAAGACGCGGTTCGATTTCGTGCCGGGTGTTGCGCACCAAGGCGTCCTGATTCAGGAACCGGTCAAGGCGTTTTTTGCTGAAGCGCTGAGCCAGTATCGCAAACGTGTCGAATTGATTGCCGCAAGGCCACCTGCTTAGCTACCCGGGCCGGGTGCGGCTGAGATGCCTGTGGAGTATCTCCGCCGCGCGCTCGTTATCGCCGGCATCGATTGCGTCAAGAATAGCGAGATGGTCTTGCGCCGCCTTGCGGATACGATCGGGCGCGAGCGTTGTAAACTCGGCGTACTCTGTCATCCTGCGCAAGCTGTTCTGGCGGTGAATGGCTTGCTGGAGAAATCTGTTACCGGACCATGAGACGACAGTCGCATGGAAGCGGGCGTTGGCCTCAAACCACTCGGATCGGTCAATCCTGGCCGGCGGGGTATCGCGCAGAGCTTCCTGCTCGGCCTTGAGCGCGGCAAACGCCGCCCTGTCGACCCTAAACTCCGGTTCCCTTACCGCCGCGCATTCGATGATGACCCGGAAAGCGTAGCTTTCGTTGACCGCCTGGGTGTTGTCGAGGCATTCGGCAAAGCGCCATCCATGCCCAGGACGTCGTTCGGCAAGACCGTCGGCGGCGAGCCTCAAAAGAGCCTTCCTGACGGTGGCCCGACTGGTCCCAAACTGACTGGCAAGCTCTGCCTCCGACGCCTCGTGCGCTATGGCGCCCTTGGCGCGCGCCATCATGATTTCTTCCAGCAACTGCTCGTTGGACGATCCGGGAAGCTCCCGTCTGAAAGCGTTGAACCTGGCCGGATCAATATCCTGGAAATGAAACCCCTGCTGATGACGACGTTCGAGCAGGCCGTGCTTTTCGAGAAGCTGCAGGACATTGCGAACCGGCGTTCGCGAGGTTCCCAATTCCTGGGCCAGTTTGAAATCGGAAATATGAGCGCCCGCTTTCCACCGTCCGGAGGCAATACCATCAAGGATATTCTTTGCAATGTCGACCTGCAGGCCGCTCAGCGATTGGACGTCCAGTTCCCGCATATTTTCTTTCCGCCGTTACGGATCGCAGCGCACTGCCAAGGCAAATGCCTACCATACCAACAGCAATTCATTGAATAGCGGGAGCTTAATGGCAACCCTGGAATTTCAGATCCTACAGCCCTTCGCGTTGGCGGCTGATAACCTGGCGCTTCTGAACTTTTCGGCGCGGGGTTAAAAATACCCTTCCCTAGAGCCTGTCATGGAGCGCCCCCGGGAAGGGCCGATCGCATTCGATCCGACGTTTCGCAGTTGCGCGCTTTTCTGGCCAAGGTGGAGGACCGGCCAGCCACGGTTCGACGCACGATATTGTCGCTTCCGCGGCGCCACCGGATGCCATCGCAACGAACCTGTCTTTCTTGACGCTACCAGGCCAGCGTCACAGGCATTGTTCGAGCAGTGCCCGGGTGTTTTCCGCTGTCATTTTCACGGGATTGCCGCCGGTGCTCGGGTCACGCAGTGCGGCCATGGTGAGGGCATCGATATCGGGATTTTCAACGCCCAGCTCCGTCAGCGTCTTGGGAATGCCGACAGCCGCGTTGAGCGTCTCGACGTATGCGCAGAACCCTTCATATCCACCCTCAATTCCGAGATAAGCCGCTGCGGCGTCGAAGCGCTCGCTGATGGCGTCACGATTGAACCGCAGGACCGCCGGCATGAAAACGGCGTTGGTGGTCCCGTGATGGGTGTGATGCACGGCGCCGACGGGGTGGCTGAGCGCATGGATGGCCCCAAGCCCTTTCTGGAAGGCGGTCGACCCCATGGCCGCGGCCGACATCATATGGGCGCGCGCCTCGATGTTGGTGCCGTTCTCATAGGCGCGCGGCAGGTATTGTTTCACCAGCCGCATTCCCTCGAGCGCAATCCCCTGGCTCATCGGGTGATAATGCGGGCTGGAGAACGCCTCGACACAATGGGCAAAGGCGTCAAGGCCCGTGCCCGCCGTTATAAATTTGGGCATACCGACGGTCAGCTCAGGATCGCAGATGACGACACTGGGCAGCATTTTGGGGTGGAAGATGATCTTTTTCTCGTGCGTCGCCGAGTTGGTGATGACACTGGCCCGCCCGACTTCCGAGCCGGTTCCCGCCGTTGTCGGCACGGCCACGATCGGCGCGACTGCGTCGGGGTTGGCGCGCGTCCACCAATCGCCAATGTCCTCGAAATCCCACATCGGCCGGGTCTGGCCCGCCATGAAGGCGATGACCTTGGCAAGATCGAGCCCCGAACCGCCGCCGAACGCTATGACGCCATCATATCCGCCGTCCCTGAAGACGCGCACCCCCTCATCGGCGTTCGCATCGGTCGGGTTCGGATCGACGTCCGAAAATAGCCCCCGCCCCAGTCCCCCGGCTTCGATCAGGTCGAGGGTTCTGGTGGTGATTTCCATGCGCGCCAGACCCTTGTCGGTGACGAGCAAAGGCTTGCTGATGCCGGCCGCCTTGCAGGCATCGGCGATTTCGGAAATGCGCCCAGCGCCGAAGCGGATTGCAGTAGGATAGGACCAGTTGGCGTTGGGGAACATCTTATTGTGCCTTCTTCAAATAGTAGGATTTAGGCCGGGTGAGATTGTGATAGCCGATCTCCGATAGTCCACCGCCTCGGCCAGTGTCCTTGCACCCCGTCCAGCACAGGGCCGGATCGAGATAGTCGCAGCGGTTCATAAAGACCGTACCGGTCTCGATGCGGTTCGCGATGGAGGCGGCCCGGTCCGTGTCCTTGGTCCAGAGCGACGCCGTCAGCCCGAAATCGCTGTCGTTCATAAGGGCGATGGCCTCGTCGTCGTCTTTTACCTTCATGATACCGACCACCGGGCCAAAGCTCTCCTCGCGCATCACGCGCATGTCGTGGGTGACGTCGGTGAGAATTTGCGGAGTGAGATAGGCGCCGCCATCGTCCGAGCCGAAGGTGGCGATGTGCGCTTTCGCACCGGCCCCCACAGCGTCGGCGATCTGGCTGCGCACCTCTTTTGCAAACCGGACATTGGCCATGGGGCCAAGCGTTGTTTCGGGGTCGAGGGGATTGCCGAGCTTATAGCCCTTAACAATCGCAACGGCCTTTTCGACAAAGGCATCAAACAGCGATTCAGCGACATAGATGCGTTCGATCCCGCAACAGCATTGCCCCGAATTGAACATCGCGCCGTCGATCAGCGCATCAACGGCCGCGTCGAGATCTGCGTCGTCCATGACATAGCCGGGATCCTTGCCGCCAAGCTCGAGCCCGAGCCCGGTAAAGGTACCCGCCGCAGCACGCTCCATGGCCTTGCCGCCGTTCACCGAACCGGTGAAGTTGATGAAGTCGAACGCGCCCTCGGCAATGAGCGCGCCGGTCGTTTCGTGGTCAAGAAAAACGTTCTGAAACACGTCTTCGGGCACGCCCGCGCCGTGAAACGCTGCCGCCAGGCGTTCGCCAACGAGCAGGGTTTGCGAGGCGTGCTTGAGGATGACCGCGTTACCAGCGATCAGCGCCGGCGCCACAGAGTTGATCGCGGTCATATAGGGATAGTTCCAGGGCGCGACGACAAACACGACGCCGTGCGGAACGCGCTTGATGTAGCGCTTGAGATCGCCATCGCTTGAAACCACGATGTCTGCAAGCGCGTCTTCGGCGATGGCCGCCATATGGCTGGCGCGCTCATTGAAGCCGCCGAACTCTCCGCCATAGCGCACCGGGCGTCCCATCTGCCGGGCGAGTTCGGGCACGATCTGGTCATTGAGCGCGCCTATTGCGGCAACCCCCGCCATGACCAGGTCGATGCGCTCCTGCAACGGCCGCGCCGCCCATACCGCCTGTGCTTTGCGCGAACGGGCGATGCGCGCACGCGCATCATTGACCCCGAGTGCTTCGCGTTCGGCGAATACGGAGCCGTCTATCGGCGAAATGCATTGAAGTGTCTTAGTCATATCACGCTTTCTCAAAGCCACGGGCGATCTCATAGTCGGTCACCACGCGGTCGAACTCTTCCTGTTCCCATTCAGCGCAGCGGTAGTAGTGCTCGACGACATCGTCGCCGAGCGCCGCACGCAGCATTTTCGACGCCTTCAGCGTCGCCATGGCGTCGCGCAGGGTGCGCGGGATCTGGCTGGCTTTTGCCGCTTCATAGGCATCGCCCGTGAGTGCGGGTGGAAGATCGAGCTCCTCTTCAATCCCTGCGATGCCGGCCGCGAGTTGGGTGGCCATCGCCAGATAGGGGTTGATATCGGATCCGCCGATTCGGCATTCGACGCGTACTGCCTTTGTTTCCGCGCCGCAAAGCCGAAAGCCGGCGGTACGGTTGTCGATCGACCACACGATCCCCGTGGGCGCAAAGGTGCCTTTTTGGAACCGCTTGTAGCTGTTCACGTAAGGCGCGAGGAAATAGGTGACATCGGGTGCGTACTTGATGAGCCCGGCCAGATATTGGCGCATAAGTGTGGACATGCCATGGGTGGCGGTGCTGTCGTAAAAGGCCGGTTGCCCGTCCTTCCACAGTGACTGATGGATATGGGACGACGAGCCAACCCGGTCGTGATGCCATTTGGGCAGGAAGGTCGCAGCATGCCCGTTCTGCCATGCGATCTCCTTGATGGCGTGTTTGGCGATGGTGTGGTGATCGGCGCAGTTGAGCGGTGCGTCATAGCGGATGTTGAGTTCTTCCTGCCCCGCCTCGGCTTCGCCCTTTGAACTTTCGACAGGAATCCCCGCGGCATAAAGCAGGTTGCGGACGGGCCGCATCACATGCTCCTCCTTGGTGGTCTGAAGGATGTGATAGTCTTCATTGTAGCCGCTGATCGGCTGAAGATCGCGAAAGCCGGATTTACGAATTTCATCGAAGCTCTTTTCAAAGAGAAAGAACTCGAGCTCTGTCGCCATAGCCGCTTCGAACCCCAGCGCAGCAAGACGCGCGATCTGGGTTTTGAGAACCTGCCTGGGCGAATGGGCGACCGGCGCATGGGAGTGGTGATCGAGAATATCGCAGAGCACCATGGCCGTCCCCTCAAGCCAAGGGACGGGCCGCAACGTCGCGAGATCGGGCTTCATGACATAGTCGCCATACCCCGCCTCCCAACTTGTTGCGGCATAGCCGTCGGGCGTTGCCATTTCGAGGTCAGTGGCGAGCAGGTAGTTGCAGCAATGGGTCTCTTCCCACGCGCTATCGATAAAGGTACGGGCCAGAAAGCGCTTGCCCATAAGGCGGCCCTGCATGTCGATAAGACACACAAGAACGGTGTCGATTTCGCCCTCAGAGACCTTTTGCTTCAGGGTTTCGAATGTGAAATCCGCTGTCATGCTCAAGCTTCCGGCCATCTTGTTGTTTCGTTGAAATTGGACCCCGACACAGCCTCGGCCAGCGCATTCCCGAGCAGGGTTGCGACCTCCGCGAGGCCGTTTTCCGCCGCCAGCAAGTCGTTTCTCACTTCGATCATCGCGTAGGGAAACGGCCCTTCACCAAGGTGCTTTTCGATGGTGTGCAGAACGCCGTCCGCCGGCCCATAGGGTTGGTTGAGGCGAATATCGTATGTCGAATGTCCAGCGCAGAAGTCCCGCAGGGCTCGGGCGAGGCGGTCATCCCGGTCACATAGAAAGCCGATTTCGACGTCGCGGCGCTCGCCCCTGAAAATCGGAGTGAAGCTGTGAACGGTGACGACGATCGGCGTCCCGCCGGCCGAGCGCTTGCGCGCGATGAGATCGGCAAGCGCTGCGTGAAAGGGCAGATAGATTTCCGCGACCCGCGCCTCTCGGTCGCCAGGTGTGAGATCGATATTGCCAGGCACCACGCAAACTTCGGTGTCGCCGGGCATGGCGCTCGGCGCGTCGGGCGGGCGGTTGCAATCGTAAACGAGACGCGAAAACCGCGCGGCGATGAGCTGGGCGTCGAACGCGCTGCTCAGACCCCTTGCAAGAGCCAGAGCGCCAGGGTCCCAGCCGACATGGCTTGCGAGCTCCGCGGGTTCCAGGCCCAGTTTGCCGAGCCGCGCGGGCACGCGGTTTGCTGCATGCTCGCATACGAGCAGGATCGGACTTGACCCCTCGGGATTGATGATCTCGAAGGACAGCCCGTCCGACGCACCCAGGAGGTGGCCTTCTTGCGCAACCGAACTCATGGCGTAACAGGAACCGAACCGGGTACGGCGATGCCCGTGCGATTGCGGCGCGCATAATCGGCGGCCGTTTCGGCGGCCAGCGCGCAAAAGCGGCGATAAATCGGCGGCGCGGCGGCCGGTCGATAGGCGGCGGCAAAGGTGAGCGGCTGCAATGCTATGCCGAGATCGAGCCTTTCCAGCCTCCCCCCGACCGCCATAGGGGTCGGCAGGGTCGCTATGCCCAGGCCGCGCTCCGCCAATGATCTTAAGGTCAGCATGGACATGCACCCGCTAAGTCTGGGCTGGTGGGGCAACGGGAGCTGGCGGAGTTGCTCGGCCAAGTCGAAATAAGGGCGAGAACCATGGGGGAACGTGATCACGCTCGCCTCAGCGATCTCCTCGACCGAGAGGCTGCGCGGCGGTACATCGGTATCGAGCCGGGTCTTTGCACGCCCATAGAAGCCAACCTCCATGGTGCACAGGGGAATTTCGACGAAGGCGCGATCATAGGACGGGCCGAGCATCATCGCGATGTCGATCCGCCCATTGTTGAGTTCAACGAGAAGGTCCTTGGTCGGGGCGGCGACCACTTCGATGCGCACCTGGGGATAGCATCGCTGATGGCGGTCGAGAAAGTCGGTGAGCCAGGTCGATAGGATCGTATCGACAGCACCAAGCTGGATGGTTCCCTGCCAGTCTCCGGGATTGCTCAGCCGCTGGAGGGCCTCGTCATAGGCCGCAACGATCCGCTCGCAATAAGGAAGCAAGGCCTGGCCCGCGGGGGTGAGGACCATCGAGGCGCCCACGCGCTCGACCAGCTTGTTCTGAAGCTGGTCTTCGAGCATGCGGATACGCTTGGAGATCGCAGGCTGCGAGATGTGCATGAGCTGCGCTACCGTGTGGTAGTTGCGGTGCTCTGCCGTATAGATCAGCGTGCGAAGTGCCTCGATGTTCATCGGATCACCCGCTAAAGCCGCTCTTTGACCATACGCGATGCGCCAGTGATATCGCCCAGTTTTTCACCGGCTCTCAGGCGGGCAATGAGATCGAGTTCCGCGCTCTGCATGCCGAGCGCGCGGTCGGCAACGGCCTCTGCATCATCGGGCGAAAGCACGACCACACCGCTCTCGTCGGCCAGAATGGCATCGCCGGGACTGACCGTCACCCCACCGCAGGATATGAGCGCATTAAAGCTGCCTGACTGTGCATAAAGCTTGGTCGTGATCGATGAGCGACCGCGGCTCCAGATGGGAAAGGCGTTGGCGACGATTTCGTTGACGTCGGTCACTGGCCCGTCGATGACGGCACCGGCAAAGCCGCAGAGCGCGGCAGCGTTGGTGACGACGCCACCCCAGCACGCATGGCGCGTGTCGCCCGAGCGGTCGATGACCAGAATGTCGGTGGAGCGCAGCGTTGAAACGACGTCGTGGAGCAAGGTGGAATCGTTGGCCGCCAGCCGCAGCGTGACTGCCGTGCCCGCAATCCGCCTGCCCGGATCGACTGCGGCAATGGCGCTGTCCATGAAGGCAGAATGGAGAAAATGGCCGATGGTTGCCGTCTCAACGCGCCGGAGCTTTTCAAGCAGGGCATCGGGAAGGCTTGCCGGCAGCGGGTTTTTGACGAAGTCTTTCACTGTTCTTTCCTTATTGGGCTGTGCGCTGGGGCAATTGGCCGATCACCGAGGCAAGTCCGGCCATCAGAACCTGGTGTTCTGCGGCGATCACGCGGACGGCTGCGCCCTCATCGATTGCAAATTGTTGTTCCTGGGGCTTCCAGGCCGGTATCCACCAGGGCTTTCCGACTGCCCTGGCGGCTTGAGCTATGCGGGTAATATCGGCGCGGTCTGCGTCGGTGAAGGCGTAGGTGTCGCGCCCTCGGGTCAGCGCCAGATCGAACGGGCCGACAAAGACGCCGTCGACGCAATCATGCGCAAGGATCGCATCGATGTCGTCGAAGGCCTCCGCCGTTTCGATCATGGGCAGACACAGAATTTCCCGGTTGCATCGCGCGAAATAGCCAGAATCAGGCGGGCTGAACCGCGCGGAGCGTCCGGCGGCATAGCTGCGGGTGCCCCGGGGCGGAAATTTGGCCGTCTCGAGCGCTGCTCGGGAGGTTTCGAGCCGCCCGCAATGGGGGATGATCACACCATCGACGTCCAGGTCGAGCGCGCGCTGGACCCAGACCGGCTCGGGACCTTCGATCTTGAAGAAGACCTTCAGCCCCATGGCGCGGGCAGCAACAACAAGCGCCTCGCGGCGATCGGGGGAAAATCCGTTGTGTTCCACGTCGCATACGACGCGCTGAAAACCGGCATTGGCTGCAATCTCGAGGAAGTCGAGATTGGGTGTGCTCATCCAGAAAGCGTAATCCTCAAGCATGGGCTCAGGCCAGAACGTGGTGGTTGTTGGACGGCAGGATGGTGCGCACGTGCAGGGCGTAATCGAAATCGATATCCGTCAACAGCACCCCCGGTCTGGCCGAAGCGCGGGCAACGATATTGCCCCAGGGATCGATGACCATGGAATTGCCGTAGCAGGCACGCTCGCCTGCGGCCTCGCGGTGCAAGCCGATCTGCCCGGCGGCGATCACCCAGCTCTGGGTTTCGATGGCACGGGCGCGCAACAGTGCTTCCCAATGGTCCTTGCCGGTTTCCATATTGAAGGCGGCGGGGACCATAATGACGTCGCAGCCGTTCCGCATGTGCTGCAGATAGAGCTCTGAAAAGCGCATGTCGTAGCAGATCGAGCAGCCGAACTTGCGGCCCTGATAGGTGAAATCGACAACCTCGCCACCGCGGTCGATAACGTCGGATTCCCGGAAGACGTGGCCGCCGGGGGTTTCAACGTCGAAAAGGTGGATCTTGCGATAACGGGCGAGCTCGGTGCCGTCCGGGCCGAAGACGACGCTTGTGTTGTAGTGCTTGTTGCCATCGCGCTCGATCATCGAGCCGGTGTGAACGGCAACGCCGTAGGTTTTCGCGAGCCCCTGCAGGGTGCGATAGCCCTCGCCATCAGGAAATGCTTCGGCCGCGGCCCACTGCTCTTGCTTGAGCCCGCCCAGGAAGGTGGAATATTCCGGGGCGGCGACAAGGTCGACGCCCCGGCCGGCGATCTTTTCCTCGAACAGGCGGGTGATCGTGGCGATGTTGGTCGACTTGTCGTCGCGGGAATTGAGCTGCATAAGCGCAACGCGCATTGGGGGTCTCCATTCGGTACTGGTGTTAGGGCCGGCCGTAAACGAGGTTGGGCAGGAACAGGGAAATCTGAGGTACAAAGGCAATCAGCACGATCGCGATGACGATGGGCATCAGGAACGGGATTGTGGCGCGGGCTACCGCCTCGAATGGGAGCTTGGCCACATCCATCATAATGTAGAGTGCGATCCCGACGGGTGGCGTCAGAATTCCCACCATGAGCGTGAGCACCGTGAAGATGCCGAAATGTACGCGGTCGATGCCGAAACCATCGACAATCGGCAGCATGATCGGCACCAGGATGATAAGCGCCGCCGTCGCGTCGAAAACGCACCCGAGGATGATGAGGAACAGCAGGTAGACGAGGATGAACACCCATTTGCTGTCGATATTGCCGAGGATGAAATCGGCGAGTTGCTGGGGCACGAGATCGAAGGCCATGATCCAGCCAACCGTTGCCGAAAACCCGATCATCAAGAGCGCGATAGTTGAGAGATAGGCAGTTTCGCGGAACGCGGTGAGGAGAACGTCGCGGTTGAGCGTGCGGTAGTAAATGCCCAGGCCCAGAGCATAAATGCACGCCAGGACACCCGCTTCGGACGCTGTTGTGAACCCAGTCATCATAGCGCCCAGGATGATGCCGGGCGCCAGCAGGGTTAGAAACCCGTCGACTGCGCTCCGGGCGATCTCTCCGAACGTGGCGCGGTCTTCCCTGGGGAAATTCCGACGCACCGAGACGATATAGACATAGACCATGAGCACCGCGACCAGGAGCAGCGCGGGCATGATCCCGGCGAGAAACAGACGTCCGACTGATGCGTTGGCGACGAAGGCGTAGATTAGCAGCGGAATGGAGGGCGGGAAGATCGGCCCGACAATCGAGGACGCGGCGGTGACGGCGGCCGAGAAATCGGCTGGATAGCCGCGCTCGCGCATCGCCTTGACCTCGACGGTCCCAAGCGCCGCGCAATCGGCGACAGCGGCACCCGAAATGCCACCGAAGAGCAGCGAGGCAAGGATGTTTACCTGGGCCAGACCGCCGCGAATGTGACCGACGACGTTATTGGCGAAGCGGAAAATGCGATCGGTCAGCTTGCAGCCGTTGAGGAGGTTGCCCGCAAGGATGAAGAAGGGCACCGACAACAGCGCCGGCGAATTGATGCCGTCTAGCATTTGCTGGGAAACAATGCCCAGGCGATCGGTGAACCCGAGCGCGACGACGCCCGCCGCCGAGGCGATGATGATTGACGTGAGGATCGGTACGGACAGAAATGCCAGTGCCATGAAGACGCCAAGGACGAGAAGGCCGGTCATTCTGCCGCCTCGATCATGCCGAATGGCGTGTACTCTTGCCTGCCGGTCGCGATGGCTGCAAGTGCAACCAGAGCGTCGAGAAAGATCGGCAGGGTCGAGAGCAGCAGCGGATAGATCAGCACTTCGCGCGGCAGGGCCACAATCTCGATCAGTCCGCGCGAGGAGACCAGCCGCTCAGGGATCGTATAGAGCAGTAAACCGGCCGCCGCGAGAACCGCAACTTGAACGAATACGCCCAGCACCCGTCGCCAAGTTGGGCCGATGAACTTGAGCAGAATATAGATCGAAACGTCCTTGCGGCGGCGATAGAGCGGATAGAACGCCAGCATTACCCACCACAGAAACAGCACCATGGTCCAGGGCCAGACCCAGTTGAGCGGCTGATCGAGCACGGCGCGGGAGGTGATGTTGCCGGCGTTGATGGCCAGCATTACCGCTAGAATGCAGACGCAGGCCCATTCAAAGACCCTGGCGACAAGATCGAGGATGCTTTCGGCGGCCTTGAGTGCGGAATACATGTGTGCCCCCTTTCGGGCAAAGGGGCTGCGCGTGTGCGTAGCCCGTTTGACGCAGTTAGAGGCAGCCATTGCGCGCTGCATCCACCTCGGCAAGGAAGCCGGCAGGCATGTCACCGTTGGCTTCCCGGTCCCGGTAGATGGACGAAGCGGCTTCGATAAAGGGTCCTGTGTCGAGGGATCCGTAAGTCGCCCCCTGCGCTTCCATGATCTCGAGCGATTCCTCGAACGCCGCGTCGATCCCGGCGGCAGCCATGTCCGACACCTCGTAATAGGCACGAAGAACGCCTTCCTGCGCCTGAGCCGAGATGCTATCCCAGCTATCCTTGTTGATCATGTAAACGTTGGCCTGATTGAACTCGTCTGTGCGTACTATGTGCGGCGCGGGTTCGTAAAACTTCATCGATTCAACCAGCGAAGCGGGCGAAGTGACCGCTTCAACGATACCAGTCTGGAGCGACTGGTAGACATCGGTCCAGGCCATGACGAGTGGATCGGTGCCCAATGCCGTCCAGATGTCGACGATGAGCTGATTGTCCCAAAGCCGCAGCTTGAGGTTCTGGACGTCCTGAAAACCGCCCACTTCGTCTTTTGCGACCAGCACGCGGAAGCCGCGCGTGAAGGGACCGACGTCGCCAATGACCGTGATGTTGTCGCGCTCGGCAACTCCGTCGAGAATGGACTGGAAATAGTCAGTCTTGAGAAAACAGGCCCAGTGTTCGCGGTTGTCGAACAGGAAGGGGGCCGAAATCCACGACACGCTGGGATCGAACTTGTCGAGGTATGTGACGTCATCGGTGAAGATGTCGATGATGCCCGAACTCACCTGCTCGAGAACGGTCTGTGCGTCGCCGAGTTGTTCTGATGGATAGATCTGTATCGAGACTTCGCCGTCGGTGTACTCGCTGACTCGTTCGGCGAAAATTTCGTGCAACTGCCCCTCAAAAGATTCCGATGGCAGCTTGGTCGACATGCGCCAGGTTTCGGCAGCAGCCGCGGTCGAAAGGCCGGCCGATGTGACGGCAGCCAGACACAATGCGCCTATGGCATGATAACTATTTTTCATCAGATATGTTCTCCCCTTTGAACACTTACGATTAGACACGCGGCGGATGCGGAGGAAAAGTTTCTTAATTTCACGCTCTTTGATAACGTATGGCTATCGACCATGATGGCCACATCTGACGTCCGGCCGAGGGTTACTGAACCCTGGTTGGTTCCTGTCGCCAGTTCGTTACATGGCGCCGGATTACGGCCTGCAGGTTTTCGGCATTTCGCGCTTCGAGGGCTTCGACCATTTCGAGGTGATCGCGGCTGCTTTGCCGCACGCTGGATGGGCTGGTCCAGCTCGACCAGTCGCCGGGCAAATCCCGCTCGCGCAGCTCGTTTATGAGATTGGCGAGCGTCTCGTTGGCGACAGGCTCGAGCAATGCACGATGAAACTCATGATTGAGCTGGCGCAGGCGCTGGAACGAGGCATCTTCAATGGCAGCGTCGAACGCATGCGCGGCCTCCCGAACCATAGCGATTTGTTTTGCCGTGGCGGCCGCAACCACTTCAGTTGCGGCCGGCAATTCGAGCATCAAGCGAACGTCCGTGATCTCAGAGCGTATTGTCGTGCTGGGCGCAGCAACCCTGAAGCCCCGGTTCGGCACATGTTCGACGACCCGGGCCAGTGTAAGCTCGGAGAGCGCCTGGCGCACGGCGAAGCGACTGCATCCCAAACGGTCCTGAAGGTCGATCTGACGGAGCCACTCGCCGGGCCGGAACACGCCGAGAATAATGTCGTTCCGTAGGCGACCAGCCACCTTGAGCGGCTGGTCCGCGTTCTCCTTCTTGTCGCTCGCGCTATCACTCATTGCTGAAAACCGCCGCGTCCTCGGGCTTGATCCAGATGCTGCCAGGACCGTGCGCCGCGGGGGTTTCGAGCGTCAACCGCAAAGTGCTCCCGGCCACTGTGACCTGTTGTTCGAAATGATCGCCAAGGTAGCTTTCGGTGCCGAATTCGACCTTGATCTCCGAGGCGCCAGCGAGCGGCGCACTACTGATCTTGTGTGGGCGGATCGAAAGCAGTTGCTGTCCTTGCGAGAGTCTGCCGCCGGGCGCATGTCCGCGAAGCGTCTGCCCGTCGGCGAGTTTGACGATACATCCGTTTCCTTGCTTGCCCGCCGTTCCTTCGACCTCGACAAGGTTTGCATTGCCGATAAAACTGGCCGAGAAGGGATGCAACGGTGCACCGTAAACTTCCTCGGGGGTACCCAACTGAACGATTTTTCCGCCCCGCATCACGACGATCCGATCCGACATCGCAAGCGCCTCGTCCTGATCGTGGGTCACATAGATGGTCGTGATGCCCAGTTCGCGCTGAATGTCCTTGAGCCAGATCCGCGCCTGCTGACGAAGCTGAGCGTCCAGATTGGACAGGGGTTCGTCCAGAAGCAGGATCGGCGGACGGAAGACGATAGCGCGGGCCAGCGCCACGCGCTGTTGCTGACCACCTGAGAGCTCACCCGGATAGCGAGACGCAAACGCGCTGAGCCCGACAAGGTCGAGGGCTTCGGCAATGCGTTTTTTGCGCTGCTCCGCCGGCATCCGGCGCAATTTGAGCGGCATTGCGACGTTGTTATGGACTGTGAGGTGCGGCCAAAGCGCATAGGACTGAAAGACCACACCAAAACCCCGCGCCTCGGGGGGCAGGAACACGTCCTCTTCAGCATTGAAGAATTCCCTGTCACCCAACGCGATCCGGCCGGTCGTCGGCCTGTCGAGGCCGGCGATTGCGGCGAGCGTCGTGGATTTGCCGCAACCTGATGGACCCAGGAGGGTGAGGAACTCACCCTCGGCGACGTCGAGATTGATGTTGTCGATGGCGGCAACGTCGCCATAGCGGCGTGTGACCTTGGAAAGCGAGAGTTCAGTCATAGATCTTGACCCCCAAAAGGATGCGGCTGAGGACGAGGAGAACCGCGATCATCACCATCTGGATTGTGGCAAACGCTGCCAGTTCGCCAACGTCGCCATTCGTCCACAGAGAAAGCATTGAAACGCCCATAACCTCGAGCCCCGGCGCCATCAGGAAGATGGCGATGACGTAGGACTTGAGATGGAACACAAAGAGCAGCACGAAAGCGCCCAATAGGGCAGGTTTGAGAAGCGGCAACATGACCAACCGCATGGCGTTGACCCAGTCGGCGCCGACCGTCCGAGCCGCGTTGTCGAGATCGCGGCTGATCTGAACGATGGCCGGCTGGATCACCCCAAGAGCGAGCGGCAAGGTGGCCATGACATACGCCACAACGAGAATGCCGATATTGCCTCGCAGCCATCCCATGGGCGGAAACACCACGGCCGCGTAAAACACGCCGAGCCCCGTGATCATGCCCGGTACGATCCGTGGCGAGTAGGCCAGAGCCTCGAGCACGCCGCTCCAGCGGAAGCCCGACCTCTGGACGACAAGTGCGACGCAAACCGCCAGAAGCGTACCGAGCCCGGCGGAGATGAACGAAATCTCGAGCGTGTTGACGATTGCGCGGATGTTGGCGGAATTGGAGAGGAGTTTTTCAAAATTGCCCACCGTGAGCACCCGCTCAATCGGCACAAGCGGCGAGAGGAAGCTCGTAAAGGCACGTAAGACAATGCCGAATATGGGAATAAGGACAAAGGCAAACAGGAACGCCGCGCAAAGAGCGGCCAACGGCCAACGGAGCTTGCCCAGGCTGAGGGTCATCGGGCGGCTGCCCTTGCCCTTCACGGTTTCGAAGCGATGGCTCTGGCTGAGTAGAATGCGCTGGATAGCCAGCGCCGAACCCACGAGCACCATGAGCAGGATCGAAGACCCCGCGACAATCCCGTGGTTGGGATCGCTTGCGGCGATACCCTCTTCGTAAAGGAAGGTGGACAGCGTTTCGATGCGCGCCGGTGTAGCGAGAAACAGAGGGATCGACAGCGTTTCGACGGCAATGACCAGATTGAGGGCTGTCGAGGTGATGATCGAGGGGACCATGAGTGGCAACGTCACCTTCATGAGCACCTGCATTGGTCCCGCGCCGACCGTGCGCGCGGCTGCCTCAAGCGTAGGATCGACCGAGCGCACCGCACCATAGAGACAATAGAGATAAGCCAGCGGCGCCTGCGAAATCCCGGCCACCAACGACATGCCCGCGAGCGAATAAAGATTTAGCGGCTCACTGCCGGTGCTCTGGGCGATGAATTGAGTAATAAAACCCGACGGTCCATACATAACCACCCACCCCAGCGCAAAAATTAAGTGCGACAGGTAGAGTGGCCACATCAGAATATCGCCCATGACCTTGCGGCCCGGCACATCGGTGCGCCCGATAAGGAGCGCCGCACCGATTCCCACCACCTCTGCAATAATCACGCTAAAGAGCGCGAATAGGCCGGTGGTGATCGCGATGCTACCGATCTTGCTGGAGCTGAGGATTTCGCCGAGATTGTCGAGCGTGAAAACCCAGCCATTTTCGTAGAGCGGACGATCTATAAAAACCTGAAGAAGGATCGGCAGGGCCGGCGCCAGCATGAGGGCTGCCGTCAGCGCAAAGATAAGCCACTGCACCATCCGCGAGCGGTCCAGCCGGAAGGGGCGCAGCAGGACCCCAGTGGGCATGGGGGTGGAGATTTGAGCCATGGGAACGTCCTTTTTCAAGGGGAGCCGGGCGGCCCGGCTCCCCAAAGCGCTACATGTTGAAGGCTTCACCCCAGCGCACGGTGAATGCTTCGAATGTCCGCACCATTGTAGGATCGTAATCGATGAGGATCATCTTGTCCGGACCGCCGATCGCTTCGACGACCTCGTCGAGCGAAAAGGAAAGCTCGTCCTCTGTGATCACGCCGGGCCGATAGGGCGTCAGATTGCCGGCGGCCACGGCGTGCTGGCCGTCTTCGGACAATACGAAGTCGAGAAAGACCTTTGCGGCAGCCGGATTTGGTGCATCTGCGGTAATACCCATGCCGCGCAGGAAGACAGGCGTTCCGTCGGACGGGAACGTCCAGCCGAGCACCTCTCCAAGCCCTTCCTGCCTAAGCCGGTTGAACACCACTGGGCCGGAGACGAAGAAGGACGAGCTCAGCTCCCCGCTCAGTGTGCGTTCGATCATACCTCCGGCGCCACCGCCGGGCCGGGTCAGCGGACCAGCACTTTCAAACCAGTCCCAAGCCGGATCGCCGTGGTAGCGGGCGAAGGCATAGCCAATAGCCCCGCCGAACGCATAACGCCCGTCATAGGTCCCAACCTTGCCTTCGAAGACATCTCGGCTTTCGGTGATGGCCGCAAAATAGTCCTCCATGGACGACACCTGAAGGTCTTCAGGGACCGTGATCTTGTTATAGATCGTCACCATCGGATCGGTAGAGATCGTATAAAGGCCAGGCTCGGGATAGCTCCATGCGGGCATGTTGGCGGTCTCGGGCGAGACATAGTCGTCCAGCATCCCTCCCTCGACCGCCGATATCCAGTCGGTTATCGAATTGGCTATGATGAGGTCGGCGCTTGCGACGCCGGTACCGGTCTCAGCCTGATAGCGGGTAAACGCTTCAGCCGGTCCCATTTCGATCGATTGCACCGCGATCTCGGGATAGGCCGCGTTGAAGGCCTCTATGATGGGATTGAGGTTGTCGCCGCTGAGATTGGTGTAAATGAGAAGCGATCCCTCGGCGTTGGCCTCGGTCACGAGGTCGGCGTAGTCCGCCGGATAGTTCTCCGGCAGGGTTTGAGCCTGTGCCAGGCTTGTTGCAAACAGTGCTGCTGCACCAATCGTCCAGATCAGTTTCATGTTCCACTCCAGTTTTCTGTTGAGATAGCGCTTGCGTTATTATTGTCGAGCCATCGGCACAAAATGTCCGCGGCAGCTCCGGCGCAGGGGGCAAGCTCATGGCCCGCGCCGGGAATAAGTTCGAACTCGCAAGACAACCCTGAATCGCTGAAGCTTTCAGCAAGCGCACGGGTTCGCTCGATCCGGCTGGTGCCGGCGAGATCGGCAAAAGCCGATCCAAAAGATGACCCGACGGGCCGGCTGACCAGCCCCGCATTGCGGTCCTGATCGCCGACGAGAAAGGCGATACGAAGCCGGGCCATCGCTCCGATGTCGAGCATTTCGCCCATGGCATCGGCGCCCTTCAGGCCCGGCCACCACTCGATATCATTGCGCAGGAGCGTCACGCTTCCTGGCGAAGCTGCGATAAACCCCTCGATGCTCGTCCCGCGAAATAGCGCGTAGCGGTGCACGAACTGGGCGCCACCCGAAAAGCCGAAGAGATATGTAGTCCTTGGCGTTGCGTTCAGCTGCGCTGTTGCGTCGCGTCGCATGGCGTCGAGCAGATCGAGATAGTTCACGCCATTGCCGACAAGGAACTTGTAATCGTCGGCTATGTCCTGGCCGCCCATGACCTGAGGAAATTCCGGCACCAGGAGGGTCACGGTGTCACCGAGGGCATCAAAACCCCCAAGCAGCCCGGCGGTATCGCGATCGCTGCCATGCACGGCAATCACCATGGGAGCGTCGGCCTCGCGCCCTGGCCGCAAGGCAAAGCGCCATTGGCCCGCGAACGTCGTGGACAGCCAAGCACTCCCGTTTGTGGCTTTGATCTGTGCTGTGGGTGGCAACAGGGTCATTGGATATCTTCTGGCTGCTGACCGGCCAGCCCTACGGAGGCCGAGACCACCATTGGCGCAATGTTTGGCGCTAAAATTGGCGCCAATTTTAGCCAAAGCACGTACCCTGTAAATCCCCTTCGGGTCATGTCAGGCCTCGGCCTCGTGCATCAAGTCGTCCACATGAGGCGTAACATACTGAATAGTTTCGATATTTCTGGTTTGCATCAAGACGGGCAGTTTCCTGCGGACGTCGTCGACCGTGTCGGTATAGATATCGGCCATGAGCACATCTGGATCATCCCCAGCCGCCGCGATCACCTCACCCATTGGCGAAATGATCCGGGACTGGCCGAAAGTTCGTACGCCATCCCTCGTCCCGCACTGTCCTGGCGCAATCACATAACACCCGGTTTCGATCGCCCGCGCCTTGAGCAGGGTTTCCCAATGCAGCGGGCCGGTTACCGGTGAAAACGATGCGGGGATCGTAAGGACCTGCGCTCCAGCCATCGCCAGCGCCCGGAAGAGGTAAGGAAAACGGATATCGTAGCAGATGGACAGGCCGAACCCGATTCCCTCCGCCTCCACGACAATTCCGCCCCCCCTGCCCGGCGCGACAGCCAGGGATTCGGTGAAATCGTTCTTTCCGCCCAGCGCGACATCGAAGGTATGGAGCTTGTCGTAGCGCGCAACGATATCGCCGGAAGGCGCGATCACATGGCTGCGGTTCCACACCCGCGCGCCATCTTCGGTGCGCACGAGAAGCGAGCCGGTATGGAGCCAAACGCCACGCTCCCGAGCCAGGCTGCGGCAGAGCGCCAGTGTCTCGTCACCCTCCTCGGGCCGGCAGATGCGCGGATAATCCAGATTATTTGACAGAAGAATGTTGGCCGCCTCGGGCAGGCAGATAAGCTGCGCACCCCTGCCCGCCGCTTCGTGAACGGCATCGGCAATGGCCAGGTTGTTTCGATCCACATCAGCGGTCGAACACATCTGAATAGCGGCAACTTTCATTGTGGCCATGAGCTTTCCTCAGTCGTTGCGCGCCAGAAAGTCCGAGACCACCGCCATGCAGAGGGCGTGCTCCTCGACATGGGGCATGTGGCTCGATTTGCCCAGGATGATCCATTCGGCACCCGGTATGTTGTTGGCATAGGCCTCGACGGTGCGCGGTGTCGCCTCATCATAAAGACCGGAAAGAACCAGCGTGGGCACGGCCACGGCATGCAACCTGTCTTCGATGGTCCAGCCTTTGAGCGTGCCGATCACATGGAACTCGGTTGGGCCATTCATCGTGCGATAAACTGTGGTGTCCTCGTCCATGGCAGCAAAAGTGCGCTTTACCTCGTCCGGCCATTCTGCCATCCGGCACACATGGGCGCGGTAAAAAGTGTCAGCGGCTTCACGATAGGCCGGATCGTCGTAGGCCCCTATCTCTTCGTACTTCAAAAGCGTTTCGTGAACCCCGTCCGGCAGCGCCCGGCGCAGCCGGTTCGCCTCCTCGACCCAGAGTTTGAGCGAAGCCGGCGAATTTGCAATTACCACAGCGTTGAGCCCAGCCGGCCGCCGCACTGCGTGCTCGGCGGCCAGCATGCCGCCCCAGGATTGTCCCAGAAGGTTATAGCGCCCGGCGATGCCCAGATGCCGCGTCAGGTTTTCCAGTTCCGTCAGAAAGAGATCGACTGTCCAGAAGTCGGCGGGCGCGTCGGGCAGATGCGAAGAACGGCCGTTGCCGATCTGGTCATAGTGCACGACGGCGCGACCGGATGCGGCGAGGGCTTGGTAGGCATCGACATAGTCATGCGTACACCCGGGGCCACCATGTGCGATCACGACCGGCGCAAGACCGGACGAGACGTCTCCCGTTATCCGATACCAGGTTTGGTGGTCCCCGAAGGCGCAAAAGCCCTCGTGAATATCCATCGCATTCGTCACTGTCGAAAGGTCTCCGGGCAACTTGTTCGAATTCAGCATGCCCCAAGATGGGCGGGCCCGTAAGCTGTAAGATGTTGCACGGTGCGTGGCCTAACGCTGCGACCTAGATTGCTTCCGGCAATAAAGGAACCAGTATGACGGTCCGCCCTTCGAACCTGCGCGAAACGCTGCTCGGCGGCGCACAAACCCTCGGCGCTTTTCTTTTTCTCGGCTCTCCGGACGTGGCAGAAGTGATGGCTGTGGCAGGCTTTCCAATATTGATCGTCGATCGCGAACACGTTGCAGCCGACAATGCGACCGCGTTGGCCGAACTGCGCGCAATCCGGAGCGTTAGCGACGCCTTCGCCATGGTCCGCACGCGCGATAACACTCCGGGCGCAATCAAGCCGATGCTCGATGCGGGGTTCGATGGCATCATGGTGGCCGACATACGCGCGGCGGAGGAAGCTCGCGCGATCGCCGAAGCGGCGCGGTACGCGCCGATGGGACGCAGAGGTGCCCATTTCACCGTATCCCGCGCCGCACGCTATGGGTTTGACGTGGCGCGGCATCCCGAAAATGCAAACCGAAATATTCTCGTTTGCGCCATGATCGAGTCGCGAGAAGGGCTCGAAAATATCGACGCGATTGCCGCTGTCGAGGGTATCGACATGCTGTTTCTTGGCCCTCTCGATCTGACCGCGGACTACGGGACCTTTGGCGACCTCGCCTCGCCCGAACTCAGCGATGCCCTTCGCAAGGCCGAGGCAAAGATCACACAATGCAGGAAACTCCTCGGCGGCGCCGCGTTGCCCGGTGACACCCCTGCCGAGCTTTTTGCGCGCGGCTACAGCTTGGTCACCGGCGCGAGCGACGTCGGCATTCTGCGCGAGGGCGCGCTCAAATACATTCAATGTAAATAGCCATAACGAGCGGCCAGCGCTACGCTGTGCGGACGGTTGCGCGCACCGAGCTTTCGCGCCGCCGACTGCAAATGCTTGACGACCATCGATTCCGAGCGGCCGAGTTCGAACGCGATCTGCTTGGCTGAAAGCCCCTGCCCCGTCATCTGGACGCATTCGCGCTCGCGGGGAGACAGCCGGGGCACTGCCGGCTCGAGCATCGGGGCAATCCGATCCTGCAGCTCATGGGCCACGTAGGCGAACTGGGCGAGTATGGAGCGCGAGGGCACTTTCCCACCCAGGAAACCGGTCGCCGTTGCGAACCCGCCTCCCGGCAGATGAATCGGAACGGTTATGCCGCGCGCAAGACCCCACGCCATAAGCTTTTCCGAAACCAGAGCACCCCCGTCGGCGATAAGCTCGGGTGTGATCATAGAGGCTTCGCCGGGATGGTAGGTCCAGTAGAATGGGCGGGTGATCCGGCTCGCGCAGCGTTGCACCGGGTCGAGCCGATAGAGCCCGTGTTCGCACCAGTCGATCAGCATTTCGTCTGGAATTCCGCGCGCCTCAATGTGCGTGGGTAGGCAAAACACGCTTTCGTCCGCGCTGAACGGCACCGGGGAAAAATCGTAGAAGAGCGCCTCGATCCCCCCTCCCCTCAAATCGACGTAAATTTCGTCCACGACCCCCGCGATGGCGTCATGCTGTTTCATGTTGCCCTCCTTTTCCAGTAACGCACTCAACAGAGCTTGGCCGCGACGATCGCGGTGGCGCCAGAAAGCGCACCGATCCGTTCGCCTGCCTCCACCCCGGCAATCGTCCGGTCGGTGACTTCCTTGAGCGCTTCGGCTCGTGCGAGAACAGCCCCAAGTTCACCGCGCGGGATCACCACAACCCCATGCTCGTCGGCCAACACCGCATCGCCGGCGATGACCGGCACACCGCCGCAACTCACAGGAACGTTCATCGCCCCGCCAATGCCCTGAATTCGTGTGGTAAGCGCCGAGGAGCCGCGCGACCAGACGGGCATACCGATCTCGACCAGTTCGCGCGTATCGGTGTGGCGTCCGTCGATCACCACGCCAGCCGCCTTGCTGTTAGCCAGCGCAAGCGCCACACCCCCACCGAGGCAGGCATGGGTGTCGTCGCCGCGCCGATCGATGATCAGAACGTCGCCTGACCGCAACAGCCCGGCCGCATGGTGCAACATCGTGGAGTCCTGGGCCGGAAGCGAGAGCGTCACCGCTGTTCCGCAAGCGCGCAATTCAGCTAACACTGGCCCGATTCCGGGCGACAATATCCCCCGCTGCAGGAAGTGTCCCAAAAGCACGGTCTCGAGCTGGGCGAGCCGTGCCAAGTGTTTGGCAGCCACAGGTTCGGGCATGACATTGATCTGGAAGTCCATGATCTCTCCCATTTTTCCGAAAGAATTAATCGCCAGCTCTGGCCCTCTGTCCACTTGATCGTTTTAATAAGCTTATAAAGAGCCTTTATAAGACTCCATCCGGCTTGACGTTCGGACCTTGTACTACCGCCTACAAAGCCTACACATAGATACCCGAGAATCTTCCGAAAGAGGGCAAATGAACGTCAAGGGCATTGAGACCTTTTATTGGGTAACGCAGCTACGGAGCTTCCAGCGCGCCGCAACACAGCTCAACATTTCGCAGCCCGCCGTAAGCAGTCGCATCCGCGCGCTCGAAGAGGAACTCCGTGTGCGCCTGTTTGTCCGCGACAAGGGCGTCGCGCTCACCGAGCAGGGGACAGAATTTTTCGATTATGCCCAGCGGGTTCTTCAGCTGACACGAGATCTGTCGTTCAGCGCGATGGCCGATGCCGAGCCCGATCGTCTGCGTGTCGGAGCATGCGGTCCGGTTGCCATGTCCTGGCTCACGGAACTGTGCAACAACCTGCAGGATCATTACCCTGGTCTACGGCTGGAAATTGACATCGAGAAATCGGCCAACCTTCTCCAGCGGCTGCTCTCGGGCCAACTCGATATCGCCTTTGTCGCCGACAGCTCCCATGAACCACGGCTCCGCATCGAAAAGATTGCTGAGCTTCCCATGCAATGGATTTGTCATCCCGATGTCGTAGGCGGACGCAGGCAGATTGGCGCGCAAGAGCTCGATACCCTGCCGGTTATCGGATATGGCTGGGATTCACCGTTGCACGAAGTCACCCATGCGCCGGTTTTCGGCCCCGGGCGTCGCAATCGGTTCACGACGAGCGACAGCCTGTACATGATGGTGCGGATGGCGATCGAGGGCATGGGGTTGATTTGCATCCCCCGCTCGGCGGTCGCACCTGAACTCGCTGTGGGCATGCTTGTGGCCATCGACGTGGACGAGCCCCAGGCCACCTTGCCTCTTTTTGTCGCGACGACCCGCGAACGCATGCCAGGAGTCCTACAAGCCGCCCGGGATCTTGCAAAGCAATTGGCGGCCCGCGACGAAACGGCCGCCTGAGAGTCGGCGGGGCCGGGCGATCTCAGAGGCAAAAGCGGGCCCAAGCGGTAGGCGATCGCGCCCGTTTCCTGGTAACCCTATCCACATCGGTGTTTGTGGACCACCATGACGCGTTCGAACATGACGTTGGTGGCGGATTGGGGGCCGATTGCGGTCGGTCCGGTTTCAGCCAACCAATTAGGATAGCTGCCATCCGCAAAAACGACACGAGTCTCCTGATCCGCCCGAATTTGCGGATTTTAGGGGAACCGGGTTGGACGTCGTTCTGCTTGCCAAGGACAGCCAATGCTGCGATGTCCAAATTCACCTTCCTCCATGCGCCAGGCCGAGTCTTTGACGACCATGTCGTCAGCTGCGCGCTTGACCTGAAGTGGCAGAGCGCGGTTGTTTAGGCACGTGACCTCA
>DFMV01000053.1:28858-49479 GCA_002375765.1 Rhizobiales bacterium UBA3584 | reverse complement strand
CTTGAGGACCTCGAAGCTGTCGAAGGATTTTTTGACGTTATCGATTTCAATCATTTTCGCGCCATTTCTTTTCGAGGTGAGCGCCGAGGCGAGAGACCGGGAAGCTCACAATGAAGTAGATCAGACCCGCGATCGCCAGAATGAGCAGCGCCTCGTGGGGTTTGCGGGTAATGATGATCTGGCTCGAGCGCAGCAACTCGATAACGCCGATAGCGTAAACGAGCGCGGTGTCTTTCATGACGCCGAGAGTCAGACCGATCCAGGAGGGGAGCATGACGCGGGTCCCGAGCGGCAATACGATGTAGCGCATGTCCTGGGTCCAGCTCATGCCCAGCGATCGCGCGGCGCGCCGCGTGGTGGTCGGCACCGACTGGATGCCACCGCGGACAATCTCGGTACAAAAGGCCGATGTATAGGCAGCGAGAACGACACAACCCACCACGAACGGGTTCATGCCCCATCCGGCGATGGACTGAAAGGAATTGAACAGGATGAACTGGATGAGCAGCGGCACCGAACGCAAGACGTCGAGTACGGCCCCCATGGAATAGTTCACATACCAGGGCGATTGCACACGGATCACGCCGAAGACGATCCCCATCAGCGTACCGCCAAGCATGGCCCAGAAAGTGATGGCGAGGGTGAGACCCGCACCGGTCATCATGAAGGTCAGATCACCGATGGTGATGGAAGTTCCAAGCATTGTCCGGTCCTCCCCCTAGTACCTGAACAGCCGCCAGGCGATGAGCCTGGCACCGCCGGTGACGATCTTTGCGATGACGTAATAGATGGCGGCGGCGAGCGCGAAGAACTCGAAGGTTCTGAATGTGCGCGCGTTGAGTTCCTGTGTGACGCCGGTCAGATCGACGTTCAATCCAACGAAGATGCCGATGGATGTCATCAGGATCGCCCAGACCATCTGGTTTGTCATGGGGTGGAACACGGCTCGAAACATTTGCGGCAGAACGATCAGCCGGAAAGCGTCGAAGGCGCCGAATCCCAGCGAACGGGCAGCTCGTGTCTGTGTGGCGGGCACGGCGCGCAGACCACCGCGAAACGTCTCTGCGAGATAGCCCGCATTGTTGAACGCGATGCCGACAAGAACGGCCCAATAGGAGTCAAAATAGAAGATGTTGATGCCAAGGGCCCGGAAGTCGATCCCGAACAGGCCCGCAACGCCCTGCAGCACGGCTGGCACGCCGAAATAGATCATGTAGACCTGAAACAGTGCCGGTGTGTTGCGGGCAATCTCGATCCAGGTGCCGGCGAACGCGCGCAATGGCGCGCTTCGCGAACTCTTGGCCAAAGCCAAAGGCACGCCGATCAGTATGCCGATAATCATGGAGAGCACTGCGATCTGCAGAGTGATCAGAGCGCCGTCGATCATCTCGGGCAGGGCGCGGAACGCTTGCCCCCAGTGGAAGGTATAGTTGATGTCAAACATCGCGTGACGGTTCCCCGGTTTCGATCAGGCCCACTTGGGGCGCGCCGCGAAAGCAAGACCGCAGGCGCTCCAGGGAGCGCCTGCGAACCGGGATGGCTTAGTAGTACACGCCGGGAACAGTGAGATCGGGGGCTGTTGCGCCGCCGCCGACCCATTTTTCGAACAATTCTTCGTAGCGGCCGGTGCGGATCTGCTGATTGACGAAGAGATTGAGATAGTTCAGCAGGCCGTATTCCTGGCGCAGGCCGATCAGGCTTACATAGTCGACGAGGTAGGGGGCATCACCCTTGATCACAAAGCCGTCGAAATTGCCTTCATTTACGGTGGCTGCAGCGACAGTTCCCGTCACCACAGTTGCGTCGATCTGACCCTGGTTGAGGGCGAGGAACACATCGGCCTGGCTCTGGAAGGTGCGGAAGGAACCGCCGGCATCCCACTCGTTGAAGTCTTCTTCGAGCGCGATGGCTTCAAACACACCGGCGACCGAACCGAGATTCTTGCCCGCCAGGTCTTCATAGCTTTCGATACCGGTATCTTCACGCGTCAGGACGACGTTGATGAAGGCAAAATAGGGAATCGAGAAGCCAATGGTCTTGGCGCGCTCGAGCGTGTCGGAAGTCGAGGCAACACCGACGTCAGCGCGTCCGGAAACAAGCGCCGGAATACGGTCGGGGAAGGGAGTTTCGACGATCTCTGCCGTCACGCCGAGAGCTGCGGCGAGGTCATTGCAGGTATCGACGTCAAAGCCGATCGGCTCGTTGTTTTCGTCGCGCGAGCCCATGGGCGGGAAGTCGAGTGTCACGGCACAGCGCAAGGTGCCCGAAGCAATGATGTCATCGAGCTTGTCGGCGAAAGCCGGGGTTGTTGCGGCAAGACTTAGCGCTACTGACGCAGCCGCAATCAAGGCAGGAAATTTCATGATGATCCCTCTCTTTTTGGTGACGTTTGATATTCCCGGTCGCGCATCTCACCCAATTTTCAGAGCTTGTTGTGACGCACGCCATTCCCTCTTCCAGCCCACTGGGAGCCGGTTTCATATTAAGTTTGCATAATTGTATCCAATCTACAATATACTAATTGCAGGAAGTTTCACATACTGATTGCGGCAAGTTTCGCCGGGTCGTATTGGTGCCGCAGTGCCGTGATGCGAGGGTGAGCTGGCGGCAAACCGTGGGGCCAAAAATTGGCTAGTACATTGAAGTTAAAAGCATTTGATCTTGGCAGGCAGGCGTCTTCGGCCGACGTGATATATGACGCGTTGCGAGATGCGATCATTCGGGGGGAGATCGAAGAGGGCGAACCGCTGCGCCAGGATACGATTGCGCAGATGTTCAACGTTTCCCGAATCCCGGTTCGCGAAGCCATGCAGAGGCTCGAGGCGCAGGGACTTGTCGTTTCAGAGCGCTACAAGGGGGTGATCGTCGCCTCTCTGAGTCACGACCAGATTACCGAAATTTTCCAGTTCCGCGCGCTCGTCGAGCCGACGGTGATCAAACTGGCGGTTCCGCTGATGACCCAGGCATCGCTGGACGCGGCACAGCGCTATTGCGACGCTTTCGCAGCAGAGACCGACCCTGTTCGCTGGGGTGATCTCAATCGCGATTTCCACACCGCGCTGTATAAGGATTCCGACAAGAAGTTCTTTCTCTCCATGATCGACAAGACCAACGATCTCGTCGAGCGCTATGTGCGGTTGGTGTTGTACCTGACAAAAGGGATGCGTTCGGCCGTCGCGGAGCACCAGGCGATCCTGGACGCCTGCAAGGCGCGCAAGCCCGAACTGGCTGCGGAACTGACGCGCCAGCATATCGATCAGGCCGGCAAGGCGCTTGTGGGCTTTCTGCGCGATCACCATCGCTAACTCGCCGCTGCACCGAAATTTTCACTGGTATTGCCGCCCTGCCGCGCCCGCTTGGTGAACGTCTCATGGCGTGGAACGAAGCGGCCATCGGGGCATTGATCGCGCAGGATTTTCTGCGGAGAAAGCGTCATGGCCGGTCAACCAGCTCAACATCAGGAAAAGCAACCGGGCCGCGAGGGGGCGATGAACCCAGAGCCGGAATACGCGCCGCTATACCCGGGGAGCGGGCGACTCGATGGTAAGGTTGCCATCGTAACTGGTGGGGATTCGGGTATCGGACGCGCTGTCAGTGTGCTGTTCGCCAGAGAAGGCGCCAAAGTTGTCATAGTTTATCTCGATGAAGACGATGACGCCGAAAAGACCCGTCAGCTTATTGAAGCAGAGGGCGGCGAGGCGCTGGTAATCGCCGGAGATGTCGGTGATCCCGCGTTTTGCGGAGCGGTCGCCGAGCGCGCCATTGCCGCTTTCGGCCAGATCGACATCCTCATCAACAATGCGGCCGAGCAGCATGTGCGTGAGGATATCGCCGAGCTTGACGCGGACGCGATGAAGGCCGTCTTCGAGACCAATATCTACGGCTATTTCCATATGGTTCAGGCGGTCCTCGATCATTTGGAATCGGGTGCGCGGATCATCAATACCGCATCCATCGTCGCCTACCGTGGTCACCCGCAGCTTATCGACTACGCCATGACCAAGGGCGCTATCGTCGCCCTCACGCGTTCGCTATCGGACCGCTTTGCCGACAGGGGCATTCTGGTCAATGCGGTTGCCCCCGGGCCAATCTGGACGCCGCTCATTCCGGCCAGCTTTCCTGCCGAGAAGGTGGAAAAATTCGGCACTAATACCCCGCTCGGGCGACCGGGCCAGCCCAATGAGGTGGCGCCCGCCTATCTGCTGCTGGCATGCGAGGACGGACGATATATGACCGGGCAAACCATCCATGTTAACGGCGGCGACTATTCGAGTAGTTGAGCCTGTACGGCCACGAGCGTGATGGCTGGAAAAATCGCCGGCCGCTAGAGTTTGACCACGGTACGGGAGGCCGCGCTCTGGCTCAGCAAAGCAAGGCGGATCAGGCTGTGATCGCGACATTTGTGCGTATTGGCAATCCGCACGGCAGCTTCTTCGAGCTTGAGCAGGCGGCGGTCGTGTTGCGCGACCTCCTCACGCACCGATTGCGCGACGGTTTTCTGAGTTTCCATAAACGGCTCCATCTTAGGCTCCTAACTTATAGCACCGGCTCGGCGATGCATTAACCTGGGTTAGTGGCTGCCCGAGGGGATCGGCTGCCCCATTTGGAACCCGCATTCGTCTCTGTGAATTGAATCGGCAACGCCGTTTATGTTCAGGACAGCCCCATGCCCTCTGCACGTCCCGTCTGGAAAGGTCAGATCAGATTGTCTCTGGTGGCCATACCGGTCGAGCTCTATTCCGCTTCGAAAACCGGCGCCCGTCTGTCTTTCCGGCAGATTCATGGGCCCTCGGGCAAGCCGGTCAAGTACGAGAAGGTCGTGCCCGGCATCGGACCCGTTGATTCCGACGAAATTCTCAAGGGCTTCGAATACGAAAAGAATGATTTTGTCCTGCTCGAGGACGAGGAGATCGATGCCGTCAAGCTCGAGACGCGCAAGACACTCGAACTTGTGCAATTTGTCGGCGGCTGTGAGATCGATCCGATCTATTTCGACAAATCCTATTACGTCGTGCCGCAGGACGAGTTGGCAGAGGACGCCTTTCGTGTGGTGCGCGATGCCCTGCGGTCCACCGAAAGGGTCGGGTTGGGGCAGATCGCCATGCGAGGACGCGAATATATTTGTGCCCTGAAACCGTGTGGCACCGGACTCTTGCTCGAAACACTTCATTATGAAGATGAGATTCGAAAGTCAGATCCATTCTTTTCCGGCATATCGAAAACCAGGGCGGAAAAGGATCTGCTCGACGTCGCCACCCAGCTTATCGAGCGCAAGACGGCACCGTTTGAGGCAGAAAAGTTCAAGGATCACTATACCCAGGCCCTGCGCGCCCTTGTCGACAAGAAGCTCAAGTCGAAAGGCAGGAAAAAGATTGCCGCCGATACCGAAGAGCCAACGGCCGCGGAATCCAAGGGCAATGTGATCGATCTTATGGATGCCCTGAAATCCAGCCTCGAAGGCACTGGCGGGCGTAAGAAGCCCGCAGCGAAATCCGCCAAATCCACGCGTAAGAAGGCAAGTTGAGAATGGCCCAGGCCCGCGACCTGCTCGACGAATACCGCGCAAAGCGGGATTTCACGAAAACCAGCGAGCCCAAGGGAGGCAAGGGCGCGGCCTCTGGCAACGTCTTTGTCGTGCAAAAGCACGACGCAACGCGGCTCCATTACGATTTTCGGCTCGAATATGAAGGCGTGCTCAAGAGCTGGGCCGTGACGCGCGGCCCCAGTACCGATCCAGCCGACAAGCGGCTTGCCGTCCGGACCGAAGATCATCCGCTCGACTACGCCACCTTCGAGGGCATAATTCCCAAGGGACAGTATGGCGGCGGCACCGTCATGCTCTGGGATTTTGGCACCTGGGAGCCCATTGAAGATCCCAAAAAGGGGTTCAAGTCGGGCAAGCTCAAGTTTCGCCTCAAGGGCGAGCGGATGAAAGGCGATTGGGCCTTGATACGCATGAAGCCGAAAGCCGGCGAAAAGCGCGAGAACTGGCTGCTCATCAAGGAACACGACGACTTCGCCACCGACGGCGGCTCCGAACTTCTCGACGAGGACACGAGCGTGTCGACCGGCCGCAAGATGGCCGCCATCGAAAAGGGCAAGCCACCGGCAAAAAAGGCAAAGGCGGATGAGCGACCTTTGCCGAAATTTGTCGAACCCCAGCTTGCAACCCTGGTCGATAGCGTCCCGACAGGCAATGACTGGCTGTTTGAGATGAAATATGATGGCTATCGCTGCGTGGCTGCTGTTTCAGGCGAAAATGTCCGGCTCTACACGCGCAACGGGCTCGACTGGACCGACAAGTTCGCTTCCCTGGTCGCGCCGATGTCGATGCTGACGAAATCGAGCGCGCTGCTGGATGGGGAGATTTGTGCTTTTGATGAAAGCGGCAAGACCAGTTTCTCGACCCTGAAGTCGCGCCTTTCCGAAGGTGGACCTCTCGTCTATTTCGCGTTCGATCTTCTTGAGATCGATGGCAAGTCATTGCGGTCCAAGCCGCTTTCAGAGCGCAAGGCGGCACTGGAAGACCTTTTGGGTCGCCGCACGCGCCACGATCCGATCCAGTTCTCGCCAGACATCGCCGGCAAGGGTGAGGAGGTTTTTTCTGCCATTTGCGAGGCCGGTCACGAGGGTATTATCGCCAAACGCGAAACGGCGCCGTACCGCTCCGGTCGCGGCAAATCCTGGCTCAAGGTCAAATGCACCCTGCGGCAGGAATTCGTCATCGTTGGCTGGTCTCCGTCCGAAAAGCGGCGCGGCGTTTTCGCGTCGCTGCTGCTGGCCACCCAGGAAGATGGAAAGCTGGTCTATCGCGGCCGTGTAGGCACGGGATTTTCCGATGATTTGCGGTCCAACCTCCAAGCGATGCTGGAAAAGGATGCCCGCAAGACCGCACCCCTGAGCGGGGTGCCGCGCGAAATGGCGCGCGGCGCTCACTGGGTTTCGCCGCGCCATCTGGCCGAGATCGCCTATACCGAGCTGACGCCGGATGGCGTTCTGCGCCATCCTTCGTTCTTGGGATTGCGGGAGGACAAGCTGGCAAAAGACATCAGCCTGGAACAACCGGCCAAGGCCAAAGGAAACAAAGCCATGTCGCTGAGTGAGGATTTGGGGATCGCCGCCGCGGAAAAGGCTGGCATCAAGCTCTCGAGCCCGGAAAAGGTGCTTTATCCCGGGCAAGGGGTGACCAAGGGAAAGCTCGCCGCCTATTATGCCTCGGTGGTCGAGGCGATGATGCCTTACATCGCCGATCGTCCGTTGAGCCTTGTGCGCTGTCCCGCTGGCCGCGCCAAGCAGTGCTTTTTCCAAAAGCACGACACCGGCGGGTTTGCGCAGGGCATGGATACTGTCCAGATCACTGAAAAGGACGGCAAGTCCGACAGCTATTTCACCTTGAACGGTCTTGAGGGGCTTCTGGCGGGCGTGCAGATGGGCGTTCTGGAGTTCCATATCTGGGGCTCGCGGCGCGATGCCGTTGAAAAGCCGGACAGGATTGTCTTCGATATTGATCCGGATGAGGGCCTCGATTTCGGCGACGTCAAATCCGCCGCGCTCGATATTCGCGATCGGCTTGCCGACCTGGGCCTTCAAACCTTTGCCATGGTAACCGGCGGCAAAGGTATCCATGTGATCGCGCCGGTCACCCGCCGCGCCGAATGGCCGGACGTCAAGGCGTTCGCATCGGGGTTTGCAAAGCAGATGGCCGAGGATGAACCTGATCGATTTACGGCAACGCTTTCCAAAAAGGCCCGTAAAGGCAAAATGTTCATCGACTATTTGAGGAATGAACGGGGATCGACAGCGATCGCGCCTTACTCCACCCGGGCCAAAGAAGGGGCGCCCGTCGCTGTGCCCGTGGGTTGGGACGAGGTCGAGACGCTGGCCTCGGCCAACGGCTTTTCCCTTGAAGCGGCAGTCGAGCGGTCGCAAACCAATCCCTGGCCCAGCTACGCAAAGCTGCGTCAGTCGCTCCCCAAAACCAGCAAATAGCTCAGGCGGGGACTGGCTTGATCTTGCCGGGATCGCGCAAGTGCAGATAGCCCGGAGAGAACAGGCCCAGTGTGGCCAGGGCATCGAAGTCGAACAGTTCGACCATGCCTGATTGGAATGTGATCAGGCCCGATTTGCGCAGTTCCTGAAGCGTGCGGTTGACGTGTACGGTGGAAAGCCCCAGCACGTCGGCCAACTCGCTCTGGGTCAAAGGCAAGGGGAACCGGGGGCCGGTGGTGCGCGCAACAGCGGCGAGCCGAAGATAGACCTCGCACAGCAAATGGGCGACCCGTTCGAGCGCTGAGCGTTTTCCGATGCTGACCAGCCACTCGCGCGAAATCGATTCCTCAACCAGCGTCGTGCTCCAGAGCGCCCTTGTCGCGCGTGGCGAGGTTTCGAGCAGCTTGAGCAGCTTTTCGTTTGGAATGGCGCTCATCGAAAGCGGCGACAGGGCGGCCAGAAGGGGCTGAGTGCCACCTAGCACGAACTGACGAAGATCGATGATGTCGCCGGGAACCAGGATCGAGAGTATCTGTCGGCGCCCGTCCGGCAGATCGCGGTAGCGGCAAGCAAAACCCTCGTCGATGACGTGAACGTGGTTGTCGATCAGCTTGCCTGTAAGGGTCGAACTTCGGGCCGAAAACTGGCGTGATTGGGCCGGAAGTGCCAGGAGGCCCGCGCGGTCCGCCGGTTCCAGGGGCATGTGGCTTTCGAGCCGGGCAAGGAGCAACTCGGTCACGTGTTACACTTCTCCAGCTTCATTTGACGCTTGGGTAGGGCGTGTCGGTCAGCAGGCGGGCGAGATGAGCTGAAGTCTCTACGACCATCTTTGCCGCGCTTGCCACTGTTTCGGGAATTTCGTCGAGGTCTCGGAAGTCCGTCGAACTCATGGCCTCGCCAACCCAGTAGGAGACAGCGTTGGGCGCGATGGAAAACCCGACATCGTTGAGTGCCTGAAACAGTTCAGCCGATACATGATGCGCTCCATCCTCGTTGCCCACAACCGCTACGGCCGCAACTTTCCCATAGCTGGGCATGCGCCCCGCGCTATCCTTTTCCGAAATGAAGGCGTCCATTCGCTCGAGCGCCCTTTTGATAACGCTCGACGGTTGCCCCATCCAGACCGGTGTGCCGGCAATCAGAATATCGGCCTCCATAATCTTCTCGCGAATTTCGGGCCAGGCGTCACCGGGCCCCTCGTCCGAGGTCACGCCCGGCGGAATCTGGTGGTCGGCCAGTCGGACGGTCTCGCCGCTGATGCCGTGTCGGGCAAAACCTTCCATGAGCAGGTCGATCATGCGGTCGGTCGAGGAGGTCTTGCCGCTTTCCGACGGTTTGAGAGTGCCATTGAGTGCAAGAACCTTGAGAGGGGGAGCCATAATGAACTGTCTTGTTATTCGAGGTGGGGCTTAATTCATGTTAATATCGCTTCAGCCGAATTTTGTTACCGACGGTGAACCGAATGGTTGTTGTCGGTATCAACGAGTGCATGGCGAACGCGTTCCAACTGGACGTGAAGGCCAATCGCCTAATATGCTCAAATCGTGCAACGAAGTTTGCTGTCGATACTTTTGCACTCGGAGCGGCGGACGAGGCGGAGGAATTTTATGAACTCGGCGTACCCAACATTGTGCGGGAAAGCCATTATGGTCGTGGAAGACGAATATCTGATCGCGCTCAATATCGAGATGGCGATTGTCGATCTGGGCGCGAACGTGGTCGGCCCGTTTTCTCAGATCGACGATGCACTCGCTGCACTGCAAGGCAGCACGAACCTTCCCGATGCCGCTATTCTCGACATCAATGTCAGGGGACAGCACGTTTTTCCCGTCGCCGACCGTCTTCACGAGCGCAGCATCCCGTTTGTCTTTGCCACAGGGTATGACAACTGGACCATTCCGAACCACCTCGCCCATGTGCAACGCTTTGAAAAGCCGACTGATCCGGTCCGGCTGATCCATGCGCTGGCTGACCAATTGGTGTCGCGCGACGCGTCGGGGGTGGCATGAGCGCGCTTGAACAAGCGGATTCGGATTCTGTCGCCGGGAAATGCGTTCTCGTGGTTGAGGACGACTATGTCCTGGCACGGGAAGTGTGCAACGATCTCAAGAGCCACGGCGCCAATGTTCTCGGTCCGGCGCCGACTGTTCATTATGCCAGCCTTATCGTCGGGCGGCGGCGTCTCGACGGAGCCATTCTCGACATCAAACTGTTCGGGCAGGAGGTTTACGAACTCGTCGACGTGCTGATGGCGCGCGGCATTCCGATTATCTTTGCGACAGCCTACCAGAAAGACCATATCGACGCGCGCTATCGGTCCGTCGAGACACTCCACAAGCCATTGGACCTTGGGCACCTCAGGCGCAAGGTCGCCGCCTTCCGTCCGCAACGACCGTCCACCCCGGCCAAAGCTGCCGAACCTGTATCCGCGCCGCGCGAGGCGCGTGGGCACGAGACGGTCCAGGACCGATGGGCGCGACTGTTGTTCGACGCAATGCGGAGTGACACCTGATACGGCTCAGGAGGCCATATGATCGACGATAGCGGCAAGGGCCATCATCGGGGCGGGGCCATGCTCTCCGTGGATGGCGAGGAGGGGTTCCGGCTTATCGTAGAGAATGCGCGCGACTATGCGATATTCACAACGGACAGTGAGGGCAATATCGATAGCTGGCCGCCCGGCGCCGCCAACGTTTTCGGTTGGTCGAGCGATGAAATTCTGGGCAAGCCCGCTTCCATGCTCTTTACGCCTGAGGATCGGGAAAGCGGCGCGCCAAGGCAGGAACTCGATACTGCGCTGTCGCGTGGGCATGCTCCCGATGTCCGCTGGCACCAGCACAGATCCGGCTCGCGAGTCTATATCGAGGGCAGCGTGTGGCCGCTGAAACGGGCCGACGGAAGCCCAAGAGGCTTTCTCAAGATCGGCCAGGACATGACGCTGCGCCGCCAGCACGAGATTGCGTTGATGGAAAGCGAGGAGCGCTTCCGGCTGCTCGCGACCACCGTGCCCCATCTTGTGTTCCGCTCCACCACCGAGGGCCGCCGGACCTGGGCCAGCCCGCAATGGACCGCCTATACCGGTATGAGCGACGAGCAGTCAGAGGGTTATGGCTGGCTCGAGGCCATTCACCCCGATGATCGCGAAGTTGCACTCGTCAAATGGGACGAGGCAGGCGAGGATGGCGAGCTCTATTACGGCGAGCATCGTATTCGCCGCAAACAGGATGGCATGTATCGCTGGCACCAGACCCGTGCCGTCCCCATCCGGTTTTCCATGGATGGTCCCGACGAGTGGGTGGGGTCGGCTTCCGACATCCACGATATGCGCCAGCTCCAGGAGCGGCAGGGCATCCTTGTGGGCGAGTTGCAGCACCGTACGAGAAATCTGCTGGCCGTCGTTCGCTCCATAGCGTCACAAACCGCCTCCACGGTTGGCTCGCTGCAGGAATTCCAGGCCGCCTTCGACCATCGCCTCGGCGCTCTCTCACGCGTTCAGGGATTGTTGTCGCGTGTCGAGGGGGAGGCGGTCACTGTCGAATCCCTGCTGCGCATGGAACTCGACGCGGTTACCAAAGACTGGGATCGTATTGAGATCGAAGGGCCGAGGATCCTGGTGGACGATGGAACCCTGCGGACCCTCACGCTGGTCATTCACGAACTGAGCACCAATGCCGCCCGCCATGGCGCGCTTTCGGATCCCGAGGGCCGGATTGTCATCCGGTGGTTCCGGCCCGACGATCGCAAGGGCGATGGAGCGGGGCACCTGGTTATCGAGTGGTGCGAGAAGTTTTCCCCGCGCACACCCGATCTGAGCGGCCCGCGCGGCTTTGGCCGGCAACTGATCGAGGAAGCCATTCCCTATCAGCTTGGAGCGTCGACCCGGTTTGTCCTTGAGGAAACGGGGCTTCACTGCGTCCTCACTCTTCCACTCGACCCTCAGGAAGAATAGCGGAACCGCCTTGCCAGGGACCGCATTGTCCTCGTGGAACGGCCGTCAGGGGCGCGCATGAGCGAAGACAGGACAGCAGCAGCGGACAACCCCGTCATCGCCGATGTCATGGAGCATGACGTCAAGTCCGCCGTGGCTGTCGCGGGCCATCCCATTCACGCCATGATGGTTCATTTCCCCATTGCCCTGGTGTTTGCAACGCTGGGGGCCGATCTGTTCTATTGGTGGACCGGTGATCCCTTCTGGGTCCGCGCCGGCCTGTGGTCAGCCGGGTTTGCCTTCTGGTTCGGGATAGCCGCAGGCATCGCGGGAACCGCAGAGCTCATTCTGGTAAAGGGCATTCGAGGCCGCGTCGGCAGTTGGACGCACGCGATCGCGGCCATGACACTGCTCGCTGTTACAGGCACCAATTGGGGTGTCAGACTTGCTGATCCGGACGCTGTTCTGCCGCTGGGCCTGGGCCTTTCGGTATTGGCCGGCATTTTCACCGGATTGGCCGGCTGGCACGGCGGCAAGCTGGTCTTTGACCATGGCGTCGGGATGATCGTAGGTCCGGACGAATAGTCACAAGCACATCGAAACGAAAAGGCTTGGCGCAAATACGAAGATCGTGGCGGCAAGCGCGGCCACGCTTGCTATTGCGCCGATCCGGGCGAGGCTGGGGGCCGGGCGCGCAGCCTTTACGGCGCGGCGCCAATGGCCAATGCTCCACCAGGCCACGACAACCATCGAACCTGAAGCGATCAGCGTCAGCCCGATCATCACCCAACGCTGGAGCGCCGCGGGCCAAGCGAAAGCACATCCGATTGCGTTGATCGCATAAAGGCCCACAAACGCGGCGCTCCAGAACACAAAGCCCATGACGATCACCAGCATGGATCGGGGCGGAACAGGCGTCGGTTCCATCAGCGCACCCCTTCGAGCATTCCGATAAGCGCGGGCATGAGCAGGACCAGCGCTCCGCCGACGACGCCGGTTACGGCCGTGTAGTCGTGCCAGAGCCCGGCGAGCCGCGGGCTCAGGCTACGGCGCGCAGAAACGTAGCCATTGCGCGCTTTAAGCACTGCATGGAGCCCGAGAGCAAAGCCGCCAAAGGCGTGGAGCCAACTATACCCTATCAGTGCAGCAACCGTGGCTATATGCGCGTGTGTTGTCGGATCAGGCAGCATCAACAGCGTGGCCGAAAACATCCCAAGTGCAGCGAGATCGATGGCCAGTGTCGCCATCAGCACCGGCATGAAAGCCTTGCCCGAACGGTTCAAGCCGTTCACCCACCGCATGAGACCGGCAGCAACCACAAGCAACAGTGTCGCGCCCACAAGCCAGATATCGCCCGAAGCGATCTCCGCCGGCGGCCAGCCGGGTGCAATGAGCCACAGATACAGCGCGCCGAAGACCAGCGAGGCGAACAGCGTGCCGTTGGCTGCGAGCGTGAAGACCATGGCCCACCACGGCGTCGGGCCATCCACCTCGGTGTCGGGCAGGGCCTGCTCGCCGCGTCCGACATCGATCGGACCCTCGTCGGCCGTCGAGCCCGTGCGGGCCGCCCAGAAGAAAAAGCTTGCCAGCGTTGCCAGAGCGAACAGAAGCGCCAGAGGGTAGAGCTTGAACAGCAGACACAGCACCATCGCGCCCGTCAGTGCCGCCGATACAAGAGGCAGATAGGTCGGACGGGGTAGGATGACGACATGTTCGAGCCGTCCTGTCGTCATATCCACGCCAAGCGTTTCCATTCGGCCCTTGCGCGCGAAACCCAGATAGCCATGCCCCGCCGCCAGTTGCGCGCCCAGACTGTCGGGATCGATGGCGTCCGCCCTTTTGTCGATGCGGGGCAGGGAAGCAAAGGCATAGGATGGCGGACGCGTCGGCATCGCCCAGTCGAGCGTTGCAGCCTTCCAAATGTTGCGTCGGAACCGCCGGCCAAACCGGAATTGCAGAATCATATCAACGGCAAACAGCGCAAACCCCATGGTCAGGATGAAGCCGCCGACGCTCGAGAGCAGGTTCAGCCAGTCCCAGCCAAAATTGGACGGGTAGGTATAAATCCGCCGCGGCATGCCCATCAGCCCGGTCAGGTGCATCATGAAAAATGTCAGGTTGAACCCCACAAAGATCAACCAGAAGGCCGGCACCGAAATGCGGTGCATGGTTTCGCGCCCGGTGATGTGGGGCAGCCAGAAATAGATGGCGGCCAGCATGGGAAATACGAACCCGCCGACCAGTACGTAATGGAGGTGGGCAACGACGAAATAGCTGTCATGGGCCTGCTGGTCGAAGGGCACCATTGCAAGCATCACCCCGGTCAGCCCGCCGATCACGAACACGAGGAAAAACCCCGTCACATAGAGCATGGGAATGTCGAAGCGCGGCTTGCCATGGGCCAATGTCGCCAGCCAGGCAAAGATCTGCACAGCCGTTGGTATGGCCACCAATGCGCTCGCTGCCGAAAAGAATGCCAGCGCCAGGTGCGGTATGCCCACTGTGAACATGTGATGCACCCACAGGCCGAACGACAGGAAGGCCAGCGCGACGATAGCAGCGATTATCGCGTGATAGCCCACGATCTGGCGCTGGGCGAAAACCGGAATGATCGTCGAGAGGACGCCCGCCGCCGGCAGAAAGATGATGTAGACTTCCGGGTGCCCGAACAGCCAGAACAGATGCTGCCAGAGCAGGGGGTCACCGCCGCGCGTCGGGTCAAAAAACGGCAGGTCGAAAGCGCGTTCGAGTTCGAGCAGGATCGAGCCGAGGATAAGCGGGGGAAAGCCGAACACCATCATTAAGGCCGTGACCAGCATGTACCAGGCAAACAGCGGCATGCGGTCGAGTGACATGCCGGGGGCGCGCAGCTTGAGGACCGACACGGTGATTTCCACCGCTGCCGAGACCGCCGATATTTCAACGAACGTTACGCCGAGCAGCCAGATGTCGGCATTGATGCCGGGCGTATAGGGCTGCGAGGAAAGCGGGGTGTACATGAACCATCCGCTGTTGGGTGCCACGCCAAACAGCATCGAGGCCACGATGATGGTTCCCCCGAAAAGGTAGCACCAGTAGCCATAGGCCGTCAGGCGCGGGAACGCGAGGTCGCGCGCGCCGAGCATTTTGGGCAGCAGATAGATGGCCAGCCCTTCCAGCATCGGGATGGCAAAGAGGAACATCATCACCGTGCCGTGCATGGAAAAGAGCTGGTTGTAGATTTCAGGCCCGACAAATGCTGAATCGGGCGTTGCCAGTTGGGCCCGGATCAGCATGGCCAGCAGGCCGCCGATGGCGAAGAACACGAAGGCGGTCAGCATGAACCGCTTGCCCAGCACGGTATGGTTGACCGCCGAAAGCCGCTGCCAGCCCGGCCCGGTTCGCCATATGCGGTCGAGCGCCTTGTGCAGTGCAATGGGCGAAAGCTTTTCGGGAGTGGGGTCAGCCATCGGCCAGCTCCGCCATGAGGGTATCGAACGCTTCGCCGTCATGGGCTTCGATCGTAAAGCGCATGCCGGTATGGCCCGCGCCGCAGAACTCGGCGCAAACCCCACGGTAGGTGCCGGCGCGGTCTGCCTGGATGCGGATGGTGTTTTCGTGGCCGGGTATCGCGTCGATCTTGCCGGCCAGCCGGGGCACCCAGAACGAATGAATCACGTCGCCACTCGTGACGATCACATCAACCGGTTCACCGGCCGGAATATGAAGGATGGGCGTGGGCGGGGCGCCCGGCGCGTCAGCATAGGAAAACTGCCATTGCCACATGACACCGTGCGCCGCGACGCGCGTCGGCGTTTCGGCAAGGGCATGCGGCAACAGCCTTTCGCCGGTGAAAAGGGCGTAGCCAAGCAGCACAGTCAGCAAGACGCCCGGCATTGCAAGGCCACCCCATACGATCCAGCGCGTCGGCGCAACCGATCCACCGAAACCGGGACGTTTCCAGACGGCCCACAGCAAGCCGGCAACGAGCAGCAACAGCGCCGCTGCCGCCCAGAACATGACCCACCAAAGCGCGGAAATGGCTGCTGCGGCAGGGCCGGCGGGATCGAGTACCGACAGCGATCCCGCACAGCCACCCAATAGCGGGACCAAGACCAGCATCGGCAAGATCGACCGCCCCCTCACTGGAAGTCCCAGCCCATCATATTGCCCACAACCTCGGAGAGCTGGCCGGGCGCCAGCCAGTCCGGGGTCAGGCGCGACACGTCGATGATTGGCTTGGCGGAAACCACACCAAGGATTGCCGACACAACCGTGAGCGTCCCGCCCGTCACAATCACGAAGCGCAGCGTCGAATAGCGGGCGCTTTCGTCAAAGAGCTTGAGTATCAACAGGCCCGACAGGATGTGGATCATCACCATCATTCCCACGAGCGCAAGCTTGAGCGCGAACCAGGGCTCGAACGTCGAGCGCAGGAAGATCAGGCCCGTCCCGCTGCCCACGGCGACGAATGCCGCTGGCGAGAGGATGACAACGTAAAAAAAACGCACCATGGCGTGCAGCCGGTTCAGGGCATCGGGATGTGCCACGTCCTTGCGCTGCGCAAACAGAAACGGCAGGCACACCAGACCCGCCGCCCAGACCGAAATCGTTGCGATGTGGACGAACTTTAGAAATGTCGTCATCGGGACAGGCCTTGCCGCCGGTGCGAGGGCACGGCATTCGTCAGACGCAGTACCAACCATAGGCCCGCCAGGAGATAGGGTGCCATCGCCGGTACCCACATCAGCAGGCCGGCCAGTTGCTGATCTGCCAACGCCGACAGCCCAAACGGCGCCGTAGTCGCTAGGTGGGGGGCGTAAACCGGGTAGGGGGCGAACACGAGGAGCGCACCCAGCAACCCCATCTGGGCGATGAATGCGACGAGGGCGATCAGTGCTGCACCCGTCCGGGCCAGCGGCGAAAGCACTTCGCGCCACAAGAGCCAGGATGTTGTCAGGAGAGAAAGCTGCATCAGCCAGTACGGCCCGGCGCGCACGGTCGCCCATTCATAGGCGCTGGGGGCGTGCCATAACCAAACGGTCAGTGCATTGAGCAGTGTGAGTGCCGACAGCGGCAGCAGCGGACCACTGCGCCAGGGCAGGGCAATTGCAGCAAGCGGCGCGATGATGCCGATCAGAATGACATGGTGAGCGACGCGGGCTGAAAACAGTGCCGTCGTCAAGCCGCAAAGAGGGGAGAAGAATGCTACGAAAATCAGAGCCAGAGCGGCGCCTAGTGCGCTGCGCCCAAAAGAATCCCGGCGGCCCGACACAAGCCATACGCCAAGCACTGCGACCATCAAGATCGCTGCGAATGGGTCAAACGCCCACCGCAACCAAAGGTCGTGAGGCATGGGCGGCGGCCCACAATAGGGAGTTGAAAAATCCATACAATCGGTCCCCCGTAACCGAGGCGCGCAATATGCGCCGCATGGATTTTCCAATGCCGGGGGCGAAAATTTGTTCCCGTGAATGATCCGGCCAACGGGAAGTTCGGAGCGTCCTTATGCCCGAAAGCCGGTGTAATTTTCGGCCAGCGACTGGCGCGCTATGCGCGAAGCGCTGAGATAGTCGAAATCGGCGCGCTGGATGCGACGGCCGAAATCGCCACTGTCGGGGAATGTGTGCAGGAGCTGGGTCATCCACCACGAAAAGCGTTCGGTACGCCAGGTGTTTTCCAGAATTTTTCCGGAATAGGCATCGATGCCTGCACTTGACCGTTCGCCGTAAAACTCATTGAGCGCGGTGGCGAGCTCCATGACGTCATGGATTGCCATATTTAGGCCCTTGGCGCCGGTAGGCGGCACGATGTGGGCCGCGTCTCCGGTCAGGAACAGGCGGCCAAAGCGCACCGGCTCGGCAACGAAGCTGCGCAGCGGCGCGATCGATTTTTCGATCGACGGGCCCGTTTTGAGACTTTCGGCGATATCGGGATTGAGGCGGGCGCGCAGTTCGTCCCAGAACCTGTCATCTGACCAGTTTTCCACCTTTTCGGTCGATTCCACCTGCACATAGTAGCGCGACCGGGACAGAGAGCGCATTGAGCACAGCGCGAAGCCGCGCTTGTGGTGGGCATAAATCAGTTCTTCGGCGACAGGGGGCTGGTCCACAAGCACGCCGAGCCAGCCGAAAGGATAGATTCGTTCGAAAAGAGAAATGGCTTTGTCAGGAACGCTGGCGCGCGAGACGCCATGAAAGCCGTCGCAGCCGGCAATAAAATCGCATTCGATCTGATGGCTTTGTCCGTCCTTTGTGAAGGTGACGCGCGGCGCTTCACCGTCGAAATCGTGAATCGCGACATCGCTGGCCTCATAGATCGATTTGGCGCCCGAAGCGGCCCGCGCGTCCATCAGGTCGCGGGTCACTTCGGTCTGCCCATAGACCATGACCCTGCGCCCGATTAGATCGTTGAAATCGATGCGCAGCATGTCGCCGTCGAAAGACAGTTCCACACCGTCGTGAAAAATCCCCTCGGCGTCCATGCGCTCGTTGACGCCCATCTGGCGCAGCAGGTCCACCGAGCTTTGTTCGAGTACGCCGGCCCGGATCCGCCCCAGAACGTATTCAGCGCTGCGCTGTTCGATGATCACGGCGTCGATGCCGGCCGCTTCCAGCAGCCGCCCCAGCGTCAGTCCGGCCGGGCCGGCACCGATAATTGCAACCTGAGTGCGCATGAGATTCCTCCGCAAGTGACGGCGTTGTCGCCTGATTTGGTTGCAGAGTGTGGATTGCAAGGGCAATTGCCAATGGACAGGCGCGACAAAGAGTTGGATTATAGCAACATGGAAGCCATTCCGACCTACGCCCTTTATGGTGAAAACGAGAACAGCGGCGAGAGCTGGCTGCACTGGGAGACGATTACCTCCCGCTCGCGCCTGCATGGCTTTCGCATATCGCCCCATCGGCACGACCAGCTTTACCAGATCCTCTATCTCAGGGGCGGCGCTGCCACGGTCATGCTCGATGGCGAAACATTCGAGATTTCCCCCCCCGCGATCGTCATTGTGCCGCCACTTACGGTTCACAGCTTCGTCTTTTCCGAAGGCGTCGATGGCTTTGTCCTGACATTTTACATCCAGGATGTCCGAAACGGGCTGGCAGACATCGGAAATGCCATGGACGGGCTGATGCGTCCGCGCATACTCAAACCGGTGGCCGGGGTACTGGGGGCTGACGAACTCGATCACACCGTCGAGCGGCTGATCGCCGAAGCCGACCGGAGCGCGCCGGGGCAGGTTGCGGCGCTCAGGGCGCGTTTGAGCCTGCTGCTCGTTGCCGCGCATCGGCTCGATCTGGCGGCCGCGCGCAGCGATGAATCAGGCAACGCGCCCGCCGACCGGCACGCTCATGCGTTTCTGGGCCTTGTCGACCGGCACTTTCGGGACACCCGCAAAGTCGGGTTCTATGCGGGCCGGCTGGGCATAACGCCGACCCACCTCAATCGGGTCTGCCGGCAGGTGCTCGGCCTTTCGGCGCTCACGATCATCGAGCGGCGCATTCTTCTCGAAGCCCGGCGCTATCTTCAGTTTTCGAATCTGAGCATCAAGGAAATCGGTATCGTTCTGGGCTATCCCGATCCCGCCTATTTCAGCCGCTTCATGTCGCGACGGCTGGGGCAGGGACCGCAGGCGATACGCGACGGCCTCAGCCGGCAAGTTCGCGGATAACGGCGCGGATCGTGTGCTCCAGAATTTCGAGCGAGGCGTTCGAGGGTGAACCCTCCCGGGTCGTCAGGCCCACGGCGCCCTGGGTTTCGGCCGTGTCGACGGGCAGAGCCGCAAGGCGTCCCGCCGCGATCTCGCGGATCACCACACCTTCGGAAATCACCCACACGGCGTCCGTCTCGGCCACAAAGACGTGCCCGAAGGAATCCGAGACCGTTTCGATCGCGTGGGGCAGTTCGGCCATGCCGTGGGCAAGAAGATATCGGTCGACATAGGGGCGGATGACCGACCCCGCAGGCGGCATCAGGATGGTATAATCGCGGATCCGCTCGAAATCGAACTGATCGCGCGCAAGAAGCGGGTGCCCGGAGCGGACCACAAACCGCACCTGCTCGGAATAAAGGTACTCGAACGTCAGGCCGGCCATCTGCTCGGGCGCCGCGAGCCGCCCCACGACCAGATCGAGCGTTCCGGTGCGCAACTGGCCGAGCAGGACATGGTTTTCCCCGGTCACGATCTTGACCGGGCTGTCTGTGCCCTCTGCCAGAAAGCGCTCCATCACCTTGGGCATTATGCGCGCCGAAACCGTAGGCAGCGCCCCGATGCGGACCGGCGGCCCGGCATCGACCCGGCTCAGGCTGTCAATTCCGGTCTGCAGAGCGGCCACGGATGCCCCCGCATGGCGCAAGAACACCTCGCCATAGCGCGTGACCCTGAGCCCGCGCCCGTCCTTTTCAAACAGCTTCTTGTCGAGAATCTCCTCGAGTTCGCGGATGGTTTTGGTCACCGCCGGCTGGCTGACGGCGAGCACCTGTGCCGCGCGCCCAACGGAATTCTGGCGCACCACTTCAATGAAGGTGCGCAAATGGCGGAAGCGGACACGACTGTCGATCATCTGATAACCCATAAACTGCAGGTTATCTGTATCGCCGATAGTTTCATTTTACAAAACCAATTACGCGCTCCAATCTGACTTGTCGGAGGAACCTCATGGACTGCATCAAAGTCGGCGACATTGTCCTGCACTATCGCGCGCGCGCCGCCGCAAATGGCGCCGCC
>DFMV01000053.1:23100-28583 GCA_002375765.1 Rhizobiales bacterium UBA3584 | reverse complement strand
CTCTATTTCGAGCGGCCCGACCTGGTTTCCAGGCTCGTCCTTTGCGACACAGCCGCGAAAATCGGCGAGCCCGATTTCTGGAACCAGCGCATCGAGACCATCGCCCGCGACGGGCTGGCGTCGGTCACCGATGGCATCATGGAGCGCTGGTTCAGCAAGCGCTTCCGAACCTCGGGCGATCCGCTTTTTTCCGTCTCCCGCTCCATGTTCGAGCGGCAGCCTGTCGAGGGGTATCTGGCAACCTGCGCCGCCATTGCCGGTTTCGACAGGCGCGCGGACACGGCCGCCATTTCGGTCCCGACCACAGTCCTTGTGGGCTCGGAGGACGGCGCGACGCCGCCCGATCTCGTGCGCGGCTTTGCCGATGCCATTCCCGACAGCGATTTTCAGATCATGGACGGGGCAGGACATCTGCCCTGCATCGAAACACCCCAACCGGTGGCGGCAGCCATTGGCGCGCTGGTTGCACGGATTGCACAAAAGGAGCATGCGCAATGACGCAGCACGAGGGCCCCACGGCCCGCCACAATCAGGGCATGGCGACGCGCCGCAGCGTGCTCGGCGCATCCTATGTCGATAAGCGGGTAGCCGCGACCACCGAGTTCGAGCGCCCGTTTCAGGACCTCATCACAGAGGCTGCCTGGGGCCATGTCTGGTCGCGTGACAACTGGGACAAGCGCCAGCGCTCGATTGTCACCATCGCCCTTCTGGCCGCCCTCGGGCACTATGAGGAAATGGTGATGCATATCGAGGCGACCGTGCGCACCGGCGCGACCGAGGACGACATCCGTGAAATCATGCTGCATGTGGCAATTTACGCGGGCGTTCCCACGGCAAACCATGCGATAAAGCTCGCCCGGCAGGCTCTCGAACGCATGAAGGAAGGCAAGAATGAATAACCGCTTGAGCAATTCGCGCGCCGAGGCAGGCGCCTTCATGGAGCGCGATCATTCCCTGCATCCCCCCGCCTTTACGCCGGGATACAAGTCTTCGGTCCTGCGGGCGCCCAAACAATCGCTGATCAGCTTTGCCAGCACGCTGAGCGAGAAAACCGGCCCCGCATTCGGCCACAACATGCTGGGTGAATACGATAACGATCTCATCATCAACTTTGCCAAGCCCGGCGAGGAAGCCATCGGCCAGCGCATCGTGGTGCATGGCCGGGTCATCGACCAGAATGCCAAGCCTGTTCCCAACGTGCTCGTCGAGTTCTGGCAGGCTAATGCCGGTGGGCGCTATCGGCACAAGCGCGAGGGCTACCGCGCGCCACTCGATCCCAATTTCGGCGGCTTCGGGCGCACGATAACCGATGATGATGGCTATTACTGGTTCCGCACCATCAAGCCCGGCCCCTATCCCTGGCCCAACGGGGTCAACGACTGGCGGCCGGCCCATATCCATTTCTCGCTGTTCGGCACCGGCTTCGCCCAGCGTCTCGTCAGCCAGATGTATTTCGAAGGCGATCCGCTCATCAAGATCTGTCCCATCGTCAACACGATCAGCGATCCCGATGCGATCGACCGGTTGGTGGCTCGGCTCGACATGAACAACACCATCCCGATGGATTCGCGTGCCTATCGGTTCGATATCGTGTTGCGTGGCCGCCGCTCGACCTTCTTTGAAAACCGCAAGGAGGGCAATTGATGTCAAAGCCGCTCGAGTACCTCAAGGAAACGTCGTCCCAAACGGCCGGCCCTTACGTTCATATCGGAATGACACCCAATTGGAGCGATATCAACGGCGTGATCCCCGAAGATCTCGGCCGCCGGGTCGTCTCGGACGGGGTCAAGGGCGAACGCATCAAGGTCACGGGCCGGGTCATCGATGGCGGTGGCAATCCGGTTGGCGACTGTGTCGTCGAAATCTGGCAGGCCGATGCCAACGGCATCTACAACAGCCCCATGGAACACCGCTCTGGCGTTGATCCCAATTTTTCGGGCTGGGGGCGTCAGGCTGCCGGAGAAAACGGCGAATTCGCGTTCGAAACAGTCAAGCCGGGCTCGGTTCCCCTTGCCGGGGGCGGGCTCATGGCGCCGCACATCACCTTCTGGATCGTGGCGCGGGGTATCAATATCGGGCTCCAGACGCGGATGTATTTTTCCGACGAGGAAGGGGCCAACCAGAAAGACCCGATTCTTGCAAAGGCCCGCATGATTGGTCGCGACAAGACGCTGATCGGTCAGCGCGACGGCAATATCGTAACCTTCGACATCTACCTTCAGGGTGAAAACGAAACGGTCTTTCTGGACATCTGATGTCTCTTTCCCCCTTCGATCATCCTTTCCTTTCCGGCCTGTTCGGTGATCCCGAACTGGCCGGGCTGCTCTCCGCTCGGGCAGAGATCGAGGCCATGGTGGCGTTCGAAATTGCTCTGGCGGCGGCACAGGCCGAATGCGGGGTCATTCCGCAGGCCGATGCGGAGGCGATCGCCGGTCTGGAAACCAAATACACAGCAGATTTCGAGGGGCTCAAATCGGGGTTGGGACGGGACGGCGTGGTCGCTCCCGAAATGGTCAAGCAGATGCGCAGCGCGCTGGGTGACCAGGCTGCCCGATCGCTGCATTTCGGGGCCACCAGTCAGGACGTGGTCGATACGAGTCTGGTTGTTCGTCTCAAGTTGATAACGGCAATTCTTGCCACCCGCATTGCTGCCGTTGAAAAGGCTCTCGCGCATCTGTCCGACCGGTTCGGCGGCCGCAAGCTCATGGCCCGGACGCGTATGCAGGATGCGCTCGAGATTACCGTTGCTGATCGGATTGCCGATTGGACTGCGCCGCTTGCCCGGCATCGTCAGCGGCTCGAAGAGATCGAAGAGCGTCTGCTTGTCGTCCAGTATGGCGGCGCCGTCGGCATTCTTGAAAAGCTCGGGGAAGATGGCCCGCGCGTTACAAGGGCTCTGGCAGAGAGACTGGGCCTCGGCTTCACCGAAAAGCCCTGGCACAACCAGCGCGACGCGATCGTCGAATTTTCCGGCTGGCTCGGCCTGGTTTCCGGCAGCCTGGGCAAGATCGGGCAGGATATTGCGATGATGGCGCAAAATGCCCCGCGCGATGTGGTTTTGACCGGGGGTGGCGGGTCGTCGGCCATGCCGCACAAATCAAATCCGGTTGCCGCCGAAGTGCTCGTCACGCTAGCTCGCTATGTGGCGGGAAGCAGCGGTACCATGGCGCAATCGCTCGTCCATGAGCAGGAGCGTTCGGGCGCTGCATGGACGCTGGAATGGCTTGTCCTGCCCCAAATGATCCTGGCCACCGGCAGCAGCCTGTTGTTGGCCATCCGCCTGCTCGATTCCGTGGATGGCATGGGGCAGGGTTGATTGTCTGCGTCTATGCCTGGCGCGTTCGGGCCCGCTCGCCTGCGCAATTTGCCCGATCAGTCCAACGTCTGGGTTTGAACGTTCCTTGAGATCGGTTATGAAGACCGCCATATAGCAGGCACGGATGATCCGGATTTGAACCGGCTCACATGTGGGAGAGTTCCGATGACTTACGGCAAGGCACCCCGGCCACCCCAGAGTCCGCCGTCCATTCTGGCACGGAAGGGTGGTGCGCCGATCGTGTGTCTCACTGCTTATACCACGCCAATCGCTCAGCTTGTCGATGACCATTGCGATCTCGTTCTGGTCGGGGACAGCGTTGGCATGGTTATGCACGGCCTGCCCAACACCCTCGGGGTCGATCTCGCCATGATGGTGATGCACGGCAAAGCGGTTCGCCGCGGCCTGAAATCGGCTCTCATGGTCGTCGATCTGCCGTTCGGGACATATGAGGAAAGCCCCGAACAGGCGTTTCGCAATGCTGCAACGCTGATGCGCGAAACCGGGTGTGACGCCGTCAAGCTCGAGGGCGGCGTCCATATGGCGGAAACCATTGCGTTTCTGACGCGCCGTTCGATTCCGGTCATGGCTCATATTGGTCTGACGCCGCAGGCGGTCCACACCATTGGTGGCTACAAGGTTCAGGGTAGGGGCGCCGATGCCCATGCCATTCTGCGCGATGCGCAAGCCGTTTCCGAAGCTGGCGCCTTCGCTGTGGTTGTCGAAAAAGTGCCCGATATCCTGGCGCGGCGCATAACGTCGGACATCGATATTCCGACCATCGGGATCGGTGCATCGGCGGCTTGCGATGGGCAGATACTGGTCATTGATGACATGCTGGGCATGTTCGCCGAGTTCAAGCCCAAATTCGTAAAGCGCTACGCGCAACTGGCCGACGATGCCGAAAGGGCCGTAGCGGCTTATGCCGACGATGTGCGTGCACGCCGTTTTCCAGCCGCCGAACATGTGTTCGGTGACGTGCCCGCCAGCGTCCCGGATGCTGGATGAGCATGCTGGTCGTTCGCAGCGTCACAGAGGTTCGGGCGCAAATTGCGCAATGGCGCCGGACCGGGGACAACATTGCGGTGGTGCCCACAATGGGTGCCTTGCATGAAGGGCATTTGTCGCTCGTCCGGTCCGCCAAGGGCAGGGCGAAGCGCGTTATCGTCACGCTTTTTGTCAATCCCACCCAATTTAACAATGCCGAGGACCTCGCCAAATATCCGCGTGATGAAGCCTCGGACATCGCTCGGCTCGATGCCGAGCATGTCGATATGCTGTTCGCGCCCGATGTCGCGGAAATGTACCCGGAGGGCTTTGCCACCAAGGTTTCGGTTTCCCGGTTGAGCGAAGGTCTTTGCGGCGCGCACCGCCCCGGACATTTTGACGGCGTTGCGACGGTGGTCACCAAGCTGTTGCTTCAGACACAGGCTGATTCCGCATTTTTCGGCGAGAAGGACTATCAGCAACTCAGCGTCATTCGCCGCCTTGCGCGCGATCTCGATATTCCGGTCGAAATCGTCGGCGTGCCCACCGTCCGTGAGGCGGACGGCTTGGCCATGTCGTCGCGCAATGTCAGGTTGAGCGAAACGGCCCGCAAACAGGCACCGGCCATGGCCGAGGCGTTAAGGGCTGCAGGCGCAGCCATTGAAGCGGGTCAGCCGGTTTCGTCCGCCACAGACACCGCTAAGACGACGCTTTTGACGGCGGGTTATTCCCAAGTCGAATATCTCGAACTGCGCGATGCCGAAACACTTGAGCCGATTTCCAAACTCGATCGTCCCGCCCGGCTGCTCGCTGCCGGCTGGCTTGATGGTGTGCGTCTGATCGACAACATTGCCGTCTTGCCAGCACACTGAGCCGCCTATTGCGCGGCACCGGCCTCGCTCTGGGTTATCAGGGGCAGGGTGATCCGGAAACAGGCGCCCTCCTCGCGGGTGGAAACCAGTTCGAGCACACCGTCCATCCTTGAGATGATTTCCCGGCTGATCGGTAGCCCCAGGCCCGCACCGGCATATGGCCCCGTTTCGCCCAGCCGCCCGCGATAGAACTTGTCGAAGATTCGCGGCTGTTCTTCCTGGGCGATCCCGATGCCGTTGTCCTCGACTTCGATGATATAGGCGCCCCTCTTGAGCCTCGAGCGCACTTCGACAACCGGAGCGATGGC
>DFMV01000053.1:0-22918 GCA_002375765.1 Rhizobiales bacterium UBA3584 | reverse complement strand
GGATCGGATCGCACGTAGGCGGCCGAGGCCCTGGTTCCGATCTTGACCTGCGTATTGCTCTGGCGCGCCAGTGCATCGCAGACCCGAAGCGCCTGATCGAGCGATTCTTCCGCATCAATGGGGCGGTTCTCCCAGGCGCGCTCACCGCGTTCCAGCGCTGAAAGATCGAGAATCTCATCGAGCAGGGAGGTCAGGCGCAGGCTTTCCTTGTGGATGGTCGACACGAATTTGGCCCTGGAGGCGTCGTCGAGTTCCTCGTCGTCGAGCAGGATTTCGGAAAAGGCCCGGATCGCGGTCATCGGCGTGCGCACCTCGTGGCTCACCTGGCTGAGAAATTCATCCTTCTGCAGGTCCACCTTACGCAACTGCCGGTTGGCTTCCTCGAGCTTTTCTGCGGTTGCCCGCAACTGGGTGGAGGTCCTTTCCAACTCCTGGGAATATTCGATGGCCTGCTGGGTTTCGTCCGCCATCTGCATGACTTCCTCGAGCGAGATCGAGTCGCCCGAAACCACTTTGGACAGCATGACGTGGGCCGAAGCCGCGCCGATCGATCCTGCCATCTCTCTTTCCAGCCGCCGGATGAACGATGAACTCGGTTCCAGGGTCGTCCACGGCATTCGCGCCTGCTTGGCTTCTTCGGAAAACAGCGCCACGGCGCGCTCGTGACCCAAAACGCGACGCGCGACCAGAAACAGGTCATCTGCGGTCGCAGATCCACGGATCGGGCTTGCCTCGTTGCTGGTGCGCCGGAAGACGTTGAGGAACAAAGCGGCCTGCACGTGTTCGAGAGCCGACTGGTTGGTCATCAGTGAGCCGAGGATCAAGACAGTGGTGTTGAGGAACAGACTCCAGAACACGGCATGTGTGAGCGGATCGAGATCGTCAAAACCGAACAGGCCTTGTGGGCGTAGCCAGTCAATCCCCCAGGGTCCATTGGTCATGACCGAGGCGACAAGTGGACTTGAGGAGGCAAAAGAGGGCATGAAACTCGACCACAACCAGACCACAAACCCTACGGAAATTGCGCAGATAGCAGCTTTTGTTGAAGCATCACGCCAGAAAAGGCTCGCAAGTATTGCCGGCAGGAATTGCGCGACACCGGTAAATGAGATCAATCCAATCGGCGCCAGCGCATCCGACCCACGGGTCAGATAGAAATAAGCAAATCCCAGCAACAGGATAAGCATGATCGAAAGGCGCCGGGCGTTGAGGATCAACCGCCTCACGCCCTGTCCATCCCCGATCCCGTCACCCGACGTCAGCCGCAGCATGATCGGCACGACAATATGATTGGACACCATTATAGAAAGTGCAATGGATTCAAGGATGATCATCGACGTCGCCGATGAAAATCCGCCAATGAACGCAAACAGCGCCAGCGCATCCTGACCCTGCGCCAAAGGCAGCGTGAGCACGAACATGTCAGGGTTCGACCCCACCGGCATAAAAGTGAGCCCGAACAAGGCGATAGGCAGGGTGAAAAGGCTCATAGCGAGCATGTAGGCGGGAAAGGCCCAACTCGCCGTGCGCAGGTGTTTTTCGTCCGAATTTTCGACCACGGTGACCTGAAATTGCCGCGGCAGGCATATGATCGCCGCAGCGGCCAGAACCATCATGGAAATCCAGCGGTCGCCAAAGGTATCGCCGGCATGAATGTTCAGCCCGGCCGTCTCGGCATCGGCAAAGATAGCGTCCATGCCACCGCCGACATAGACAACGAAAATGCCGACGGCGAGCAGTGCCGTGAGCTTGACAACAGCCTCGAAGGCAATCGCGGCCACAACACCGTGGTGCTGCTCCTTGGCATCCACGTTGCGGGTGCCGAACAGGATTGTGAACACGGCCATGCCCGCGGCTACGCCAAACGCCAGCCCGACCTCGTCCCAACCTGCCAGGCTGCCGCGCCCGAATTCGGAAGAGCCTGCAATGGCTTCGATAGAGGAGGTTATGGCCTTTAGCTGTAAGGCTATGTACGGCGCGATAGCGATCACGGCCAGCACGGTAATAAGCACGGCCAGCGTACTGGACTTTCCAAAGCGGGACGAAAGCAGATCGGCAATGGACGTGATGCGTTGGTCGTGACTGATGCGGACCAGACGCCTCAGGATGAACCACCAGCCAATGAAAACGATGGTGGGGCCAAGATAAATCGTGAGATATTCCAAGCCATTGCGCGCTGCCGTGCCGACCGCGCCATAGAAGGTCCAACTCGTGCAATAGACAGAAATCGAGAGCGTATAGACGAAGGGCGAGCGCAGAAAGCCGCCGCTTCGGCTTCGCGTGTGCCGGTCACCCAGATATGCTATGACAAACAGCAGCCCGACATAGGCCACGGCTGTGGCAATGACGAAGTCGGCCGTGAGCGTCATCGGGGTTCCTCGCCCGCCGGTTGATGCGGTTCATCGCGCGGCAGCGCGTATCCGAACCAGGCAGCGCCGATAACGAGAAACACCCAAAGACCGAAAAGGAACAGGGTTGCGACCGGTAGTCCGAAGATGATCGCTTCGAACCTGAACAACAGGATCAGCGGCGGCAGGCTGGCCATTGCACCAAACAGTGTGAAAAACAGCGATGCACCGATGATCTTACGGCGGGTCATCGCGGATCGACTTCAACTGGGCTGCCGGTCATCCGCGGGCGCGCCAAGCAAGCTGCGTACCGCGTCGACAACATCGGCATTGGAATAGGGCTTGGTAACAAACTTGCTGGCGCCGAGTTCTTCGGCAATCCGCCGATCTTGCTGCTGGCCTTTTGCGGTCAGGACAAGAACAGGCAAGTCCGCGGTGGTCCGGTCGGCGCGAATTTGTTTGAGAACTTCAAACCCGCTGCGCTTGGGCAACATGATATCGAGAACCAAAACACGGGGACGGTAACGCCGGACGGCGTCCATGACAGCCTCGCCATCCGTGACGGCGCTGATCGTCCATCCCGCTCTTTTCAGAACGAAATCAAGTGCTTCAAGTATACTCGGCTCGTCTTCTGCAATGAGAATATCGATCGCCAAAACTCCCCCTCCGAGCCCCTTCCTCCTCGAGACTCACATTCACATAACCGCAATTTCCGCCATTCGCCAAGTCCCTCTGATTGGCGGTTAGGATCGGACCGTGGTCAATGTGGGCTCATCGCCGGGAGCAAAAGGTGCCTCTTCGCGGCTGATGCAGTCCGTTCGCGTGCAGAGCCGGCAGGTCGGTCCTACGGGGACGTCGGCATCGGAATCGCCCAGGTCCAAGCCGTCCGCATAAACGGTACGATCGGCGTGAAGGATATCGGTCACCAAAAGGATCGAATGGGGAAGGGCTTGATCGGCAAACCCGGATGCACGGCGAGAGACCGCCTTGGCCACGAACAAAAACCGCGAGCCGTCCGAAAACCGCACCACTTGTCTTACGAGTTGGCCGGAAGATCGAAACGCTGCGTAGAGCGCCCACAGGGGGCATGCATGGCCTGTGTGCGGCAGCAACAGGCCCGGAAGTGGAAAGTGCTTGGTCAGGCGTCCGGCCGGATCGGAACGCAGGAAGCCAAAAGGTACACCTTCTGCGCCCTCCGCTCGCAGCGTTACAAGCCGGTGGGCTATCTGCTCAAAGCTGGCATTGTAGCGTTCGCTAAGAGCCTCGACGTCATAGCGCAGGTTTTCGGCATCGTTGAGAAATTGGTCGTAGGGAAACAGGGCCGCGCCGGCGATGTAGGAAGCGAGATAGTTTCGGGCGAGGTGACGAGCCGTTGGCGAAGAAAGGTGGGGAACTTTGACCGCTTCGGTCAGCGCGCTGTCGCTGGTCAGTTCGGAAATGAGGCGAACCATCTGAAACTGCCTGGTCGATTGCGGCACCGTGTTGCGGAACCATAAAACTCCACGCTCGGCATCATGACCGAAGGCCCGCCCAGAGTTTGGTCTGGCATTTCGCTCGACGCGGACGCCATGGACCGTTTCCAGGAGATGAGCTATTGCCGCTTCTCCCAGGGCGCCGGACTCCTGCATGTCCCGGGCAATCTCGGCTCCGCGCTGCTCGAGCGCTGGAAAATAATTGCGTGCGGCGAAAATCATATCGTCGAGTTCGCGGCGTACAGATGCGGATTTGCTGACAGTGCTGGCATGGTCGAATTGTCCGATCAGGTTTTGTGCGACTGCCGACAAGCTGCGCGTTTCGCGCGAGATCGAGCCAACGAACCGCGCCCGGTCCGCACCACTCAAATCCTCCACATCTTCAAGGATTTCGGCCGAGGATCGTACCGCCGTAATACCCGATAGGACCTGGTGCAAAAGCTGACTGAGCAGCGGATCGGCCCTCAACCTGTTGGCATAGGCGTCTGCGCTGGCGGAGGCGGCCACGTAGGCTCGATAAAGCTTGGCGATGACGCGGGCGATGTCGGGTTGTGTTGCGACAAGACTGCGGGCCGTCTCCATACCAAGCCCGACATCGGCGATAGCAGGGTCGGCGAAAGTCTCAACCAGTTCGTGAATGAGTCGGTGTTCTGCCTCACCCGTGAGCTCGTCAATAGAGATATCGAGCTGGGCAGCTATGCGCTGGAGCAGGGTGCCGCCAACCTGGCGTTTGTTGGCCTCTATCAGATTGAGGTAGCTGGGCGAGATTTCAACATTGCGTGCCAGGGCCGCCTGAGAAAGCCCCAAATTCTTGCGTCTTGTACTTATTCGAAGCCCGATTGGCGCCCGCATACAGCCCTCGCCTGTCAACTACTTGACACTATGTACGCCGAAATCAGTCAAAGCTTTACAAGAATTCCTATTAATTACAATAGCATATTGCCCTTGTATTAACGGCAATCGATACTCTGGCGGTGGATTTGGGACATATGGAGGTATGGCCCGCCGCACCAAAGGAGGAGATTAATGAGCGATTTGAAACGCGGAATCAGCCGTCGTCGCGTCGTCAAGACGGGTATGGCGGGCATCCTGGCGACGGGGGTTTCGCCCCTCATCTTGTCCAAGGGGGCTTGGGCGCAGGAATTTTGCAACGCGCCGACCGGTGATACGGTAACTCTCGGGTTCAACGTACCCCAAACCGGTGCCTATGCTGACGAAGGGGCTGATGAACTTAAGGCCTACCAACTGGCGGTAGAACATCTCAATGGCGAGGGCGACGGAGGTCTGATCCCGCATTTTTCGTCCAAAACGCTGACCGGAAATGGCGTTTTGGGCAAGCGCGTTGAATATGTCACCGGCGACACCCAGACCCAGTCTGACCCGGCTCGTGAATCGGCCCGCCGCATGATCGAACGCGATGGCGCTGTGATGATCACCGGCGGCTCGTCTTCGGGCGTGGCCATCGCCGTGCAAAGCCTTTGCCAGGACATGGGGATCATCTTCATGGCGGCATTGACTCATTCCAACGACACTACGGGCAAGGACAAGCGCAGATATGGCTTCCGCCATTTCTTCAATGCCTACCAGTCCGGCGTCGGTCTCGGTCCGCAACTGGGCGCGGCCTATGGCAACAATCGCCGGGCCTATCACCTGACGGCTGACTACACCTGGGGCTGGACCCAGGAAGAATCGATGATCGCCGCGACCGAAGCGCTCGGTTGGGAAACTGTGGAAACGGTTCGGACGCCGGTGGGTGCCGGCGATTTCAGCCAATACATTACACCGGTTCTCAATTCGGGCGCCGACGTTCTGATCCTCAATCACTATGGCTTTGACGGCATCAATTCGTTGACTCAGGCCACCCAGTTCGGTCTTCGCGACCGTCAGGCCAACGGCCAGGATTTCCAGCTTGTCCTGCCGCTGGTCTCCGATCTCATGGCGGCTGGTGCCGGCTCAGCGATGCAGGGCGTTTACGGCACGTCGAACTGGTACTGGAGCATGCAGGATGAAGGCTCGAAAGCCTTTACCGCTTCGTTTGGAGCCAAATACGGGTCACCCCCCAGCCAGGCCGCGCACACTGCCTACGTTCAGACACTGCTTTATGGCGACGCCGTGGAGCGGGCAGGGACCTTCTATCCGCCCGAAGTTATTGCCGCGCTCGAAGATTTCGAATTCGACGGCATGGGAAATGGCCCCACGCTCTATCGTGGTTCCGATCACCAGTGCTTCAAGGACGTTCTGGTCGTTCAGGGCAAGGAACAGCCTTCCAACGAGTTCGATCTGCTCGAGGTGGTCAATACCGCGTCGCGCGACAGTGTGACCTACGACCCGGCGATCTTCGGCGGCGACCTGGGCCCGTCCGACCCGCAAATGTGCTGACGCCGAACTGACGGTTGTTTGCATGTCCGGCCGCCGCGGTGGCCGGACAAACCTACATCTGGAGCCAAATCGATGGATGCGATTCTCGCGCAATTGCTCAACGGGCTGGACAAGGGCGGCGCTTACGCCCTGATCGCCTTGGGCCTCACTCTGGTTTTCGGCACTTTGGGTGTCGTCAATTTCGCTCATGGCGCGCTGTTCATGCTTGGCGCATTCTGCGCGGTCACGTTCCGTGCGCTTATTACGATGGAAAGCGTCACGATCGACGAAACCCAGCTTTCGCCCTGGGGCTCGCCTCTCGAAGTCCGCACGCCGATGGCCGAGATGTGGTTCGGCGATTTCGGCGCGGTGCTCGTTGATTATTCAGTACCGTTTTCGATCCTTCTAGCCATCCCCGTCATGCTGATCATCGGCGTGGCGATGGAGCGCGGGCTGATCAAGCATTTTTACAAACGTCCCCACGCCGAACAGATTCTGGTGACGTTCGGCCTAGCCATCGTTCTTCAGGAAGTGGTCAAGGCGTTTTTCGGTCCCAATCCGTGGCCGCAACCGATCCCTTCCGATCTGCGCGGCGCCACCGATGTCGGCGCGCTGTTCGGAATGCAGGCTGGTGCGGTGACATACCCGCTTTGGCGGCTGGTCTATCTTGGCTTTTCGCTCGCCGTCCTGGCCGCTGTGTTCGCATTCTTGCGCTTCACGACCTTCGGCATGGTGGTTCGTGCGGGCATGGCTGACAGGGAAACCGTGGGTTTGCTCGGGATCAATATCGATCGCCGCTTTACGATCATGTTTGGCCTGGCGGCGGTGGTGGCAGGCCTGGCAGGCGCCATGTACACGCCCCTGCTGCCACCCAACTACAATCTTGGCATGGATTTCCTGGTGCTCTCGTTTGTCGTCGTCGTGGTTGGCGGCATGGGGTCGCTGCCCGGTGCGGTCGCTGCCGGTTTCCTGCTGGGGATCCTGCAGTCCTTTGCCTCGATGACGGCCATCAAGGCTCTAATTCCGGGTATCGACCAGATCATCATTTACGCGGTTGCCGTGATCATTCTGCTTGTTCGTCCCCGTGGCCTGCTTGGCCGGCGCGGCGTGATGGAGGCCTGAGATGGATTTCTTTCGACTTCCCAAGAACGAATACATCACCCTTGCGGTCTTCTCGCTGGTGGTTCTCACCATGCCGGTCTGGCTGCAGCCGTTAGGGGCGGCGTATCCGGGGCTCATGCAGCAATTCACGATCTTTGCGATCTTTGCGGTAGGCTTCAATGTCCTCTTCGGTCTCACAGGATATCTCAGCTTCGGCCATGCGGCCTTTCTGGGTGTCGGTTCCTACACGGCGGTTTGGTCGTTCAAGCTGTTGTCGATGGACGCCATTCCGGCGTTGATCTTCGCCATCGTCATGGCTGGGGTCTTTGCATTGGTCATTGGCTTTGTGTCATTGCGCCGCTCGGGAATCTACTTTTCGATCCTGACCCTGGCGTTCGCCCAGATGAGCTACAACCTTGCCTATTCGGTGCTGACGCCAATCACTAATGGCGAGACGGCCCTGCAGCTAGCTGGCTCTGACCCGCGCGTACTCGATAACCTCTTTGCTGTTGGCACCTCGTCGACCATCCCCTCTCCGAGTCTTTTGGGCAATGCTCTGGGGGGCATGGGGGGCTTTTATCTCTGCGCCGTGATCCTGCTCGTGGTGTTCTTTATCGCCCAGAAGATATTCACTTCTCCATTTGGAATGATGCTGCGGGCGGTCAAATCCAACCAGACACGTCTATCCTACATGGGGGTAAACACGCGTCCCTACACGCTGGCGGCCTTCGTTATTTCCGGCATGTACGCTGGCCTGGCCGGCGGTCTTCTGGCGGTAACCGATCCGCTGGCCGGTGCCGAACGCATGCAGTGGACAGCTTCGGGCGAGGTTGTCTTGATGACCATCCTTGGTGGCGTCGGCACATTGATCGGGCCGGTCATCGGGGCATGGCTCATCAAATTCATGGAAAATATATTCTCGGCCTACAATGATCGCATCCTCCAGTTCTATTTCGACTGGATGCCCGACGGTATTCAGGACTTCGCGGTCACCGTGGCGTCGAAATTCGTGGGCGAAGGCTGGAAGCTCACGGAGGGACTGGTGTTCGTACTGGTCGTCGTCTTCCTTCCGGGCGGTATCATGGAAGGCGTTCGGCGTATCCGCTCGCTGGTCGGCAACGGCCGCAAGCACGAAGAGACGCAAGCCAAACTCAGCACATCGGCAGCGGAATAGGAGGTTGGTCATGGAAGCCAATAAGAATGTCGTTCTGCATGTCGCCGATGTGCACAAGAACTTCGGTGGTCTGCATGCTCTCGCCGACATCGACCTGCAGGTCGAGGAGGGCAAGACGCATGCGATCATCGGGCCGAACGGGGCGGGCAAATCAACCCTGCTCAATGTCATCATCGGACGCATCCCGCCCACCAGCGGCGCTGTGGTCTTTGATGGCACGGTGCTGACTGGCAAGCAGCCCCACCAGATCAATCAGCTCGGCGTCTGCCGCGTCTTTCAAACTCCGGAAATCTTTTCCGACCTTTCCGTGCTTCAGAATGTCATGACGCCTGCCTTTGCCCGACGCGACGGTGCATTCAAGATCAATCTGGCCAAGCCTTTCGAACGAGAGACAGCTTTGCGCGAGGAAGCCGAAGCTATGCTGGAAGATGTCGGGTTGATTGACCGGCGCGGCATTCACGCGGGTTCTCTGTCGCGCGGCGACAAACGCCGGCTGGAGCTGGCGATGTGCCTGATCCAGAAGCCCCGGCTTTTGCTACTGGACGAGCCGACGGCCGGGATGAGCCGTCATGACACCAACACCACAATCGAGCTGCTCAAAAAGATCAAGAGCCGCGGCATGACCAAGGTGATCATCGAGCACGATATGCATGTGGTTTTTTCGCTTGCTGACAAGATCTCGGTGCTGGCCGGCGGGCGGATCATCGCCGAGGGCCTGCCCGAGGACGTGCGTGGCGATCCGCGCGTACAGGAAGCCTATCTGGGAGGAGCGCATTAATGAACGCCGTCTCGACAAACATGCAGCCGGAAGCGACGGCTCAGGCCGATGCACCGTTTCTGTCCGTGCAGGACGTCCACGCCTATTACGGCGAGAGCTACATCGTGCAGGGGGTGAGCTTCGAGGTGCCTCACGGCAAGATTCTTGCGCTATTGGGGCGCAATGGCGCGGGTAAAACTTCGACCCTGCGCACCATTGCACGGCTCGACAATCCCAGCTTGCACCAGGGGGAAATCTGGCTCGACGGCCAGCCGGTGCATGGCATGAAGGCCTTTGAAGCGGCTCGATCCGGAATCCAACTCGTTCCGGAGGACCGCCGCATCATTCAAGGGTTGTCGGTCGAGGAAAATCTGGCCCTTGCCCAGGTGGCGCCGGGCACTGGATGGGACCTTGACCGCATTTACGGTCATTTTCCCCGGCTTGCCGAACGCCGCCGGCAGGAGGGCACGACGCTCTCTGGCGGCGAGCAGCAGATGCTTGCCATTGCCAGGGCTCTGGCCCGAGATCTCAAGCTCTTGTTGCTCGACGAACCCTATGAGGGGCTTGCACCGGTTATCGTCCAGGAAATCGAAACAATCCTGCACGAGATCAAGGATCTGGGCATCACCACGATCATTGTGGAGCAGAATGCGGTCGCGGCACTCAAACTGGCCGACCGGGCCGTTATCCTCGACACCGGAGAGGTGGCGTTCGCCGGGACAGCTCGCGAAGTGCTCGAAAATGCCGAGTTGCGGCAAGAATACCTCGCCATTTAGGAGGATGGACAATGAACAGCCAAGCTCCCGTGGCACGGCATACCCGGCTCACGCCGGAGAGTTTTGAAGAAAAATACGCAGCATCGCTATCTAACCCTGAGGCTTTCTGGGCAGAGCAGGGACGACGGCTGGACTGGATCGAGCCCTACACCAGAATCAAGAACACCACCTTTGCCTACCCGGACGTCTCCATCAAATGGTTCGAGGACGGGGTTCTCAACGTTTCAGCCAACTGCATTGATCGGCACCTTGCGACCAATGGCGACAAAACGGCGCTGATCTGGGAGCCGGACAGTCCGACAGATCGTGCCCAACACATCAGCTTCCGGCAATTGCACGACGAAGTCTGCCGGTTTGCCAATGTGCTCAAGGATCTGGGTGTCAAAAAGGGTGATCGGGTCACCATCTACCTGCCGATGATACCGGCAGCGACCTATGCGATGCTGGCCTGTGCCCGCATCGGAGCGCCACATTCGGTCGTTTTTGCCGGGTTCTCGCCCGACGCTCTGGCGGGGCGGATCAATGACGCGGATTCGAGCATAGTGGTTACGGCCGACGAGGGACGGCGCGGTGGCAAGGCTGTTCCGCTCAAGGCCAATGTCGACAAGGCACTGGAAGATTGTCCGGGCGTTTCCAAGGTTTTGGTGGTGGAAAATACCGGAGCCGCCGTCGCCATGAAAGGCAGCCGTGATGTCTGGTGGCATGAGGCAGCCGCCGGAGTGGAGCCGTTCTGTGCTCCAGAGCCAATGAAGGCCGAGGATCCGCTGTTCATCCTTTATACGTCGGGCTCGACCGGCAAGCCCAAGGGCGTCTTGCACACCACTGGCGGCTATCTTGTCTGGGCCTCTCTGACCCATGAGATGATTTTCGATCCGCGGCCCGATGATGTTTACTGGTGTTCGGCCGATGTCGGTTGGGTGACAGGACACAGCTATATCGTTTATGGACCTCTGGCCAACGGCGTCACCTCGCTGATGTTTGAAGGCGTTCCCAACTGGCCCGACCCATCGCGCTTCTGGCAGGTGGTCGACCGGCACAAGGTCAACATCTTCTATACGGCTCCGACGGCCATTCGTGCGCTCATGGGCGCTGGCGTCGAGCACGTCGAAAAGGCCGACCTTTCATCCTTGCGTCTCATCGGAACGGTGGGCGAGCCGATCAATCCCGAAGCGTGGCAGTGGTATCACAAGCATGTCGGTCGAGGCCGATGCGAAATCGTCGATACCTGGTGGCAGACGGAAACCGGCGCGTCGATGATCATGCCGCTTCCCGGCGTGATCCCGACCAAGCCAGGTTCCGCGACCAAGCCGTTCTTGGGCGTCGATCCGCTTGTTCTGACGCCTGAAGGCCAGGTGATAGAGGAGACCAAGGCGGAAGGGGTTTTGGCGATAGCCGACAGCTGGCCGGGGCAGGCGCGTACCATATGGGGCGACCATGCGAGGTTCGTCGAGACCTATTTTTCGACCTATAAGGGCCTCTATTTCACCGGCGATGGCGTTCGGCGCGATGAGGACGGCTATTACTGGATCACCGGGCGCGTTGACGACGTGCTCAATGTCTCCGGCCACCGATTGGGTACAGCCGAGATCGAGAGCGCTCTGGTTGCTCACCCGAAGGTCTCCGAGGCCGCGGTTGTCGGCTACCCGCACGAAATCAAGGGGCAGGGGATTTATTGCTACGTTACGCTGATGTCGGGAGAACAAGAGAGCGACGATCTCCTGGTCGAACTGCGCAACTGGGTTCGCAAGGAAATCGGGCCGATCGCTTCTCCCGATTGCATCCAGTTTGCGCCGGGACTTCCCAAGACCCGCTCCGGCAAGATCATGCGTCGTATTCTGCGAAAGATCGCGGAAAACGACTTCGGTGCTCTGGGTGATACCTCGACGCTCGCCGATCCTGCGGTCGTCGATAATCTCATAGACAATCGCCTGAACCGATAGAAACACCCGCCGACGGCGTTACCAGCGGCGGGCGTTTCAAGAGGAGACCGGGCCCCGGCGGTTGCCGGGGCTTTTTCATGCGGGCTGAAGATTGGCTCGGTCGTTGCGCCAGGCAAGCCAGGCGTTATGCCCCAGGATTGCAACGCAGCCAAAGAACCCGGCAATTTCAGCGGCCGGATATGGCGACAGACAACCAATGGCGGCAAGACAGAGCACCACCCGCAAGACGATATGCATTCGGGTTTGGAAGAAGCCCTCGAGTACGGCGACAAACGCCACTGTGCCAGCAAGCGCCAACGCGCCGTTCCAAAGCACTATGGGCAGCGGCCCGCCTATGATGATTTCTGGGTTAAACACCATGAACATGGGAATGATGTAGAGGCCCTTGGCAAACTTCCACGCCTGGATGCTGGTCTCCATCGGCCCGCTTCGCGCTATTGCTGCCGCTGCAAAACCGGCGAGGGCGACCGGTGGTGTGACGTTGGAATCCTGGGAATACCAGAACACCACAAGATGCACGATCAGCAGCGGAATGCCGAATTCCTGGTTGAGGGCTGGCCCGACCAGGATGATGATCACGATATAGGCGGCGGTGACGGGCAAGCCGAAGCCAAGGATCAAGCTGGCGACAAGCACCAGCAAGAGGGCCAGCAGCACGTACCCGCCGGAGAACGCGAGCATCATGGAAGTGAATTTCAGGCCCAGGCCGGTGAGGCCAATAATGCCAACGATTATTCCGCCGATGGCGCAGGCGATCGTGACCGTCAGCGCGTTGCGGGCGCCGACCTCACAGGCCTCAACCAGCTTAAGACCGCCGAGCTTGAGAGCTTCGCCAATCGAGGGGCGTTTGGTTCCGTCCTCCCGCGGTGCGAACCGGAGCCAGTCATAGCTTCCCTTGAGGATGGCGACGATCAGCACCGAAATAACGGCCCAGAAGCCGACCCGCATCGGAGAAATGCCGAGGACCAACAGATACATCAGGGTCGCGAGGGGCACCATGAAGTGCCAGCCGTTTTTCATCACCTCGCGTACGGAGGGCAATTCGCTCGCCGACATGCCCTTCATGTTCTGCTTAATGGCGATGATATGGACGAAAAGATACACCGTCAGGAAATAGAGGAACGCCGGAAATATCGATACCAGAACGATGTGGAGGTAGGGGACACCTGTGTATTCAGCGATCAGGAAGGCTCCGGCGCCCATCAGGGGCGGGGTTATCTGCCCGCCTGTTGAAGCGGCGGCTTCGATGCCCCCTGCCTGCGCGGGTTTGTATCCGAGCCGCTTCATCAGCGGGATGGTGAAGGGGCCGGTGGTGACCACATTGGCAATGGTCGAACCCGAGATCGATCCCATGGCCGTCGATGCAACGACCGCAGCCTTGGCCGGGCCGCCCCGACGGCGTCCGGTCGCGGCGTAGGCAAGCTCGATGAAGAAGTGACCCGCTCCGGTGACTTCGAGCACGGCACCAAATAGCACGAAAATGAAGACGTAGGTCGCGGCCACGCCGAGCGGGAGGCCGAAAATCCCTTCCTGTCCGAGATAGAGTTGTGCTGCCAGGCGGTCGATGGGGTAGCCCCGGTGGCTGAGAATTCCCGGCATGATGTCGCCCAGCCACGGCAAGGGCCCGTTTGGTCCCGCCATTGCGTAAAGGATGAAAACGATGCCGATGATGGTGATGCCTTTACCGACCACACGCCGGCTGGCCTCGAGGAGGGTGATAACCGCGATCACACCCACTGTAACGTCGGTCGAACTCCAAAAGCCTGCGCGGTCGATTATGTCGTTGAGAAAGACGGCGATATAAAAGCCCGATACGATTGCGAGCGCGAAAAATACGGTATCGATCAGGGCTCCTACCGGACCTTGCTTGCGGTGCGGGCCGGCGACCGGGAACACCAGAAAGGCGATCGTCAGGATGAAGCCAAGATGGATGGATCGTTGGTAGAAGAGACCGAGCGGATTTATGCCCGCTGTGTAGAGCTGAAACAGCACCAGGGCGACTGACAGAATGATGACCGCCAGACGGATGGGCCAGGGGCGCTCCACCACGGAACTGGTCGGAGGCGGTATGTCCGGGGTCAGCGTGCCCTGTTGCTGGAAGATCGATTTCAGCATGAATTTTCTCCCTCGTGTCCTGAGCCATTCAGGACGATGCGCACGGCCTCACGTGGCGCTATGGCAGACAGGTTCTCGTCTCGTTGATTGACAATGATCCGGTGGTCGACTCCGGGCGCCCCTACACGCAGGCGCAGGCAATTATTGGGTACGGGCTCGTTTATGTTCTCGATCCAGTAGCCGCCCTCAGGTGCCGAAACCATCGTGCCGCGGCCAGGAATATGGCCCAGCCCTGCTGCAAAATCGGGTTGATGGGATCTTTCGAGTAGCATCTGCCCTTCGCTCGCGACAAAGCAGTCCCGGACGAGAAAGTGCTGGACCGAATGATTCCAGAAAATGCACCACCGCGTACCCTCGGCGACCGGTTCCTGAAAGATGGTTTGGCCGTTTTCCAGGAGAACTTCCAGCACCAGACCATCGTTCTCGTCGGACAGCGCTACGGTTGAAAGGATCAGGGCGAGCACCAGGCTCGCCCCACCCATCTTGCCCTTAGGGCCGGGCATTTTCGGGAATGTCCGCTCCGGCTTCCTCGTAGTAGCGGATCGCCCCGGGATGCAGCGGAATCGGGGTTGCGCCCAGTGCAAACTCGATCGTCGTGTCGTTGGCCGCCGGGTGGATTGCCCGCAGGTAGTCGACCTGCTCATGGAGCAGCTTGGTTACCTGATAGGCCAGTTCTTCATCCATGCTGGCGCTGACCACCAGTGCGTTGGGGATGCCGACCGTAGGTGTTTCGGTATCAACACCCTCGTAGCTGTTGGCCGGAAGAACGTAATCGGCAAAGATCGGCTCGACATCCTTGGCTGCCGCGACTTCTTCTTCGCTCAATGGAATCAGGCGAATTTCGCGGGCCACGGCCAGAGACATGATCGAGGAGGTCGGAGGGCCGACGCTCCAGATGCCTGCATCAATATCGCCGTCGCGCAGGGCATCTGCTGTTTCGTTGAAGTTGAGACGCTGGGCTGCGGCAAGGTCCTCATAAGTGATGCCGTTGGCATCGAGGATGGCCTGGGCGTTGAGTTCGGTACCCGAGCCGGGTGCGCCGACCGAAACCCGCTTTCCAACGAGGTCGGACAGCCCTTGGATGTCGGAATCTGCAGGGACGACGATCTGCACGGCGTTGGGATAGAGGGCGCCAAGCGACAGGATATCGACCTGACGACCATCGAATGCGCCGGTGCCGGTATAGGCCTGGGCAACGGTGTCTCCGAGCGCGATGGCAAAGTCGGCCGCACCCTGATGGACCAGCGCCATGTTTTCCACCGACGCGCCAGTGACTTCGGCAACGGCGCTGTAGCCTTCGAGATTTTCGGTGACCAGTTCGGCCAGACCACCGCCGATCGGATAGTAGGCGCCACCGGTTCCGCCGGTTGCGATGGAAAGTTGCTGTTGGGCAAACGCGGGTGCGTTCACCGCCAGCGCGCCGATTATGGCGCAGGCTGTCAGAAGTTTCATTGTTTCCTCCCAATTGCAGCCAAAGGGACTGCATGGTTCCTCTCTAGCGCCGGGATCCCGGTCGCTACACCAGCCACGCTTCCTCTGCATGGCCGGCGAGGTATTTATTGCAATCGCTGTGCCAACGGCGCGATAATGTGCCTGGCGCGATAAATCCTTTCATTTCAGGTTCTTACAGATTCGAGTGGTCATTTTGATTCAACGCGATCGGCAAGAAATTGCCGATGGCCAGCGATTTTGCGCAACTTATTGCCCATATTGATCGTCGGCCTCGCGTCTCCTGATGCCGAGCCTCGTCATTTTTTCGTTGAGGGTTCTCCGGGGTACGCCAAGTTTTTCGATCACTTCGCTGATGCGGCCGCCGCTATCGGCAAGGGCGCGCTCGATGATGCGACGTTCATAGGCCTCGAGTTGCTGGGCGAGAGGCATGACGTCCGCGAGATCTATGGGCCGGCTGTTATCGGCGGCCGCAAAACTGCTAAGACCCAGCGCGTGCCGCTCGGCAACATTGCGCAACTCACGCACATTGCCCGGCCAGTCATGCCGCATCAGGGCGTCGAGTGTGGCTCCTTTAAGGGGCCGGGTCTCGCGATTGTGGCTGCGGGCCGCCTCTGCCGCGAAAAACTCGAAAAGAAGTGGGATGTCATCTCTGCGGTCGCGCAGGGGCGGGATGTTGAGCTCGACAACAGAGAGACGGAAATAAAGATCGGAACGGAAGGCTCCCGTGGCGCTTTCGGCCTTCAGATCGCGCTTTGTCGCCGCAATTGTCCGGAAATCGACGGGAACGGATGTGTTGGAGCCAAGTCGTTCGATGACGCGTTCCTGTAATGCTCTCAAGAGCTTGGCCTGCATTGCCAAAGGCATCGATTCAACTTCATCGAGCAGAAGGCTGCCCCCGCTTGCGTGCTCGATCTTGCCGATCCGGCGGCCGGCGGCGCCAGTAAAGGCACCGGCTTCGTGCCCGAACATTTCAGTTTCCACCATAGTATCGGGAATGGCGGAGCAATTGACGGCCACGTAATTGCCCTTCGCGCGTCGACCCAGATCATGAAGACATCGAGCCACGAGATCCTTGCCCGATCCGGTTTCCCCATAGAGCACGACGCTGACGTCGGTTGCCGCGATTTCTGATACTGCTTCGCGAAGGCGCTCGATTTCGCGCGAGGTGCCCAGAATCCTGTTGCGCAACGTGTCGGCCGGTGCTGCCGCTGCCAGATACCGGTTTTCCAGTACAAGGCGACGTTTCTCGGTTGCGCGGCGTACGGTCTGAGCCAGGCGTTCGGGATCGAAGGGCTTTTCGATGAAATCATATGCACCGATACGCATCGCCTCGACAGCGCTTTCAATGTCGCCCTGACCGGTCATGAGGATCACGGGGATGTCCGGATCGATTTCCAGGATGCGGCGCAACAGAGCCATGCCATCCATGGATGGCATGCGCAAATCTGTGAGGACGATACCGTTGAGGCCCGCTGAAATATGTTCGAGCGCGGATTGGGCCGATCCGAAGCTCTGCGCATCATGTCCGGCGACCCCGAGCCATTGCTGCACCGCATGGCGCATTGGCTCTTCGTCATCGACGAAAACGACGGTCTGCCGTTCAGCCATTGCCTGCCACCTCGCTTTGCAGTGCCGGCGATGCTTGGTTTGCCGCAAGGAGTTCGATAGTCAGGACAGCGCCGCCATCAGGACGGTTTGCAGCTCTGAGCGAGCCACCGAACTCGCGAATGATCTCGTAGGAGATCGTCAGGCCCAAACCCAGACCGGCCCCGGACGACTTGGTGGTGACGAAGGGGTCGAACAGCGTTTCCAGTATGGCCAGGTCGAAGCCGGGACCGTTGTCACGGACCTCGATGAAGATGCGTTCGCCAGCGGCACGCATGGAGAGCTCGACAATCGGATCGGGCGTTTCGGACACAGCGTCGATGGCGTTACGGACCAGATTGATGACGACCTGTTCGAGCCGGACGTCGTTTCCCAGCGTAAAGGCTGGGATAATCGATGTTCGTATTGTGATGGCCTCTGTCTGCAGTTGAACGTCAACAAGGTCGAGCGCCTTCTGGACGGCACGATCCACCGAAATCACTTCAGCCGGGCCCATGCCTTCCTTGCGCGCGAACGATTTGAGGTGGGAGGTAATTCGCCCCATGCGCACAGCCAGATTGTCCACCTTTTCGAGATTGTCGAGGACGGCACCGGTGTCGCCGAGAGGCGCAAAGACCCGTGTGGTGGCAATATAGGTGCGCATGGCGGTAAGGGGCTGGTTGATCTCGTGCGCTATGGCAGCAGACATCTGCCCAAGCGCGGCGAGCTTTCCCGCCTGTATCAGATCGTTCTGCGCGCTGCGCAGTTCGCGTTCAGTTCGCCGGCGCTCCTCCACCTCGATATGCAGGGTCTCGTTGACCTCACGAAGCGCGCTGGTGCGCTCCGCAACGCGCTGTTCGAGTTCGGCCCTGGCGGTCCGTTCCATGGCAAAGCTCCGCTGGCGCTGGGCGAGGTAAAACAGGATGGCGATCACCAAGGCCGAGCCCGTTGCGCCGATCATGGTTCCGTCGCGACTTGCATCGGCGACGCTCGAGAGATCCGTAAGTTGGTTTACCGTCCAGCCCAGCTCGGGAATGTGAACCGTCTGGCGTAAAAAACTCCCATTGGCGGGAAGACCTTCGATCCAGACCTGACCACCGTCGGACGAGTGCTCTTCGATCCGCAATTGTTCGATTTCAGTGCCCGCATATTGCTGGGTGCTCTGGATTCTGGTGATGGCGGTTTCGTCCACCGGTGCGAGCGAGCGGTATTTCCAGTCGGGACGGCTGGCGAGGAAGATGATGTCGTTCTCATCTGTCACCATTATGTGTTCCGCGGCTCGGGCCCAGATTGCTTCGAGGTCATCGAATTCGATCTTGGCGACGGTGACCCCGGTCGGCCTATCTCCGCCGACTGCGCGGGCAATGAAATAGCCCGCTCTGCCGGTCGTAACGCCAATGCCGAAATAGGTGCCCTCGCCACCGGCTATGGCCTGGGTAAAATAGGATCGGAAGCCGTAGTATTGGCCGACAAAGCTGCCCTCGGTATTCCAGTTGCTGGCTGCGATCGTGTGACCATCAGGTTTCATGACGTAGAGCGCTGCCGGGCTGCCCGACGCTTCGATTGTCTCGAGCTTGCGATTTAGAACATCTATGGCGTCCGGGTCCGACGATCCGCCAAGGACGGCCTGCACGTCCGGATCGAGTGCGAGCACCAATGGAAAATGGGTATTTTGGGCAATGGTGTCGCTTATCGTCTGCGCGACGAGTTCGGCGCGCGTTTCCCCGGTGGATCGCGCGGCGCTAAGCGCCGATTGTTCCCAGAAGACGCGGGCTCCCATGGCGCTGGTGACGACCACCAGCGCTGCCAGCGCGATCTGTACATATTGGCGCAGCCTGTCTTTCCTCATCCCCTTTGAAGGTTAGCGGCGGCAGAACCGCCTGCCTAGCCCTTAAACGGCGGCAGGGCACCAATACGTGCGCTCGCGTGCGAGGATCGGCAGGTCGTGAGGACGCCAAGCCAGGAATTTTCCCAGTTGCGGCTGTTAGGACTTTGGTTGGTCTGGACGCCCGCGGCCCTGCAGCATAAGCAGGACTGGAAACCCCCTTTGGAGATGGCACGTGGCACGCAAAACTCTTGAAACCTGGATCGCGGAAAGCAGGTTCGATGCGGCTGTAGGGGGCATTTTCGGGATGGTCGCCGACTGCGCTATCGAGATTTCGGTCGCGCTGCGCGTAGCCTCGACGGCCGGTGACACAGGGGCTGCGCAGGCAATAAATGTGCAAGGGGAAGTGCAGAAAAAGCTCGACGTCGTCGCCAACGATATTTTTCTGAGGCGGGGAGAGGCCAGCGGGGTTCTGGCTGCCATGGTATCGGAGGAACTGGACGACATAGAACTGGTGGCTGGAGCGGGCAATGCGCGCCATGCGTTGGTTTTCGATCCGCTTGACGGTTCGTCCAATCTCGAAATCAACGGCGCGGTGGGGTCCATCTTTTCCGTGCTCGACCTGCGCAAGAGTTCAGGGATCACGACTGCAGATGTATTGCAGCCGGGGAAAAAGCAGATTGCCGCGGGCTACGCCCTGTATGGCCCCGCTACACTTCTGGTGCTGACGACAGGGCAGGCGGTAACAGTGTTCAGCCTGGACGAGGCAAGTGCTGAATTCGTTGTGGTTCGGGACAAGGTGGAAATCCCTCAAGAGGCGGCCGAGTTCGCCATAAATGCATCGCGCCAAACGCGTTGGTATGCGCCGACCCGCGCCTTCATCGACGCCTGCCTTGCCGGAAAGTCCGGCCCGTTCGGCAAGAGCTACAACATGCGCTGGTGCGCAGCGATGGTCGCCGATCTACATCGCATATTGTGCCGGGGAGGAGTCTTTCTCTATCCCGAGGATGAGGACACCAAAGGCAAGGGGGGACGACTGCGCCTACTTTATGAAGCCAATCCCATGAGCATGATCGTCGAAGCGGCTGGTGGTGCCTCAAGTACAGGGACGGAGCGTCTTCTCGACCTCGAGCCTTCGAACCTGCATCAACGGATTGGAATCATCATCGGTTCGCGCGGTGAGGTCGAACGCGCGAAATCGTTCTATTGAACTGGGCTCAGTTGCTTAACGCCCAGTAAACCCTTTCATGCAGTTTTGCTGAAACGGCGTAAGTTTACTGAAAATCCATTCCGATACTGTGTGATCTACGTAGAACCGGCAATGCCGGTCGCAATCGTGCGGTTTATTGGGCGCCAAAGGCGCCGGAGATGGACGAACGGGCATGGGACGCAGTTTGTGGGACTTGGTCCGGCGCGAAGATGGCGTCGTGGCCGTGATTTTCGCCGTTATGGCAATACCGTTCATCGCGATGGCCGGATGGGCCGTCGATTACGTACGCCTTCAGCATGTAAGAGAATTTCTGCAAAATCAGGTCGATTCGGCCGCCTTGAGCGCTTTCGTGGAAGAGGATGAGACCTGGCAGACAAAATGGGGGCTCGTTGAATCTGTAGCGTTAGCTGAAATCGATCGTGAGTATCAGGGCAGCTGGGCGCAAAACGTCATTCTCACACCAGACCGGATCAGCGACTACGACCTTGAGGTAACTGCTTCTGCACTGGTGCCACTCGCGTTCATGAGTATCCTGCCCGGGGTTCCGGACACCCAACTTGTCTCAGTATCGGCGACCGTGCGGTTTTCTGACGTTAAAGAAGTTCGAGAGCCGCCTGACACTTCATTACTTGATCCCGAGGCCGGCGATTTTAACCGGCTCTGGATGTATTGCTTTTGGCCGAATCGCCCGGAAAATGACCCGGATTTGCCGCGTCGGACGCGCATGGTGCCGGTAGCCGACAACGGCGGTTCGGAGTTTCTTGCCGATTTCGATTCACCTCCGACCACACCGGGTCTGGTTTCGATTTATAACAGCATAGCCACGTCGAACCCTCTTGGATTGGATGGGGTAGAGCAGGGCCCGTGGCGTATATCGGAAGGTGCCAACACCAACGACCGCGAATACGAGTATATGTGGCCCGACTGTGCGCAAGGCTCTTTCCTGAGCTTTCGGTTGGAGAACGTCCGTTTCGCTCGTACGCAGCAGCAGTACTGGGACACCGGCGCAGCGCCCAACAACGGTGGAGACAAGAAGACGGGCCGCTTCAACTATTACACCGATACCTTTTTCACGTTGGGAAGCACCACCGAGCAATACGCTGGACTCCAGGGTCCAGAGCCCTATGTCCCGGCGGGACAGACGGTCAATATTCTCGAGACTGTTCTTTGTGACACGATCGAAGACTGTCGCCCGGCAAGCCAGGGCGGCGTTATCCCTGAGGGTACCAATCGCACACCACAGCGGGCCACTGGGAGTTGCGATGGTAATGAGGGAAAGTATATGTACTATGGCTGGGAAGATCGGCCCCCTGGGCTGTCGGGTACCTCCAGCAACTGGCAGCATATTGCTTGGACCGACCGGGACTATGACGATATTCGCATCATCATCAAATGCCCGACCTTTGAAACGGTGGGCGAGCGGAATGCGCGCCTGATCTACTGACCTTGGCTATTGTTACGAACAGCGGAAGGGACGGTTTTCGACCGTTCCTTTTTGCTGTGGGCGGGTGCCGGGGCAGGCGTTGATGTTCGAAGCAGAAAAACCACTTGTCTCTCAGCGCCCAACCGGGTAAACGCCCCCGCAGTTCTAACTCTTGATTAACGGTTGTGAGCAATGGGCAAGGAAAAATTTAGCCGTAACAAGCCGCACTGCAACATCGGCACTATTGGTCACGTTGACCATGGCAAGACGTCGTTGACAGCAGCGATCACGAAGGTTCTGGCGGAGACTGGCGGGGCGACGTTCTCTGCTTACGACCAGATTGACAAGGCGCCTGAAGAAAAGGCTCGCGGGATCACGATTTCGACGGCGCACGTCGAATACGAGACCGAAAAGCGTCACTATGCGCATGTCGACTGCCCCGGCCACGCTGACTATGTGAAGAACATGATCACCGGTGCGGCCCAGATGGACGGCGCGATCCTTGTTGTTTCGGCTGCCGACGGCCCGATGCCGCAGACCCGCGAGCACATCCTGCTTGCCCGTCAGGTTGGCGTGCCGGCGCTTGTGGTTTTTTTGAACAAGGTCGACCAGGTCGACGACGAAGAGCTGCTCGAGCTGGTCGAGCTCGAAGTTCGCGAACTTCTGAGCTCGTACGAATTCCCCGGTGACGACATTCCGATCACCAAGGGTTCGGCCCTGATGGCGCTTGAAGACAAGCGTCCGGAAATCGGTCACGACGCGGTTCTCGAGCTGATGCGCACTGTGGACGACTACATTCCGCAGCCCGAGCGTCCGAAGGACCAGCCGTTCCTGATGCCGGTCGAAGACGTGTTCTCGATCTCGGGTCGTGGCACGGTTGTGACCGGTCGCGTGGAGCGCGGCATCGTCAAGGTTGGCGAGGAAGTCGAGATCGTTGGCATCAAGCCGACGCTCAAGACGACCGTTACCGGCGTTGAAATGTTCCGCAAGCTGCTCGATTCGGGTGAAGCGGGCGACAACATCGGCGCTCTGATCCGTGGTATCGACCGTACGCAGGTCGAGCGTGGTCAGGTTCTGTGCAAGCCCGGTTCGGTGACCCCGCACACCAAGTTCGTTGCTGAAGCCTACATCCTGACCAAGGAAGAAGGTGGCCGTCATACGCCGTTCTTCACCAACTACCGCCCGCAGTTCTATTTCCGGACGACGGACGTGACCGGTGTGGTGACGCTGAACGAAGGCACCGAGATGGTGATGCCTGGCGACAATGTGGAAATGAACGTGGAACTGATCGTTCCGATCGCGATGGAAGAAAAGCTCCGCTTCGCCATCCGTGAAGGCGGCCGCACCGTCGGCGCCGGCGTCGTCTCCAAAATCGTCGCTTAA